>NZ_JAHUTT010000099.1 GCF_019209865.1 Shewanella sp. NIFS-20-20 | reverse complement strand
ATCTAGCGCGGAACTCATCGTGGAGCGGGTGGTAGCACCTAATGAAGACTCCGAATACATTAGCGCAAACCAACCTCGTTATCGGAAATATCATTTGCAATAACGAGGCGGACCATACATTTTTATGAGCCAGGCGGCACCACAAGCCTTACACACTTTGTAAAGATCTAATGCTACCAACTCACTAGAGCATTAATTATAGTGTGCATTTTAGAGATCACAGCCACTATTAATATGACTCAACGCGCCACATTTTTAATGTATGTAAGCCTATTTATGCTGCTGTTTTCACAGCCATTATCGGCTCAATCCCCCACGCTCAAGGCGCAAGACACCGCTCTTAATAGCCACTATCAGAGCATGATGCACGCCTTCAATCATTTAGATATTAATCGCATTGCCGCGCTCTATCACCCTGATGCTATCTATATGCCTGAAAAAGCCACGCAGGGGATATTTAACAGTAAACTCGCAATCGCTCAGCATTATCAAGAGTTCTTCGATAAAGTCATTCGTAACCGTGCCAGTGTTGAGATTGATTTTAGGGTCACTAGTCGCCAATACCTCACGGACTCCATTACGGATATGGGATACTTTTTAATAAAATACTCCCCGGCCATCGATACTGGTGATGCGCCGACACAGTTTGCAGGTAAGTTTTTATTTCAATTTGTCTCTGACAATGACCAGTGGGTGATCAAAGCTGAAGCGACATCGCAAGCAACGCCGGAGTTATATTATCAGGCCATGCCACAACAAAACTGGTATTATGGTGTGAATAATTTACTGGTATCTATCCCTAACTCGCTATGATAACGCCTTCCCTTTGTTGCTGTGGTAGTGGTCATCACTACCAAGCATGTTGCCTTCCCCTGCACACAGGTATCTCTCGCGCAACGTCACCGTTGCAACTCATGCGCTCGCGCTATTGCGCTTTTGCGATGGCAGAGTTTCGCTATATATTAGACACTACCCATCCTGATTATTTAGGTGATCTCACTCTCGAAATATTGGCTCAAGATCCGGTGCATTGGTTGAGTTTGGCCATAGAAAATCATGGTGAAGAGGCCAATACTGGCTGGGTTACTTTTTGTGCTTGGTATCGCGCGCAAGATGATATCGATGCCATCCATGAGCACTCCCAATTTATCCGTATTGATGAGCAGTGGTTTTATACTCAAGGACAACATTTACCGGTTAAGTACCCCCAGCGCAACCAACTGTGTGTGTGCTTAAGCGGTAAGAAAAGTAAACAATGTTGTTTAAAATAAGCCGCAATGTATGGGGAACTGCCGCCTCAGTCGATAACGGGCTTAAGCCGGTGGTTTTTGATAAAATCAGTAAAGTCAGCATCCCTGAGCGCTGGGCTGTATAAAAAGCCCTGCGCTTGATGGCACAGATTTGCGGCTAAAAATGCCTCTTGCTCAGTGGTTTCAACCCCTTCAGCCGTTAATGAAATATTTAATGCTTTTGCCATCGCAATGATCGCACTGACGATTTCTCGACTTTCACGACTGGAACTAATATCTGAAATAAACGAACGGTCGATTTTAAGTTTGCTGATAGGAAACTGTTTCAGATAGCGCATCGAACTATAACCAGTACCAAAATCATCGATAGCTAAACCGACACCAAGTTCAGTGAGTTCCTTACATAAATTGGTGGCGTACTTGATGTCTTCCATCAATTCAGTTTCAGTGATCTCTAAAATTAAGGTCCGTGGTGCTAAATGGTATCTCGTCATTAAATGCCAGACTTGTTCGAATAGATTGCCGCTAAAGAACTGTCTTGCAGAAACATTGACATGCATAGATAGCTGCAGGCCTTTATGCTGCCACAGATTCAACTGCCGACAAGACGCCTCTAATACCCAGGCACCAATACTGGCAATTAAGCCGGTTTGTTCGGCAATATCGATAAAGCTGTTAGGGTACAAAATCCCTTTACTCGGATGATGCCAACGTATCAGAGCTTCTGCGCCAATATAGCGTTGTTCTTGTAAGTCCATTAAGGGTTGATAATACAATTCAAATTGACGTCCGCGGATCGCTAGCTGTAATTCACGTTCGATATCCGTATCATTTTGAAAGTTCGACAGCAGATCTTTAGTAAAAAACTGAATTGACTGGCCTTGCTTGCGTTTAGCGTGTTGCACGGCAATATCAACACAAGTCATCGGCGACATCACATCAAGAACTTCAGCTAAATTCACCACAGCTAATGCGGGTTTGGGTGTCACTTGCTCTCGGCCAATCTTCAACACTTGGCTAAGATGCGCCAACAGTTTGTGTGCCAATATCTTAATATCAAATGACAGCTTCACTTCATTAATGAACAAGGCAAATTCATCAGATCCCACTCTAGCGACCTGATTGGCACCGTAAATTTCGGCGAAACTACGCAGCCGCCTTGCCATTTCAATCAGTAAATTATCCCCTTGATCGTGCCCATAGGCATCGTTAAAACGTTTAAAACCACGTAAATCTATTAAAATCAGATAGCCTTGCTGGCAGTGCTCTAAGGTACGATTAAAGTATGACCGGTTATATAAATTGGTGAGACTACAACGCCACGCTAATCGTTCGAGTTCTGAACGAATAAAATGATCACGGGAATTATCCAGTGCCGTCACTAACGCGAAAGGTTTGCCGCGCTCGGTGACAAAAGGATGGATATGGTATTGCAGTATATATTTTTTACCGTCTTCACGCCGTAATGCCACCTCCCCTTTACTGGCGTTACCATTACGTAAGTCCGTAATAATATTGTCGCCAAGTTCCGGGTATTGTTTGAAAAAACTAAGTTGAGAAACTTGGTTTCCTATGACTTTGTTTGCCGACGTGCCGGTGATCTCACCGTGAGCACGATTAACATAACTGATGGTTAAGCTCAGTAAATCGACCAACATGGTAATTTGGTCTGACTGCGCTAACGCACTTCTAAATAAAGTCAGTAATTCTTGTTGTTGGTAGCTTTGCTGTGTTGCCAAGGTCAAGGCCAGTTGATCCGCCAGTTGACAGACAAAATTGGTTTCTTTTTCCTGCCAAGCGCCGCGAGAGTGCATTCGTTCAAGACAAATCACCCCCTCCAAATGACCATTGATGCGTACCGAGACATCAAGGGATGCCACCACGCCTCGGGGCATAAAATAGTTAGTCGCTAAATCTTGGGAGCAAGGTGACGTCGCAATATCATTGGTGACAATTAAGCGGTGATCGTATAACTGTTCGAGGTAATGGGGCAGAAGATCTAAGTGTTTAGGACGTATCAGTGCGGGATTAACCGCAGGCGTGTCATGTAAATATCGTAGGCAAATAGGATATTGTAAGGATTGATGATTATCAAACGCCCAAATACTAATGCAATCAACAGCCAGCTGTTCGCTTAACGCGTCGGCAATTAATTCGGCGGTTGCCAAAAAATCACCTCGCTTTTTTGCCGGTGAATTAACCACGGACTCAACGACTAACTGAAAATTACGCGTTTTCACCCTATTCCCTAAATCCATTTTTATCAGCATCGCTGATTATTTATTGTTATTAATAACTGCAATAATATTTACATAAACGCTATATAACTAATAAAAGAGTAACTGAATCATTGAGATAAAAACAAGAAGAGATTGCATGCAATGGCTCAATTACTCTTATACTACAATAAGTTATAAATTGTTACAGCCCATGCTGCAGTTGGAAGATCATTTTTTCAGCACTGATCCCAAATGTTAGGGTTAGTGTGACTTCCTCTTTGTCACTAATCATGTTCACTTGTACATCCGCAAAGCGTTCTTGGGCACTGCTGGATAAATATAATGCCCGCTCTTCACTAACATTCAGTTGTAAAACATTATCATCGGCATCGATAACTGAACCAATATCAATATAACTACCACAATCAGTACAAGTATCATTAACCGCTTGCGACTGAGCTTCACGTATTGATTTCATAATCTTTCTCTTTGCTAAAATTAGTCAAACCTATTATAAGTCTCGCGGCATGACACACCAAGCATTACTCGACTTATATCAGTGAATTTATCATTAATCGCTGTGCTTGCAGTTGATCGCATAAATGTGGCGGTTCAGGCATCTGCTGGTGAGTGTCACTGTGGTGTAAACAGCGATGTTTCACGCTATGGCTGCAATTTTCCAGTACTGTCATTAATTCGGCATCCACTGCGCCGCCATAGACTAATGGTTCAGCGAGCAAGCTTTGGCGTAAATAAAAGCCTGCGGCAGAATCACTAAAAAACGCCTGACTATGATCCCAACAGGTCTCGAGTGCCATATTCACCGTTAAAGGTTGCCGCCCAGGCACATCGAACTCACGTCTAAGTGTTTCATCGACTGACAGATCTTGTGGACTAAATTGCGCCATATCGCGCACATCGGCAGACAGTAGGCTTAATAATAGAGCAAACTCGCCCCGCCGCTTCGCTGCTATCGCATCGTTTAAGCGGCTACCTAAATGTAATTCATTGATGATATTGGCATCAATCTGCATAAAAAAACATCACAGAAACAAGTCGTTGTTAGTTAATCGACCAGATGAGCAATAACTTTAATATTATTTTCAAATCGAGCCTTTACAAGCCAAAGGTTTATGCATACTATTCACGCCGCAATTGAGAGGAGGGGTTCCCGAGTGGCCAAAGGGATCAGACTGTAAATCTGACGGCTCAGCCTTCGAAGGTTCGAATCCTTCTCCCTCCACCATCAATTGTAACAATATAAGACCATTAAGAAAGGGAGGGGTTCCCGAGTGGCCAAAGGGATCAGACTGTAAATCTGACGGCTCAGCCTTCGAAGGTTCGAATCCTTCTCCCTCCACCATCTTTCTTACATCTTATGCCTGTTCGTGGAGGGGTTCCCGAGTGGCCAAAGGGATCAGACTGTAAATCTGACGGCTCAGCCTTCGAAGGTTCGAATCCTTCTCCCTCCACCATTTTTACCTGTGTCAGTATTGATACAGTTAACTTCTGGCCAAGAAGTTAAGTTCAACATCAAAAAATAGATATATTGGAGGGGTTCCCGAGTGGCCAAAGGGATCAGACTGTAAATCTGACGGCTCAGCCTTCGAAGGTTCGAATCCTTCTCCCTCCACCATCTATCCCTCTCTTTTACTGTGTTAACTCCCTAGTTATTTTCAACGTGTACATCTGCAACTAAGTTATTTATCATGCCTGTCTTCTATAATAACTAAGGCAACTCCCTATCATGACGCAAACTTGGGTAAAGCATGCCATTGCAAAAATCGAAGCTGACTTCCAACGCAGTGCCGACACACACCTGATCAAGTTGGATATCCCCGCACTCAACAACATTGATATCTATCTCAAAGATGAAAGTACTCATCCAACGGGAAGTTTGAAGCATCGCCTCGCCCGCTCGCTTTTTCTCTATGCGTTATGTAACGGCTGGATCAAGGAAGGTACCCCGGTTATTGAATCATCCTCTGGTAGTACGGCAGTGTCGGAAGCCTATTTTGCAAAATTGCTAGGATTGCCTTTTATTGCCGTGATGCCGAAATCCACCGCCAAGAAGAAAATTCAACAAATTGAGTTCTATGGTGGCCAGTGTCATTTTGTTGATCACAGCAATCAAATCTACGCCGAGTCAGAACGGTTAGCTACCGAGTTAAATGGCCATTATATGGATCAATTTACTTATGCTGAACGTGCCACGGATTGGCGTGGTAATAACAATATTGCCGATTCCATCTTTAACCAAATGCAAATGGAACCCCACCCCATCCCGCGCTGGATCGTCATGAGTCCAGGTACAGGCGGCACCTCTGCCACCATAGGTCGATATATTCGCTATCAGCAATTAGACACCCAGCTCTGTGTGGTCGATCCTGAACATTCTGTATTTTATCAATACTTTAATACCGGCGATGCCAGTATAGTGAGCAATGTCGGCAGTAAAATCGAAGGCATTGGTCGTCCGCGTGTCGAACCCTCATTCATTGCAGGCGTAGTCGATAGCATGCTTAAGATCCCAGATGCTGCTGCGATTGCGACCATTCATTGGTTAGAAGGCCTCATTGGTCGTAAAACCGGACCTTCAACTGGCACCAATTTATTTGGCGCTCTCGTGCTTGCCGCTCAAATGCAGCAACAAGGACAAACTGGCAGCCTGGTGACATTAATTTGTGATTCGGGTGAGCGTTATCTCGACACCTATTACAACTGTGACTGGATTAGCGAAAATATTGGCTGCTATCAACATTTTGCAGAAAAAATGGCGCAATTTACTATCCAGGGTCAATTAACCCTCGATCCATGCTGATCCCTTAGGATTGGCTAGATATCTGCTCACAAAAAAGCCCGCGATTGCGTAATGCCGTTCACTTAGTGTGAACGGCATTTTTCTTAGACTTAATGGGATACTTGTTTTTACTCATTTTTAACGCACGTGGATAGGCCCTATCCCGTTTCCCATCAAGCTTGAACTGTCTCG
>NZ_JAHUTT010000098.1 GCF_019209865.1 Shewanella sp. NIFS-20-20 | reverse complement strand
TGAAATGCTCTTTGATGGTATCTATATTCATGGCAACTCCTCAAAAGAGGAGCATAAGATCACAGCTAGCTCATTAGGTCAATTTTGATTTGCCATTGGGCAAAAAACGTTCATGATCTGCCCCTGACTAAACTGACAGTAATAATTTAGTTCTAACACGAGCAATCACATTAGCGATTGCTCTAATTTAATCAAGAATGACGATATAGCGTAATTCTATTCCGACCAGAGTTTTTTGACTCGTAAAGCGCTTTATCTGCAGATAAAAATGCTTCTTGCAATGGCATATCAAATACCGAATGAATGGCACCTATGGATATAGTCACATCTAATTGATTGATTTTTTCTCGATTAATAGCACTAAGTAAGTCATTCGCTTTTTTATTCAATTTCTCATAAGAAATTTTGCCATTAAAAATAACCACAAACTCCTCCCCCCCCCAACGAATGGCAAGATCTGTTGCACGGATAGAGGATTTAATACGATTGGCCACCTCTGAAATCACTATGTCGCCAACAACGTGACCATGCACATCATTAATCTTTTTAAAATGATCAATATCAATCAAGCAAATTGAAGATACTGACATTTTTTTATTGATAAATCTATCTTTACGATAAAAACCTGAAAGTCTATCTATTTTACTATCTAGGTAGAATTTTCTAATCGCTTCAGCTATTGAAAAACAACCAAATAACATCATGGTACAAATCATAATGGCCATGACACTGTATATCACTGGCGTTTTGATGACCAAACCCACCTTTTCATTATCAACTTGAAGCGCAAAGCTTTTCTCGACAATCGAGCAAGCCTGTATATTGTGATCGTCAGACAACTCAAACCAAGTAAAATTGTTGGCGTTAAAGTCTACAATGAAGTCATCTAAAAAATCACTGTCTACATCAATCACTAAAACTGAAAAAACGATGCCATCTAAATAGAGAGGGTAATATATAGAGAATAACTCTTTATTTGTGCCTACTTCAACATAAGGGCCGAACACACTGACTGTTTCAAATACAGTTAGGCCGTTGGATTCTAACGACTTATCAATATCTTCCAATGTTAAAAGACGTTCAAGGTAATTACCATTAGTTGTATCTCTTTTATAGAGATCCTCATACTCTATTCGATATGGTTTTGTGATCACATATTCAGGATATACAACTCCGACAGTCCATAAATTGTCAGATATAATTGGATTGTTCTTCAAAACCGAAAATAAATGATCAATATCACCGCCTAAGTTTCTAACTTTTTCATTATGAGAATCAGCAACGATAACACCATGACTTACGTCATCCTTTGCAACAGTAACGTATTCACTATTCAGACTATTTATATTAAATCTGTATATTGCATCACTGATAAAAAGAATGTTAGTTAAAAACTTACTGTTCAACCTATCCTTGCTAACATCGACATACAAATCAACAACAAAAAATGATAAAACAAAAGAAGCAAAAGCTCCAATCAAATAAAAACTTTTCATAAACCCACTACCAATAATACTTAATTAACTAAAGCACAAGCCCTATGTATTCATTAGAAGTGCTCAATTTAAACTTTGAAAAACATTATTATTCAGTGCCTTACCAAATGATAATAAGAGTTGAAACTACATTTAAGTCTGAATGCGATTCGATAGAAATTATATCATAGCTCAGCCACATCATACGAGCAGCTCAATGTTTTGCTTGCAAAGATCAACACAAATCGCTCACAAAAAACACCAAGAGAAACACAAAAAATTCAAACAACAAAAAAACGCCTCATCTCAGTCAAAAGCAGAATATATAAACCATCCCAAATATAAGAACAAAATATATTTGCATCCAAAAAAAATCGGCTAAAAATTTGCCACCCATATTAAAAAATAGTATCAACAGCACTCACTGTTAATCAATAACATTGCCATTAATTAACAAACATCAAATCAAATAGCCATTTTTGATGAAATGAGTCTCTAATTAAAATGCTGTACTGACTATATTTATCAATAAGCAGTCATTCATACTGAACAGTTCAAAATTTTGGCCATAGTACTCTAACTCATGGCTTAATGAGGAAATAGAACGGGTGAAATTTTAAGATTATTAAATAATGTCCGAGCTTAAATACTGACAACTTTTAGCAAAGTGTCGTCGCCGCTTTTGTAAATGCTCACAAAATAGTGTGAGTTCTGGCGTAGTGCCCACTGGGCCATGAAATAGCTTGCCAAATTCGGTGATAAGTTTACACCAGCGCTCTGCTGGCATGTTGATGCGATTCAGTACGCGACTGCTGCCCTCTCGTATCGAACCTCGCTTGTCATCGCGGATGATTCGCCCGGTATCTTCAATGAGTTCAAGATAATCCTTAAACTCAAAATTAAGACCGATGGGCTGCCCTGCGTGCTCACCGCCTTGAAATGACAGTAAAGCTTGGGGTTCTTCGCCCTTGAGCGCGGCGTGTATTCGCAGTTGAATGCTGGTGAAATCTGATTGCTCTGGGGTAGCGGCTTCGTTTGCCCTTATTGGGTTTAAGTCCACATAAGCCATGCAGGCAAGTACTGCTGCTTCATCCAATAAGGCTTGCGATTTAAACCTGCCCTCCCAGAATCGGCCCGAGCAACCATCTTCCTGATTGGCTTGTCTGGCGATAGGTTCGTTTAAGCAGCGCATAAACCAAGAGATATCACACAAGCGACTGCGATATATGGCGATGGCATGTTTAAGTCGTATCACATCATGAGGAGCCACCAGCTCGCCTTGGGCAAACTTTTGCGTTAAGTCATCCCCTTTAAACAATTGATGCCATTGCTCGACCACTTGTTTGTCACTCCAAGCATTAGCGCTATCAATGTCGACTCGCAGCACCAAATGCAAATGATTAGACATCACAGCAAAGGCCGCCACATCAATGGCAAACACTTGGGCGAGCACTTGAATGCGCTCGGTCACCCAATCTCGCCGGTGGTCGTAGTTTTTACCTGAAAATTTATCATCCCCGCACAAGAATGCGCGGCGGACAACGCGGCTACAGCAGTGGTAATAAGGCGTGTCTTCAATACTGATTTGAGTTCTTCTTGGACGCGGCATAACAGGCTCCAACATCAACAACACCCATCAGCATAGTAAATAATTCAAAGGCTGGCTCATTAATTCGGTGGCTAGCTACTTAATGACTGCCTCGAGATGAGGATGACCTTGGTAAGAGAGTTCGTGAACTACGGGTTAAAATGGGTGGCCCGATAAATTCGTTCGATAAATTGCCCGATAAATTTTCAGCTTAAGATGGGTGGCCTGTTATATTTTGCCTGTTATATTTTTTGGTACTTTATCCCTAAAAAAACCGGAACATGAGTTCCGGTTTTTGCTCATACTATGCAGCGATTAACTGTTGGCTTCACGCATAGCGTCTTCAACCTTTTCATGAACCTGCTTCATTGCATCAGAAGGTTCGGCGGTAAGCTTGCTCACCACAACACAAGTAAGGGTACATAAAATGAAGCCGGGCACTATCTCATAGATGACTGAGCTCAACGAAGCGCCATTGATGGTGATCGGTGCGTAAATCCAAAACAGCACAGTAGCCGCCCCCACTAACATACCGGCCAATGCCCCATTACGGGTAAAGCGTTTCCAATACAAACTCAGAATAACCACTGGTCCAAATGCGGCACCAAAACCTGCCCAAGCATTACTGACCAAATTTAAAATTGAGTTCTGAGGATCCCAAGAGAGCATGATGGCAACCACCGACACCAGCAATACCGACATTCTGCCAACTTGCACCAACTCCTTTTGGGTGGCGTTTTTACGCAAGAAGGTCTTATAAAAGTCTTCGGTCAGCGAGCTTGAGGTCACCAACAACTGAGACGAAATAGTACTCATAATCGCGGCCAAAATCGCAGCCAACAGGAACCCACCAATCAGCGGGTGGAATAAGAACTGGGAAAAAACAATGAAGATCGTTTCAGGATCTTCCAGCACTATTTTTGTTTCGTTGACATAGGCAATGCCCACAAATCCGGTCGCCAAGGCGCCGACAATAGACACTAGCATCCACGTCATACCAATATTACGCGCTGCCGGAATCGCTTTAACCGAGCGAATAGCCATAAATCGCACAATAATATGCGGCTGACCAAAATAGCCCAGTCCCCATGCCAATAAGGAGATAATGCCAAGCGCTGTCAGCGCCTCACCGGTACTGGCATTAGTAAACAACTCCAAATACTTAGGATCGATGGCAGCCACTTCAGTGGTTACGCTGTCAAGCCCACCAAGATCGGTAAAGGCCACCACTGGCACCAACACTAACGACACAAACATAATGCAACCCTGCACAAAGTCGGTCATGCTCACGGCCAAAAAGCCGCCAAACAAGGTGTAAGCACACACCACTGCCGCAGTCACAATCAGTCCCGTGCTGTAATCCATGCCGAATGAGCTGTCAAACAGCTTGCCGCCGGCAACTAAGCTGGCAGAGGTATACAGGGTAAAAAAGATGATGATTACCACCGAGGCGAATACTCGCAGGTAGCGCTCCTTGTCTTCAAAGCGGTTAGCAAAGAAGTCGGGAATGGTGATGGAATCATTGGCCAGCTCGGTATAAACCCGCAGCCTTGGGGCCACAATTAAGTAGTTGGCTAACGCGCCAATCAACAGGCCGACGGCAATCCAAATTTGCGACATACCGGCCACGTACATGGCGCCTGGTAGCCCCATGAGCATCCAACCACTCATGTCGGATGCACCAGCAGAAAGTGCCGTGATGCCAGGACCTAGGCGACGTCCGCCCAGCATATAACCCGACACATCGTCGGTTGAGGTTTTATAGGCGTAAAGCCCAATCGCCAACATGGCGATAAAATATATTCCAATTGAAATAAGCGTATAAGTATTAGGTTCCACAAAGACTCCCGATTGTTATTTTATTCTCCTGACAGCCAAACTTGGATGGATATCCAAAAATGATAAAAATTCAGCTAATTAGTCCCTATGCTAACAAGCCTGTAACCATGTCTCCACCCAAATGTGACAAACTTCATGTTTTTAGTTGGCATGGCTTAAGTATTCACTGCGCTATTAACAGCCCAGTAGCCGCCCCCACAGGACATTCACCAGCCGCCTCAACGCTTCTCCAAGGCATAGCGCAAATAGGCGATTGATAAAGCAAGCCAAAACCAACAGAACCCCTCCCTTTTGGTGGCACCTCTGGATATTGATGACAATAACGTGCTCGGGACACAGAGTTTGGCTCAACAGGAGCGTGGATGAGCGTATAAGTCGTTAACAACTTGCGGTGCAGCTTGCGGCGATAACGGGCTTAGCTAAGGGCGGGCAAAGGCTTAGAAGATAACAAATCACGGTCAAAAATAAGCCCCGCCGGCACCATGCCAACAGGGCTAAGTCAGTTTACAGTCCGCTCGCGAACTAAGCCTTTTGCGGTGCCAACGCCGGTGCCTTGTTGGCAGTATCTGCCTTGGCATCAGCTTTAGTTTCTAATCGAGTAAACATATACAGTGCGATCACAATCAAGGTAACGATAATGGTTTTGCTCAACTCCATCTGCTCGCCCAAAGTCATGACAGCAACGACATACCCGACCAGCGGCATCGTGGCCTTCTCTACACCGTTGCATTTAAATGAGTACAGCTGAATGAGGTAGCTGCCGCCAGAGGAAAATCAGCAGCGGGCTGTCAAGAATGATAAAGATTTGGCTCAAATCCAGCCCCATGGCGATAACCGCAAAGAAGCCAACCACGGCCACCGAGATATACTGGTATAGCATAGACACCACAGAACCGTAATTGTCAGCCAAGCTAGCACGCAGGTGAGCTGTCCACGCCAGAGACAACATCGAGCAGGTCACATAGATATAACCCAGCGTAGGTGTGCCACCGTCAATACTGTTTGTTGGGCCAACACTCATGGCGTAAATACACAAAACTGAGGTAATAAAGGCGCACCATTGAACTTTATTCATGCGAAAGTTCATAAACAGCATCCCGAAAAATACTGTGGCAAAAGGCTGCATCCCCTGAATAATACCGTTTTCGGTGGCACCAATATGAAACAGCGACAGGAAGTTAAATAAGGAGAAAGCCCCCTGACCGATAATGCCGCACAGTGCAATTTTAACAATATCTTTGTGGTCGCTTTTAAGTGAGCCACCCAAATCTTTGCTCAGGCTTTGGCTGCGTGATGTAAAGCAGAAGATGACAGACAGGCCAATGACGGCGGTGATATAGCGGAAAAAGACCAAGGTCATTGGGTCTACGGCTTGAAATAGTGGCTTGGACCCCCCCCCGTGTCCCCCAGGGCGGAAGCATACTTTGATGGATTTATAACCCAAAGAAGACTCTTGCCCTATAATCATCGTTCCAACCCGCTTTCTTCATCTTCACTTTTTGGCTCGGCGCACCACAGTCGCATTGCTTGAGCATATTCATGAGGCGTTGTTGATCAAATAGTTCACGTAACGTACTGATCTAATGACACTTACTCTAATTACTCAACTCGGTAACTAACAGGCATACCTAGTCTTATGACTTTGTTCATTGCCTTGACGTTAGCTAAC
>NZ_JAHUTT010000097.1 GCF_019209865.1 Shewanella sp. NIFS-20-20 | reverse complement strand
CGCCTTCTTTGAGGATGTTGATAATTTGGCTTTCAGTAAAACGTGTCTTTTTCATGTGATTCTCCATTTGGTTTAGTGTAAATGGAAAACTCTATTTAAAACATTCTGATTTTAAGGGAGGGTTACAAGACGATATCAAGCTTATTGATGAGAGAGCGGACGGACTCGCCTCTGAACAGAGCCATACCAATCACAGCCCAAATCATGGCATCCATAGGTAACTTACGTCGCCGTAAACTGGCAACACCATGTGAATCAAGGCACGACTGAATTAAATCAGGCTCAAGCACATCGGCCAGACAGGTGAATTCGGTAAGACGATTGATATGAGTACGCGCCAAAGCTTCTGAAAGTTGCATAAAAAAATCCGATGACAAGGGGTCATCGGATTTTGATCCTTTCAGTGAGATCGTCAAGCGATCTGTCTTAACTGATCGGCATTAGGCTTTAGCCTGCTTTTTTTCGCATCACTTCATCATATTAGTCACATTGATAGTCTGCGCACGATAACCTGTTGCAAACAACTTATGGCTGTTAATTTCGATATAAACCGATGGCTCTTTTGCACCATATTTGTGTTCAGTCAAAATCGATTTCACCTTACCTGTAGTTTCGTCCATTTTCAGGTTACCGTATCCGCCGCCTACACCATATAAACCTGCCGAAGCGAAGTAGCCCAGCATAGAGTTTTTGTCGGCCTGATACTTAGTAATTGAGGTCACCGGAGAATACCCCTTGTAGCCCAGCTCGTCTTTACCGTATTCCCAAACCTGCTGCACTGTCATCTTCTTAGGGTCAACCTTGTACTCGACCAAACGGCTGTATTTATCCGTTGGGAATGCTGGCTGCTCATGGTAGCGACCATCACCGTTGTCAAATACCGTGTAGGTACCTTTCTCGTCGACTTTGTATGCAGTATGAGGTGTATAAACATAATCGAAATCAGTGTTCTCACACTTGCCTTTTTCGGAACAAGTCAGCTTTTTACCTTTGCTATCAACCGGTGTCAGCACCTTACTCGCCAATTTACCTTTCCAACCTTCACGCGGTGACATGATCCACTTCACTTCTTTGTCACGGCCAATTTTTATCATGGCTGATTGGTGACGGGAAGAGATAATAATAGAGTCATCTGTCGGGTCGTAATCGACTGAGTTCACATGAGCCCAGTTACGGCCTGTTTCAATTCCATGAATGTCACCCATCGGCGCATCACTGGTAATTTCAGTTTGCTTACCGGCCTTATCAAGGTCGATGTTCAAACACACAGCGCCGGCATCCAAAGATTTCAGAGCAGCGTCACGCATAGGATCCAAAATCTTGTTTAAGTCCCATACGTCAACCAGTTTGCCATTCTTATCGACTTCTAAAATATGGTCACGAACAGTATTCACAATTTTCCCATCAGGACGCTCATAATTCTTCGCGGCACCACGAATAAACACATTACCATTCTCCGCCTCAATGCCTTCATGGGATGCATCGGTGTAAAAACCTGGCAAGGAGTGTTCGGACACCATACGCCCCATTATGGTCATGTGCTTCCAGCTCTGACCTTGCACCCAGACCATATTGCCATCATCAGTGACGTTCATACCCATAGCGTAGCCGGCTTTTTCATAGTGCTTAGAATCATGGGTTTTTTTGGCGTCCATATACCAACGGATATCACCGGCGGTGTCCAAAATATAGAAACCCGGAACACCATCCCATGAGAAAGCGCCGTGAGCTTCCGGGGTATTATGGGTCAATTGAGCCGTCTTGCCATCACTACCTGTCCAGTTGATAAAATACAGACGGTCTTTAAATTCCTTATCAACCTTCTTTACATCAATAATTGGATGCTTATCCCATTGATTTGCACCAAATACATTCACAACATCGGGCGTAAGCATACTGTAGGTGTGAGATTTATCTTTGCCATTTTCCTTAAAGGAAACGGTGAACTCATTCATATGATCAGGGTAAAGACCAAAGATTGGTACGCCACCTTCATCTTTCACTCTACTTGCGGAAACTTCATAGTCTAGCTCTGCACCACCATTCTTTGGTTTGATGCTCACTCTCACGTCAGTAATATCTTGACTGGCAGATCTTAAAGTAACAACTGCGGTCAAAGGAGCATTATCATAAGGATCATGAATTATATAGCCCAGTGGCTGATTTGGGAGATTCCGAGGTTTCATACCTTCCAATGAAGCATTAGCTAACCCAGATAAAAAAATACTAGATACCGCAGAAGCTAATATAAGTTTTTTTAACATGAAAAAATCCCCTGTAATAATTTAAACAAGCGTAATTAAGAATGCCGAATTAAAAAATAGACTGCCAGAATGTTATTATGCAAATATCTTACACCCACTAGAACACATAGCCAGCGCTCAAGGTAATAAACTCCCCGTCTTTGCCATAACCAGCAAAATTATGACGAGTTGTCGCAGCTACGCCAAGATTAAAGTTTCTAGTAATTGCAGCCTTCAAACCTATTTCTACGTTATATGAATAGTCATCTACAGCAAATGCCTCTTCAACATATTCATCATTCCACCCCCCCATATACGTGGCCTTTATTTCGGTAATTAACGGAATACCAACCATAAAGACTTTACGTACATCCACACCGAGAGTGTAGCCATTGAAACCACTGAATTCTGCCTTCTTTTGATAACCATTAACCTGTTCATATGGCGTGAAAGCTAATAAGTTAAAATAACTAACTCCCACACGAGGCCGTACTGATACGTCGCCCGCTTCTAGGTCATATGAAAAGCCTGCAAATATTTCATTTTCCACAATAACTCTATTAGCAACCGTAAAATTTTGCACCCAAATATTCAAACCTTTTCCGTCTTCTCCACTCAAATTATAATTAACATCGAAAATAGTCCGGATAGTAGAATAAGGTTCACAACCTTTAGTATGATCATTATTACCATCACCACTTATAGTATAATCATCAAGATGAAGTATGGCAGCGAAGTCCCCCCATCCGGCATTAGTAAGGTTGACCATTGAGGCCCAACCTCGATCATATTTTCCACCATTACTTTCTGAGGTTTTGCTACTATGAATATCATAGTGGACACCAAATACAGTTCTATTAGAAACACCCTCTGCGAACACGGACCAAGATAAACATGCAGATGATAATAGGATAGGCAAAGTTAATAGATTTAATTTCATTCCATTTCAAAACCAAAAAGTTATTTGATGAGTATTAGTATATGTTATTAGCATTGTTATATTGTGAATGGTATCAACGTCTAACTGTAATATTATTCTTACAATAAACATTTGAAATGAAGATACCTTCTACCAACAAATCTTACTGAGGAAATAGTTATATGGATTTTAAAAAATTTAAATGTGACATATAACAACATCAAGTTGATGTCTGTAAGAGAGTTAACTAAAAATTGAGAAGTAATTTGCAATGATTTACCAACAAGACATTACCAACCCCTAATTAAGTACTAAAAACAATACTTAATTAATGACGTTCATCACAAAAATATAAATCATAAACCTACACAAACTGCATATAATGAACTAAGAGAGAATACATGTAGCATATAGCAAATGACTAGCTAATAGATGCATAGCTAAATAAATAATCGCTTACAAAGAAAGCGTTAGAGACATTGATAACATTACAATGGGTTAAGAGTGGAATTATGAGTGCAAGAACAAGCATATTCTCTGGAACAGCAATAATATGCACAACGGCTTTAGGTTCAGGGATGTTTGTACTACCAATCATTTTCGCTCAAAATAGCATGATGACTGTATCATTGATTCTGGCAGCCTATTGCTTAAGTATGACCATTGCAGCTTTGGTAATGATCGAGATATCGATACGATTTCCTACAAAAGGTAATATCCACTCAATCGCAAGCAAAGCCCTAGGAAGGTACGGCTCATTTGTTAGTGGGATAGCATTTGTGATTGTATTCACATTTGTAATCTATTCTTCAATCTGCGGATTAATTGAACTGGTTAAACATCTAAACAATACCAGCAGTTCTTTTACTTCAGCAGCTATAATTATTACTTGCCTACTTTCTTTCATAGCGTTATCAACAGGGGAAATTAGTAAACTTGGTTATGCTAATGCTACATTATGGTTGATTCTGTTTACGACTTCAGTATATGCACTTTTCCAATATAACCATCCTGAAGCTGCTAACTTAGAAAATTACAAGACTTTGAGCTTTGAACAATGGTCAATAATTATGCCGATATGTCAGGCATGCTTCTGCTTTCACGCAATCCTGCCCAGCATTGTTAAAAGGTATGGGTATAATAAATCAAGGTCGACCAAGTCTATATTTTTTGCCATGCCCATTATATACGCAACCTATCTTGCATGGGTATTTTCAGTAAGAGAAACAATACCAAAATCAACCCTAGATCAAATCATACAAAACTCTCAAAGCACTCAAGGTCTTATATCAGAAATTGCGCAATTACATTCACCATTTTTTTCATCTATCATTACACTTCTATATTTTGTTGCTATTTTTACATCTTTAACTGGTATATCGATCGCAGCTTTGGACTTCACTAGAGAGAAACTAGCATTACCAGAAAGCACAAAGAACAACCTACTAGCCCTCTCAGTCATGTTTTTTATACCTATGATAATGTATACATATAATAGTGACGGCTTTATTTATGGAATACAGACATCAGTAATAGGTTCTACTGTATTAGCAATCATTCTACCAACACTAATTGCTATAAAAAGCCGTCGCCATATTAAAAATGACTTTCAACCTGTCAATTTTTTAGTCATTAAAGCTATGCTTGCTTTTGGTGTTTTGTCACTTTTAATAAACATATCAAGTCAATTTGCAGATAAAGACAATAATCATTTACATATCCAAATCAACACCTGTAATCCCCTCGCCATAATCAATAAAGCTCCTAATTTAAATTCAAACTCTTGCACCAACAGTTAGTTTCATACAATCTAATAAATTCATATATTGTATATTACACACAGTACACCATTAGACAATGAAATCATAAATACTACTATTTATGATACTTGTCACTTTAAATACCCTAATCACACATCCCAACCATATTAAACTGTGAATTATAATATTTTGGTGAATTCACAAGATTTCAGTTATAAACTCACACATAATTATTATTACTGACAAGCCTCACACTTTTAAAAAGTATAAATAGATTATACATAAATTTGCCGGCATTATTATATCAAAAAATGGAGGTTGGTAATGGTAAGGCAATCAATTAGCAAGGAAGAAAGAAATAGAATAATCATTGAGAATGCTAAACAACTAATATCAAGGCAAGGTATAGTTTCTTTTAAGTTTTCAGATTTAGGAAAAATATCAAACTGCTCCAACAGCACTATTTATGACCTATTCAATTGCAAGGAAGATGTTATTGTAACTATATTCAACAACAACTTATTCAGAATGATTGAGTTTAATATTTCACTTGCAAAAGCCTCGGATATTCCTCTAAAAACAAAGTTATATGTTAGTCAATTGCAAGAGTTATTCAGCATTAACATTGCCACCAATGCAGATTCAATTTGCAATTTTTTTGCGGCAAGTAAATTCATATCAGACCATGCTGACCCTTACCTTACTTCTGACACATTTAGACTCCTGAAGAAACTCCAGCAACAGAAAGAAAACTTTATAATTAAAGCGATTAATTCAGGTGAACTGCTAATGCAAGAAAGTGATATCGACAACGTAGATTTTAACTTTGTTTCAACAGTTTGTTACAGAGGAATGGTTGCACTTTCTATGAATAAGTTTGCCGATAAACTCTCGCTTAGCATTACAGAAGACAATATGTACAAGTTAACATCTTGCAATATTGAAAAACTACCTTGGTTGAACAACAATATACCAGAACTCGATTATTTAAAGACAATATTTAATGAGTTGTATTAAATTTAGAAGGACATCAAAATTACAATAAGGCAACTGAGTATTTAGTTGCCTTATAACTTTAGATTAATGACAGTGACAGAGCATTAACAAGTTCTGAAACGCTCAATACTTTTACATTTTTTTCATCGCCAGCATTATTGAACAATGCAATTTTTGGATCAGTATCAAATTGTTCAGCATCACTTAATGTTGAATATTCCGGAACATCTAAAAAATATTTATCCCCAGATTCGACATTAAAGCTTACAAATGCAGGTTTAGATCTATACCAAGAGCTAGAGTCGGTGTATTCGTCATCAAATAATTCTACATACCTTATTTGAATCATATTTTTACCTGGTTTTAATTTTATACTCTCACTTTTCTCTACTCCAACTCCATTTACTGCCATAACTTCCACTTCATCACTACATGACAAACTTCCAGCTTGAGCATAAGAACTAAACAAAATCACAAACCCTGCTATTATTTTTTTCATTATATTTATACCTATAGATTAATTTAGAAATGGCAACATCCTTGTCGCCATACTCTTTAGGGAAGATAGGAGCAATTTTACCTCCCCATATCTGTGCATCTCTGCTTGCACAATCTAAAATTACCACGAAATATATTTTTTTCAGTGACCACTCTCAAGCATAATCAGTAGTAATATGTTTATTTATATTACTGGGCGTCCGCATGAATGGTTAAGATTTAGGCGCTGATGTAAATCCGGCCACAAGGACTTGCTCCAAGAAGGCGGGGCTCATCATGCAGCGTTTCTGTTTCATCGGCACACTAATCTTAGTCGGCTCT
>NZ_JAHUTT010000096.1 GCF_019209865.1 Shewanella sp. NIFS-20-20 | reverse complement strand
AACTATATCGAATATTTCTACAATCCAGTGCGGCATCATGGTAGTAATAACGGACTGTCTCCAATGAAGTTTGAAAAGCAGTATTATGAGAACTTAGAAAGTGTCTAGAAAACTAGGGGCTTACCAGTATATCCTACCGTCACCTTTTAAATTGCCGACATAGAAGGTGTCTTGAGAACCAAGATACCCAGGATGATGGGTTTCTATCTCACCACACGCTTCATCATCATGCTTTTTCTTTTCAAGAGCTGCAACTTGCGCATCAGTGAGTATGATCCCGTCATTAGCGACCTTATCTTCTAAAGCTTTGAGCCGTTTCTTAAAATTCTCTAGGCTATGACGAAGCCAAATAGAGCGAATATTTAGGCAACAACGCCCTGACTAAGTATCAAGGGGTGTTGGCTGATATTGAAACACTGACTCCAGCGGCAGTTCAAAAACTTGAGCAATTTTAAAGGCTACCTCCAAGCTTGGAGAATACTTATTGGCTTCTATAGCCATCACGGTTTGGCGAGTGACACCTATGGCCTGTGCTAATTGCTTTTGGGTCATTTCGTTATGTAGAAAACGTAAAGTACGAATGGAATTACTAATGCCATTACTCATAAATGTTTCCCGTGCGGCCTTTGAATAATTGGGTGGTGTAATTCACTATTTCAGCAATAATAAATGCACATACCATAATATGGAGTGTAAGAAATGGCACATTTTTACCAATAAGAATGATCCCAAGCTGAGCTTCTACTTGGTATTGAATAATGGCTAATACAATACCGACCTGCAGAATGTAAGTAGTATATTTATAGCCAATTAAATTAATTTGTTTTTCACGCACATCTAAGGGCTGCTCAAGTTCTTTATCGCTAATAAAGGCCAATAAAATCTGACTACACACCATTAAGACGATGGAATAAATAATCACTTCTAGTAATAAACCAGACACCCAACTGGCCGAACTAAGTTGCTCTGGTGACGCTTGCAGTAAGTGTTGCAGATAGAAATAACCAATAAAGCCAGTGATAAGTAAATCCACACTTAGTGTGAGTTCACGAAAACTAATGCTTTGGATCCATTGTTTTAGCTGGGTTGGCATAGTCATATTTTTTAGACCTCAAGTTAATTATTTTTTACATCATCAACATAGGTGCTACAAGGCGATGTGTCAAAAATTTTATTCATTAAGTAAAATTAAATTAACTTAATGATTCTTAGTTTTAGCAGAAATATCAAGCTAATAGCTGCCGTTTTATTGATGATAATTCGTCTCATTCTATTGCTGGATGGACGCCGATGATGCTGGTGTCACTGCTGAGGCAACAGCCTTCACTCAGCATTCATTATCTATGGGTGGCCCAATAGTGAGTTTTGATGATAATTCGTCTCATTCTATTGCTGGATGGACGCCGATGATGCTGGTGTCACTGCTGAGGCAACAGCCTTCACTCAGCATTCATTATCTATGGGTGGCCTAATAGTGAGTTCCTTATCCAGCCTCGTAAACGACTCTTGTAACCATTTACGCTCTGCATTTGGAGCTGACCTCCGATTGCACGCTCATCGTTAATTACAATTGTGCGATAGTGCTTAATATTTTCTTCTTGTTTAGGCTCGTCACGTTTCCAGAAGACGGGTCACCGGTTGGCAGTGGCTAACGGATGTGGCATGGTAACGATTACCAATAAATTAGTGATCCCCACGCTGTCAATGCGGAGGGGACTCGGGGGCAAGGTGGATAAATCCATAGCGACATTATTAGACGACATTCGCATGCTCGATGGCGAGCAATACGCTATCGTCGAGTCAGTCCGCGCGCTAGTGAAACAAATCTGGCCAGCCGTCACTGAAGAGGCGAAATACGGTGGGATCATATTTTGTGCTGAGGTATCATTTTCTGGGGTGTTTGCCTATAAAAAGCACGTGTCAGTTGAGTTTAGTGTTGGCGCATATATCGACGATAACTTCGGTTTTCTTGAGGGAAAAGGCCAGGGGCGGCGCCATATTAAGTTAGCAAATGTTTCTGAAGTTGAAACCAAACAATTGGCAGCGTATTTACCGTTAGCGTTAGCCGCTGCTAAGGCTCATTGTTCATATCCAAGAGGCTGTTTGCGCAGTGTGTTTTCACGGTGCTAGCCTCTGCGGCCTGTTAACAAGACAGAGTTGACGGGCCAAGCCTTAACGCAGCGCTATGGTCATGCCGGGGCCGCCAGGCGCTACTCGTCTTCTTCATCCGTATCGGCATGACTATGCGCCGTAAATGGGGCGGATTCATCAAAGCTTCTAAACCAAAATTTTGAGCTTATCATGGTGTATTGGCGTGTGAGCCCTTCATTGCGGCTTAGTTCAAGCGGCCATAAGATCCCTTGTGTCTCGTGGAATAGCTATGCCGATAGTTGCTCGTCATACAGACGGTGCAATAACGCATCATCGCTTAAGCCGCAGGCCAGTAGGCACACTATGATTGGGTGAAGTGATTGTTCAAATATCGTAAAGTCATCGGCATCCTTGGCATTGGTGTCAACTGTCATCATCACGCCAGTCGGTTCGGCGCCCCCCCACTAAAGGCTTCGCGTAAAATGGCGTAAGCACTATAGAAACGTTGGTGGAATAAGCCGTTTAAGTATTTCTCCCACAGACGGTCGCCTTGGGTATCATTGCTTATCTGTACGATTTTTCCTTGGGTAACCTCATCTCCAAACAACTGAGCAATAAAGAATTTAGCGGTATCCTTAGGGCTGAGTTCGTTAAGCGACATTAGGCACATTCCTCAGAGTTCACCACTGTCTAACTTTGCCAAACCATCCTCTAACCCCATAGTAGACATCATGGCTAGCTAGTCTTGGTTAGACCAAGCGTTGGCAATTTTATGAATGCGTTTAAACGAAGTTATTTCTACAGTAAATTGTGAGGTCTTAGTCGAACGCCATTGGGTTTCAGCCAAGGTGGTGATACCACTAGCAGCTAGTCTACTCTTGGCAAAGATACCATGATGTTGCTGTGGCTATGGGGTTTATCGCGCAATATGGCAGCAGATCCCATTGAGGTTATTTAGAATGGGCATGGGCTATGACCATGCATAGCTTGCCCCGTAATTGGGTGAGTAAAATACAAGTCACTGGCATGCAATTGCAGTCTTGGCGCGAGTTGCTGGCTGTGCTGATTGGCATACAGATCACAGCCAAGAATGGGATGACCGAGCAACCAGCTATGTAGCCGTAATTGATGGGTTCGTCCGGTGACGGGGGTGTATTTCACTAAACTGCGGGCGGGGGCGGTTAATCTGGCCAAGACTTGATAGTCGCTGCGAGCGGGCTTTCCGCTGAGCTCGCAATGATTCATCCGAGGGAACTCCCCCTTGGCAATCGCGGCATTAATTTGGCCGTGCTCAGCGCTTACCCAGCCATCCAGCATGGCGATATAGTGTTTTTGCACCAGCCGTTGTTGAAACTGCTGATTAAGATGTTTCGCAGCTGCGGGCGTTAAGGCAACAACCATAATGCCTGAGGTACCAAAATCTAATCGATGTGGCAATTTTGCCGCAGTCAATGCCATAGGATCAATGGCCTGAATGCGCTTTGCACCGTCAGTACTAAGTCGACCATCCACCACCTGCCCATGCACCAAACGGTGGTGGACTGAATCCCAATTTTTTGGGTTTTTACCCGATAAACTTAATAAACCACTGGGTTTATCTATCAATAAGATATCGTCATCTTGATACAGCATCGTGACGTCTTGGTGGCAAACCGGGGCGACAAAGTCATCAATATTGGTGGGCATTGGCGTCCGGGATATCGGCATGGATAGGTCTCTCTTAACTTGGCAATGGGGTGGAGGCTGCGTTGCAAGTCGCTATCATACCGAATTCGTGGCGTTAAGGCCTTAATAATCATGCTTGGCCATTCAGGCATGGTGCCTAGCCGTTAGGTGCAGTCTGAGGAACTATGGCCATTAGCACGGGATGGCCTTCGAGAGAGACTACATTTGCGGTTGTTAGAATTCTATTTTTCACTTTTTCATTGTTTTTGTTCAATATTTGATCCGCTTCAACTTGTGGATACTCATTTTGGGGTGTTTTGGTTGCGCCCATGTTAATGGGTTTGAACGACTCCATGGAGAGGATCAATTATGGCAACATTTACTAAGAATACATTATGGCTTGTCTTAGCGACCGCCATGGCCATTAGTGGCTGTACTGGTGATGACGGTGAAAACGGTATCGATGGTGAAAATGGCGCAAATGGTAATGATGGTGCACCTGGTACGTCAGGCTTGCATATTGATATGGCCAGTGAAGCAATAGCGACTATTACTAATGCCGCCTACACCGATGGCATTATTACGGTAGACTTTGAACTAGAGAACAGTCAGGGGGTGGGCTTATTTGGCCTGAATGGCACCAATCAGTATCATGATTTTCGTTTTTCACTGGCGCAATTGAATGTTTCTGCAGACACAGAGTTAACTCAATGGCTGTCATTACTCAATGAAAGCACCAATGATGCTGGTACCACTTTTGAGCAGGGCTTTGAGAAAATCAAAGATTGCAAAACCTGCCTTAAGGATCATAAAGACGGGACATACACTTATACGTTTGCGACCAATCTAGTGACCACGACCGATGCTGCGGGCGTGGTGTTTGACCCTAACTTGACCCAACGTATTGCCATTGAAATGCAATTTGAATATGACTCAGGCCATGAACTGGCTGAGAATGCGCATTACGATTGGATCCCTGCCACCAATGGCGTTGATGGTATCGACACCCGTGAATTAGTCTCCATGGGATAAACATAGAGCATTAGGTAGGCCATCAGTGGAGTGATAACGATAAACATAATAAAGCCATGGCCATGAAGTCCTTGACTGGCAGGCAGTAACCAGCTCACTAGATACAGCAAGACATAACCACTGGCTGCCCCGAACAGTAAAAAAAGTATCGCCAACAGAGTCGCCATGGACTTACCGAGGGCAAATAATGCCAGCACCCAAGGTTGGCGTGGTGGCCTAAATGCATGAAAAATGCCGGCAGAGATGATTGGGTGTTCAGGGGCGGCGGGTAAACGGACAGTGAGTTCATGGTTTAAATTGTTGATGAGCCGTTGCCGAGAATAATAATGTCGCCCCAAGCCATAGCTGCAAGTCCCCAAGGTCAGCGCAATTAAACTCATCAATAAATACGCTTGTACTGGGCCGCCATCGGCAAAGAAACTGTAGGTCAAATTGAGGCCAATAAAGCAGTAAATAATGGTTTTAAGTAAAGTTTTTGCCCAAAATTTGATTGTATCATTTTGTTTTAACTGCTTGTCGCTTTGCCATATTAGGATAAACCCGCTGAAGGTCGCTAGCCAAAGTATGCTGGCGATATATGTCTTAGCCGTGGTTAAAAAGAACAGACTGGAGAGGGTTAAAGTGAAACCACCGAAAAATAGCAGAAAAAATTGGGAAAATTTAGGGGCACAATATTGCTGTGCATGGTGGTTAGCTGGAGTCGGCGACTTGTTCGATGGGCTCGGCACGAGATATATCCTTGGGCCATGACAACGTTGATGATGGCACTCACATCGGCTATCACTCATGGGCAATCACTGATTAATGTTAGCGCTAGTCTATGTGTTTAAAAATTGTCCGTCAATTAGCCGAGATCTTAGGGGCTTGCACCCAGCGGGTGTCGATTTGATATCTTAGTCACTTACGGGTATGTTATCGTTTTGTTGCGGTCGATGCTACTGGGTTTTTGTTGGAGAAGTTGATGAACATTTGGTCCAAGTTTACCCCATCTATGTGCGTCATCCTTGCTACTGTTGGCCTACTCATGTTGGCTAGCCAAGTTCAAGCTAATGATAATACAGGCTTAATGACGATAGAACCTTACAATCCATTAAGCGAGCAGCATCAAGCAAAAGTGCAATTGTTAGCATTACTACAACAAGCCCAACATCGACAAGATCCTAAAATATTAACCCAGCAAGAGGCGATGGTGATGATTGTTGAGCTCACTCAGCCTAAGCTGCTAGCACAGGCGAGTAGCCTTAAACTGCCGCGACTATTTGAGATGTGTGATGCTGCGATGGAAGTGAGCTCGGGCTTCCTTGGCTATGAATTACCCCTAAACGATGACGTTAATACGGTAATTTCGGCATTAGGCCGAGGTGAGGTGGCTGCTGAAGATCGTAATTTCTTGTATTTCGAAGCACAGTTACAACGATTACAATCGTTCACTACTCGCTGTTTAGCTGAACAAATTTCTCCATTAACCGCCTTTGTCGAAAGCTTGCCGCAAACGGCTCGGACTTCAACAAGAATGTCTGGCTTAAGCAAAGCGAGTGCCGGCATAACACAGTTATTTGTGAGCACATTGGCTGCTGCTTTTTTACCTAGCGTATCAATTAGTTATCGCGAAAGCATCATGATGGCATTGGCAGACAGTGCCGATGAATTTGTGAGTTCTATGTCCTTGGCGCAACGACAACAACTGCTTGAGCAACTGAATCAGCGTCAATCCCAACTGGTGCCTGAGCTCCAACCCTATTATCTGACCATCAAAAAGGCATTAACTAATCAGCAATGTGTGGGCATCTGTGCGTTAAATACCACGGCGAATTAACTTCATGTTGGCTAGGTTATCGTCTTAGTTATTACGACTTGGCTTTGTCATTGCTGGCGGATGGTTATCCGCCAGCGCTTCAGCCCAAGTGCCTGTGCTGGTCTTGAGGTGAGAACTCTAGATGTTACTGGCGTTGTTTCCTAAATCATTGAACTAATCATCAGAACCACGATCAGATCATTAGAACTTTGAGATGGGTGACGATGATGGGTAAGGCAAAGTACAAAATCAGCAACTGGAAGCAATATAACCAAG
>NZ_JAHUTT010000095.1 GCF_019209865.1 Shewanella sp. NIFS-20-20 | reverse complement strand
ACGATTGATATGAGTACGCGCCAAAGCTTCTGAAAGTTGCATAAAAAAATCCGATGACAAGGGGTCATCGGATTTTGATCCTTTCAGTGAGATCGTCAAGCGATCTGTCTTAACTGATCGGCATTAACCTTAATGGTTGCTTTTTTTTATGGCGTTTCGCTCACAACAATGACGATGGCAGCAGTACATTAATTACCTTTATAATTAGTGGCTTACAAATTATTTTTAAAAATTGATAAAAATATTTCTATTTCCGTGAACTATTGCTAATCGGCTCGGTCTGAATATATGAACCGAATCATTTAATGTGTTTCATCGTTCATCATCCTCCCTTCAGATGGTTTCTAGCGCAACCATCATTAAGTTCCTAATTCGAACTGTTGGCGACCAAATGGTCGCCATTTTTTTTGCTCTTTTTTTAACACCCATTTTGCCCGCCGCAGAGCCATTTTATCGGCAAAAAAAAACCTCCCGCAGGAGGTTACATCTGACCGAGAAACGGCGTTACAAACCCAAGGCACTCAAGTCTTTACTGACCACGGATTGTGGCACTGGTACATAACCATCTTTTTCAACTATAGTTTGCCCCTGTTTTGACAACATAAAGCGAATAAACTCGCGATCCATGGGTGATAAAGGTTGATTGGGGGCTTTGTTGACATAGACATATAAGTAGCGTGATAAGGGATAGCTGCCGTTAGCGGCATTTTCAGCCGTTGCCGCGATATAGTTATCGCCTTTCTTGGAGAGCGCCACGGCTTTAACGCCCGCGGTCTTATAACCGATACCGGAATAGCCAATGGCGTTGAGCGATTGCGACACCGACTGCACTACCGAGGCCGAACCGGGCTGCTCATTGACGTTAGCCTTAAAATCACCTTTGCATAAGGCTTTCTTTTTAAAGTAGCCATAAGTGCCTGATACTGAGTTACGACCATAAAGCTGGATGTCTTTGTCTGCCCAGTCACCGCTCAAGCCCACCTGACCCCAACGAGTAATGTTAGTGTCACCACATTTATGGGTCGTTGAAAAAATACCGTCTAACTGCTCGATGCTTAACCCCTTAATCGGGTTATCTTTGTGTACAAACACCGCCAGCGCGTCAATGGCAACACGAATCGCAGTCGGAGGGTATCCATAATGTTTTTCAAAGGCTTCAACTTCATTGGGCTTCATTTTACGGCTCATTGGACCAAACTGTGCCGTGCCTTCGGTCAGCGCTGGCGGCGCCGTCGATGAACCCGCGGCTTGAATTTGAATATTCACATTAGGATAAATGTGTTTAAACTCTTCAGCCCATAAGGTCATCATGTTGGCTAACGTGTCAGAACCGACGGAAGACAAATTGCCTGAGACACCACTGCTTTTTTCGTAATTGGACAATTGAGGATCTAACGCGGCCATTGATGCTGTTGAGAACAACCCTGCGGCAGTTAATGTGATGGCGCTAACAAGCTTATTCAATTTCATTATTATCTCCGGTGTGACTCTTAGGTGTAGTTGTTGTATCCAGTATCTTTGGCGCGCATGACAAGTCTATGACTGTGTTGTGACACTTATATGACATGGGGATACTATTTGCTGACAACGTCTGCCGACGGTAATAATAATTGCGGCGGTATGATAAAACTGAACTGACTTCCCCGACCTAAGTGGCTGACGACACTCAGCTGGCTATGATGACGATTCAAGGCATGCTTAACAATGGCAAGGCCCAAGCCACTGCCACCCGTTTGGCGCGAGCGAGCACTATCGACTCGATAAAAACGCTCAGTCAAGCGTGAGATATGCTGCATGGCAATGCCGTCGCCAGAATCTTGCACGCAGAATCGAGCGCCATGGGTGACGGACTTCCAACTCACCCGAATGATACCGCCTGCGGGGGTATAACGAATGGCGTTGGATAATAAGTTGGAGCATGCACTTTGCATTTGAACGGTATCGCCAAGCACCCATAGACCCGGTTGCCAATCAAATTCAAGTTGATGCTGTTCAAGGGACAAGGCGTTAGCTTCTTGCTCTAAGAGCACTCGCAATTTATCCATATCGACTTGATGGTTTAAATCGACATCATCTGCGGCTTCTATCCGAGAAAGCACTAATAGTTGTTCTATCATGGTACGCATCCGCTGGGTTTGCTCATGCATTAATCCCAACGGTTTTTGGTTGATATCGCCCTCATCCGCCATGCTTTGCATCACTTCTAGATACCCTTGCAACACGGTTAAGGGTGTCTTTAATTCATGTGATACATTCGCGACAAAATCACGGCGCATATTTTCTAATTGGCGAATTCGACTAATATCACGCGCTATCAGTAGCAGCTGACTATCGCCATAAGCCATGAGGCGAATTTCGAGTAATTTGCCATCGGCAATGGGAGAGGGTAATTCCAGCGGCTGCAAAAAATTGTGGCCATTGATGTAATGAATAAAATCGGGGTGGCGCAGCAAATTATCCAAGCGTTGACCGTTATCTTTGGGCCATTCCAGTCCTAGCAATAATTGGGCTAAGCGATTGCACCAAACGATATTTCTATCACCATCTAACACCACGGCGGCATCGGGCAGAGCTTCCGCCCCTTGGCGAAAACGCCCAAGCAAATTGAGTAACTGATTTATCTTTCTTCGGTTTTTTTGCTGTAAGCGATAAATGCCATTGAACACACCTTCCCAACTGCCAGTGCCTTGTGGCGGAGTGATCCGCTTATCACGCCATAACCAGTAATTGAGTAGCATCAGTTGCCGGTAATGCCAGATTAACCAAGCGCAAGCCACGCAAAACAATACCGGCAATAAGGCATCAAGCACTAACCCCAGCGCGGTGGCCGCGACTAAGATCAGCGCAATACGGCCGAACAAACGATAACCAGAATAGGAGGTAAACATAAGGCTTCCCAGCGGCTGACAGGCTGTCGTGCAATAAAGGACTAACCCCGAGTCGAGAAGCGGTAACCTGCGCCTCTCACAGTTTGTATCAAGCTATCATGCCCATTGCTTTCTAATGCCTTGCGCAGACGTCGAATATGAACATCAACGGTGCGATCTTCAACATAAACATTGGTACCCCAGACATTATCTAATAATTGTTCACGACTATACACCCGCTCGGTGTGTGTCATAAAAAAATGCAGTAATCGAAATTCAGTAGGGCCCATTTCCAGCACTTGCTCACCAACACTGACGCGATGAGACACGGGATCTAAGCTCAAACCGTGCACCACGATGACATCTTCTAAGCGGGTTGGCGCCGCGCGACGTAACACAGCTTTAATTCGCGCCACCAGCTCTTTAGGAGAAAAAGGCTTGGTCATATAGTCATCGGCCCCGACTTCCAGTCCTTTGACTTTATCTTCCTCTTCGCCGCGTGCCGTCAGCATAATAATCGGTATTTTTCGCGAAAACTCATCCTGCTTAATCTTTTTGGCCACTTGAATACCACTGCCGCCAGGCAACATCCAATCCAGCAGAATCAAATCTGGATAAGGTTCTGCCATCATTGACAACGCAGAATCGACATCCTCAGCGACGCTGGTTTGAAATCCGTGTTGTTCTAACACGAAGGTCAACATCTCACGAATGGCGAGTTCATCTTCAACTATCAATATCCTTGCAGTCATAATTCACTTTTCAACTATGAGTTTGTGAGCATTATTATTGGACAATTTTATGACATTAATATGAATGTCTGCTCGAGTTTACGATAATATCCCGGATTATGCCTGTAATATCCTCATCAATGATCCGTCATATTCATCATAAGGCCGTGGTTGTTGAATATTTAGCCATAAAAAAAGGGGCCTAAAGGCCCCTACTCTTATTAATCTATGGTTAGAACTTATGTTCAATACCAACACCTAAGTATTTGTCATTATCACGTAACGCGACATCATATGAGCGGTCAGTATAAAACATCAGCAGCTTGGTTGGTTTGGCCAACTTATAATCGGCGCCAGCTGACCAGCTCTTGCCTAAATCTTCCATATCTTGATACTGGGCTTTTAATGTCACGGCAGAAATATCATAAGCAGCACTGAATAAATAACCATTTTTGTTCTTGCCGTTGTCAGATTTCTCTTGTTGCTGATAAATACCACCTAACAACAAGCCCGCCACTTTGCCTTGGACACTGGCCCGTAAAATGTCATAACCTTTCACTTCTGAATCATAGGCAATCGCCGCATAGATTGGGGTTGATTTCAACTTAGAATCACCATACATGGCAGCCACAGAAAAACCATTTTTATCCATTTGCGCCGCATCGTCCTGGGCAACATAGGTGACACCTAATGTCAGGCCAGACAAGGATGGCGTCAAGTAGGTGGCCGTTTGGGCCATACGGTTATCACCTTTAAACAGGTTTTTCATATCACCCGATAAATCATTAAACTGATCGATTTTACCTTGTGACACTTTTAATAAGGTATCGTTACGGCCCACAGATAATGCACCAAAATCACCTCGTAAACCGATAAATTGGTTACGCGCTTTAAAATTGTCACTAGAATCCGACCCCGTATCGACTTCATATTCTATGGTATAAAACGCTTCTAAATCCGAGCTAATCTCATACGCACCTTTCACACCAAAACGTGACGCGTTGCTTTGAATGGTGTTAGTCGAGTCACCATTGATATCATCATACTGTGCGGTCACATTGAGTTTACCGTAAACGGTAATAGGATCAGCTGCTTGGGCAGAAGCTAAGGTTAAGCTTGTCAAAGCACTAGCGATTAGGGTTTTTGTGAACAGTTTCATTATCATCATCCTTTAATAGCAAGTAAGTTCTATTTCTTATACCTGGCTGCATCTTGCAACAGCTTCGTTACAATTTTATGTCAGTATGACAAATGCTGCGAAAAATTATTTAATTAATTACTTATTAACGAATCACTTAAACAAATATTAATCAAAAATGTCGTCAACCTCTTCCTGGTTTGGCTAATGCGATGGACCATCAATAGTCGCTAGCCCATGAAATTGAACGTTACGATAATCCGCCCGCCGAAGAGCCGCTTTACCCTCCTAATGGACTGGCGTAAACTGCGGCATTATTTCGCTATGGATATATGCGCTATGTGGTTTAAAAACTTAACCCTCTATCGATTCAATAAGCCCTTCACCACCGATGAAGACACGCTAGAAAAGGCCTTGGCGGAATTTAGCTTTAGCCCTTGTACCAGCCAAGATGTCAGTAAGTTTGGTTTTTCAAAACCCTTCGGCAAGCACGGGGTATCACTGGTTCATTGCGCCAATAATCGCTTGTTAATTAGTGCGACCAAGGAAGAAAAAATCCTGCCAGGTTCAGTGGTTAAAGAAGCCATCGATGAAAAAGTGGCGCTGATTGAAGAAGCGGAACAGCGAAAAGTCACTAAAAAAGAGAAAGATGCACTTAAAGATGAAGTCACCACGACTTTACTCCCACGTGCGTTTTCGCGCCGAAGTCAAATTCAAGCTCTCATTTTGCTCGACGAGCAATTAATCTTGGTCGATAGCTCAAGTGCCGCCAAAGCCGAAGAACTATTGGCATTATTACGAAAAGCCTTAGGGAGTCTACCGGTGATCCCGGTCAGTTTTTCCACCCCCGTTGAGCAGCAACTTACCAGCTGGTTAGCCCAAGGTCATGCCCCAGCTCCCTTTGTCATGCAAGATGAAGCTGAACTCAAAGCCATTGCCGATGAAGGCGGCATTGTGCGTTTTAAGCAACAAGATTTACAAGAAGCCGAAGTGATTGCGCACCTTGAAACCGGCAAACAAGTGCATAAACTAGCATTACATTTTGAACAGTCTATTGCCCTGTTATTGCAAGCGGATGTCAGCATTAAGCGCTTGAAGTTTTCTGAAGAATTTAGAGCTGCTAGCGATGATGTCGGCAATGATGATCCTTTGGTGCGCCTCGATGCCGACTTTAGTTTGATGAGTGGTGAATTAGTCGCACTCATGAAAGCCTTAATCGATGTCTTAGGCGGCCTAGAAAGCAAAGATTAATCAAGCCTCAGTGTTGATGAATAGCACTTGGTGGTGTTTTGATGTTTCAGGGTAACCACCAGGTGCTGCCAATACAGGCAAAGCCAACCAAAAACATAAGCAGTGATATCACCACTTGCGCTTGACTCCCACGCTTTGACTTAACTGGAACCGCTACGCATTTGCCGTCGGTTGCCATGGTGATAATCTGATGTCTTAGCTGAGCTGATGGCTTACTGCGCGCAGCCGCTCGATAGATAGTGAATACTTGCTCGTCGGTTAACTTCATCCCGCCCCCTCATTACGCGAATTTGTTTAACACCGGCGTCTCGATGAGTTGCTGGCGAAGCTGTTGAATGCCAAAGCCTAGTCGCCGCTCAGCACTGCTCACCGTAATGCCAACAATGGCGCCAATATCTTCAATTGAAAACGCCATTTCCCCCTGTAGGATCACGGCCTCTTTTTGCAACCAAGGTAAATGCGAGAGACAGGCACGAATGTCATGGGCACCACACTGGCCGATATCGCCACCATCATTAAGTGACCCTTTTGGCAGACGCTGACGCGAATTAACAATGAGCAAAGGACACAGATGCGTAATAAGTAACTTATGGGCATAACAATATAGCCCAATAGCAAATGGTTGCTCACCAGTAAACACTGGGGCTTGAGCTACCACCCATTGCCACACCTGTTGAAACACACAATTGACTAATTCGGCATCATCAAGCTGGTGATGAAAATAACGAAATAGATGGCCACTATGGCGCTCATACAGCACTTCAAATGCGGTCGCATTTCCTAGAGCATATTGCTGCATCAGCCATTCATCCGTACCTGCTGTAAATACATCCATTTGCCAGTCATTCACCATCAAATATCACTCCTTGGATGACGCGATTGTCACTCTGTGATGCCCCCTCAATAAACCCTCTTACACAGTGTCATTCACAAATAGGATTTTCGCCAATGGCCAGCACACATTCAGCTACGGACGACAAATAATCCGGTTGGTTAACACCCATTACCTGCCGCTAACATCGATAGTGATTGCTAAGATGAAAAGCCATTAATCTGCGATCAATCTCACACCATCATGACCATTTGATTACTACACTTACAGCCATCCTTTTGGTTATTATTTCTCCGGCTAATTAAGGTAACGATTGTGCCACATAGAGCCTAATGCCGATCAGTTAAGACAGATCGCTTGACGATCTCACTGAAAGGATCAAAATCCGATGACCCCTTGTCATCGGATTTTTTTATGCAACTTTCAGAAGCTTTGGCGCGTACTCATATCAAT
>NZ_JAHUTT010000094.1 GCF_019209865.1 Shewanella sp. NIFS-20-20 | reverse complement strand
GGTTATATTGCTTCCAGTTGCTGATTTTGTACTTTGCCTTACCCATCATCGTCACCCATCTCAAAGTTCTAATGATCTGATCGTGGTTCTGATGATTAGTTCAATGATTTAGGAAACAACGCCGTGTCGATGCTGATAAGTTTGCCGCGATCCCAACGGCATTGGCAGGGTTTGGTTTTGCTGGTGTGGTCGGTCAAGGCACTCTTTGCGGCAACCTAAATGCCATAGGCATGTTGGTTAATGTTCTCGATGATATTCACGGCCAGAATAGCGCCGTTGTCGGCACTTCATTTCGCTTCTATGAAAACGCGCTGTTGCCCTATCAAAGTGATGAGTTTGTCGCGGGTATTGGCTCTAATGCTGAGCAGACCTTAGCGGTGGGCTCTCCTTCTGTGGCCAACAGCGTGTTATGTCACCCCTCAATCAGCAATTGGTCTAAAGCCTCGGGCAAACCTTTTGCGCAAAAAGGTGAACGCTGTAAGCGTTTATCTGCCAGCTTAACCTTGTATCTGGTCGAACTACTGAACCGAGCTTATGCTGGGGAACAATTGTCGGCTTTACCTGAAAGTAAACCCTCATTAGAGGCGCAGAACTGCCAATCTTGTCATGGCGTGTCAGAGACCATGGCTACGGCCTCAAGCGTGAAAACCGATATGGAATGTACGGTTTGTCATTCTGGTCATTTTAACTAGGAGGCGCTATGAAATATTTGCTACTAGGCATCTGCGCTGGTGTGATGCTAACGGCGTGCAATAGCGACAGTGACCAGCATGCGCCAACTACAGATATCGAGGCTGCCAGTGTCATCACCGTCGAAATGCTTGAGTTTGAGCCAAGCTCAGGTCATCTCGCCTTTGCCTTGAAAGATGAGCAAGGTGTCACAATCAGTAATGCTCAACATTACCGCGTATATTACTTTGGTTACCCCAAAGAGAAAGTGGTCTCTGGCCGAGCAAAAGCTTGGCGTAAGTGGCATGTATCCTACCCATTCCACTGTGATGCGAATGAGTGCGATACGCCGTTAATCGCAGTGGATGGTCACTATCAGTTAACTCCTAAATCGCTTGATTGGGCGGCCGATGTGCGCGCCGGAGCCGTGGAGCGTTACCAGGTTGCAGTGCAGGTATTGTCGAGCACGACTCACAGTGAAGTGGTGATGTTTAAGCCGCCAGCCTAGTTATCGAGGCATCATCAGTCAGCACTGCCGTGTCACGCGGCGCTGACTGATGTTGCTCATGAGCTGCGTTGCTTAGATTGGGCGAGGGCTTTCTTTCTTGCCGCTTGTTTCTGGGCAGCCTTCGATAAACTCTTAGGCATGTCATGATGCTTGGTTAAATCCGGTTCGAAGCCAAGATACCACTGCGAAGGTAAGCGCCGCCCGAGGAAGGTCTCTAGATTATGCAGTAGCTTTTCATCTTGATGGTCGAGCAAACTGATGGCTAATCCTTGTTGGCCGGCTCGGCCAGTGCGGCCAATTCGATGAACATAGTCTTCCGTTTTAAACGGTAATTCCATATTAATGACCACGGGCAAATCATCGATATCTATCCCTCTGGCCGCGATATCTGTTGCGACGATGACATTAATCTCGTGGCGCTTAAAGCTGGATAAGGTTTGCTCGCGAACATGTTGAGACAAATCACCATGTAATGGCGCCACATTGAAGCCTTGTTGTAGTAAATCTTGACTGAGCTTGGCAACGTCTTGGCGTTGGCGGCTAAAAATGAGCACTCGTGACCAAGCATGGCGGCGTAATAAATGGCTTAATAAGTCGAGTTTGCGTTCGGTGTCGACCTGATACACCTGTTCAGTGACACTCACCGCGGTGGTATTACGTCCGTGGACTTCAATCACTTGCGCTTGATGTTGTAGACGTTTACTCAATTTAAAAATATTGTCGTTCAGCGTGGCTGAAAACAATAAGGTTTGGCGAGTTTTGGATAAGTGCTTTAAGATCTCTCGGATTTCATCCATAAAGCCCATGTCGAGCATTCTATCGGCTTCATCGAAGACTAACATCGCCAGTTGTTTGAGATTCAAACGACGTTTCTTCAGTAAATCGATCAACCGCCCTGGGGTGGCCACTAATACGTCGATGCCTTGCGCTAAGGCGCGGATTTGTCCATCAATGCTCACGCCGCCATAGGCCAGTCCAGCCCGTACACCGGTGTGACTAGCTAGCGCCTCTAGCTGAGTAAACACTTGGAGTGCGAGCTCCCGGGTCGGAACTAATACCAGTGCTTTTAAGATGCAGGGGGCATTGCCAGGTGCTGGTGATAGCGCTTGGGATAATATTTGCTGGATAAGGGGTAATCCAAAGGCTGCCGTCTTGCCTGTGCCCGTTTGAGCTCCTGCTAATACATCTTTGCCTGCCAATATGATCGGAATCGCCTGCGCTTGAATTTGTGTGGCTTCAATAAACCCTAAATGCGACAAATTTTGTTGCAGGATAGGGGCGAGGGGTAATTGGCTAAACGACATGGTGCTGATATCTCAATGTAACGGGCTTGATAGTGTAACAGATGGTGGGGCAGGGGTTTAGTGTTTGAGTGTTAGATTACTCGCTACTGAGTACTGAATTGGTGTTAGAGCGCAGTTATCAAGGTTGCTACTAGGTATAAGCTTTGGGTTGAAGCTGGTTTTAGAGGTTGAGACGGCTCCATTTGTAATCGCCGAGTGATTACCTCTTAAGTATAGGGTTTCAGACTTGCTGTCAGATTGCCTTTGAGTGTTCGGCGTGGCGAACAGTGGGCAGGCTTTTAATGATAAATTCAGCCAATTGCCACGGCTTTGTCATTTTGTTGACACTAAACGTGGTTAAATATCACAAAAGCTATCGGTTTGTAGTGGTTGTTTCTATTTTGCTGTGGTTTGGTCGTTGTTTTACTCGAGGCTTGTCCGTTCGATGTAATAATGGCCGAGATTACAAGAATATGAGTTGAGTTAGTCCTAGATTTTGAGTAAATTTCGCGCCCTTCTGTTATTTGGAACACTGCATGAACTGCATTTTTTCACTGGATTGCCAACATTTTACTGTCTCATCGGTTTTGTCCAGTGCGCAGGAGTCGAGTTCATCTTTGTGTACATCACGCTTGTATCAGTTTCAAACTCAATATGTTATCGACAGAGATGGCAAACCCTTTGGTGCTGAAATACTTTCTCATTGGTTTAATGCTAAATATAAGCATCAGCCTGTAGGCCTTAGTTTAAGTTATATCAATGACTTTAAACAAATGCTCAAACATCTGTGCCAAAAAATTAATCAAGGTCATGAATTAAGTATGGTAGGTTCGCGGTTGTTTATTTCGATAAGCCGTTTGCACTTGCTGGATCTCGACGTGGTCAGTGTATTGGTCAAATTGGCGCAATCTTTGGCCGATAAACAAGTCATCTTGACCTTGTTAGTTAATCACCGCGACACCGCCTTGGCAGCGTATTCTGCGCAAGCCAAGTTTTTACTGAAAGATGCTGGGGTACGCTTATGCTTGACCCATGCGCGGATAGATGAACTCGATACTATCAATTTGCACCCCTTCGATTGCCTCTTATTTACGGTCGATATGTTACATCAACACCCCGGTGTTCAGCTTGAACAACCCTTGGTGGAACAGTTGTTTGGCTTGCGGGAGCGTGGCTTTGGTTTGATATTGAGTGATATCAAATCGGCACAAGATTATCAGTTAGGGCTTCAACTGCCATTTTCATATTTTTGCGCAGATAGAGTGAATGACAATGCACAATAGAGTGACCGCTTACCAACAAAGTCTGCTGATATCCTGTGCGTTTGGCCTGTTGCTGGTGTGTATGCTGACCCTGTCATTATGGATGAGTAAGTACACCCTCACTTGGCTATTAACCGCCAAGGGGGAGCGGTTAGAGTCATTTCACAATGAACAGCTACAGCAGGCTAATACTCAGATGAATGGCGTTGCGAAGATGCTCGCCCAAGAAACGTCATTGCGATGCGATGCCGCGTTAATCGCGTTACTCCAGCAACAAATATTTGAACACAATGAGCCATATGTTCCGATTGTGTTTTTAAACGCGGAGCAGCAATTTTGCAGTGGCTTAGGGGTGATGCCAGCACCTAAATCACATCAGGAAATGGCGAGTAACATTACCGGATTAGGTTTGTTTAAGCTCAAAGACTCCAAAGATCGGGTGACCGTTTATGCTGGGGTTAATCGCGATGGCTTTCGCGTCTTTCGGCGCTTATATTTACGCACCGAGGTTGATACTTGGCTTAAGCGTATTTGGTATCTTTCTGGACTCGTGGTGAAGGTCAATGGATACCCGTGGTTTAGTTTAGATAATTCGGATGATATCGGCGTGATGGTGACAAATAAAGCGCAATCATCGTCACTGACTTTTGAGTTAAATGCTAGCCAAGCAGCGAAAAATAACCTGTGGTTCATGTATTTTGTGTTGTTAGTCGGCGTTGGCGGGATACTCGGTTGGTTGGCATTTCATGCCCGAGGTTATGTTATCAGTAAATATTGGTACCGTCGTTTTACTCATGGGCTCAAAAATGAAGCGTTTTATCTAGAATACCAACCTGTCATCAATTCGCTGACTGATGAAGTGGTTGGCGCTGAGGCCTTTATCCGCTGGCGGGTTAACGGTCAGTTATTGCCGACTCTGGCCTATATCGGCCAACTGGAACAAAATCCGGCGATGGGCTTGGTCACGCAATGGGTTATTGAAAATGCCTTTACCGAATTGAAATCTCTGTTAGTTGCCGAGCAATTAGGCTGGCTAAGTATCAATATCAGTGCTCAAGATATTGATTCTGGAGTTGTAATAAGCTTGCTTGAAAAGTGGCAAAAACAAGACTTCCCACTCAATAAAGTGTTTTTTGAATTAACTGAGCGTCAGCCTATTGCCGATTGGTCCAAGGCGCGGGCGTTTATTGATGCCTGTCATCATTATGGTTGTGGGGTGAAATTAGATGACGCAGGGGCGGGTTTTGGCGGTCATTTATACTTACAAAAACTGACATTCGATACCATTAAAATCGATGGAGTATTTGTGGGCTTGTTGGGCACTCCGGCCAGTAAGTTATCCTTACTGACAACCTATGTCGAGATTGCAAAAGAGATTGGCGCCAATGTCATTGCTGAAGGGGTTGAGACGGCTGAACAAGCGCGGTTGTTGCAGCAACTAGGCATAGATTGGCACCAAGGCTGGCTCTACGCTAAGGCCATGGATGCCAGTGATTTCAGACGCTTCATGCTTAAATAATGACTAGCTGGCCGTCAAAGCCTACCCATGACGGCCACTGCTTAGCGTTAAGATTTTATGGCACGTAAAATGACAAATTTGCCATTGCTGGCGGCGATGTCGCAATGACCAAATAATCGTTTTAGCTTAACGTGATAATTTAAGTGGCGATTACCCACCACTTGTATCATCCCGCCTTTGGCTAAATGTTGGCGGGCATCGACAAACATTTGCCAAGCAATATGGTCAGTAATGGCTTCGCCTTGGTGAAACGGCGGATTACATAAGACTAAGTCCGCTTGGATGTCTTCATCCATATGCGTTAAGCAATCGTCCCAATGAAAGTGAGCGGCGTCGCTCGCTAAGCCATTACGTTGCCAATTGCTGGCGGCGCTCGTTACTGCCATATCGGAATCATCGACAAAATGCACCTGAGCATGCGGGTACAGTTGCCCCGCCCTCAATCCTAATACCCCATTACCACACCCAAGATCGATGATTTGAGTAAAATCTCCGTGAGGCATATGGGTCAACATAATGCGCGCGCCAATATCCAACTTACTCGAAGCAAAGACATTGGACTGGTTTGCTAAGGTGAGCTGGTATTCAGGTACATCCCAAACTTGCGCAGAGGGTAATTGACGTTGATTGCCATCAAACACTGCCGAGATCACTCGAGTTTTCTTAAAGGTTAAGCTGGCAGTGGCCTCGCCGAAATGTTCATTAATCAGGGCTAACAGACTATGATTGATTACCTTGGCTTTGGCACCAATCAGGATCACGGCCCCTGGCAGCAGTGTGTGGCTGAGTTGCTGTAATTGTTCCCGAAAGTAATTAAGGTTTTTCGGTAATTTCATTAATACTTGGCTGGTTGGGGTTGTGAGTGTTTGGCGACCGTTAAGATAGTTAATCTGAGGACATAGTTGATTGCTCTCGAGATTCTGACGCACCCCTAATTGGCTGGTTTTAGCATCACTGATTAAGGTCAGCGCAAGCTGCGGGTATCTGGCGCTTAAGCCACAGGCTAAGGCGCCAAATTGATCATTGATTAAGGTGCAATGGTCAATCGGTTGCACCGCCATTAATTCAGTAACGGTATTAATTAAATGCTCGTCGCTAGCATCCCATGCCTGTAAATTAGAGACTTGATTTTTGGGGTAGCGATGGAGAGTAAGCTGGGTTGCACCCATTTGCCATACGCTTGGGGTTGCTGTTACAGCTTCAAGTGCTGCAGAGCGATTGAGACGGTCGTTATCGGCGGATGACACGAGTGTACCTTAAATAATGTAAAAATAAGCAAGGGGGAGATTATCGCAGATCTCAAGGGTAACGCCCACTATTTATGGAGCAGCAATGACGCAAGCAAGATGGCAACCATTTAGTGTGTTCCCAAGGTATTTGAGCCAACAACATAGTCAACAGTTGCAAGATGAATGCTGCTCATACCCTTGGTGCCAACCTGAGATCCGACTGTTCGGCCGCGCTATCGCAATTCCTCGCCAGCAAGTGTGGTTTGCTGATAAGGGTTGTGATTATCGTTATTCGCAATTGTTGATCCAAGCCTTGCCTTGGCCACCGCTATTAGCGCAGTTACGCCAACAACTGCTGCGGGATTTTGGTACTAAAGTTAATGGGGTTTTGGCCAATCATTATCGCAATGGTCAAGATAGTATGGGCTGGCACAGCGACAATGAACCCGAAATCGTCGCTAACAGCGATATCTATTCTATAAGCCTCGGCGCGAGTCGCGACTTATGTTTTCGTACCAAGCAAGAGCAACACCACCGCCCTGAAATCCATACGGTGTGTTTGCACCATGGGGATTTGTTGGTGATGCATGCGCCGATGCAGCAAGCTTGGCAACATTGTGTGCCCAAGCGCGCCCGAGTCACTTGCCCTCGCTGGAACTTAACCTTTCGTCAAATTTATCCTAATTTTCATGATCGCTAACACACAGTTAGGCTGATGTAATTTGATCTTTAACCAATGAGGGTTTACATTGCAGTCGCCATTTTGATTAAGAGATATGGGTATGAGTGTTACCGTTGCCAGTAAGATCCAAACTAAGATTGAACATGCTATTGCACCGCAATACTTAGAAGTGATAAACGAAAGTAATCGTCATCATGTACCACCGAATTCAGAAACCCACTTTAAGCTTGTGATAGTGAGCACTGAATTTGAAGGTCAGCGCTTGCTAAGCCGTCATCGCACGATTAATACTTTATTAGCCACCGAGCTTGCTAATGGAGTGCATGCACTAGCCATGCACACCTACACCCCGGATGAATGGGCCGAGCAGGGCAATGCTCCAGCCTCTCCTAACTGCAAAGGTTAAGCCTGCAGTGATGAATCTTAATAAAAAACCCAGCTAAGGCTTAATGCCGATCAGTTAAGACAGATCGCTTGACGATCTCACTGAAAGGATCAAAATCCGATGACCCCTTGTCATCGGATTTTTTTATGCAACTTTCAGAAGCTTTGGCGCGTACTCATATCAATC
>NZ_JAHUTT010000093.1 GCF_019209865.1 Shewanella sp. NIFS-20-20 | reverse complement strand
CGATTGATATGAGTACGCGCCAAAGCTTCTGAAAGTTGCATAAAAAAATCCGATGACAAGGGGTCATCGGATTTTGATCCTTTCAGTGAGATCGTCAAGCGATCTGTCTTAACTGATCGGCATTAAGCGCTAGGCTGACTTTAATGTTTGGTACCAGAGGTCGGACTCGAACCGACACGCTGTTAAGGGCGGGCTGACGCTGTAAAAAGTGAATCCCCTGTCGCTTAGCGACAAACGCCAACGCCAGAAAACAAAAAAGCCAGCGCTAGGCTGACTTTAATGTTTGGTACCAGAGGTCGGACTCGAACCGACACGCTTTTAAGGGCGGGGGATTTTGAATAAGTTGCGTCTAATTTGACTGTTATTTTTCAAACAGTTAGAGTTCAAAATATAGACTTTGCAAATTCTTTGCAAAGCAGCATCAGGCGCAAGCAATGAGTAAACAGATAGAACGTCACGACATTACTGACGAGTTATACGTCTACAAGCAGGATAATAGCGAACGTTGGTACGCGCGAATCAAGGTCGCTGGAAAATGGAAGGCAAAGGCGACTAAACAAAAGGAAAAAGATAAAGCTATTGCCATCGCCCATCGACTTCAGATGGAATTTGAGTTCATGGCTGAACGCAACTTGTTGATTGGTTCCAAGCGCTTTCGTGATGTGGCTGAAAAGGCCATCAGTACCATGCAAGAGGCTATCGGTAGCGGCACTGACGTCGAGAAGTTCACCTCCTACATCCAAGTACTGCGTAAATACCATATCCCTTTTTTCGACCGCACATACATCACCTCAATTGACAGTGAGAAACTACGCTCATTTGACATATGGCGTGAAGCCAAACTTGGTCGAAAGCCCGCCAAATCAACACTATTGAACCACAATGCAGCCATGCAACTGGCGTTCAAAGAAGCTGTAGAGCGAAAGTGGATGTTAGCCGCTCAAGTTCCGACGCTATCGACCAAAGGCGTCGAATCACAGCGCCGTGCCCATTTCTCACCTAAAGAATACGACAGAGCTTTTGACGCCGTGTTGAAGCTGGAACAGAACAGCCGGAAAGAAAAAACCAGACAAATACGCGAACTTCTATTGGACTACATGGAATTTGCGGTGAATACCGGTATTCGACCAGGCACAGAGATGGAAAGCCTGACTTGGGGTGACATCCATATAGATACCAATGAGCACAACATCATTTTCTACATAACCGTGAGGAAAGGTAAGACAACGAGGCACACTGGAACCAGAGAGGTTGTATGCCGGGACGAAATTTTCTCAAGCATTCAGGAATTAAGAGAACGCTTTCCCAATTGTAAGCGGACTGACAAGCTGTTTAGGTTAGCTGACGGCAGCGACACCAAGGAACTGAGCAAAGCCTTCGATAAAGCACTAACAGAAGCGGAACTAAAGGACTCTCCACACGGTGTCAGAACCCTCTACTCTTTACGTCATACCTACATCACGTGGCAAATTCTGGCAGGGGTCAGCATGGAAGTCTTGGCGAAGCAGTGCGGAACCAGTGTTTCTATGATTGAACAACATTACAGCCATGTCGTGCCCAAAATGTTCAGTAAAGAGCTATCAGGCGTAGACCTTGGAGTATCGCCATCTAAGCGACCTAAATCGAGGTTGACCTCCAAGTATAAAAGCCGCCTGACTGATACCTTCAAAGATTGGCAGCTACGTTATCGTCAACAAGGTTGTATCTAGCAGAAACCCGAAATGAAGCGGCTGCCCAAGCGTTTATGGATAAAGCGATCGGCCAGCATGGGCTTCCGGATAAAGTCGTGATTGACAAAAGTGGCGCCAATGTAACGGCGTTGTTTGGCCTCAATAGCCGTATCCTGCTGTCAGGGTGGCAGGGGCATTTTGTGGATGTGCTAACGGTGAAATATCTCAACAATATCGGTGAGCAAAGCCGCCGACCAGTGAAACGGAAAATGAAGCGATGCATGGGGTGGAAATCTAGAGTTGATGCAGAGTCGACGATCGCCGGCGTTGAGCGGTGGCAAATGCTACGAAAAGAACAGATGGTCAATGCAAACGGCATGACCATCTGTGAGCCGTTCTATGCGTTAGCAGCCTAATTGTATCTGGTGAATAGACTCGCCTTGCGATTCCTCAAACTTTGCGACACTACCAGAAGTGTGTCTGATTGAAATCAGTTCACTTTTTGACTCAGGATGACCTGGGATTTCCGTCCCCTTCCACTAACTTTGCAACGGAGCCAAGATAACTCATACAGGCTTTGAACTCGGGCCGGTCAGCGGTTCGCCCGCTCCTTTTCTCCTGGTAAACCCTATCGCAATTGGCGCCGCCTAATTTATCCAGTTGAACTTCCAGGCTCTGGCCTGTGGAGCTGACTCTTGCATAACCGATCCGTGCCATTTCTACCACAATCTCTAAGATGTTTTGATTTGCAAATTATGATAGTAGTTTTGGTAGCGGGTTTCTAGGTTTACAAAATGTATACATTTTGATATTTGCAAAGCAAAAAGAAGGGCAATCGTATGATTGCCCTTCTCGCAAACTATTTTATCAAGTTGAGTTGATGATGGATTGTAGCGTAAATCAGGATAATGTTAGCCGCCACGATCGCGATATTAACAAACAACATTTTATTAGATATTTTTGACGGCTTAAACAGCAGTATGTTTTTTAATGGGATTACCCCAAATCCTCGTGTTACACATGTCAGCCCTTTTATATCTATATTGTGCTTTTGCGCTTCATGTCTTAAAGCTATTTCATATACAAATAGTGATAGCAGCCAAATAGCAATTGCAATATTTAATTCGATTTCCATGCCATTATTTCCCATTGAAGTTTGTGTGCTTCATCAATACGTTATTGATGGAAAATCCCCATGTAGTTCCCATTTCCAGTCCTGTTTGCAGCTGAGCTCCCGGGAGCATGTTCATTTCGACGCCAGTAGTTACAAAAAGAGCCGTAACAGAAGATTCCCATGCCCAAGCTCCATCTGTAGATGACGCATTTTGGAATATGTAATTTGCACCTCCAGAAACTCCATACACCATACCTACACCTTTAGAGAATGTTAACCCTTGATTCGTAGCTACAATTTGGGCGCATCCACCATAATGAATACCTGCACAACCACCAAATTTTATTCCTTGGTCATCGGGCAAGTTTTTTAATGGGGAGTTTACGACTGCATAAGCCCCTGCGTATATATCTGAACTGGCCGCATTCCCCCAATAGCCTTTAAAATCTGACCAAAGTCTGCCTGCGTTTGATTTGAAGCTTTCCCATCCTCGTTGAATGTTACTTGACTGGGCGTTTACGACGTATTGCAAGGCAGCAAACATCGCACCGTCAGCAAATTTACCACCGGTAATTTTTGAGAAAGTTCCGCCTACAATCGCCTGTATACCAGCACGAGAAGCGATTTCACCATAATTTGCGCCATCGGCAGCTCCATTCACAATACCTATGCCTTTCAAAATCCCTGCCTGAAGAAAGCCGTGACCGAAATTCCCACCTTGTAATTCTGCTATAACTCCACCGGCAACTGCATGACTGCCAATGTGGGCAGCGCCGTTGTTATAGGGGGTTCCCTTAAATGCCCCCCCAATAGCACCAAATACGGCTCCAGATAACGCTCCTTTAAATGCTCCTCGCAGTGATCCCGTTGCAATCCCTCCACCAACGAAGCCCGATATCCCGCCGGCGATTGCACCAATGGCAACTTGACTGCCCGCCAGAGAGGTTCCTGTTAACAATCCCGCTGCCCAGCCCGTTGCTGCACCGTAGGTCACTATCGATGCTACAATTGCGACTATTGGCCTCCAGAATTTCTTGAAGAAATCTCCAATCTTCTTGAAGAAGAATCCCGAAGGGTCGGTATAGCTCATGGGATTATTCAGCACATAGGCATACCGGTTAAAGCTCTGGCTGTTACCCGGGTCCTGTATATGTGGGTCGGCTTGCAGGAATCGGCCTATCGTCGGGTCATAAATCCGCCCGTTCATATGAATAATATTCAGGTGGTCAACGCCTTCATGACCGGTATAGCCTTTACTCGCCGCTGGCGCGATGTAGTCATTCAGTATCGAATGGCGGTAAGCCGCCGTTTGCTTACCCCAGGGGTCATAGGTAAATTGTTGTACCACGTTCCCGTGCTGGTTGGTAATGGTGGTGGTTGAGCCTTGATGGTCTTTATGCAGGTAATACTCATCCTGGGTATTGTTACTGCGCTTGGTTATCACCAGATTGCCCACGTACAGTTTCTGCTCAGTTAGCGTCGGCTTACCACCACCCGTGCGGGTGACTTTTTCATAGCCGCCCACATACTGAGTGGTCAGGTAGGTGGTGACACCGCCTTCAACTTTGACATCATACCGCTCATAACGTTGTTGACCTGCATCGTATTTAAACCGGGTTTGTTCGTTACCGCGGGTGATGAGAGTGACCTTGTCATCGCTGTTGTATGTAAAGCGACGGCTGCCATCATAGGTGATATTACCGTTACCATCATAGGTCATGGTGTGTGTTGGACTGTCGGTTATCAAACAATTTGACCCGCTCAGTGACCCCACAGGACAACTTAGTGTTACCGCAGCAGTTAACTGGCGATGACAGCTACTGCCAGATACACTCCAACCTGATGGACAACTCCAGCTGCTGGGGCTGGCGGTTAACGTCCCATTGCATGTTGTTCCAGATAACGTCGTATTGGCAGGACAAGACCACGTTGGGTTCGCCGTCAGCAATTTATTACATCGGTCTCCCGACATTGTGCTTCCTGCAGGACAAGACCAACTGTTACTTTGTGTCACAATTTGCTGGCAACTGGTTCCGGATAAGGTCGAACCTGTCGGACAGCTCCAACTGTTGGTGGTAGTTGCTAGAGTCGAACAAGTTGCGCCAGACAATGTACTACCAGTTGGGCAGCTGTAAGTGTAGTTGGCTACCAGCGTCTTTTCACAGGTTTCTCGACTAGGCCCTACATTAGAGTAGCCAGGGGGGCATTGCCAAAAACAGCTTTGTCTGGGGGCTAGCCGGGGATCTTCACCTCCACCACCGCCTCCGGTACAAACCCAACTCGCCGATGTTGTGAGTACATTGATGCACTTATCTAACGACCCAGAGTAACTGTATCCTGATGGGCAGGATTTAGATGCACTGGTTGTAACCTGTTTTTCGCAACGCCGTGTCGAACTGTTGTATGTATATCCAAATTGGCATGTTGGTGTTGCATTTGTGGTCACCACTTTCTGACAGGTTGTACCAGTCCAGGAGTAACCAGAAGCGCAGACTGGCGTTGCAGCGGTATTCTGATTTTGGGTACAAGTTGTACCGTTCCACAGATAACCAGATGGACACACCGCAGTGGCCGCAACAGACAGTTGCTTTTGACAGGTACTGCCATTCCAGCTGTAACCCGCCGGGCACACTGCTGTGGCAGCCCGGGTTTCAGACTTGATACAACTGGTTTGAGCACTGTTTAAGCTGTATCCTGCAGGGCAGGATTTGACGGCTGCTACAGTCCGGGTTGTGCCAATCGACGCCAGTCGGTAAGGGTTATTGGCATCATAGGTATACTCGCCTGTTCCGCTCTTGGCGGTAATGTTACCCAAATCGTCGTAATCGATGGTGTGAGTGGATTTAAAGTCGTTGGGTAAGCTGGTGCCGCCTGCATGGATATTGATGGTGCGTTCATACAGGCGATACAGGTCATCATAGTGGTAATTTTCACTGAACGTCGCCGGCGCTGAACTCAGCGCATGTTGGCGCCATTCCAGGTTACCTACAGTATCAAACCGGTAGTCCAACTGATGGGCAGTTACCCCGTTGGTGCTCAGAGTGATGCTATTTACCCAGCCGGTTTGTTCCTCAAATACCGTGGACTCCTGCGCGCCGTTGCCGTAGGTCACGGCTTCTACTTGGCCGCGGGCGTTCATGTCAGTAATGGTCTGGTAGGCCTTGCTGGTTTGCTGGTCGGTGCGTTTAAACAAATAACCCTGTGAGTTGTAGTGATTCATCACGGTCAGCAGATTATTGGGGTATTGCTGAGTGTGCAGGCGCCCCTGACTATCGTAAGTGAACCGGTGAGTATAGCTGATGCCTCCTTGGGTTGTGGTGGTAGTGGCCACCCGGCCAGCGTTGTCATAGCCCAGTTGTTTGCGATGCGCCCAGTCGCCCGCGCTGCAATCGCTGACGACGCTATCATAGCGGGTCTCGCTGATGAGCTGGCCGGCGGTGCGGTTACTGCGGTTGCCGTAGGCCCAGCAAGACGTGCCATCCGGTGCGGTTTGCCGGATTTTACGCCCCAGACTGTCATAGTACATAAAGCGGGACTGGTTTTTGCCGCTGGTTTGAGACAGCATTTCACCAAAGGCATTGTAGGTATAAAGCCACTGACTTTTGTCGGTATCAAAGGTGCTGGTCTTGCGTCCGTAAGCATCAAATGTGGCACTGCTGCGCAACGTTTCCTGGCCAGAGGCCGTAGTGATGTAACTGTGACTCAGGTTGCCGCCGGCGTTATACACAAATTCCAGCTCGTTCCCAATGTCATCGATAACCCGGTGAGGTTCTCCCACTGCATTACTGATGCTGCGTTTTTGTTTACCGTTTGGGTCCAACGTTAAAGTTTCAAATCCCAAGAATTGCGTCGCTGACACGCCATCATTGGGGTTGGTCTGCTGCGTTACCCGCCCCAGCGTATCGTAGGTAAGCGCTGTGAAGTACGGGCTGAGTGAATCAAATGCTGGCTCATAATGACGGACGGGGCGCCCTTGGGCGTCATAGTCAGTTCCGCTGACAATCCAGCGGCCATCAAAGCCTCGAACTTTTTTACCGATTTCCCGGCCATATTTATCCACGACAACCTGACTGTCCGGCGTGCCTGCCTTTTGTTTGGCTGTCAGCAACCGCCCGCCATTGAATGGCTGACAATCGGCGCCGCAGTTAGCATAGCGGTATGTGGTAGGCACGCCGTCCGGTGTAACTTCGCGCACCAACCGACCCCAGTCATCATACTCCTTGGTCAGCGCTCGGCTATTGGCATCTGTGACGGTGACCTTAGTGATGTTACCGGTTACCACATCGGCAGACTGCCCGTTATAGGTGTAGGTACTGGTATCCCCCAATGAATTAGTGACTGATTTCAGGTGTCGCCCACGGGTATCATACTGATAGCGGGTTTGACGGGTTTGCTGAGTCGCTCCGCCCGCGTCTATGCCGCCAGTGACACTTTCGGTCAGGGTGTTGCCAAAGGCATCATAGGTCTTGGTGGTAGCCAGCTTGTAGCGATTGTCATTGGGGGACACAGTTGAAGTGTGTAACAGCCCATTGGGGTAGTAACTGAAACTACTGCTGGTTTCAATATCGTTTGCAAACTCGCGCTGACCAAAGCGGGACTTGGTGACGATGGTGCTACTCAGTCGCCCTTTGGCTTCTCCACCGCCAGCCCCCTGATATTGGCTGAGGGTTTCCACCCGTGACTCCAGCTGGCCGCTGCTTAAGTTGGTGATGTCGGTGACCGTGCGCGTGACATTACCCCAGTCATCCAGCTCGGAGGTGGTCTCCGTTCCGATAAGCTCCCGCATAACCCCATCAGAGCCATACTGGGACGTGCGCTCTGACACGGTTTCGGCGGTCTTGCGGTAAATACCGTCACTGTCTTTACTGAAAACATATTCATTGATGGCCGAGTGCAGCACCTCACCCTGATAGCTCTGTCGGGTTGCCAGCGGCATCCCCACCTGTGGAAAGACCTGATGATAGAGGGTTTCAGTGTTAACGCCGGTTTGGTTGTCTATGGTAC
>NZ_JAHUTT010000092.1 GCF_019209865.1 Shewanella sp. NIFS-20-20 | reverse complement strand
TAATGCGAGACAGTTCAAGCTTGATGGGAAACGGGATAGGGCCTATCCACGTGCGTTAAAAATGAGTAAAAACAAGTATCCCATTAAGTCTAAGAAAAATGCCGTTCACACTAAGTGAACGGCATTATGCATTTGCAGGCTTTTTTTTGGAATTAACACAGCAGATGGCGCCGGCAATATTTGAGTTTGAATTGGACCGGATCCATAGTGATAGTTTTAAAGGCATCAACGCAACCTACTAGGCTTGGGATCAAGGTCCAACAAAAGGCTAAATACAGGCTGCCTTTCAATGGCTGGCCTAAATAAAAGCGGTGAGCCCCTATCCCGCCGAGCAGTAAACTGAACCACGCCGTGAGCTGTTGACTCTTCGGGCGCACACTCGGATCGACACCTGCAAGGGCATCTAGGCTGAAATCACACTGACATTGGTGACATACAAGATCGCAATGGGCAATGGTGGCCCCGCACTGACTACAGAGTTGCGCGTTCAATTGACAGACTCCCACAGAGATAAAATGATGAGCCGCAATTATGCGTACATGTGTGCGCTGAGATCTAGGGTCGTAGATCACAGAATAGAAATATAAGCATGATTGGCCGAATTGCACAGATAACAAGTGTAGCCTGTGGCAATCGTCATTATTGCCAATCGCCAGATGGGAGGGCAAGTCAGTTGAGCTGTCCATTCTTATGGCGGCGCACACTCGGTCAGCTTGACGCGGTTGTTGGCGCCTAACACAGAGATGCCTTTGATTTGTTAATAATAAGTTGTAATCTGTGGGCTGGTTCAGTTGCCATGGGGGCACTGACATAATAAGAATCACCAAGAGGTTGTTATGGATACCATCACTTCAGTGATCAAGGTAGTCAATGGCTGGGTGTGGGGCACGCCCATGCTGGTGCTCATTTTAGGGGTGGGGTTGTTCCTGTCGTTAGGATTAAAACTGATGCCCATTTTAAAATTAGGCACAGGTTTTAAATTACTCTGGGATGGGCGCATTCCAGATAAAGATGAAAATATGAAAGGGGAAATTAGCCCGTTTAATGCGCTAATGACTTCTTTATCGGCCACCATAGGCACGGGCAATATCGCCGGGGTGGCTACCGCCATTTTTATGGGCGGGCCTGGGGCGTTGTTTTGGATGTGGTGTACTGCCTTGGTGGGCATGGCGACCAAGTTTAGTGAGGCGGTATTGGCGGTGAAGTACCGTGAGGTAGACGACAACGGTAATCATGTTGGCGGCCCCATGTATTACATCAAGAATGGCTTAGGACAAAAATGGGCGTGGTTAGGTACTTTATTCGCCCTGTTTGGTTCGATTGCTGGTTTTGGCATTGGTAATACCGTGCAATCCAATTCGGTCGCTGCCGCGCTCAGTGCCAATTTTGATGTGCCCGCGTGGATTACCGGCCTCATCTTGATGGTGCTGGTGGGGTTAGTGTTAATGGGGGGGATCAAACGTATCGCCGATGTCGCCGGTAAACTGGTGCCATTAATGACGGTATTTTACATTACCGCCGGTCTGGCAGTATTGGTGGTGTATGCCGATCAAGTGCCGGCCGCTTTTGCCTTGGTGATCGACAGTGCATTTAATCCGGTGGCGGCACAAGGCGGCTTTGCTGGTGCGGCGGTGTGGGCTGCCATCCGTTTTGGTGTTGCCCGCGGGGTTTTTTCCAATGAAGCAGGCTTAGGAAGCGCACCAATTGCACATGCGGCGGCGCAGACTAACAACCCGGTGGCTCAGGGATTGGTCGCCATGTTGGGGACGTTTATCGACACCATCATCGTATGTTCGATTACCGGCTTGGCGATCGTGGTGACCGGTGCTTGGACTTCCGGTGAAGATGGAGCGGCATTAACCTCTCTCGCGTTTAGCCATGCCTTACCCATCGGCAATTATATTGTGGCCATTGCCTTGGCTATTTTTGCATTTACCACCATTCTGGGTTGGAGTTTTTACAGCGAAAAATGTGTGCAATATTTATTTGGCATACGCGCTGTTAAACCCTTTAGGCTACTGTGGACGTTAGCCGTGCCTTTGGGCGCCGTGAGCTCACTCAAGTTTATTTGGCTATTGGCTGACACCTTAAACGCCATGATGGCGATCCCGAACCTAATCGCGCTGACGTTATTAAGTCCGGTGGTCTTTGCCTTAACTAAAGCGTATTTTACCAAACAGAAACTGGCAGAAAAGTCGGTGTAGATGCCGACCACACGCCGCGGTCATGATGTTGCGGTGTGTGGCCAAGCATGTGCGATTAATCGCTGTTGTTATCAAATTCCGTTTCATCGGTAAATTCTGAAATAGGATCTATGGTTGGCAGATCTTTAAACAGACGCTGGAAGTGACGTTGCACCCCTTTTAGATTGATTTCAGCAAGACCGGCGGCAAAACCAAACCAAGCATAAAGGCCGCTGTAATCATCAAACATGGGTGGCAAATACTGCGGCGCCTCAATAACCCCCAGTTTTTGGGCCTGATAGAGCGTCGGAATATCTTCAATGGCTAACTTACCCACAAACAGCATGGGGATCAGTTCAGGTAGGCCTGCGGTAATCGCCGCGCGAATAAAGTTGACGTTTTCAACATAGCCCCGAACATAAGAGATGTCTTTGGTGAAATAGCTTCCACCGCTGACATCGCCGCCGCGAAAGACTCGTTGAGTAATGCGGTAGCTATCGGTTTCACTGAGGTTTTGCTCTCTAAAATAGCGGAAGACTTCGATAAAATCGGCACCATTTTCTGCCATACTCACCGCTTCAATACGATCGCTAATGCGCCGTGCTCGCCCCGGTGTTGAGCTTAAAGTCAACATTTCAAGTAATACGGCCAAGCCTTCTTGGGTGGCAGCCACTCGTGGCGAACCGACGCCTAACCAAGTGGCATAAGGTTGCATCCGGCCATTGAGGGTAGTGCCAACATGTACCCAACCTTCATGGACTTCATAGATATTAAGGTCCGCTTCACTGAACTTGGCATGAGTACTAATTTTGATGGTATCGCCACCCACCGCCGCATCGGACATGATGCCATCGCTTAAGCGCACGCGAATTTCGTCGCTATGAAAATACCGATTGAGGCGTTGGCTAAGCTCATTAACCGCATGTTCGGCATCCAGCACTTTGGGGTGCTGTCGATTGGCACGTTTTGCCGCGGGCAACGAGAATAAATAACTTAATCGATCGCCTAACTGTTTAATGCTGTGACGATCACCATGGAGCTTATGTTGAGACGAGCCGTAGAGTTGGGTGCTGATCTCACCAAAGCGTTGATTGCCACGATTCTCAAGCATCTCGATCACAAGCAAATATTGATCAGCGGTTTTACTGAGGATTTTACCTAGCTTGTCTCTATGCCCCAATTTACGCCGAATCGCTACTTTTAAATCTAGCAATGCCAATTTTAATTCGGGAGGATAAAATGATAGTGGTCGATTTTGGTAAAACGCTTGATCCACCTTCGGCAGCGAGTGCGGGTGTTGCAAAAATTGCCGCTCTAACTCTCGCGGCCATTTAATAGCATCTAAAATTTGAATGGGTTTTTGAATGCGAATTAATTCATCAGATAAGCTTTTTAGGTTTTCTTTATAGGCTAAGGTGATTGACGACATGATGAATTCCCTGCGAATTTGTCGTTTTATTGTATCTCAAATTGGCAGTTTAACAGCTTATTTCTTAACTATTTTTTACATAAATCCCACCTTACCGTTTAAGAGGTAACAGCTGTTGTTGGATTTTTGTGATAACGTGCCGATTCTCATGACGCTTTGACAAAATTTGCCATCCCAGGAGAGGGGCACCGAGATGTTTCGGTGTGGTGGCCGATGGTGGCTCGTAATCGAAGTTGTCGGAAATCTCTTGCGCAAATAAGGTGAATAGCAAAGAATTCGCCCTGCCGTTTTGGTCTATTAATTTGGTGTATTTAACGTGAAAATAGGTATTTTATCTCAGCATCCTGAACTGTATTCGACCCGACGTTTGGTTGAAGCTTGCACTGCGCGTGGTCACGAAGTTCAGGTGATTAATACGCTGAATTGCTACATGAATATCAATTCGATCAAACCGAGCATTCATTTTGAAGGCCAGGAATTAGTCGGCTTTGATGCCATCATCCCTCGCATTGGCGCTGGCGTGACATTTTATGGTTGTGCCTTGGTGCGTCAGTTTGAAATGATGGGGGTATACGCTGCGAATGAGTCGATTGCGATCGCTCGCTCTCGGGATAAGCTGCGCGCATTACAATTGTTATCCCGCAAAGGGGTGGGGATGCCAGTGACTGGGTTTGCCAGCAAGCCAGATGATATCCCCGATCTCATCAATATGGTGGGTGGGGCGCCGCTGGTGATTAAGTTACTGGAAGGCACTCAAGGGATTGGCGTAGTTTTAGCCGAAACCAAAAAGGCCGCTGAAAGCGTTATCGAAGCCTTTTTGGGTTTAAAGGCCAATATTCTGGTGCAGGAATTTATCAAAGAATCAAACGGTAGCGACATTCGTTGTTTTGTTGTTGGCGATAAAGTCGTCGCCTCGATGATGCGGCAAGGACCCGAAGGCGATTTTCGCTCTAATTTGCATTTGGGAGGCGTGGGGGAGAAAGTTAAAATCACGCCGCAGGAGCGTAAAACGGCGATTGCCGCCGTGAAAGCGATGGGACTGGTGGTGGCCGGTGTTGATATTTTGCGTTCTGAACGGGGGCCGCTGGTGCTCGAGGTGAACTCGGCGCCGGGTCTTGAAGGCATAGAGCAATGCACGGGTAAGCCGATTGCCGAAAATATTATCGAACTCATCGAGAAAGAGGTTATGGCTCGAAAAGCCAAGCGTAAAGTGGTGGCTTAATAAACACAAATGAGCCCGCATCGCGGGCTCATTGCGACTCGGCTCTAGGGCTTATAAATCAAAGCCAAACGAGTAGCCTAATATGACTTTAGGATCGTCACTATTAAGGTCGGTATCAGAGATCATAAAACTGACGGTGCCTATGCTGGTCTCAGCATTGAGCGCAATGTTGTAGTCAGAGTAATTCTTTTTCTCAAACCAATCTTCAATGACGTCACCGCTTGAATAACCATAGTGGATATTGATGGAGTAGGTCTCATTGACAGGAATACCAATATCAGCGGTTAGGTAGCCATAATCTTTGCTATCGACGCCTTCACTGACAATGCCATCTGAAGCATTAACAAAGTGAGAATAGCCAATAGTTAACCAGTTCCAGCCGATAGAACCATAAATTTCGCCGATATCAATTTTATCAACCGCATCTGGGTAGGCGTAATAGACATAACCAATATCATAAGCAAACTCGCCAATGCTATTGCTGTAGCCGACACCTAAATCTAATTCATAGCTAGTCTCATCACCAAAATCGACGTTTGAGGCCCAGCTGGTCAAGTAAAGTCCTGACTCATGCTCATAATCGAGACCGCCTTGTACGGCTACGGCATCATTGGTTTGGGTTACGCCGCGCCACAAATAGTTTGAGGTCACGCCAATATTGCCTGATACGGCAGCTGTAGCCATCCCAGAAACCATGCTTGCAGCCACTAAAATGCCGATGGTTGTTACACGTGTGTTCATGCTCTTCCCCTTTATTATTAGATATTTGGTGTTCAACCTAATGCAAATGGTTACTACATGATTTGCATAGCATCAGGTCTTAATGACAAAAATATGGTCATTGAGTAAGTGTTGGATTGCCCCATCAAGCCTGCGCGCCATTCGCATTTCGCGCGGCATTCAGACAACGCGCACCACTGGCTTGGGTTATGTTTAGTTCAGTGAATCACGCAATCCTTTGCCTGCTTTAAATTTTGGGATTTTAGCCGCAGGGATTTGAATTTCTTTGCCGGTTTGTGGATTACGGCCAGTGCGAGCTGAGCGGTTTGAAATTTCAAATGAACCAAAACCAACTAATGAGATTTTATCACCATTTTTCATGGCTTCAGTGACGGCCATTTCAAATGATTTTAAGGCGCGGTTAGCCTGAGCTTTTGATAATTCCGCGTTCTCTGCAATTTTTGCAATCAGTTCTGCTTTATTCATAATTTAGTCTTTCCTTAGATAGTGATGTTTCACTTGTAACATGCCACAGCAACTCACTGATTGGAAGTTGTTATTGCTTAAAATTAACTCATTGGTAGCAAATGTGCAACATAAGTGTTCGAAAATTCGAACACCATGCTTGAGGGCCGGATGACACGGGGATTGATAGCAGTTAAGGCCGGGCTAGCCTTCTAGAATTTGGTGAAGTAAGCGTCTGACTAACTTAGGTTCAAAGGGTTTGTCGCAGATAGCATCAACCCCAGAGTGAGATATCTGATTGAGATTAAATTTATCGGCTTCAGAGGTCACCATTAATATGGGAGTGTGGCTGTGTTCACTGTCTTCTCGAATAAAGCGGGTCAGGCTGAGGCCATCCATGGTGGGCATATTGTAATCGGTGACCACTAAATCAAATGGTTGCTCTTCAAATAAGGTTTTCGCTTCACAGCCATCACAGGCTTCGGTGATATGATGAAAGCCCAAGTTATGAAGTGTTCGGTGAATAATATTGCGGGATAACCGCGAATCATCGACTAATAACACCCGCAGCTCATGGGGATCTAAATAGTCTAATTCGAGTTCTTGATGGCTGAGTAAATCGGCGGCAGAAAGTAAGGCTGTATGCAGATTATCGCGGGAGAAAGGCTTAGGTAGGATGGCCACAACTCCCGATTGCTTGTACGCATCGAGTTGTTCAAAGCGTGATTCGCTTGACACTAACATCAGCAAAATATCGCAGATATCGGGATCATCTTTGACATATTGTACTAAGTCCAACGCGGTGCCGTCACAAAAGTGCATTGCACAAGCAATCACATCCGGATGGCATTGTTTGGCTTCAGCTTTTGCCGCCGTAATGGTATCGGCGGTCTGAATGTTGCAAACGCCTTCCTCATGTAACCGCTCGATGATGATTTTTTGTTGCAAGGGTGACGGCTCAACCAATAATAAGGTCAGGTCACTGATATCAAACTGGCTCATAAGTCCCTTACGGCGTCTATCTTCCTAGAGTAAGTATTTACCAGCTTTTGCAGTTTGCAATCTAATTCGCATGAATTGATTGAAAATAAACTTTAGTGCTGCTGTTAAATGCAACGAACCACTGCAGAATTTGGGTCAATATCGCGACCGAGGCGACCAGCCATAACGGGATGATGGTGCCATGCCATTGCACGATGACATCTTCAGGTGTAATTTGCCACGCGATGACAGCCGTGGTGGCAAAGGCAATGATCGCCAAGCCTTGAATGGCAATATAAACTCGTAATACTAATAGCCCCCAGTCTGCTCGTAAGTAAATACCGGCCAATACTGGTATCATGCCTAGGCTAAATAAATTGATATTGCCACTGATAATGGCATAACTGATGCCGAGTATGGCGGCAATGAAATAACAAATACTGAGACTGGTAATGGGCCAGGGATAGGATTTCATGATGAACTCTTATGGTTTTTGCCAGAGTGTAAAAATTCCAGCGCTCTGAGTCCAGTCCCAAACATGATTAACGTGTTATCTAAGAGGTTGAAGTGACAGAAAACGATTTTTGGCAATTGGTAAGCCGCTCACAAGCTGCGCAAGATGAGCAGAGCTTGGTGGCTGCCTTAACGCAAGCATTGTCGGCATTAGACAATCAGCAACTGGCCGAGTTTGACCGACATTTTTCAACGCAAATGCGCCGCGCTTATACCTGGCCAATTTGGGGTGCCGCCCAGGGCAAGAGCGTGAATGTTTTTTAAGCATTTATTAGTTTTTCTAAATAGGCCGAATCCATTGCCGCTCGGCGTCTCTTTCGGCGAAGACTTAATTTGCTCGGTTCTTTTTTGAGAATATTGACC
>NZ_JAHUTT010000091.1 GCF_019209865.1 Shewanella sp. NIFS-20-20 | reverse complement strand
ACTGAGCTAATGCCGCGTAAATCGTTTCTAACATCTTAATTTGGAGCGGCATATCGGGTTCGAACCGATGACCTATACCTTGGCAAGGTATCGCTCTACCAACTGAGCTAATGCCGCGTAAATCGTTTCTAATATATTAATTTGGAGCGGCATATCGGGTTCGAACCGATGACCTATACCTTGGCAAGGTATCGCTCTACCAACTGAGCTAATGCCGCGTAAATCGTTATCACATTATTTAGTGCTAACATCGCAAAAGGTATCGTCCTTTACTGTTAGCAACTGAGCTAATGCCGCTGAATTCTTTTACTTATGGATGGGACTTGATTTCGAAGCCACCCCAGAAGTGAGGCAGCATTATATGAAAAATTCACCCCCCTGCAAGCCCTATCTTGCAAATTATCTTCCGTTCGCTCAAATTTTAAATACTTTTGCGCGATAAAACTGCAATTCGGCGATAGACTCCTGAATATCCATCAAGGCTTGGTGAGTATTTTGCTTCTTAAACTCAGACATTAACGCTGGCTGCCAGCGACGAACCAGTTCTTTGATGGTACTAACATCCAAATTGCGATAATGGAAATAATCTTCCAGTTCTCTCATGTAACGATTCAAGAAACGTCTATCTTGACCAACACTGTTGCCACAGATTGGTGAAGCCCCCTTGGGTACATACTGAGAAAGGAACGCAATAGTCTGCTCAACGGCTTGTTGTTCATCGATGGTACTTGCCTTCACACGCGCAATCAAACCCGAAGCACCGTGATGCTGCTGATTCCAATCATCCATGGCATCAAGCACTTCATCAGGCTGATGAATCGCCATCACCGGGCCTTCAGCGAGGATGTTTAATTGTGAGTCTGTCACTATGGTAGCGATTTCTATGATGCGATCCGTCTCAGGCTCTAAGCCTGTCATTTCTAGATCGATCCAAATTAGGTTGTTTTCGTTTGCTGCCATACTCTGCCTTACTTCTTCCATTTGCCGCTAAATCAGGCTTTTTTATTCAAGACCGTGTATCATACTGCTTTTTGTTGAACACGACATTACCTTAATGGCGAAGACATACTAGTGACTAAAAAGAAACCATTGAATCATGGCCAATTACGCAGAATGCGGGCGAACCATGAAAAAAGGCTTAACCGCGGTCATTCGCAAAAAGATGCCCCTGAACTACAGGATAGTTCACTTGGGCCAGAACAGCCTGCTATCGTCATCTCTCGCTTTGGCCAACATGCTGATATTGAAACGGCAAACGGCCAAGTTGTGCGTTGTAATATACGCCGCAATATCCCCTCATTAGTCTGTGGTGATAACGTTCTGGTGCGTCTAGCTAACGAAACCAACAGTCCTGAAGACGATGAAAAAACGCCCGCTCGCTCAGGCATTGGTGGGGTGGTCGAAGCGGTACATCCGCGTCACTCATTGCTGAGCCGGCCAGATCTGTATGATGGCGTCAAGATTATTGCCGCCAACATCGATCAAATCTTGATCGTCTCGTCGGTACTGCCAAGCTTTAGTACCCAAATTATTGATCGTTACTTAGTGGCCGCCGAAGATACTGGAATTCAACCTGTCATTATTCTCAATAAAATCGATTTATTGGATGACACCTTACGCGTTGAAATCGAGGCAGCCCTAGCGACCTACGAAAGCATCGGTTATCAAGTGTTTAAAGTGAGTAGTCATCAACACACTGGAATTGACCAACTTCAGGCGCTGTTAAAAGACAAAGTCAGCGTATTTGCCGGTCAATCTGGGGTCGGAAAATCATCATTGATAAATGCCCTGTTACCCGATGTTGAGCTCATGACGGGTGATGTCTCTGAAAACTCAGGGCTAGGGCAACATACCACCACGACAGCCAAGTTATTACACTTCCCTGCCGGCGGCGATTTAATTGACTCACCTGGGGTTCGTGAGTTTGCGTTATGGCATTTACCCCCTGAGCGAGTGAGCTGGTGTTTTATTGAGTTTCGCGATTACCTTGGTGGCTGTAAATTCCGCGACTGTAAGCATGGTGATGATCCTGGTTGCGCGTTAAGAGCTGCCGTCGACACTGGCAATATCGCCACCGAACGCTTTGCCAATTATCATAAAATTATCGCCAGCTTAGACGAACAACGACATGCGCGTCACTTTAGACATAATGTTGACGACTTGTAAGGACTTATATACATTCACGCCGTGACATCACCTGTCTCGGCGCCAAAGCACGCTTGGCCATCGTAAGAATTAAAGGAATTTAGCCGTGGATAAAGTAAAAATTGCGTTGCAGTACATTCTGCCCAAGCATTTATTGTCGCGTTTGGTGGGTAAATTTGCTGCAGCACAAGCTGGTAGCATCACAACTGCTGCAATCGAGTGGTTCATTAAACAATATAAAATCAATATGAGTGAAGCCGAACGTGAAGCGCCAGAAGCCTATGCTAGCTTCAATGACTTTTTCACTCGTGCGTTAAAGCCTGGCATTCGCCCGATTGATATGGACTCCAATATTATGGTTCATCCTGTGGATGGTACCGTGAGTCAGTTTGGTGACATTAAAGATGGCCGAATTTTTCAAGCCAAGGGGCATGATTATTCTTCATTGGCCCTGTTAGGTGATCAAGCGCAAGACGCTCATCGCTTTAAAGGTGGCGATTTTGCCACCATCTATTTAGCACCAAGTGACTATCACCGCATCCATATGCCAATCACTGGGACCTTGTCAAAAATGACCTATGTGCCCGGAGAGCTATTTTCGGTCAATCCATTAACCGCACGCCATGTGCCGGGGTTATTTGCACGTAACGAACGGGTTGTCGCCATTTTCGAAACCGAAAAAGGCCCGTTGGCTATGGTGCTGGTCGGTGCCACCATAGTAGCTAGCATTGAAACCGTCTGGGCGGGTACCGTGACACCGCCAGCGGGTAAGCAAGTATTTAGCTGGAATTATCCGACCACAGGCAAAGACGCTATCACCTTACAAAAAGGCGAAGAAATGGGTCGATTCAAACTGGGCAGTACAGTGGTAATGCTGTTTGCCGACGACATGATCGATGACTTTGCTGATGAGATTAAACCCGGTGCCGTCACTCGCTTAGGTCAGCCATTAGCGCATCTCGACTAATGCAACAGCACCAACGTGCATTGTGGGAACTTCATATTGCCGTACTTCTATTTGGGGGTACGGCATTATTTTCAAAACTTATTCCGTTAAGTGCGCTCGATATTACTTGGCTTAGGTGCGCTTTTGCCGCGTTAGCCTTGGCGATATTTGTCAAAGCCACCCAAGCCTCATTAACTTTAAGACGCCCGAAAGATTACGCCATCGCATTAATCCTCGGGATCTTAATCAGCTTGCACTGGGTGACCTACTTTGCGGCGATGCAACTGGCAACGGTGGCCATTGGCATGATTGCTTTTTTCAGCTACCCCGTCATGACTGTATTACTCGAACCGCTTTTGCATCAACAACGTCCCGCGCTGAAAGATATTGTCAGTGGGATCATTGTACTGGCCGGAATTTTTTTGCTGATCCCTCAGTTTTCTCTCGGCAATCAAACCACACTTGGGGTGCTAGTGGGTATTGTGTCGGCCATGCTTTTTACGGCGCGCAACCTCACCTTAAAACGTTATTTCAGCCATTATCATGGCGCCCATGCCATGCTCTACCAAACCTTGGTTGCGGTCGCGCTGTTAATGCCATTCAGTGAGCTTGACATCCAAGATATCAACGCCCACATGTGGCTTAGTATTCTGCTATTAGCGATTGTATTTACCGCCGCCCCCCACGCATTATTTACCTCCGCATTACGCCAATTACGCGCCAAAACCGTCGGTTTAGTCTCCTGTTTACAGCCCTTATATGGCACGTTATTGGCGTGGTGGCTACTATCAGAACCCATTACGTGGCAGACCGCCATCGGGGGGACGCTAGTCGTGATGACCGCGTTATATGAAACGGCCCAGAATCATGGCTCACAACAACAGAAAAAAAGCGAATCATAGATACCAATCCATTGTTAACTTAGCTAAGATCTAATCTTTCCCTAAGCAGTCATTATTTCTGTCATGTCTCGTTTTATTTGCTTTCTCCTGTCGTTTATCAGTGTCTATTCTTTTGCCACTTCACCATTAGCATTAGAAAAACGCATGGGGATGTCAGGCAGTCAAGAACAGACCTTGTCAGTTGCTCAACAAATCGAGCAACTCGATATCAGCATCAATAGCCTTCATGCCAGTCAGCTCGCTTATGAACAATCGCTACGTGATAGCGAAATACGTCGTCATAATCTGAATACCCAGTTGAAAAATGCCAGCGATGAACTCGCCATTAATGCCCAGCAAGACTTAGGGCAGCAAGCCTCGATGGCCTATTTGCATTTATCAGAACTCAAAGAAACCGAGGCCAATTTAGGCAAGCAGATCAATGACGACATTCAACGACAAAAACTGTTACCGCAGACGTTGAAAGACGCTCGCGATGCGATTGCCTTACAACAAAAGAATGTCAACGCCCCACCAGAAACCCCCACAGGGCAATTGCAACGCACTCAGCTAGCATTGTATCAACAACATTTATTAACTCTTCAGGCCGAACTTAATTCCAGCCCCAGCCGTTTAGAATTAGCTCAATTACAGCTGCAATCCGTGCGCGCCCAATTGCTGCAACAAGAAGTATTAATCGAAGCCTTAAATCGAGCGCTAAGCGATCAGCGTCGTCAAAATACCGAGCACACCTTACTCAACAACTTGTCGCCGAATATTGCCCTGATTGATGACATGGCTCGCAACTTAAGCCAAACCAATATCGCTCTCGGGGATGAGTTAACCACTGTCACAGAGCAAACCAATGAGGTGGTGCGCGCGCAAGAGGATGCTGAAAATCAGTATCAACAACAGGCGAAGCAGTTAGGCAATATTCAACAGCAAATCAGCTGGGTTCAAGTCAACTCCGCCTTTGGTGAGCGCTTCTTGCAAATGCTGCAATCGCTACCCAGACCTCCCGATACCGAGGCTATTCAAATAGAGATTGCTGACGCGCGCTTAAGTCGCTATCACATCGAGCAACAGCTTAATCAAAATGAGCAACTGTTAGGCAGCGACGGTAATTTAAGTGAACCTCAAATTAAATTACTCGACTCACAACAATCATTACTGAATAAATTACTTGAGTCATATGATATTTATCTGGGGGAAACCGCCAAGCTCAAGTTCAGTTATGAACAATTGAACCAACAATACCAAGAACTCAAAAACACCCTTAATGAACATTTATTTTGGGTTCCCAATGCGGCCCAAATCAATAAGCCATGGTTTATCGATTTGCAGCGCAGTATTGTGTGGTTAGTGCAACAAGCGCCTTGGCAAAAAATTCCGTCAAGCTTTACTAAACAAGCCGATTTTTGGTCTTGGTGGGTGATCTTATTAACCCTATGCATCGTCATTCAAGACTTAATTGCCAAGCCTTATCACAAGGTGGTGGCGCACTATAGCCGCAACGTCGGTAATGTAACTCAAGATAGATTCAGTAACAGCCTAAAATCACTGCTAATAAGCTTTGGTTATGCGTCATTACGGCCCTTACCTGTCATCGCTGCTGGGGCGATTGCTTACAGCTCATCCCACAACTTTATCCAAGCCATCGGCATGGCTACCTTAGCGATAGGCGGTTTATATTTATTACAACGAGTCATCGACTTGTTGTGTGCCGAAGGGTCACTGATCTCGGGACATTTTAATACACCGCGTGCTGACGTGGTATTGCTTCAGACTAAGTTTGATCGCTTTGTCATCATGGTACTGCCTTTAGTCGGCATCATGGGCTTTACCGAAGTGCTCGATACTTCATTAATTCGCAATAGCTTAGGCCGCGGTGCGTTTATCCTGTTCTGCATTCTGTTGTTTTTACTGTACCGTGACCTAGTTAATATCTTTAATCGAGCGCGTGCAAACGCCGATCACGATGGTAAAAACAAACGACTTATCCATAAGACGTTATCCTACGCGCTCATCTCTGTGCCCTTGATCAGTGCGGTATTAGCCTTTATGGGCTTTTACTACACGGCCTTTCAATTATTGTTACAACTGCAGCTTTCCCTAGTGCTTGGGCTTGCGGTGTTATTGTCTTATCAATTAATCAAACGCTGGATGCTGATTGAACGTCGTCGCATCGCATTTGAACGCGCCAAAGCAAAGCGCGCCGAACGCTTGGCTCAGCGCGAGAAAGGGGAGGCGCACGCTAATGATGGCCTAGATAGCTATGAAGAACCCATTGTCGATTTAGAAACCATTTCAAGCCAATCCTTAGGTCTGGTTCGGTCACTGCTACTGTTAGGTTTTCTCGCCAGTTTGATTGGCTTGTGGACTCAGACCCATATGGCACTGTTTTCATTTTTAGATGGCATCACCTTATGGAGCAGCACCACCAGCATTAATGGCATTGAGCAACAATTACCTATTACGCTTAAATCCCTATTATTTGGACTCATCATTGTCGGATTCTCGATGATGATAGCCACTAACCTCCCAGGGTTATTAGAGCTGATGATCTTGCAGAGACTCGATCTCAGCCCTGGTACCGGCTTTGCTATCACTACGGTAAGCCGGTATTTAGTGGTGTTTTTTGGCACCTTAGTCGGGTTCTCAACCCTAGGGATGGAGTGGTCGAAGCTTCAATGGTTAATTGCGGCACTCTCTGTAGGTTTAGGCTTTGGTTTACAAGAAATTTTTGCCAACTTTATCTCAGGCTTGATTATCCTATTTGAAAAACCGGTGCGTATTGGCGATACCGTGACAATTCGCGATCTCACCGGCACGGTAAGTAAGATTCAAATTCGAGCCACCACTATCATAGACTGGGATCGTAAAGAGATTATCGTTCCCAACAAAGCCTTTATTACTGAGCAGTTAATTAACTGGTCATTGTCCGACCCCATAACCCGTGTGATCATTAATGTCTCGGTGGCGAGGGACTCTGATCCATCCAAAGTTGAAGCGGCGCTCTATCAAGCCGTTCAAGATTGTCAATTGGCGTTATTAGTGCCCGAGCCTGAAATTTGGTTTGCCGGTTTTGGCCAGCATACTCAGGATTATGAAGTCCGAGCTTATGCCAAAGACATGAACTCACGCTGGCCATTACGTCACGACTTGCATAAGCGCATTAGCCAAAAGCTTAAAGAAAATGATCTACAATTGGCGTACCCGCAGTTGGAGATCCACCTTAGCCAATCACAACGGGAAAATAATCCCATCATGCGATAGGAGCTAACAATGCTTATTTTTGCTCACCGTGGAGCCAGCGGCTATGCCCCTGAAAATACCCTCAAGGCCATGACACTGGCCATTGAGCTTGGGGCCACTGCTATCGAACTCGATATTCATGCAGTGGAAGGGGAAGTGCTGGTTTATCATGACCGTCGATTAGAAACCAAAACCCATGGTCAAGGCATCATCGACCAGCAGAGCCTAGAATACATCAGTCAGCAACGCTTAAGCGGCGAGCCGATCCCAACGCTATGGCAAGTCATGTCGGCCTTGCCTCGTAGCACCTTGGTCAACATTGAGTTAAAAGGCCATAATGTCCTCGTGCCATTTCTTGCCCTGTACCCCCGCCTCATTAGTGAGCTGGGCTATTGCGCCGATAAGCTGTTAATCTCATCCTTTAATCATCAATTTTTGCTGGAGTGTCGTCGTCAGTTCCCGCGCTCAAGGATCGCCCCATTAATTGAAGGTGTGCCACTGGATTTATGTGGTTGTGCGACGCAATTGCAAGCCCAATCTGTCCATTTGGATATCAATTTCTTAACCGATGACATGCTTAACGATGCTCAGCAGCGTAACCTCGATGTTTATGCTTATACTGTAGATTACGCCGATGATATCCTGGCGCTTAAGGCCAAAGGCGTTAAAGGCCTCTTTTGTAACTATCCTGACAGAGCCGCGGCCATTGTGGCTCAAACTACGATGACCGCATCGACTAGATAATACAGGGATGATATGTCGCATTTATTATTACTGCTGACAAAGAATAACAATACTTATCGGCAATTACTGGCTCAGAAAAACTTACCGAGTTTACAGATAGCCAGTGATGACCCTCAATTTATTACGCAAGCCGATATCTGGTTGGCCGAACCGGGATTGGCCAAGCCATTGTTGCCATTGTCGCAATCACTCCAATGGATGCAAAGCACTTTTGCGGGTGTCGACTTATTGCTGGCACCTAAACAAAAACATGATTATCAGCTCACCAATATCCGAGGTATTTTTGGGCCGATGATGAGTGAGTATGTGTTTGGACAATTGCTCAGCCATATTCGCCAATTGCCGCGCTATCGCGCTCAACAAACAGCGGGAGTATGGCAAGCGCTTCCTCACGCAACCCTCGTAGGAAAACATCTCTTGATTTTAGGTACTGGCAGTATTGGTCAGCACTTAGCTAGTACGGCCAAACATTTCGGGATGCGGGTTAGCGGCGTGAGTCGCAGTGGCCAGCCCACACCCGCATTTGACGCCGTCTATCAAGTGAGCGAACTAGCCCATTTAGTCGCAAGCGCCGATATCATGATAAGCGTATTGCCTAGCACAAAAGACACTCGCGGATTAATTTCGGCGTCTTTATTAGCCAGCCTAAGACCCGACGCCATTATCGTGAATATCGGCCGCGGAGATGTCATTGATGAGACCGCCTTATATCAGCAATTGCTACTACAACCACAGCAATTGGCTATTCTCGACGTCTTTCAACGGCGTTGTTGATCAAATAGTTCACGTAACGTACTGATCTAATGACACTTACTCTAATTACTCAACTCGGTAACTAACAGGCATACCTAGTCTTATGACTTTGTTCATTGCCTTGACGTTAGCTA
>NZ_JAHUTT010000090.1 GCF_019209865.1 Shewanella sp. NIFS-20-20 | reverse complement strand
ATTGAGCTTTAGAGATGCGTCGAGTTATATCATTTTAAAACTGACTCAGCTGTCATCTCAAACGCCAGGGAATGTCCCGAGAGATGTCTTGGACATAGTGCGTAATGCGAGACAGTTCAAGCTTGATCGGAAACGGGATAGGGCCTATCCACGTGCGTTAAAAATGAGTAAAAACAAGTATCCCATTAAGTCTAAGAAAAATGCCGTTCACACTAAGTGAACGGCATTACGCTATTGCGGGCTTTTTGCTTGAGTATGTTATAAACCGTAGCTATAACTGGCTTGCAAGCCTAACGGAATACCCAAAGCCCAGTAACCGAGCAAGAACAAGGTCCAGCCAATCAAAAACGTCACGGAATAAGGCAGCATCAGCGCTATCAAAGTGCCAATACCGGTATTCTTAACATACTTCTGGCAATACACCACAACCAAAGGGAAGTAAGGCATTAGTGGGGTAATAATGTTAGAGCTCGAATCACCAATACGATAGGCCGCTTGAGTTAAATCAGGAGAGATATTTAACTGCATCAACATCGGCACAAAAATCGGACCTAACAAACCCCATTTCGCTGAGCTTGAGCCCACGAAAAGGTTCACAAAGGCGGTGAGGAAAATAATACCAACGATAGTAACCGAGCTTGGCAAGGCTAACGCTTTGAGTACTTCGGCCCCTTCAATCGCCATTAAAGCCCCCAAATTAGACTTAGTGAAGGCCGCGACAAACATGGCACAGAAAAACGCCATCACAATATAATATGCCATACCGCCCATAGACTTACTCATAGCCGCAATCATGTCACGCGAGCTGGTAAAGGTCCCCACCATAAAACCGTAAATGGCACCAGGGATCCAAAATAGCAAGAAGATCAATGGCACGATAGATTGCATTAACGGGGCTTTAAAATCTGTCAATTCACCATTAGCCGCCCGTAACGGTGAGTCCGACGGTGCACTGGCGAAATACAATAACGCCAACCCTAACGCCATCACTAAGGTTGAGACGAGGAACGCCCGCTTTTCTTTTGTGCCCACTTCATCAAATGAAGGTAAGCCGCTGGTGTCACCATCAACCTGAGTTTGCTGCAATCTTGGTTCGATGATCTTATCGGTGATATACCATCCCAACAACACAATAAATAAACTCGATGCCGAGGTGAAGAACCAGTTATTGAGTGGATTAACTGAGATAGCAGGATCAATAATTTGTGCTGCGCTCTGGGTAAAGCTTTGCAGTAATGGATCTAATCCTGATGGCACAAAGTTAGCACCAAATCCGCCACTCACTCCCGCAAACGCCGCCGCAATGCCCGCCAAAGGATGACGGCCCATGGCAAAGAATATAACACCGGCCAAGGGGATCACTAACACATAGCCGGCATCGGTGGCAGTATGGCTCACAATGGCAATTAATATGATTGACGGCGTGAGCAACTTAGCCGGCGTCACTTTCAGCATGAGCTTTAGCGCCGTATTAATAAAACCAGAATGCTCCGCTACCCCCACCCCGAGCATGGCAACCAACACCACGCCTAATGGCGCAAAACTGGTAAAGGTGGTCACCATCGACGATAAAAAACTAACCAAGGCGGATCCGGTGAGCAAATTATTGACCTCGAGCGCCATACCGGTGCGCGGATCGATAGTGGCAAAACTCATCTGTGAAAATATGGCAGACAATCCCCAAATTAATAACATCCCCAGCAAAAATATCACCGCGGGATCGGGTAATTTATTACCTACTCTTTCAATGCTATTTAGCATTCGGCTCAGCATGCTTGCTGGCGCTTGACTCTGGTCCTGGGTCGGCACGTTCATCTCCTATTATTTTTTAGGGTGCTACATTAGTGACAAAATTAACGAGAAACAAGCCTAAGACGAGCCGAACCCTCGAGAATGCTCAACAATGTCGCGTAAAACACATTCTGACTTTGCGCTAACGCTAACTAATAGCGCATTGACGGTTAATTCATCAAAAAACTAGGCACAATGATATTAAATGAGTAACCTTAATTAATACTGTCCCAAGGATGAGATAACGATGCAAAGTCAACACTGGGCTCAAGCAATTTGCCTTACTTTCTTGCTCATACTAACCGCCGGCGTCAATGCCAGTGCCAAAGTCTATCGCTGGGTCGATGACCTAGGGCGGGTACATTACTCGGATGAACCTAGCGCCGATGCGGTTGAAGTCGAACTGAAACCTGCCACGATTAACCAAATCAGCGTGACAACCCCCATCTCTGCCGCCGAGCAAAATAGCCCCGAAGTGGTTTACCAGTTAACTTTAGTTAGCCCAGAAAATGAAGCCACTATTCGTGACAACAATGGTGACTTTAGCGTCAAGCTATCGCTATCGCAGCCCGAGCCTGCCGGTGCGTTTTACCAGTTGCTGCTTGATGGCACGCTTTACAATGAAGGCCAATCTCAAGCCCTGTTTCAACTCACCGGCGTCGAACGCGGCAGCCATACGCTCCAGGCACAATTAGTGAGTCCTCGCGGCAAGATCTTGGCCCAAACCCAAGCCATCACCATTTTTATGCATCAAGCCATATACCATCCGCCGAGACCTCAACCCCGCGCCAAATGATGCCGATTTACGGGCGCGAAACCTCGTGCCCCAAGCTTTCCTTGAGCAATCAATAAAAACGGCCGCATATTTGCATAGTTATCATGTGATTAGCCAGTAATGCCTTAACACTGGTTGCCCATGCTATCGGCCTGCGTCGGTAACGCACAAATACAGGGCAAAGCTTGTTGATTGCACCACCATGGTGCAAACTAGGCGTATATGCCCCGATGAACCAAGGAAATAACTTAGATGACCGCCAACGATGTGCTCAGCTTAGATGATAAGTTATTAAATTATTTGATGACTGCCGTCATCGTCATCGATAGCCAATGCCATATCCGCTACGCCAATTCGGCGGCTGAGCAATTATTTGCGATTAATCGCCATAAGTTAACCGAACTCAATTTAATTGACTCATGCCATTTATCCAGCTCTCTCAATCAGCGATTAGCCACGGCAGTGCAAAGTGGTGACGGCTTATATTTCAGTGCCATCAGCCTAGTCATCAACGATGGTCAACCGGTGAGCGTCGATCTCACCTTGAGCCCTCTGCCGGATAACGGCCTGGCCGTGTTAGAGCTCAAACAAGTCGATCAGCAGCGGCGCATTCATCAACAACTGAACCAAGATGCCCAGCAACAAGCCGCGCAATTTTTAGTACGAAATCTTGCCCATGAAATCAAAAACCCATTGGGGGGCTTGAGAGGCGCGGCACAATTACTGGATCGCGAGCTCAATGACCCGCAACTGCAAGAGTTTACCTCGATGATTATCGAGCAGGCGGATCGATTGCGAAACTTAGTCGATCGTTTGCTAGGGCCGCAACGCCCCAGCTTGCATAGCATGAATAATATCCATCAGGTCACTGAAAAAGTGCTGCGCTTAGTCGCAGTCACATTACCGCCAAACATTAGTCTCCAGCGCGATTATGATCCCTCGATCCCAGATAGCGTGATGGATCCGGAACAACTGCAACAAGCCCTGCTGAATTTACTCCAAAATGCCATCCAAGCCATGGCGCAGCAACAGGGGACGGTCACCGTGCGCACTCGGACTCAGCACCAAGTGACCTTAGGTGAAAAGCGCCATAAATTAGTGATGGAAATCAAGATTATCGATAACGGTCCTGGCATCGCTGATGCACTCATGGATACGCTTTTTTACCCCATGGTCAGCGGCAAAGCCGATGGCAACGGCTTAGGCTTGTCTATCGCTCACAACATTGTCAGACTGCATGGCGGCCGCATCGATTGCGTCTCTCAGCCCGGTCACACCGAATTTACCCTATTATTGCCACTACGCGATCAAGGCCCGCAACTTGCTCGCTCTCCCCATGAGTTATCGCTTGCTATTGACGAGGCCCGCCATGAATGAACAAGTCTGGATCCTAGATGATGACACTTCAATTCGCTGGGTATTGGAGCGCGCACTCAAAGGGGCGGGGATCAGCAGTGCCAGCTTTTGCGCTGCAGAATCCCTCTGGCAGGCATTAACGGATAATCAGCCCCAAGTGATCTTGTCAGATATCCGCATGCCAGGCACTGACGGTCTCACCCTGTTAAGCCGTATTCAACAGCATTATCCGCATATTCCAGTGATCATCATGACGGCTCACTCGGATCTTGATAGCGCCGTGAATGCCTATCAAACCGGCGCCTTCGAATACTTACCTAAGCCCTTTGACATCGATGAAGCCATTGCCCTCGTTGAGCGGGCCTTGTCCCATGCCAACGAAAGCAACAACCAACCTGTGGCAACGCCTATCATCGCCCATCAAGAAATCATTGGTGAAGCACCGGCCATGCAGGAAGTCTTCAGAGCCATAGGGCGCCTATCTCGCTCCTCGATCAGCGTACTGATCAATGGCCAATCGGGCACAGGTAAAGAATTGGTCGCTGGCGCATTACATAAACACAGCCCACGTAAAGATAAGCCATTTATCGCCCTAAATATGGCTGCCATTCCCAAGGATTTGATTGAGTCTGAGCTCTTTGGTCACGAAAAAGGAGCGTTTACTGGGGCTGCGGCGGTGCGCCATGGCCGCTTTGAACAAGCCGACGGTGGCACATTATTCCTCGACGAAATTGGTGATATGCCCCTCGATGTGCAAACTCGGCTATTACGAGTATTGGCCGATGGTCAATTTTATCGGGTCGGGGGCCACTCTCCCGTCAGCGTCGATGTGCGTATTATTGCCGCCACGCATCAAGATCTCGAACACCGAGTCAGTGCAGGCCAATTTCGTGAAGACTTGTTTCATCGGCTCAATGTGATCCGGGTGCATATTCCAGCACTAGCCCAGCGACGCCAAGATATCCCGATGTTAGCCAATCATTTTCTTGCTGCTGCGGCCAAAGAGATGGGGGTGGAATGTAAACTATTGAGTCAAGCCGCCACCGATATCCTCACCACTCTCGCTTGGCCTGGCAATGTGAGACAGTTAGAGAATACCTGTCGTTGGCTAACAGTGATGGCTTCTGGGCAAGAAATCTTAGTGCAAGACTTACCGCCGGAATTATTGACCAGTCAGCACAATCGCACCACAGAAACTAAAGCAAATGCTAGCTGGCAATCGTTATTGCAACAAGAAGTACAACAGCGCCTTCACGCCCAAGAAGTTGATATTCTCAATCAATTGGCGCCGGAGTTTGAACGGATTTTGTTAGCCTGTGCCCTCGAACATACTCAAGGACACAAGCAAGAAGCCGCGCGTTGTTTAGGCTGGGGTCGAAATACCTTAACGCGCAAGCTTAAGGAGCTGGCCGAGGGTGTGGCATAAGTTGCACCGGATCTTGATGCACTATCACTTCAGCATGATCAAAAGCCGCCATAATTCGCTTTTCGGCGGCATCGGCGGCGCTGTGGGCGGCAAATAATGACTGGTTGCCGTCCAACTCTAAATGAAATTGAATAAAGGTCGTTTTGCCTGATTGGCGTGTGCGTAAATCATGTACCCCAAGCACTCGTTCATCATCTAAGGCAATTGCGATTATTTTTGTCCGTGTCTCTTCATCGAGCTCTTTATCCAGCAGCAGATTAATACTACGGTAAGCCAAATCGACGGATTGATAGCCGATGTAGAGGGCAATCAAGACCGCAAATAAGCCATCGGCCCATAACCAGCCTTTTGCTGCCATGACTAACGCAATCAAGACTGCGCCATTAAGTAATAAGTCTGATTTATAGTGCAAAGAGTCCGCTTCAATCACACAACTTGACGTCATGGCCAAGGCTTTTTTCTGCAACAACACTATGGCTAAGGTCATGACAATGGCAATCACAGAGACCCAAATCCCGACGTCAGCGTGCTGCACGGGTTGCGGGTCAAATAACCGCTGAGCACCATGCAAAAACAACAATAAGGCTGAGCCCGCAATAAAGGCTGATTGTGCTAATGAGGCTAGGGGTTCCGCTTTACCATGACCATAACGGTGATCATCATCCGCGGGCACTATCGCATAGCGAATCGCCAATAAATTTACGATTGAGGCTAACGCATCAGCAAATGAGTCTGTCAGCGAGGCCAACATACTGGCGGAACCTGAGTATTGCCAAGCAAATAATTTAATTGCTATTAAAGTGAGCGCGGTTGCCACAGAAGCGCGGCTGGCGAGCTTTACCCAAAAATCGTAGGAAGAACTGGTCATAGTCACGAATTAAGCAGAATTTATCCCTTAGTGTATACCCAATCGACCTGAATTTATACGGGGTAACTGTGCAAGCTTACCCCTAAGATCCGATTGTTATTATCGATTCTTCTGACACTTATCCATTCGCTGTTGCCATTTTTGCTGCTGCTCAGGTGTCAACATTTGGTAGGCCTGATGACGTAAGCGTAAATTGTTGAGCGCGCGCTGCTGGCGAAATTCAGCTTGTTTTGCCAGTAACGCTTTGGCCGCGCCCTCATCAAACTGGGGGGCAGTGACTAAGTCACTCATGGCTTGCCGATTGTCGGCGCGCATTTGCGAACGCGCCTTAGCTTGATCGTCAGTGCGAGACTGCTTCATTAGTTGCTTAAGTTGTTGGCGCTGCTCATCGCTTAAATCTAAGCGCTTAAACATCTTATGCATGCCCTTGCCATCCATCACATCGCAGCCATGGCTCTGGTGATGTTTTTTTTGGTGACGAACTTGGTGATCACTCGATCCTTCACCTGTGTCTTTTGCCATTGCCGTCGCTGAAAAGTAAGCACTGGCCACGAGTAACAACATAGTTCTAGCTTTCATAAGGATCCCTCGCTGAGGTGAGTCAAAAAAATGGGTCCCAAAAAGTATACTCTGCCTTATGTCAGCCTGTACGCAGGCTAGGTAAAGCTAGGTAAAGAAACCTATTCAAGATTTTTGCTTTCGCGTACATTAATAGCATCCATGATGTCCCTAATGCCGTTGAGTAAAATCGTGACTATACACTCTCTTTTACTAATTGATGATGATACCGGCCTATGTGAATTGCTAAGCCAATTATTAGAACTGGAGGGCTTTAGCCTTGATTTAGCGCATGATGGCGAGCAAGGCTTAGCGCAAGCGCGCCGTCAGCAATATGATTTAATCTTACTCGATGTCATGCTACCAAAGCGCAACGGTTTTGAAGTGCTCAAGGCCCTCAGGCAAGACAGTCAAACCCCCGTGCTCATGCTAACCGCTCGTGGAGATGAAATAGATCGGGTGGTCGGGTTAGAGATTGGCGCCGATGATTACCTGCCCAAACCGTTTAACGATAGAGAGTTGATCGCCAGAATTCGGGCGATTTTACGCCGCGCCAATAACTCATTGAATAAACAAGCAGAAACTCATCAAGTGCTTGGTGATCTTAGCTTAGATCATGCTCGCCAAGAGGCCTTCTGCCATCAGCAATTACTGATGTTAACCGGCACCGAGTTTGCGTTGTTGGCCGAGCTGATTGCCCACGCCGGCCAACAAGTGGGTAAGGAGCAATTAAGCGAGGTGGTCTTGGGTAAAAAACTGATGCCCTTTGATCGTAGCCTCGATATGCATCTGTCAAACTTACGTAAAAAACTGCCCGCCCGAGATGATGGACGCCCCCGAGTAAAAACCCTGCGTGGTAAAGGTTACATCTGGATCCCATAATGCTAAAGCAAACGCCAAATCGGTTATTTATCAAATTACTACTCAGCTTTTGGCTCTGCAGCTCGGTCATTATTGCCGCGGTCGCCTTATTGCCATTAATGCAGCAAAACTATGACAGACAAGCGATCCCCGCGCCATTACAGCAATTATTAGCAGAGGCCGCTAACCAGCTGCAATCTTACCCAAATACCGACCAACATCACCCCATGCGGGTCCTGCATCGATGGGTCGCTAAGCACCCCAGGTTCCAAGATAAGCACCTCAAGTTTTATCTGGCAGATAGCCAGGATAACTTATTGTATTCCCACAGCAATCCTAAATTACTACGCCATTTCCAATTAATGGTGGATGAAGTCGGCCACCCCATTAGCCACCAATTTCGTAATGATCTGATGTTTGGCCCCTACCAGTTCAATATGAATGGCCAAAATTATAGTCTTTATGGTCGCTTCCCCGAGCACCATCCGCGCCCATGGTTTTTATATTTAGCCGAACACAAAGGCCTGACGCTCGCATTAGCTATTTTATTATCCGGTTTACTGTGCGCTCTGCTGGCGTGGCATTTAGGCAAACCATTACGCTTACTCAAACAGAGTGCCGAGGCCATTGCGCGCGGTAACTTAACCACCCGAGTCGACGCTCAGGTTGCCCAGCGCCGCGATGAAATTGGCCAGTTAGCCCAGGCCTTCAATTTAATGGGTGACAGTATTGAGTCTATGGTGCTGGCTCAGCAGCGTTTGATTGGCGATATTTCCCATGAATTGCGCACCCCACTGACGCGCTTACAGTTGGCGCTGGCCTTGGCGCGTAAACATGGGCTTGATGGCAAAGAATTAACGCGAATAGCCGATGAAGCCGACCAGTTAGAGTGCTTGATTGCTGAGCTATTAGAATTATCTCGAGTCAAAGCCAACTTACCCGAATCGCGCAAACGCTTGGAGCTCAACGAAACCTTAGATCAAGTCTTAGGAGATGCGGAATTCGAAGCAGAACAGCAAGGTAAGGTGTTGCATATTCATCTGCCTGAACTGGCGTTTAGTCATTATCCAAGACCACTCAGTCGAGCCATCGAAAATCTGCTGCGCAATGCGATTCGTTACGCAACGCTCAATATCTGGATTAGTGCCCAGCAACGGGGCAATCAGTTACTGATCACCATTCATGACGATGGCCCCGGAGTCGAGACCGAGGCGTTGGCGCATTTATTTAAACCCTTTTTCCGTCCCGATAGCGCTCGGCAACGCGATAGTGGTGGTTGGGGCCTCGGCATGGCCATTGCCGCCGCGGCGATACAAGCCCACGATGGTGAAATCCAAGCATTCAATCATCAACCTCATGGATTACGCTTGGATATTGTCCTTCCGCTTAATCAGCCGCAGTAACGCGTTGATATCGTTTAGGGGGCTTGGGGCTATTGTTCGAACAATATTTGCTGTAACAAGTGTTCTTCTGGCACTTTACTGTCTGAATGCCCAAGCAATTGCAGCAAGGCATAACAAAACTGCCGGTAGATGGCTAAGTCATCAAAACACTTGCTAGCATCATCAGAATTGATCATGGTGCCACGAATAAAATCGGCCACTAACTGTGAACGATCGTAGCCTTCCACAGCCCCCATCTCATTAATAATCTTTTGATTCCAAGTGCGATAAGCCTCGTATTCAAACGCAAATTTAGCGACAAAACTGGCGGTTGCTTGTGTCATCACGGTGTCATTGGGCATCACTCTGTCGATAGCAAAGTGTTGGTGTTCCAACATGTCCTTCAAACGCCAGCAATGATGAAAAAGGAATAACTCGACGGCACTAAGGCCCGTTGAGGTTTGCTGGATCCGACTATTCCAGCGTTTGTAACTATCAGTCGCCACCGCAGGGTGAGATCGCGAACAAATTTTAGCCAATCAAATGGGCAAAGCTTTTCAATTTGATGGCGTTGTGATCTTATACTCTCTTTTGCTGAGACCCTATCATGAGCCTTCTTTCCCTTACCAAGCACT
>NZ_JAHUTT010000009.1 GCF_019209865.1 Shewanella sp. NIFS-20-20 | reverse complement strand
ACGATTGATATGAGTACGCGCCAAAGCTTCTGAAAGTTGCATAAAAAAATCCGATGACAAGGGGTCATCGGATTTTGATCCTTTCAGTGAGATCGTCAAGCGATCTGTCTTAACTGATCGGCATTAGCCAAAAGGCCGGTTTTATAGACTAACAGCGATTAATTACAAGCTTTCACTAAACTGGAATCATTCACTAAGGTGGTGGCATCGCCAATCGCCGCACTCTTAGCAAAACTCGCCGCTTGCGATTGCATTTCAACCGTAGCTGCCGCAGCAAAGCCATCTGTTACGCCCTCGATTTCATAAGGGATGGCAATTGAGCTGTGGTGACCTTTCAAGAAACGTATCACCCCACTGCCTTCTTGGGTGGAATCAATACAATTTAGTGCCAAACTGCTCACTAAAGGCTCAGTGCCTGATAACGGAAAACCTGCAACAGTATTAGGTAATACTTGGTCGGCTAGATTGACCCCATCACCCACGATTTCAATTAATTGCACCGGCAATTCAGTACTTACCAAGCTATGTGCTTGGTTGATAGGATCGGCACTGTCCACCGCCGTTTGAACAGCAAAGGCAAAGCTTGGAATAAAGCCGGCATACACTTGCTGAACTAAGGCGTTGTACTCATCGCTACCTGGCTCATAACCGGCAGTATTAGCGGCATCTACCAAGGCTTGAAAAGCCTCTGTCGCCACTATGGTATTAAACAACACAGGGCCAAAGGTCGCGGAACCGGCAAATGAGCCCGCTAAACCACCGGTTGGCGCCACCAAAGACGCACCTTGTAGCTCATAGGCGTTAGGCAGCACAGTCCCTGTGGATGGATCCACTAATCCTGTGCTCGCATAATTGGCAAAACTCGTACCGACTATACCCCCCAAACTCAAGCCTTGGGTGGTAATCCCATTAACATCAAAAATTTGTGGCTGCTGGGCTTGTGCCAACGCACCTGCTAACCCAGTTAAGGCTAAACGCACACCTAAATGATCTGACACGGCCTGACGGAAATTGTCACGCACGCTTAACGTACTGGCAATGTTCACAAACACCAATGGGTTACCATTAGCAAAAGCATTAGGTTGACCAATCACGGCACCGAAGGAAGGATCCGTCGCAGAAACTTCATAGCTACCGCCGTTGGCGACATCACCGTTGGCATCAAATGAACGCGCGCCATGCAGTGGCATATCGATGGCCACCGTGGCAACGCCATTGGCAGCATAGGTACCGGCATAAGTCAGCGCCATTTCTTTGCCCCCACCTAAGCCATGCATGGCCATGGTGGTTGGCCAACCAGTAGCCGGTTGGACAAATGGGATCCCTTGCTGACTATAGAATGCCGCCAATTTTGCCGCATTCGGTAACGTGATTAACACAGGCACATCTTCATAACCTTTGATTTGAACAATCGGGTTAAATTTAGTCAGATGCTTAGTGGGATCTGCGGGTTCGCCACTATCGAGCAACCAAGTTTTACCAGCAAGCAAACTGGGATTAGCCAAGGCCGCTTGTGGGTCGATGCCATAAGCGATGGCTTGAGTCGCGTAGTTTTCAGCACTTAAGGTCTGAGATTGAAGAGCTAACAATACCGCCACGGGGCTATCGCCCAACGCTTGCCAACGGCCATTAATGGCCGGTTGATTATTGTCATCGAGGCAGTTTACCGACGAGCAATCACCATACACTGGCAAGGTAATTGTCGCCATATAGACATCGGCAAGATCCGCAACGACATAAGCCAAGCCATCATCCGTCGTTAGACCAAGCGCAGTCGCCACAGTATAACCTGCAGGTGTAGGTAATACTTTAAAGGACGGCTTGTAAGGGGCTTGGCTGGCCATCAGTAATTTATTGGTTTCATACACATCAGCCACTGACTGAGTGGTAAATAAGCCTGCATAGCTGATGGTCTCAGCATCGACGCCGCCGGCGCCAGCAATGCCGTTCTCATAGCTGTTGACTAAGCCTTGTAAGAACAGCTGTTCTGGCGTGGCTAATGGATCGGTATCTATATCAAGCTTTAGCAATTTATAGGTATTTGACGGGGCGACCGATTGGCCATTGGAGTCTTGTACCAAGCTCGTCACAGCATAAACGTAAGACTGCTTAGCCTTCAGTGGTTTAAGCGGAATAATGGCAATGGTGTTACCTGATACCGTGCTGACGAAATCCACCCCAAACTGTAACTCAGCCCCCACTTTACACGCCGAGACCGACGGTGCACTGGTACATTCCGGATCGCTAGACAGTGGCCCACCAACCGTGGCTTCATACATAATAACCGCGCCCGGTTGTTGCACTGACGCCACATCAAGAGTGGTATCGGTGCCAGCAGGCGGCACGACGGTAATACTGATAGGAGAAGTGGTTGACCAACCATCAAGTGCTCCTAAGGCTATTTGCGGATCCACATAGTTGCCACTAGCTTCTCCAGGGATAGCAAGCGTGCCATCGGTGGTGCCGTTGAATAATAAATCATTTGGCAAAGGCAATTTCGCATTGGCGGGATCAAATGCGATTTGAGATACTGGGATCAGTGGTTTTGCTGTTTCTTTTAAATCATCATATGTATCACCACCACATCCTGTGAGTCCCAGTGCAGATGCAATTGCAACACCCAAAAAGAGTCTTTTCATCTTTCTTCCCCAAATCTTGTTGTAATAATTTTGTTTTCCCCAAGAAATTGGTCACAATAGTCGGGCTCCATGACCAACAGGACAAAATACGTCCTGAGCTATTGACAAAGTTAACGTAAAAATAGTGAGTTAGCTACATTTTTGTCACATTCAGTCATAGCAAAAAACGGATTTAATCATTCATTTGTTTAAAACAATTGTTCGATACCGCCTTAGTGGCCAGTGATAATGGGCTTTAGCGTCCAGAGGAACTATTTATTTATGTTGGAATATCACGCTAAGAATGACGCTTTACAGGGAAAAATAATATTGGTTACCGGTGCCGGTGATGGCATAGGTAAGGCCGCTGCCGTGACTTATGCACAACATGGCGCCACCGTTATTCTGTTAGGTAAAACCGTCAGTAAATTAGAAGCGGTTTACGATGAAATTGAAGCCGCAGGTGGACCTAAACCTGCTATTGTGCCGTTAGACATGAAGGGCGCAACTGAGCAAAATTATCTCGATATGGCTGACACCATAGAGCAGCAGTTTGGCAAGCTGGATGGTTTATTACATAACGCCGGCCTGCTTGGGGTACTTGGCCCGTTTGAACACATAGACATGGGCGCATTTAATGATGTGATGCAAGTTAACGTCACCGCTCAGGCCATGATGACCAAAGCCCTATTGCCAGTACTGAAACGCGCGCCTAATGCATCTATCGTGTTCACGTCCAGTGGGGTTGGCCGTCAAGGGAGAGCCTATTGGGGTGCCTATGCCATTTCAAAGTTCGCCACCGAAGGCATGATGCAAGTCATCGCTCATGAGTGCGACGGCAGCAGCCTCAGAGTCAACAGCATTAATCCTGGTGCAACCCGTACCGGCATGCGAGCTAATGCCTATCCGGCTGAAAATCCCCAAACATTAGCAACGCCATTGGCGATCATGCCGACGTATTTATACTTGATGAGCGATGATAGCCTCAAGGATAACGGTCAAGCCTTTAACGCCCAATAAGGCCATCGGTGTCAGGGTATAACCAATACGCTGACACCTCATTATTGGCTATAAGCGTATCGGGCGAACTTCACCGACGCTTAAATCGTCAATCTTAATCGCGCCTATTCGGACGCGCACCAAGCGTAAGGTCGGGTAACCCACGGCGGCCGTCATTTTACGCACTTGTCGGTTCTTTCCTTCCGTTAAGGTAATCGACAACCAACTAGTGGGGCCATGACGCTCATCCCGAATTTTATGACCTCGAGGCGGTAACAGCGGTACTTGAGTGAGCTTGCGCGCTTGGCAACCTTGGGTGAGATACGTTTCCCCTTTGACCGTGATACTGACTCCTGCCATTAAGGCGTTAATGGCCCCATCATCAATATCACCATCAAGTTGCACATAATATTCTTTTTCATAATGCTGGCTGCGAACGTGGTGACTTGTCATGCCATGAGTTGTCAGTAGCAGTAAGCCTTCTGAATCATGATCTAATCGACCTATGGTCATGATCCCTGCTGGAAAATCAAATAACTCGCCTAAGCGTTTTTTATTTTTACGTGGTTCTTGCACGAATTGGCTGAGAAACCCATAGGGTTTGTACAGTTTGAAATGTTGATGGCTGCTACTGGTCATGACCGCTGGACACTATTTATCAGGCCGTGAGTATAAACTCAAATCAGCCAAAGATGTGTGCAATTGCTCTATAACCGCTTACGCTAAACCGACCACGGCGAAATAAATAGCCGTGTGGCTTTGATGAGATGAATAGTAACTGACAAATAATCTATCGTCTTGCAGCACGACTCCGGCATAGCTGGTATCACCTGCCGATGGTAAAGTTAACTGTTCGCTGACTTGGCCAGTCTCTGTGTCGATGGCAACCACCGCCGTACGCACGTTATTATCATACAGCCTGACCACCCCATATAACTGTTGGCGCCAATAAAACAGGGCCGGGCCACCAATACGACAACTCAAGGTGCGCCAATGCCAGTCTTCGTAAGGTGCTTGCGCTCGTCCAAGCAGCGCCGTTTCTCTGTCATCCCCCACCGGATCGCGGCGCAATAACAGATATAACTCATCGTCAATAAACAGCGGCGCGGCCTCATTGACATAACCTTGATTATTTAGTGGCGCTAACACGCAATCAAATGTCTGACCATTGTCACTGGTATAAAGTCTGGCCTCCCCTTGGGGGCCACCGCGATACCCAGCGCCAACGACTAAGTTATCATCTTGATTGGCAGTACATTTCCACAGCCAATAATGATCCGCTACCAGTGGATTAGGACCGTGCCACCCCTTGGCATCTAAGCGCCATCCTAAGGTTTGTAAGCGGGTTGCGGGGACGGCACTCTCGCGTCGATCAATCGCGGCGGCGGTCAGGTATAACTGCTGTTTAAAAATAAACCACTTACCATCGCGTAAGTCTTTATTGGCTTCAGTTATTCGCGCCATTGGCTGCCAATGCTGCCCCTCATCTGACACCAGAATTTGCAAGTCAGCGCTATCACTAATATGCGCATCACCCACGCGAAATACACAATAGAAGCGACCTTCAAAAAAGCACAGATCCGTAAACGCACTATGTGGTGCTTGATCCCAAATCATATTGACGTCTACTAGTTGCATAGTCATTCCCTTTGCCATGTCAGTTAATTTTCAAACACTTATATTTATATATTCTAGCTTAAACGCCAAAAAAAAGGCCGCTAATGCGGCCAATATTATAGGTAGGATAAGGCTTAGCTACGCTGACGCGATGGCTTAGGTTTACCACTAACCACTTTATGCTTATGAACGGCACGACGAATTTTGGCGCTACGCACTTTAGCACGAGCCACGCTGTGTTTATCGGCGCCTAGCATGCTGCGCGTTTCAGCGTCCATACCGGCCATTTGACGCAAGTAGTTAACTTGCTCTAATGGTAATTCCATCCAACCGCCGCGGGGTAAGGTTTTGGGCAGCTCAATCATACCGTAACGAATACGGATCAGACGACTCACCTGCACTTCTTGCGATTCCCACAAACGACGCACTTCACGATTACGTCCTTCGCGCAGTCCCACATGCCACCACTGGTTGAGGCCTTCGCCACCCGCAGCCTTAACATGATCAAATTGGGCTGGGCCGTCTTCTAACATGACGCCATTGCGTAAGCGTTGCACGGTAGCTTCGCTCACTTCGCCAAAGGTTCGTACCGCGTACTCACGCTCGACTTCATTTGATGGGTGCATCAAACGGTTGGCCAATTCACCATCACAGGTGAACAATAACAAGCCCGAGGTGTTAATGTCTAAGCGCCCAACCGCGACCCAACGTCCATCACGGATTTTAGGTAAACGATCAAACACGGTTGGACGGCCTTCAGGATCTTTGCGAGAGCAAATTTCACCTTCGGGCTTATGGTAAGCCAAGATACGACAAATCATATCATCGGCAGATTTCATGGATATCGCGCGGCCATCGATACGGATTTTCGCATCTGCTTCTACGCGATCGCCTAAACTGGCGATTTCGCCGTCTACGCTAACTCGACCTGCAGCAATCCATGCCTCCATCTCACGACGGGAGCCATGGCCTGCACGGGCCAAGACTTTCTGCAATTTTTCACTCATTAGTTTCGACTCTTCTCACTGCTGTGGCATTGTCCGCTGCGGTTTCAGACCGATGGCTAAACAACGCCGCCAATGACTCGGCATCCGTTAACGGAGGTAAATCCGCGAGGGAATCCAAGCCAAAATAGGCTAAAAATTCAGGGGTACTGGCATACAATGCCGGTCGTCCAGGCACATCTTTATGGCCGACCACCCTGATCCACAATCGATCAGTAAGGGTTTTTATGATTTGGCTTGCCACAGCCACCCCTCTAATCTGTTCTATCTCTCCCCTGGTGACCGGTTGACTGTAAGCAATAACAGCCAAGGTTTCCAAGGTAGCTCGAGAATATTTTGGCGCTTTCTCTTGAGTTAACAACTGTAGAAATGGCGCCAACTCTTCTCTGGTTTGGAAACGGTAACCCCCAGCAACTTTTACCAATTGCACGCCCCGTTCCAAGTAATCTTGTTCTAGTGCGGCAAGTTGCTCGCTAATTCGTTCACGCGATACCGCGAGATCTTTAAGCAGCCCTTGCCTCAATTCTTTAATCGTTAAGGCTCGGCCTTGAGCAAATAGTCCCGCTTCTAGCAATTGTTTTAATTGAATATCATTTATCGGCATAAGCTGATTAACATGCTCGGACATAGATGTCAGTTAATGGCGCTGCTTGCATGAGCTCCACCAAGGATTCTTTGACCAATTCCATCAAGGCCAAAAACGTCACCACCACCCCCGCGCGGCCTTCTTGCGGTTGGAATAAACAACCAAAAGCAACAAAATCTTCACGGGACAACCGCGCTAGAATTTGGCTCATCCGCTCTCGGGTCGACAAGTGTTCACGTTGCACATGATGATGCTCTGTGACTTGGATACGCCGATACACGGCTGAAAACGCCTTAATTAAGTCAGTTAAGCTGACATCTGGTGGTGCCAGAGGCAACTCGGCTGCCGTCAGGGCAGCACGGGCTTGAAAGTAGTCACGTTCAAGCCGTGGCAAGGCATCTAAATCATATGATGCTTGCTTGATAGTCTCATACGCTTTCAGTTGTTTTATCAACTTGATCCGAGGATCTTCTTCCTCAGATTCTTCGGCGGCAATCACGGGTAATAACATCCGTGATTTAATCTCGGCTAAGGTGGCTGCCATGACTAAATAATCGGCGGCTAACTCAACACGGGTATCGGTCAGTAACTTGATATACTCTAAATATTGGCTTGTGATCTGGGCGATAGAAACATCAACCACATCTAATTTATGCTTACGGATCAAGTATAAAAGGAGATCGAGTGGCCCTTCAAATGCCTCCAAAAACACTTCGAGCGCCTCGGGAGGAATAAATAAATCTTTTGGCCACTCTTGAACCGGTTCACCGCGGATCACCGCTAAAGGTAGACTTTGCTGTACCGTCAGCGTTGCCGGCATCACTTGCTCCATAATGGATAGATTGCCATAAATTTAGCAAAACGCAGCATTATACCCGTATTTAGGTGGCGATTAAAGAAATGCAGATAGATCGCCCGCGCCTTCACGCAAGATCTCAATCTCACCTTCCGACATGTCGATGACTGTGGTGGGTTTTTCACCTAAATACCCCCCGTGTAAAATCGCATCCACTTGATGCTCAAGTATGTCGCGAATATGCTCAGGATCCGACTCTGCAAATTCCTGTCCCGGCATTACCAAGGACGTAGACATCAAAGGTTCGCCCAAGGCCGCCAATAAATCACGGGTAATAATATTGTCGGGGACCCGGATGCCTATGGTCTTTTTCTTGTCGTTTTGCAGACGCTTAGGGACTTCTTTCGTGGCTTTAAAAATAAAGGTATATGGCCCTGGAGTGCAATGTTTGACTAAACGATAGGCCTGATTGTCGACCTTGGCATAATTAGCCAACTCAGATAAGTCACTACACATCAAAGAGAAATTATGGTCATGCTCAATTTGACGAATGCGGGTGATACGCGTCATGGCGTCTTTTTCCCCGAGCAAACACCCTAGGGCATAGCCTGAGTCTGTGGGGTAGGCAATCACACCACCGCTGCGCAAAATAGCCACGGTTTGACTGATCAATCGGGCTTGCGGATTTTGTTCGTGTACATAAAAAAATTGGCTCATGATCTGTCCTTCCATAACGGCGATTGCCAAACCCAATTAAGGCCAGCAGGTAAAAATAAATTACGACCAAGTTCGACCCAGCCACCGACAAAATGAAAATCACTGCCAACGGAGGTTAATAGCTCGTGTTGACGGCTTAATGCCACTAGATTAGCGCGGTCATCGAGGTTTTGCTGACCTAATACTACTTCCATGGCATCGCCACCTGCCGCTTTAAATTCAGTGACCAAGCGACGTAACCATTTCGCCGACAATTGATAAGCACTCGGATGAGCCAGCACCGCTAAGCCGCCAGCTTGATGGATGATCTCAATCGCGCTGGCCATATCTCCCCAATTATTGGGCACATAACCGGTTTTACCCTTGGCCAAGTATTTTTTAAATACCCCAGCATTATCAGCAGCATAACCTTTATCTATCAGCACCCGAGCAAAATGGCCGCGACTAATAACCGCGCCGTTGGCATAGTGCTGCGCAGCTTCATAGGTGCCTTCAATACCGGCTTTCGCCAAGCGAATACCAATTTCTTGCGCACGCTGATCGCGTAATCGGGTTTGGTTATCTAAAAAATCCAATAATTGTGGATGCGTAATATCAATATTTAACGCGACCACATGGATATCATAGCTATGCCAGCGAGTAGAAATTTCCGCGCCATTAATTAAATTTAATGGTGCAGCTAACGCTTGGTTTGCCACATGAGCTGACGCCATCGCCGCCACGGAATCATGATCGGTAATCGCCAACATATGCACACCTTTATCGGCAGCGCGTTGCACCAATTGTTCAGGTGTTAAGCGGCCGTCCGAGGCTGTGGTATGGCTATGGAGGTCGATGACTTGAGTCATTACAGTATTTTCATTCATGGCTATATTGTAATGGATATAGGGAAAAAACACCTTAAATAAATAGCTTAACGACGAGCGCCCAGCGTTATGGTCCTTGTGACAAAATCAACACATTGAATTTTTTTCCATTGACATTTAATCACAAAACGCGTTTTCTATAAGGAATTAAATTACAGGAATGTCACTTAATCATGACTTTTGCAGCAACAATTAAAACTAATATTAATTGGTGGCACTACTCACATTCGCGGGTGGTGTTGGCTGCGCACATGTAATTAAAGTGCCTTACCAATAAGAACCCGCCCATCGCGGGTTTTTTTATGGCTAAATTTCCCGCACGGACAGATTGGCTATTAACTTATTACCAAATTACGGGAAAGCGATATGACATCACTGACAGGGAAATTTATTCGATGTGAGCGGCAACCAGTACGCTACCAAGCCGATCCACTTTGTTTCTACCAAGCGCTCAATCAGGACAATCAGCACCATTTGTTACTGGAGTCAGCAGAAGTCACCACCAAACAAAACCTAAAAAGTTTACTGCTGTGTGACAGTGCGTTACAGATCCGCTGCCAAGCCTACGATATTAGTTTTACGGCTCTATCACAAAATGGCATGTATTTGCTCGAATTGATTAGCCAGTTTTTTGCAAAACTCCCCCAGCACCGCCAGCAACACACCTTAGTGATCCATTTATCGAAAGACGAGGCGCCGATGGATGAAGACGCGCGCTTACTGTCCGGATCCCCCTTAGATGGATTGCGCTTTTTTATCTCTGAACTGGCCAACCATTGTCTTGACCCCCAAAGTCATCACGACATTTTTCTTGGCGGTGTTCTGGCATACGATCTTATCGCTACCACAGAAAGCTTAAGCCAGGTTGCCACCGGCGCGAATCATTGCCCTGACTATGTCTTCTATTTAGCCGAACAGTTAATCGTTATCGATCATCAAACCCAAACTGCGCAGTTGCAAACGTTCACCTTCAGTATGGAGGCCCAAGTTGATGCCCAGCTAAAACAGCGTCAACAACGACTCATCGCCTTAGCCGCCGAGGAACACCCGGCCTTTGCTGAGCAAGCTCAAGGTGTCGCTGTGACCGTTAATGTCAGTGATAGCGAATACTGCCAACAAGTTGAACAACTCAAGCAGCATATAGTCGCTGGCAATATTTTCCAGGTGGTGCCCTCTCGCAGCTTTAGTCTCGCGTGCCCGAATCCTTTTGGTGCCTATCGTGCCTTACGCCGCACCAATCCCAGCCCCTATATGTTTTTCTTTCAAGCCGATGATTTTTGTTTATTTGGCGCCTCTCCTGAGAGCGCACTTAAATATCATGCGCACACCGGCACCGTTGAGGTCTATCCCATCGCGGGAACTCGCCCTCGCGGAAAACACCACGACGGTAGCATAGATGCCGATCTCGATAGCCGGATTGAACTGGAATTACGCTTGGATAAAAAAGAGTTATCTGAGCACCTAATGTTGGTGGATTTAGCCCGCAATGATATTGCGAGGATCAGCCAAGCTGGCAGCCGTAAAGTGGCGGAGTTGCTAAAAGTAGACCGCTACTCCCATGTCATGCATTTAGTCAGTCGCGTCACCGGCCAACTCAAGCCTGAACTCGACGCTTTGCACGCCTATCAAGCCTGCATGAATATGGGCACCTTAGTGGGAGCCCCAAAAATTCGGGCAGCACAATTAATTCGGGAAACCGAGCAACAACGACGAGGCAGTTATGGCGGGGCCGTCGGCTACCTCAATGGTCGTGGCGATATGGATACCTGCATCGTGATCCGCTCGGCGTTTGTCAGTCAAGACGTCGCCCATATCCAAGCGGGAGCAGGGGTTGTGTTTGATTCCGATCCCCAAGCTGAGGCCGATGAAACGCGGCAAAAGGCGCAAGCGGTGATCAATGCGGTCTTACAAGGAGGTGGCCAATGATAATTACCTTACTCGATAATTTTGATTCATTTACCTACAACTTAGTCGATCAGTTCCGTAGCCTCGGGCATCGGGTCAATATTTATCGCAATGATGTCGATATTGATTTTTTATGTCAGCAACTAGCGGCGAGCGATGAACCCCAAGTATTGGTGCTGTCACCCGGCCCAGGTGCGCCCCATGAAGCAGGCTGCATGGCAGCATTGATTAAGCGGCAAATCGGCAAAATGCCCATCATCGGCATTTGTTTGGGGCATCAAGCCTTGGTTGAACACTATGGCGGTACAGTCGAGCGTGCGCCTGAGGTGGTGCATGGCAAGGCCAGTTTGGCGCAACATAACGGTCAGGGGATATTTGCTAATCTGCCCAACCCCTTACCTATTGCCCGCTATCATTCACTGGTGGCGACTCAGGTGCCAGAATGTTTGGCCGTCATTGCCGAAGTGGAGGGTCTGCCCATGGCGGTGTACCATGCGCACGATCGCGCTCTGGGATTTCAGTTTCATCCCGAATCGATTCTGACGACTAAAGGGGGGTTGCTACTTACCCAAGCATTGGCCCAAGTGAGCAAGGAGGTCGCTTATGACTGATGATATTCAAGCAAATTTAGCATTGTTGTTTCAGCAACACCCCCTGTCTCGCCAGCAAAGTGAGCAATTGTTTAGTGCCATCATTCAAGGCCAACTCAATGAAAGCCAAATTGCTGCGACCTTGATAGCACTCAAAATCAAAGGGGAAAGCTTGGCTGAGATCAGTGGCGCTGCCGATGCGTTACTCGGCCACGCCACATTATTTCCTCGGCGCCCAGAACATCAAGGTGTCCTTGATATTGTTGGTACCGGCGGTGATGGTTTCAATACCATCAATATTTCCACGACTGCCGCCCTAGTCGCCGCAGCCAGCGGTGCCATGGTTGCCAAACATGGTAATCGCAGCGTATCCAGCCAGTCGGGGTCCTCGGATTTATTAGCCAATCTCGGCGTTAATCTGACGTTAGCTCCTGATATTGCCGCAGATTGTTTAGCAGAATTAGGCATTTGTTTTATCTTTGCGCCGCAGTATCACGCAGGGGTTAAACATGCGGTGCCAGTGCGCCAAGCACTCAAAACGCGCACCATATTTAATATCTTAGGGCCATTGATAAACCCTGCCCGCCCTGATTTTATGGTGCTCGGGGTCTATTGCCCAAGTTTATTAACCCCAATCGCTCAATGCTTACAAGCCTTAGGTGTTAAACGTGCCATGGTCGTCCACGGCAGTGGCTTGGATGAAGTCGCGATTCATGGCATCACCCAGGTAGTTGAAATTCATGATGAAAAGTTGAAAGAGTATCAATTAACCCCGCAAGACTTAGGGGTCAATCAGGCTGCCATCGACGACTTAACCGGCGGCAGTCCCGCGCAAAATGCCAAATACACCCTTGCGATTTTACAAGGCCAAGGTCAACCAGCCCATCGCGATGCTGTGGCCGTTAATGCGGGCTGTGCTTTATATGTTGCCGGCATCGCACCGACCCCTAAGGCTGGCACCGCGCTGGCGCTAGCAACCCTTGCCAATCAAAGCGCTTGGGAGCGGTTACAACAATTAATAGCGTATTCCAATACCACCACACAAGGGTGCCAGTCATGAGCAATATTTTAACTCAAATAGTCGAGACTAAGCACACGCATATCGCGCAATTGCAACAGCGATTCCCAGCGGCATCCTTGCAACCGCAAACGTCGACGCGCAGCCTATATCAAGCCCTAAGACAAGGGCCTGCGAGCTTTATCCTCGAATGCAAAAAAGCCAGCCCATCGAAAGGCTTAATCCGTGATGACTTTGATATTGACGCCATAGCCCGGGTGTATGGTCGTCATGCCAGTGCGGTGTCCGTGCTCACCGATGAGCAATGGTTTCAAGGCGATATGGCCTATATCCCTCAAGTGAAGGCTTTGATACCTCAGCCAATATTATGCAAAGACTTTTTTATCAGCCCCTACCAAGTCATGCTTGCGGCTCATCAAGGCGCCGATGCCATCTTATTAATGTTGTCGGTGTTGAATGATCAACAATACCTAGCATTAGCCGCCGTCGCCGCTGACTATCAATTAGATATCTTAACTGAGGTCAGTAACCGTCAGGAGCTAGATCGGGCGCTGGGACTTAACGCCAAGATCATCGGGATAAATAACCGTAATCTGCGGGATTTGAGTACCGATCTCGCCACCACCGAGCAACTTGCACCATTAATTCCTGCCGATGCCGTCGTTATCAGTGAATCCGGTATTTATCATCATCAGGATGTCAGGCGCTTAGCCCCATTAGTTCAGGGGTTTTTGGTTGGCAGCTCGTTAATGGCTGAGGCGAACCTAGATCAAGCCTGCCGCGCTTTGATTTATGGTGAAAACAAAATATGTGGTCTCACTCGAGCTCAAGATCTCGAGCATGCCGCCAACGCTGGGAGTCTGTACGGTGGTCTTATCTTTGCGCCTAGTTCACCACGCGCAGTGACTTTGGAGCATGCCGCTCAACTAGCAGCAGTCAATCAACAATTAGTGCAGCCCCTGAAATTGGTCGGTGTGTTTGTCAACGCCCCACTGCCACAGATGATGCAACATGCCCAGCAACTGGGATTGAGTGCAATTCAATTACACGGTGACGAAACAGACGCTGCGATAACGGCACTTAAACAGGCGTTAACTGAGGCCAATCTGGCGTGTGAAATCTGGCAAGCCATCGGTGTCGCCACCGATATACAGCAGCTCAGCCCCAGTTCCCAAGCCGATAGAATTGTCTATGACAGCCGCGTGGCTAATCAATTTGGAGGCACCGGCGTGAGTTTTGATTGGCAACGCTCATTACCCCGGCGCTCTGCGGCCATGTTAGCGGGCGGCCTCAATGCCGAGAATGCTCACCAGGCCGCAGCCGCCGGTTTTAAAGGATTAGATTTCAATTCTGGCTTGGAAAGCCAACCAGGCATTAAAGATAAAAACAAAATTTTTGCAGCGTTTGCCCAGCTGCGTCAGTATTAATCTCGAGGAAATGATGAAGCAATTTACCCTAAACCCTTATTTTGGTGAGTATGGCGGTAGTTATGTACCGCAAATTTTAATGCCTGCTCTCAGTCAACTAGAGCAGGCGTATATCAGTGCCATGGACGATCCTAGCTTTAATGCCGAGCTGATGGATTTACTCCACAATTATGCCGGCCGCCCGACCGCGTTGACCTTAACGCGTAACCTGAGTCCCAACCCTTTATGTAAAATTTATTTAAAGCGTGAAGACTTGCTTCATGGCGGCGCTCACAAGACCAATCAAGTATTGGGTCAAGCATTGCTGGCGAAGCGAATGGGTAAAAAAGAAATTATCGCTGAAACCGGGGCCGGCCAACACGGGGTTGCCACCGCTCTCGCCTGTGCCTTATTAGGGCTTAATTGCCGCATTTACATGGGTGCCAAAGATGTTGAACGCCAATCGCCTAATGTGTTTCGAATGCGATTGATGGGCGCGACCGTGATCCCGGTAACATCGGGGTCAGCGACCTTAAAAGATGCGTGCAATGAAGCCATGCGCGACTGGTCTGGCAGCTATGAGAAAGCCCATTATTTATTAGGCACGGCGGCAGGTCCACACCCCTTCCCGACCATAGTCCGTGAGTTTCAGCGGGTGATTGGTGAAGAAACTAAACGTCAGATCCTCGAAAAAGAAGGACGTCTGCCCGATGCCGTCATCGCCTGCGTCGGCGGCGGTTCCAATGCCATTGGCATGTTTGCCGATTTCATTGACGAACCCAGTGTGCAATTGATTGGGATTGAGCCGGCAGGTAAAGGCATAGATACTCCGTTGCATGGCGCGCCGCTACGTCACGGCAAAACGGGCATATTTTTCGGGATGAAAGCGCCACTGATGCAAGATGAAGAAGGTCAAATAGAAGAATCCTACTCGATTTCAGCAGGGTTAGACTTTCCTTCCGTCGGCCCGCAGCATGCCCATTTAGCCGCAATTGGCCGTGCCCAGTATGAATCGGCCACCGATGATGAGGCATTAGCAGCGTTTCAACGGTTAGCACGTTGCGAAGGGATTATTCCTGCCCTTGAGTCGGCTCATGCCATTGCCCACGCCATTACATTGGCTGAACAAGCCACCACTGACACCTTGTTGGTGGTCAATTTATCCGGTCGCGGCGACAAAGACATTTTTACCGTATCAGACATTCTTAATCCTGCCACTCAAGGAGAGGCCTCATGAGTCGTTATTCCGCCCTATTTAGCCGCCTTGCTACCGAGCAGCGCGGGGCACTGGTTCCCTTTGTGACGTTAGGTGATCCAGGTAAAGCATTGTCATTAGCCATCATCGAAACCTTGATTGCCAACGGCGCCGACGCCTTAGAGCTTGGCTTTCCATTTTCTGATCCCCTCGCCGATGGCCCAGTGATCCAAGGCGCCAACCTCCGTGCAAGAGCTGCCGGCGTCAAGGTGGCCGATTGCTTTGAGATGATCAGCGCCATTCGCACGCAACATCCTACTATCCCCATTGGATTATTGCTGTATGCCAATCTAGCTTATGCCAATGGCATAGATCATTTTTATCAACATGCTCAGGCAGCGGGTGTCGACTCCATCTTAATCGCCGATGTGCCCATGCAAGAAGCCGAGCCCTTTGTAGCAGCCGCTAAGCGCCACCAGATAGATCAAATCTTTATTGCACCGCCAAACAGTAGCGATGATGATTTACAGGCCTTGGCTCAACTTGGTAGTGGCTATACCTATTTGTTATCGCGCGCGGGTGTGACGGGCGCGGATATCGAAGCGCAAATGCCCATCGCGACGGTTGTAGAAAAACTCAAGCATTACCAAGCGCCGCCGCCATTGCTGGGGTTTGGTATTAGTCAGCCCGAGCAAGTGCGTGCTGCCATAGATGCTGGCGCCGCGGGGGCGATTTCAGGCTCTGCGGTGGTCAATATTATTGCCAAACACTTAAATGAACCCCAGACGTTATTAGCTGAGATGGCGACATTTATTCGCGCCATGAAAGACGCAACCTGAGCCCTGTGCCGCCACAGCCCTTAGCTTGTGGCGGCGCATTTTCTTAAGGGTCGTCGCATTAATCCGCCCCAGACTCACGGCATTGGTCAAGCGTCGAGGCCATGCTACACTCGGCACATATTTTTCCTGCGAATGATTTGTATATGCAGCAGCTGCTAGCTTGGTTTCCCATGGTCATTTTTTTCGCCATCTATCAATTATTCGGTATTTATCTCGCCATCACTCAAGCAATGAGGCCGAAAAGTAGCCTCATTGGCTTAACGGCCCTGACGTTAATCAATCCTGTGATTACCGCCTTTTTTCTTTATCAACACTTACCTCAGAACAACCCAAGGAATTAATATAATGTGGTATATGATCTCAGCTGAAGACATTCCCGGCACGTTAGACAAACGCTTGGCAACCCGCGAACAGCACCTTGCCAGACTACAACAATTGAATGATGAAGGTCGGTTGTTAATCGCCGGGCCACACCCAGCCATTGACTCTGAAAACCCCGGCGACGCCGGATTTACCGGCTCGCTGGTAGTGGCAGAATTTGATAGCCTCGCCAGTGCTAAAGATTGGGCCAATGCCGACCCCTATTTTGCCGGCGGTGTGTATGCCGAAGTGATTGTCAAACCCTATAAAAAGGTTTTGCCATAATGAAAATTGTATCTTTTAATATCAATGGCCTAAGAGCTAGACTCCACCAACTACACGCCTTAATTGATAGCCATGCTCCCGACATCATTGGTCTTCAAGAAACCAAGGTGCATGATGAAGCCTTTCCTGTCGCTGATATCGAAGCCATGGGCTATCAAGTGCATTACCATGGCGGCAAAGCTCATTATGGTGTGGCCTTATTATCTAAAGTCGCTCCAGTTAACGTGCAAAAGGGTTTTGATTCAGATGCAGATGACGCGCAACGCCGCCTGATCATTGGCCAGTTTGAACAAGCCAATGGCCGGCTGTTGACTGTCATTAATGGCTATTTCCCGCAAGGCGAAAGCATTCATCACGAAACGAAATACCCAGCTAAGCGACGTTTTTATCAAGACTTAATGACCCATCTAGCCAACCATTGCTCGGCAGATGAAGATATTGCAGTGATTGGCGATATTAATATATCCCCTATCGATTTAGATATTGGCATTGGTGCTGTCAATGCTAAGCGTTGGCTCAAAACGGGGAAATGCAGCTTTCAACCCGAAGAAAGAGCATGGCTTAAATTACTGCTCGATTGGGGCTTTATCGATACCTTTAGGCAGTTGCATCCCCTGGTTGATGACCGCTTTTCGTGGTTTGATTACCGCAGTAAAGGCTTCGATGATAACCGCGGTCTGCGCATCGATGTGATTTTAGCCACGCCGTCACTAGCACAACGCTTAAGCGCCAGTGATATTGACTATGCGCTACGAGGCATAGAAAAGCCCTCAGATCATGCGCCCATCTGGAGCACATTTAGTTAATTATCATAAGGAAACCTATTGGTTTCCTTTTTTTTGTCCAATAACTTGAAATTTGACGCGTTTTATCTAAAGCTAATTTATAGTTAAAGATTTATTTATCATACTCGATATTAATAATAATTGATTGCTTAGTTCAGCGAGTACAGGAAGTACTGACATCATTTCAGGGAAGATATAATGCAAACAGTTCGATGCAAGTGGATATGGCTGGGGATCGCTATTGTTAGTTTATTTCCCGCCATCGCCCTTTCTCACCCCATCAAAATTGCCGTATCCAAAACGCCGTTATCAGCGCCAATTATTGTGGCCAAGCAACAAGGTTTTTTTGAAAAATTTGGCTTGGATATACAATTAATTCCTACCGCAGGTGGCGACTTATGCCTCCAAAAATTATTAAATAATGAAGTCGATTTAGCCACAACCTCAGACAGTGTCATCATGTTTGAGATGTTTAATCGTCAAGATTTCTCGGTACTGGCCAACTTTGCCACCTCAGATAATGACATAAAAATATTCTCAACCCGTGGCCATAACATCCATTCCATCGGAGATATTGAAAATAAACGAGTGGGATTAATTCAATCTTCCGCCAGCGAATATTTATTTGATCAACTGCTCATCCTCCACGATTTACGACATATTCAACATAGCCGTCACTATTATCATGCCAATGAACTGGCCATGGCCTTACTTACCGGCGAGGTCGACATAATTTCCATTTGGGAACCCTATGGTTATCGTCTCAAAACCAATAACGATCATATAGTACAGGCATTCGACACCCGCGGTTTAACGACGCGTACCTTTAACTTGGTCAGCCAAATAGGGGGTAAAAACAATGACGACTGGGTTGCTATTCTTACGGCGATTGAAGCCGCCAATGCGCATATTTTGAAGAATGAAGCCCAAAGTAAAGAAGTCGTTCAGCAATTCTTAAAGATTGAATTATCGGAATTAACTTCGCTGTGGCCTGACTATCATTTTCGGCTATCCAGTAGCCTGAGCTTAATCCCGCACCTACGCAACAGCGCCCATTGGGCAATTTCATCAGGTAACACCCGTCATGACCGCATACCCGACTTTACCGCAATAATGAACAGCCAAGCCCTGCAAATCATGCGTACATCACAAGGCAAATTACAATGAAGATAGTCCAACAGTTACGGCTCTTAATCATTTTCAGTATTGGCTTAACCGGCCTGTTACTGGCCGCCTTACTCAAGCAAGTGCATACGGAGCAACATGCCAGCCATCAAATGGAACAGATTTTGGCCTTGGGAAATCAAGTGGATACCCTCGCCAATAACTTATGGGCGCTCACCAATTTTAATAACCCTGATGAGATTAGCTTCAACCTAGCCGGACTGTCACAACTTGAAGTGTCACTGCATAAGATCCCGCGAGACGATGTGATTGTCCGCAATGATTTAGCTATTCTTGGACGCGATATTGCTCAAATCAGAAACCTGCTGTCATTAAGTCAGCAACAGAAAGAGTTGGGCAAGTTGGGGCAACAAGGGGAATTGATGTTGCAGTCTAATTTAAATATGGCCATTCAATCACTCCGAGAAAGCATTTATCATTATAAGCGCCATGTCATCGGCCAGCATCGTCAATATCAACTGCAATTGGTGTATCTCAATGGCGGTATCTTACTCCTATTTACCTTGTTGATTAGCACTATCTCGATATTGATATTGAAACGATTTGATGTCGGCATTCGCTCATTAACCTTAGGCGTGAAGCAAGTCGCTTGCGGTGAGTTATCAAAAACGGTATCGAGCCAATATCAAGATGAATTAGGATTTTTAACCAACCATTTTAATCAAATGCGCAAGAACCTCCAGCAAACCACAATGCTAAAAGGTGAACTTGAGGTTGTAATTCGCCGCAAAACCCAAGCGCTGCAAGAACAAGCCGAACAATTACAATACTTGGCCGAGCACGATGATTTATGTGGCTTATTGTCCCGAAATGCATTTGAGCAATCCTTGAACATTGCCCTTGAACGCTGTCATCGGGATGATAAAAAAGGCGCAGTTGTGTTTATCGATCTGAATGAGTTTAAACCGATTAATGACACTCATGGTCATCAATTTGGTGACTTGGTACTGCAACAGTTAAGCACCCGCTTAAGCCTGAACTTGCGTAAATCAGATCTTATTGGCCGCTTTGGCGGTGATGAATTTGTGCTTTGGCTGGAAAACAAAGATACCCCTGGCGCCTTGCCAGCGCAGTTAACCAAGCTGGTCACGCTCATTGAAGACACCATGGAGTTTAATGGGATCCAAGTGCAACTGGGTGCCAGCTTAGGTGTCAGTAGATACCCTGATGATGGCACTCATTTGTTTGAATTGCTTCAGAAAGCTGACAGCGCTATGTACCGAGCTAAAAAGAACAGAGCCGGTCAATTAAGTGCGGTTGCTTTTGCCAAAGAAGTTAGCCCTGAAGATAATGTCTTTAGCTTTCCTCAGAGCAAACGCAGCACTTAATCTAACAATTGGTCGGCCACAAACGGGTTGTGCTTTCGCTCTTCACCCACGGTTGAGATCGGGCCATGCCCTGGCACAAAGGTGACGTCATTGCCAAGTGGCCATAATCTTTGAGTAATTGACGCTATCAGATCGGCGTGACTCGAGCCCGGAAAATCGGTGCGGCCAATCGAGCCTCTAAAAATCACATCGCCGACCCAAGCCAACTGGCTTGCTTGATGGTGGAATACCACATGTCCAGGCGTGTGACCTGGGCAATGCAACACCTTAAGTTGTTGATGGCCGACATGGAGTAAATCATCTTGCTCAAGGTAACGGTGAGGTACAAAGGCTTCCGTGGCCGCAAAGCCAAAATTCTGGCTCTGTTTCGGTAAGTTTTCTAACCAAAATTCATCGTCCTTATGGGGACCAATGATGTCGACGCCCGTCAAATCAGCCAGCGCTTTCGCACCTCCCACATGATCAATATGGCCATGGGTTAACAAGATCATAGTTAACGTCAATTGCTCTTTTTCAATACGTTCGATGATGCGTTCAACGTTACCACCCGGATCTATTACCGCGGCTTCCTTGGTCGCTTCACACCAAATCAAACTGCAATTTTGCTGAAAAGGAGTAACGGGGATGGTGACGTATTTCATGTGCTGTTTCTCAGTGGAGTCCATCTGTCAATTATGCCACTAACATAGTGCATTTTCTTGGGTGTTTACCTTGATCTCGATTAATTCAGACACGATTTTTGCTTAATATCAGAAAAATAGGCAGTAAAGCTGAACACATTGCCAAGGTTAGAGCCGGTAATGGTGATCTCAAAGGTCATGACTCATCACGATCATCTGGGATACCGCCAACCCAATACCATGAAAGTTAAGGTGACCACATTGCTATAACCCTATTTTTACTATCTGTTTACCCCGCGCGAATTAGCGTACAATTCGACTTTATCCCCATCCCTATCTTAATAATTTGCACTGAAGATGAAGCTTCAGCCAGCAAATGAGGTGTTTATGTCACGCATTGTCGTTTGTGCTTTATATAAATTTGTTGCCCTCCCTCACTATGCGCAATTACAACCAGCTTTACTTGCCACCATGCAACAGCAACAAATTAAAGGTACCTTACTATTGGCCAGTGAAGGCATTAACGGCACGGTGGCGGGCTGCCAAACCGCCATTGATGCGCTCTTGGCTTGGCTCGAGCAACAAGCGGGGCTAGCCAACATTAATTATAAATGTTCGTATCATGACGATATGCCATTTTACCGCACTAAGGTTAAGCTCAAAAAAGAAATTGTGACCTTGGGAGTTGAAGGCATCGATCCGTTAAAAGTCGTTGGCACCTATGTCAAACCCCAAGACTGGGATCGACTTATCGATGACCCAGAGGTATTGGTGATTGACACCCGTAATGACTATGAAATCCAAATCGGTAGCTTTAAGAATGCGATTAACCCTCACACTAACACCTTTAGAGAGTTCCCCGAGTTTGTGAAATCGCAATTAGACTCGGCCAAACACAAAAAAGTGGCGATGTTTTGTACCGGGGGTATTCGCTGCGAAAAATCGACCGCCTATCTCAAGCAGCAAGGTTTTGAAGAGGTCTATCACCTCGAAGGCGGCATATTAAGTTATCTAGAGCAAATGCCGGTTGAAAATAGCCGCTGGCAGGGAGAATGTTTCGTGTTTGACAACCGGGTGGCGGTCACCCATGACTTAAGCCGCGGCCAATATGATCAGTGTAATGCTTGTCGAATGCCAATTACTCAAGCCGATAAAGCCGCCGAGTCATACGAACAAGGGGTGAGCTGCCCTCACTGCATCGATACCATCAGCTCGAGCCAACGACAGCGTTTTGTGGAGCGTGAACGGCAAATTAACCTCGCTAAAGCACGAGGTGAATGTCATCTTGGCAGCGATGTAAAGCAAGTAATTGAACAGCGCCGCGCCGAAAAAAGTCAACGTAAACAAAACCAAACTGCCGACGATTCACACCAAGATACGGCGTTATAACTAGAGAACAACTCAGCCTTAGGGCATACAACGTTGCCCTAATGTGTGCCCCGAGTGGAAGCCTGTTTACTGGTCGATTTGCTTCGTGTTTTTGCGGTGGCACTCGTGCGCCGCTGACGTTTTGCCTTTTTGGCGGTAAATTTTTTAACAGGCATCTTAGCGGCAACCTCGGCTAAGTGGCGGGTATCGAGCGTGGTGGCATTGGCAATAAGCTCGGTTAACTCGTCGGTTAATGGCTGCATAAACCCTTGATACGACATGTTCTTATTACATATTTCACTTAAATGATTTTCCCAGACGGCGGTCATATCAGGCAGGCTGATACGCTCGGGCAAACTCGCGATTAAACCGCGGCCGACTGGGGTCGCGCGAATGTGTTTACCTTGACGTTCCAAAAAGCCTCGATTAAACAATAATTCAATAATGCCGGCGCGGGTAGCCTCAGTGCCTAACCCATCTGTTTCTTTAAGAATTTTGCGGATCTCGGGATCATTTACAAAGCGGCTTATGCCGGTCATGGCACTGAGCAAGCTAGCATCATTAAATGGCTTAGGCGCCTGAGTTTGCTTATCCAACCTTACGCCAAGCTCACAAAAAGGGGTATCCCCCACCTTCAGAGACGGCAAGAACGACTTAATGTCGTCATCAGAACTGGCCTCTTTGGACGGCATCAACGCTTTCCAACCCGCCACTAAGGATTGGTTAGCTTTGGCCACAAAGAGCCCACCGGCGATCAGTAAACTCATTTTGGTGTGACGATATTGATACGGCTCGAAAAATTGCAAGACATACTGCCGAGCAATTTGGCCATAGACCTTTAATTCATCAACAGATAAGCGGGTGGTGCCGCTAAGACGGGCGGTTGGGATAATCGCATGATGAGCATCAACTTTCGCGTCATTCCACACCGCAGAGCGCAGGCGAATATCGGCCTGATCTATCCAAGGCGTCATCTCCTCGCTATTCGAGCCGATAGCAGCCAACACCTTGGCAGCCTCACCATGATGTGCCACTGGCAGGTAGCGACTGTCTGAACGCGGGTAGGTGATCAGTTTATGTTGCTCATACAAACGCTGACAAATATCTAGTACGGTTTTAGCAGCCATGCCAAAGCGTTTGGCGCAATCAATTTGTAAGCTTGATAAACTGTAGGGCAAGGGTGGGGCTTGGCGTTTGACCTTGGCCTCCACTTCGGTAACCTCAGCGGGTTGCTGGCTAATTTTTGCCACCACGGTATCGGCTAAGCGCGGAGAAATCACCCGCCCCTCCTCATCCATATACCGGGCACAGGCGTCACTGGGCTGCCAGCGCGCACTAAAGTGTTCACCGCTATCGGTGCACAATTGCGCTTCGACCTCATAGTAATCTTTGGCGCGAAAATGCTCGATGTCGACATCACGGCGCACGACTAACCCCAGCACCGGAGTTTGCACACGTCCGACAGATAGCACCCCTTGATAACCTACTTTTTTACCTTGAAGGGTATAGGCCCGGGTGAGATTCATGCCAAATAACCAATCGGCACGGCTGCGGGCTAATGCGGACGTGGAGAGCGGGATAAACTCTCGGTTACTGCGTAGTTTAGTTAATGCTTGTTTAACTGCGCTTGGGTTTAAGTCATTAATTAATAGCCGCTTTACATTGGCAATCTTGCTGCTAGGCACTTTACAGTAAGACAAGACTTCGTCTACTAAGAGTTGCCCTTCCCTATCGGGGTCGCCGGCATGGACGAGTTCGGTCGCCTGCTTTAGTAAGGTGTTAATCACCCGTAATTGGGATTTGCTGGCGGCTTTGGGGAGCAATTGCCATTGCTGGGGTAAAATCGGCAAATCAGCCATTCGCCATTGCTTGTATTGTTCGCCATAGCTATCAGGGGGAGCTTGCTCCAACAAATGACCAATACACCAGGTGACGCAATCACCGTTGGCTAGCGTGATATAGCCTTGTTGTTGCTTGCCGGCCTTGGGAAAGACATCCGCAATCGCACGACCTAAACTGGGTTTTTCCGCAATGTATAAACGCATACTCACAGACACTGGATATAATTACAGTAACTTTAACGTTTCATGCTGCGCTGAGCAACAAAAAACCACAGCCTGGGCTGTGGTTTGTTTGATTAATCCGCCGCGAGACAATCAGGCGTTATGGATGACACACATTATGGAGCTCTAGGTTGGTGCCTATATCTTGGTTACGGATGGCTTTCGAGTCATCATTGCGCAAGGCAGTTAAATGATCTAAATACGCTTGGTCTACGTCATTGGTAATATAATTGCCATCAAACACTGACGTTTCAAAGCGCGAAATATCTGGGTTTTCTTGCTTAACTGCGGCAATCAAATCCGATAAATCTTGGAAGATAATGCCATCAGCCCCAATGAGCTTGGCAATTTCATCGGCATCGCGACCATGAGCAATCAACTCATTGGTGGTCGGCATGTCGATACCATAAACGTTAGGGAAACGGATTTCAGGGGCGGCTGAGGCAAAATACACCTTATTGGCCCCGGCCTCTCTCGCCATCTCAATGATTTGCTCAGAGGTGGTACCGCGCACAATAGAGTCATCCACTAACAACACATTTTTGCCATAGAATTCGGTGTTAATCGCATTGAGTTTGCGACGAACCGACTTTTTGCGCTCTTGTTGGCCTGGCATGATAAAGGTCCGGCCAATATAACGGTTTTTAACAAAACCTTGACGGTAAGGTAAATCCATTTCGCGGGCGATTTCTAAGGCAATATCACAGGAGGTTTCAGGAATAGGAATGACCACATCGATATCGTGATCGAACCACTCCTTTTTAATCTTCTTACCAAGGTAGGTGCCCATGTTCACGCGGCTCGCATATACCGACACTTTATCTAAGGTGGAGTCGGGGCGCGCAAAGTACACATACTCAAAAATACACGGGCTATAGCTCGGCGCTTCAGCGCACTGACTGGTAAATAAGCGACCATCCAAAGTAATGTAAATCGCCTCACCTGGGGCCACATCTCGGATGACTTCAAAACCCACCGCATCTAACGCAACACTTTCAGAGGCCACCATATACTCGGTGCCCTGTTCCGTTTCATGTTTGCCTAAGACTAACGGTCGAATGCCAAAGGGATCGCGGAACGCCAACAAGCCTTGACCAATGATCATCGCCACCACAGCATAAGCACCACGGACTTGACTATGCAGATGCGACACGGCGGTAAACACTTCTTGCTCAGATAAAATTAAGCCCTGGGTTTGTTGTAATTCATCCGCCAGTAAATTGAGTAATACTTCTGAATCGGACGTTGTATTGACATGACGCCGCTTATTCACAAGCGCATCGACTAATTCAATCGTGTTGGTTAGATTACCATTATGAGCGAGGGAAATACCGAAGGGAGAGTTTACGTAGAAAGGTTGGGCTTCTGAGGCACTTGAGCTACCTGCGGTAGGGTAACGCACATGACCTATCCCTGAATTACCTTGGAGTCGTTGCATGTGTTTAGGTTCAAACACATCACGCACGAGTCCATTCGCTTTACGTAAACGAAAGGCAGAGCCATCAACAGTCACGATACCTGCGGCATCTTGGCCTCGATGTTGTAACACTGTCAAAGCATCATAAATCGTTTGATTAACCGCCGTCGAGCCAACTATTCCAACAATACCACACATGGGTAAGTATCCTCATTGTAAGATGTTCGAAATTCTATTTTTATTATGTAGGTACAAAGCTTGAGGTCGATTCTAGGTAATTAAAGAACCATTGGATCACTACCCCAAATTCAGGCACTAATACTGAATCCTGCCACCACAAAGTCGCTGGTGCCCCAGTAAAAGCATCCAAGAAAAATAATATGGCACTGACAATCAGTGCGCCGCGTAAGGCGCCAAAACATAAACCTAAGACTCTGTCGGTACCAGACAGACCGGTTTTAGACACTAATTGTCCCAACAAGTAATTAATCAACGCGCCGACAATTAAGGTACACACAAACAAAATGGCGATAGCAACGCCATTGCGTAAGAATTCATCCTGTAATTGCGTAAGATGCAGTGCCAGCGGTTGATAAAATTCACTGGCAACAAAGAAGGCGACAAACCAAACAACTAAAGACATGGCCTCTTTGGCAAAACCACGGATCAAACTGATCAGTGTCGATAAACCAACGATGGCGATAATGGCGTAATCAATCCAAACCATAAAATATGCTATCCGATGCAGCAAATGAAGTCGGCGGGATGATAACAGAGAAGTTACTGTTTCTCACCCCCAGAAAATGAATTATCCGTAGAGGAAACAATCCCCTGTCATGCTAACGGATGATCTTACCCTTGGATCGGATCATAATTGACTATGCGCCCCTTAAGATCAGTCAGTTTATGAACCTTAGCTTGTATCGTGATTAATTTATCTCGATTGATCTCGGGCCCAACAAAGACTTTTGTTAACTGGCCATCGACAGCTTTGGCTGGGAAGGTATAGGTCGCAAAACCCGCTTCACGCAGCTGTGACACCAGTACATTGACATTTTTGGCATTGGCGAAACTGCCTAATTGCAAGGTCCAACCCGCTTTGGCACTGATGGCGGGCGCTGGCGTTGGTGCCGGCTCAATGACTGACACCTCAGGCTTAACTTCGGCCGGGCTCGGTTCAACCACCTCGGTGCCCTCGCCCTCGTCCTCGCTATAGATTGGGGTAATTTCTGCTATCTCTAGCGCAGCAGGAGCGGTTTGCGATTGCGGACGCAACGGGATCTCGGCAAAGGTTTCTTGCTCTTGGTGCTGTTTACCATCCAAAATATCCGGTAAAAAAATCACCCCTAATGCCACCAAGACTATGGTTCCCACCAGACGATTGTGAAACTGATTGGACAAAACTATTTCCCTTCTAACACAGAATTAAATGCGGCAACGGTATAAAACGAACCAAAAACGATGACAACATCCCCGACTTGCCATTGCTGACGGATCCTTTGCCAAGCGCTGGCAACATCTGCGCAAGTTTGCCATTGCGCAGTGGTCAAATATCGCTGCAGATCTAGAGCGCTCGCACCGCGCGGATTATCAATATCAATAAGGTACCAGTTGTCGACCACAGGTGCGAGACAATCAAGAACCCCTTTAATATCTTTATCTTTCAACATGCCACACAAGGCGATAACCCGTTGAGCTGGGAGTTCTCTCAACTTGCTGGCCAAGTATCGCGCGGCGTGCGGGTTATGCGCCACATCAACGTAAGTTAACGGGGATGTCGCCACGCACTCAAAGCGCCCAGCCAATTTGGCTTGACTCAAGCCTTGGCAGATAGCATCGCGCGATAAATCGGGAAATAATGACTCAAGAACCGCCAATGCTGTGGCGGCATTCGCTAGCGGCAACTGGGGGACGGGCAGCCCCTGCCAGTGCCATTGACTGCCTTGATAATCAAAGTGCTGTCCATGCTGCTGGTAACTAAAATCTTGACCCACTTGTCGTAATTGCGCGCCGAGCTCACGGGCCACTGCGCTGATAGATTGTGGCGCGTTGGCATCGCCACACACCGCCGGACGTTGAGCACGAAAAATGCCCGCCTTTTCACGGCCCACGAGTTCGCGGGTGTCACCCAAGTATTCTTGATGATCAAGGTCAATTGCTGTCACCGCACTCACATCGGCATCGATAATATTGGTGGCATCTAAGCGACCGCCTAAGCCGACCTCTAACACCATGACCTCGACTTCTTGCTGCTTAAAAATAACTAAAGCAGCTAAGGTCGCAAATTCAAAAAAGGTCAGCGATAACTCTGCTCGCGCACTTTCTATCAAAACAAAGGCATCGAGCAATTGCTGATCACTGACATCTTGACCATTGATATTGATGCGCTCGTTGTAACGTAATAAATGAGGCGAACTGTACACACCTACGCTGTAACCTGCGATGCCAAGCACGCTGGCTAACATGGCACAAGTGGTCCCTTTACCATTAGTACCGGCGACCGTGATCACCTTGGTCTCAGTAAACTGGTTCACCCCAAGGCGTTGAGCCACTTGGGCAACCCGCGTTAGCCCCATATCAATTTCAATGGGGTGCATCGCCAGAATATACTCCAACCACAACTCGAGAGTATCGCCCTTCTGTGGGACTGATAACATAGGTGCTGTCATAGTTAATCCGCCAAAAATAATGGCCCCATGGCCGGTTTAGGCAACTGATAATTGGGGTAAGTCACATCCACGAGATACAAGCCATGTGGCTTGGCCGTCGCCGCCGCTTTACTGCGGTCTTTTAAGGCCAATAATTTACCCAGATAATCAAGGTCTTCTCGGCCGTAGCCGACTTCTAGTAACGATCCCACAATATTACGCACCATGTGATGTAAAAACGCATTGGCGGCGATATCAACAATCACAAAGGCACCATGGCGGGTCACATCCACCCGATGCACATTACGAAACGGGGTTTTCGACTGGCATTGAATGGCTCTAAAACTGGTAAAGTCTTGCTCACCTATCAAGTATTGTGCTGCCAAATGCATACGCTGCTCATCAATCTGCCCCGGATATTGGCTAACGCCATATCGCAAAATGCCCGGACGTAAATTATGGTTATAAATCACGTATCGATAACGGCGAGCTGTCGCTGAAAAACGCGCATGAAAATCGTCATCGACCTCCATGGCCCAACGCACGGCCACTTGATCTGGCAAATGACTGTTAACCCCTAAGGTCCAAGCCCCCATATTACGAATAGCTTGGGTATCAAAATGCACTACTTGCCCCGTGGCGTGTACCCCAGCATCGGTGCGACCAGCGCATTGCAATGCAATCGGTTCATTGGCAATCACCGACAAGGCACGTTCTAATTGTGCCTGCACCGAGTCGACTTCGGCCTGACGTTGCCAGCCATAAAAACCGCTGCCGTCATATTCAACCCCTAGGGCTATGCGCATCTTAAATCTCTCAACTACAAATTTGCGGCAAATATACCATAAACGCCTGACAGCCCCTGCATAAAAAAACGGCGCATAGTGGCATTTTGTTGACATCAGCTCACTCAGTAAAAAGCAAAAAGCCCAACCTAAGTTGGGCTTTTTATCAGCAACACACCCGCACCATGTCGCCTGACCAGCGACAGCCAAGCTAGCTGAGTTTACCCATCAACTTTTGCGCTTCGAGCTGTTGTTTTTCGTTACCATCAAGATTCACTTCATCCAATAATGCTTTGGCACTGTCGGCATCATCGATTTCCATGTAGGCCCGCGCTAAGTCAAGTTTGGCATTGATGGCGTTTTCTTCATCATCAACATCAATTAAATCAACGCCCTCAAAAAGCTGAGTCACTTCACTCATCACCATTTCAGGCTCGCGATATTTATCGCTATCATCAACCGGTTCATCCGCTTCATTCAGTAAGCGATCGATATCAATGTAACCATTATCTTTTTGGAAATTAGCTAAGTCTTGATCATATTTTGCTTGAGCGCCCTGCTCTTGGGCATCCAGTGCTGCTAATGCTTGATCAACCGTGAGTTTTGGGCTGTCATCGCTAACATCCAATATTGTGTCATCTTCAAGAACTGGCTCGACATCGGCAAGATTGTCCTCATCAAGATCAGCTTGCTGGGCAAACTCGGCTAAGAGATCTTCATCCGACAAGCTGCCGCTATCAAGTTCATTGGCTGAGGGTGATTTTAAATCATCAAATATCCCCCGGGATTTATCCGCAGGTTCATTGGCATCATCCGAATTTTCGTCAATATCATCCAGGCTATCAGCCAATTCTGACGCCAGTGGCTCACTTACGGAGGCAGTCGCGCTATCATCGGACGGCTCGACTGCGGCGTCATCGGCACTTTGCAACCCTTCAGGCGCAAAATCTAACGCAGGTTCAAGATCTAACTCAGCGGCAACGGCCGGTTCTAACTCTTCGACGGAGATATCAGCATCAGCATCAGCATCAGCATCAGCATCAGCATCAGCATCAGCATCAATGAGAGTATCAGCGTCTGCCACTGGTGCAACAGCCTGCAAGCCATCGACTTCATCTTCAGCGGCAACCGATTCGGCCGCGACGGCGCCTAAATCAGCGCTCTCTATATCCAGCTCAAGATCATCGAGACTATCAAGTGCGACGGCTGTATCTAGGCTCGCTTCTGCCTCTACCTCTGCCTCTGCTTCTGCCTCGGCCTCGGCCTCAATATCGACCTCTGGTGCTAATGTCAGTAAACCATCATCGACTTCATCTTCAGCGGCGACCGTCTCGGCCGCGACGGCGCCTAAATCAGCGCTCTCTATATCCAGATCAAGATCATCGAGACTATCAAGTGCGACGGCTGTATCTAGGCTTGCTTCTGCCTCTGCTTCTGCCTCGGCCTCAATGTCGACCTCTGGTGCTAATGTCAGTAAACCATCATCGACTTCATCTTCAGCGGCGACCGTCGCGGCCGCGATGGCGCCTAAATCAGCGCTCTCTATATCCAGCTCAACATCATCGAGACTATCAAGTGCGGGGGCTGTATCTAGGCTTGCTTCTGCTTCTGCCTCTGCTTCAATGTCGACCTCTGGTGTTAATGTCAGTAAACCATCATCGACTTCATCTTCAGCGGCGACCGACTCGGCCAGCATGGCTTCAATATCATCGCTATCGGCATCAAGTTCGAGCGCATCGAGGTTATCGAGTTCAGCGCTAGTTTCACCCTGAGAGTCGTCCGCTGCCTCTGGCGTTAACGCCTGCAAGGCATCCTCTAATTCATCTTCAACCGCGACCGACTCGGCCAGCATGGCTTCGATATCATCGCTATCGGCATCAAGATCGAGCGCATCGAGGTTATCGAGTTCAGCGCGAGTTTCACCCTGAGAGTCGTCCGCTGCCTCTGGCGTTAACGCCTGCAAGGCATCCTCTAATTCATCTTCAACCGCAACCGACTCGGCCAGCATGGCTTCGATATCATCGCTATCGGCATCAAGATCGAGCGCATCGAGGTTATCAAGTTCAGCGCCGGTTTCACCCTGAGAGTCGTCCGCTGCCTCTGGCGTTAACGCCTGCAAGGCATCCTCTAATTCATCTTCAACCGCAACCGACTCGGCTAGCATGGCTTCGATATCATCGCTATCGGCATCAAGATCGAGCGCATCGAGGTTATCAAGTTCAGCGTTGGTTTCCCCCTGAGAGTCGTCCGCTGCCTCTGGCGTTAACGCCTGCAAGGCATCCTCTAATTCATCTTCAACCGCAACCGACTCGGCTAGCATGGCTTCGATATCATCGCTATCGGCATCAAGGTCGAGTTCATCAAGACTATCAATTGGCTCGTCGACCGCTGGTGCTGGGTCCAGATCAGTCAATATTGCATCGAGATCTTCTTGTGAGGCCACGGCCTCATCGGTGTCTTGGGCGTCAACACCGAGTTCAGGTTCACCCGCAGCCAATAACCCGTCGGCATCATCGGCAGATTCGGCCTCAGACGCGTCCTCCATATCAAAGTCGAGATCTTGACTTAAGGCATCAGCATCATCGCTCTCTTGGATCTCGTTATCGGCAACGTCCTCATCAGGAGCATCTAAACTGGCGAGCAGTGAATCAAGATCGGTATCTTCCTCTGCTGCAGACTGTTCACCCATGGCCTCGGCCCACAGATCATCAAGAGATTGGCCTTCATCACCCGCAGGCGCTTGCTCATCATCGCTAGAAAGATCATCGCCAGCGAACATTTCTGCCGCCATTGCCATTTGATCATCTTCACCTAAATCAACTTCTGGCGCTAAATCGATGGCATCAAGATCAAGCAAGCTATCAATGGAGTCATCTTCTTCGTCTAAATGTACGCTTAATTCATCCTCAGTCGCAGCGGCAGCCGTAGCTGCAACAGCCGCGGCAGCTACCCCAGCGCTAGCAACCGTTTCAGGAGCAAGCTTAGGATCCGTGGCCGCACTATTATGCTGGCGACGACGTAACAACAAGCCAATGATCAGTAAAATTAATAAGATAAAGCCTGCGCTAATCCCCCCTAATAACCAGGGATTATCTAATAAGCTCGGTTGCGCTTCTTTAATAGGTACTGTGCTGTGCTGTTGCTGTAATGCATCGATTTCAGCTTTCAACATGGCATTTTGTTGACGACTCACCATCAACTGCTCTTCTAACTGAGCAACTTTCTCAATCACTTCTTCAAGCCGAGCTTTCAAATTTTGGTTATCAGTATTACTCACCAACAACTGATCTAGCGCTCTGGCTAATTCATCGGTTAACGCCAAATTTTTGGCCTGAGTCTCTTGCAAGGTCAGCGATAATTTATCGAGTTCGCTCGCTTCAACGACCTCAGCTACCGCAGGCTTAGGCGCTGGCACTTCGATCACTGGCGGTGTAGTGTTGGCAATCGCGGGCTTGGCGGCGCTGTCATGGTTGTCAAATGCTTGTTGCTTTTGCTTGCGGCTCAACCGTTTCCAGCTGGCGTCATCTTGTTCTGCACGGTTTTTAGCGAGTGCTGCCGGTATCGCCGCCATGTCAGCTGCCGAGGGGATAGTCAATATCATGCCTTTTTCGAGGCTATTGTAATTGTTGCTGGCAAAGGCGTGAGGGTTGGCTTCAAAAATCGCCGCCATGACTTGATATACCGTTAAACTTGGGTCGGGACGCGAAGAGACTGCGATACGCCAAAAGGTATCTGATGGTGTGGTAGGGCCATATTGCTGGACAACTTGTCGAGATTGGCCGTCGGGTCCAATTAACCTTAATGGTTCTGCCGCCTGTGCCGCGGTTGTTGCCATTGTCATCGACAGCGCCAACAACAATGGTTGCCATCCCTTAACCCAAGTTGTCATACGAAAATTCATCAATTCATCCCTTAGCAGCGCAAAATAGTTATCCGCCAAACACTTTTCTTAGGCAATTGTATTTATTGAAAATACTATAAACTAGAAACCACCTCTGAGCTAGTGAACCAAGTCACTCGCTTGGCGTTGTTACGCCGCCCTAGTCAATTTTTGCCCGTAAGAACCTTGCCGTAGCCACAAAAAAGCCTGCAAAATGCAGGCCTCTTTATCAAATGACTAGCCTAGAGGCCAAAATTAGTAGTAATCGCGGATCAAGATCTCAGCAATTTGGACACTATTTAATGCCGCACCTTTACGAATATTATCTGACACTACCCATAAGTTAATGCCATTTTCATGAGAAATATCATTGCGAACACGGCCCACAAATACGGCATCCGTACCGGCACCATCAGTCACGGCCGTTGGATAGTCACTATCCGTTTCAAACAGCTCAACTCCCGGAGCATCGACTAATACTGATTTAATCGCCTCAGCATCAACACTTTGTACGGTTTCTAAATGAATAGCTTCTGAATGACCATAAAACACTGGCACTCGCACCGCGGTCGGGTTCACAGTGATCTGAGTATCGCCCAAAATTTTCTGCGTTTCCCACACCATTTTCATTTCTTCTTTGGTGTAACCATTATCTAAAAACACATCGATATGCGGCAAGGCGTTAAACGCAATTTGTTTATCGTACACCTTAGATTCAGCCGGTAATCCTTGCAGCAAGCGCGCACATTGTGCCGCCAACTCTTCAATCGCTTCTTTGCCAGTCCCAGAGACCGACTGATAGGTGGCAACATTAATGCGACTAATGCCAAAGGCATCATAAATCGGCTTAAGCGCCACCAGCATCTGAATGGTTGAACAGTTTGGGTTGGCAATGATATTACGGTTACGAAAATCAGCAATGGCGTGCGGATTCACCTCTGGGATCACTAACGGAATATCTGGGTCATAGCGGAAGTGAGAGGTGTTATCGATGATCACACAGCCAAATTCTGCCGCAATGGGGGCCCATTTGGCCGATACGTCACCACCGGCTGAGAAAAAGCCGATTTGTGCCTGACTCCAGTCAAAGGTTTCAACATCGAGAATTTCTACTTGCTCGCCATGAAATTCGACCGTTTCCCCCGCACTACGACGACTGGCGAGTGGGAACAGTTTGGCGACGGGAAAGTTACGTTCCTCCAGAATTTCTATCATGGTTTGACCCACGGCTCCTGAAGCGCCCAACACTACAACATTAAATTCTTGCGACATTTTATTGACTGACTCCTGCAAAACCTAAACTGATTAACCAATCTAACTTACAACCCCCAGTTGATGCCAGTGACAAAGCACTAAATTCGCGTCGATGACGATGATTTTTTCTCATTTGATCAAAGCCAGTTACATTAGTCAGCACTTGTCTAAACATGGCATCATCATCTCGCACGTCATAGACCAGTCGAGCCAGAGATAATAACCGCCGTTGACTGTCGAGTTCTTGGCCGTGAAGTGAGGGGCTATTGGCTATCATAAGCTGCTGAAACGGGAACGGTGGCAATAAATCATCGAGAAGAATATCGGCCTTGAGACCCAACCATTGGCAACAAGCTTGGTAGAGTAAATAACTTCCGCGCGCCCGCCCCTCGAGACTGTAGCCAGCAATATGAGGGGTCGCAATGGTAACCCAAGGCACTAAGGTCAACAGGGGATGCGGTTCGTTCTCCCACACATCCAGCACTAAGGATAATTGCGCTCCAGCCGTCATAACCTCAACCAAGGCTTGATTATCTATCACGCCACCACGACAGCAATTAAGTAACCATGTACCTTTTGCTAATGTAGCGAGTCTGGCCTTATCAAACATATGCAGTGTGGGGTGTTCTCCCTCACGGGTCAGAGGCACATGCAAGCTAATAATATCACTGGCGGCAATGGCTTCATCGAGACTAACAAACTCACGGGGGTCGCCGGATTGTTGTAACAAGGGATCGCACAATAAGGGCGTCATCCCAATGGCGGTTAAGCAGGCGGCCAACGCTGACCCCGTATTGCCCGCCCCAATAATGGCCACCGTTTTGTCAGTTAATAGACACCCCTGTTGCTGGGCCAGCTCCAGCATACAAATAAATGCATATTCCCCCACCGCGATGGCATTGCAACCGGGGGCATTGGTAAATTGGATCCCCTGCGCAGCTAAATGGGCTTCATCGATATGCTCTTTACCAATTGTCGCGCTTCCCACAAATCCTAATTGCTGCGCCTCGGCGAGCAGCGCTGCGTTGACCTCGGTGACCGAGCGCACCAGTAAAATATCGGCGCATTGTAATTGCTGAGGCTGCAATTGGCGGCCATCGACTAAGGTCACCTCCCCTATGTCTGCAAACAATTCTCTGACATACGGCATGTTTTGATCCGCAATAATCTTCATCTAGTTTCCCTACTGATCTCGTTGCGCCTATCTTATACCAATCAGCGCAAATCTCGAATTTTCAGCGCCGCACTAAAGGCGATTAACATCTCAGGTAAACACCCCATCGCCGTACTGACAATATCGCCACAAAAAAGGGAAGCCTAAGCTTCCCTTTTAACGACATCATCAGCCAACAGGTTATTTATACTTGGTCATCACTAAGCTGGCATTGGTGCCACCGAAACCAAAACTGTTACTCATGACGGTATTCATCATTTTCTCAGTGTATTCAGTCACAATTGGTAAACCTTCCGCTTGAGGATCCAAGTTATCGATATTGGCGCTCTTAGCAATAAAGTTATTATCCAGCATCAATAAACTGTAAATAGCTTCATGCACACCCGCTGCACCTAAGGCATGGCCGGTTAATGACTTAGTGGAGGCGATGGCAGGCATATTATCGGCAAAGACTTCTTTCAGTGCTTCTAATTCACGCATATCGCCCACCGGCGTCGATGTGCCATGGGTATTGATATAATCCACGTCAGTATCGACGTCGGCTAAGGCCATTTGCATACAACGCACTGCACCTTCGCCTGACGGAGCGACCATGTCATACCCGTCTGACGAGGCACCGTAACCGACGATTTCGGCATAAATTTTAGCGCCGCGGGCTAAAGCATGCTCTAACTCTTCAACAACCACGATCCCGCCGCCGCCAGAAATAACAAACCCATCGCGGTCAGCATCATAGGTCCGAGAGGCACGTTCGGGGGTATCGTTATACTTGGTAGACAAAGCGCCCATCGCATCGAAGCCCATGGTTAGGGTCCAATCTACTTCCTCTGCCCCGCCCGCAAATACGATATCTTGCTTACCCATCTGAATGAGTTCGGCTGCATGACCGATACAGTGAGCACTGGTGGCACAGGCCGAACTAATCGAATAGTTTACGCCTTTAATTTTAAACGGAGTCGCCAAGCAAGCACTGGCTGTGCTCGACATAATACGCGGAACAATATAAGGGCCGACACGCTTAACTCCTTTTTCGCGCAAGGTATCAGCAGCCCATACTTGGTTGTGCGAAGAAGCGCCACCACTACCGGCCACTAATCCAACCCGCGGGTGAGAATATTGCGCTTCTTCTAGGCCAGCATCGCTAATGGCTTCCTTCATGGCGATGTAAGCATATGCAGCGGCATCACCCATAAAACGCAATGCTTTACGGTCAATATGCTCGCTAGGATCTAACTTTATATCCCCCCACACTAAACTGCGGAGTTTCATTTCTTCAAATTGTGCCGAGCGAGTAATGCCACTTTTTCCAGCTTTCAATGATTGCAACACCTCAGAGAGGTTATTGCCAATGCTAGAAACTACGCCCATACCTGTGATAACGACTCTTTTCATTGCTAACTATCCATTCCGTAATGTCAGGACCAAATTTTGCTGAGCTCATGGTATCGCTTTTAGTTCACTAAAGTGGTCAGCTTTCCATAAATGCAGGTAAAATGATGCCAATAGTTATTTTCGGAGTACAGGAAATTGCCGCATTTGGACTTTTCCCCACTACCAGCATCAACAGCACATACCAACATAGCACAGCAACCTGAGAGTGTAACAGTTAATGCCTGGGTGGGGTTACCTTCCACACCTGAACTTTGGTTAACCCAGCGGCCAACGCAAGCCTGTCATCTGTTAATATTGCTGAGCAAGCACGATCTTAAGCCCAGTAATATTGCCCGCTGGCAACATATAACGCCTGAGTTCCAAGATCTCTATCATTATTTTCATGATGAGCTGCATGCAAATGCCCTCGATGCGCCGCAAAGTCAGCGTTTTGAATGGCCAGATAAGCAAATTCGCCTCGATGTTCATTATTTTCCTGAGCCGCAGCAGCTACAACAATTAATCACACCAGCGCGTCAACGTGTCAGTCGGTGGTTTTGGCATCAATCAGATCCGCAATGGCTTCAGGCCAACATGTTGTGGCAGCTGGCGCGGTTAAGTCGCGATGATGCCAAGATTATCTTAGATGATCCCGAACTGAGATCGCGCCTTAACACCCACAATTTAGCGCAATTGGTGCTGTGCAGTTCAGCCGATGCCTTCGCGGCGTCGAGCGGTGTGCCGGACCCCATTAGCTTGGAACAACGGCAAGTATTGCGGCGCCAGCAATCACAAGCCTGTGGACACTTACCGCTGGATGAAGGCCTAGGTAGCATCGCCATCATCGGCGGTGGCCTTGCCAGTGCTCAGCTGGCATATAGTTTGGCACTGAGACAACGCCCCTTTTCACTATTTTGCCAAGATGAGAGACTCGCCGCCGCCGCGTCAGGTAACCGTCAAGGCGCCCTATACCCGTTATTGACGCCGGAACATGATTTACTCAGCCGTTTTTATAGCCAAGGGTTTGGCCTCAGTCGCCAACGCTTGCAATATTTGAGTCAACACCATCCCATTGCCCATGACTTTTGTGGTGTATTGCAAACCGGTCATGATCTACGCTCCGATGAGCGGCTCGGTCAAATCGCCTCGGCCGGCTTCCCTAGCGCATTAGTACAACACTGCTCCGCCGAGCAGAGTAATCAATTAGCGGGGGTCAATATTCAACATGAGGGCCTCTATTATCCCCAAGCCGGCTGGGTTGCTCCGGCGCAATTCACCCAAGCGTGCTTTGACGCTGCTGTTCCGTTCGGCCAACTGCATTTTAAGCAAACCATCAACGAGATCCGCCGCGAAGTCGAGGGTTGGTATTTAGTGACCAATGAGCAGCGCCACGGCCCCTTTGATCAACTGGTGTTGGCCAATGGCATTGGCATCAATCAGTTTACCCAGACCAAGGCGCAAGCCTTAAGTCCTTTTCGTGGACAAGTCAGTCACGTGCCCACTCATGCCCAGTTGAGCCCAATTAGCACGGTATTGTGTGCTAAAGGCTATTTTACCCCCCGCCATAATGGCAGCCATTGCTTGGGCGCTAGCTATATCAAAAACCCAAGCCATTGCGACTATAGCGACGCCGAGCAAACGGCCAATTTAGCCCAGCTACAAAGCAGTTACCCTGAGCAAGCTTGGACTGAGCAAGTGGATATTTCGGCGCACGAAGCCCGCGTGGGTATTCGCATGGTCAGCCGCGATCACTTTCCCGTTGTCGGCCTTGCAACTGATATCGACCGGCTTCAACACATAGCGCAAACGACTCACTTTCCCCAAGGACACAAGCAAGAGATTGCCGATTTTTGGCAACAGCAAGCCGCGCCAGTAGTGGCCGGTTTATATTTATTGGGGGGACTGGGTAGCCGGGGATTATGTAATGGTGCTATCGCCGCGGAAATGCTCGCGAGCCAACTGGGTGGAGAGTTTTTACCCTGTCATCAGCCCATGGTGGAAATGCTAATCCCTAATCGTTTATGGCTGAGAAAATTGATCCGGGGTAAACAGGTAAGATTTGATTAAGCCCGACACCTGCGTTAACGGCATCAGCACAATTAGACGCAGCCTTTAAGCAATGTACCCCAACGCATAGCGCATTGGGGCCGCAATATCTAGGTGTTAGCAGGCAATCAGCTGTGATGACAGCTCATGCCATGCATGCTGCACTAACTTAAAATCTGCATCTTCAAGTTCGCGACTGGCCAGCTGCAAACTCTGTTGCATCTTCAGCTGTAACTCATCAAAACCGCTAACGCCTTCTTGCTCCAATTGTGCTAAGGCAACCGTGACGTGCCCTTGCAGATAACCACTGGCGAAAAGCGCATCGTCATCCCCTTGAGCCACAATGTGTTCAATCCATTGGTTCAAGGTGTTATCGTATTTTTCCAACATGGTACTTCTCCGCTCATTCTGGATTGGCCACTTGGTACATCACATAATCATGATATCCAGTAGTCACTTTATAAAAACCAGCAAGGGCTTGGTCTAATTCTGGGTCGCCACTATCCACGATTAATGGCCGACCTTCAAGTGCTTTTAACTTAGTTTTTGTCGCCACTATGATGATATTGTCACGGCCGACTCGTTTGATGAATTCCGCAGACAATTGTTGATTACCGCGTCCTAAGATATGGCCTTGGCCACCGATCAAGGTGATCACTAGCTTTACCGGTCGATCCGCGGCTAATGCCACCAATTGCTCGGCGGTCGCATCGGCCAACAGATGTTGCTTATCCGCAATCACATCAACACCGAGCAAGGTATTATCAATACCCAGTTCTTCCATAATAAATGCCACGGTACTGCCTGAACCCATAATGAAATACTCATCATCCATTTGTTCAATCACATCGGCAGCAATATCGGCTAATACCAGATCATCACTTTCCTTGCCGCCCATTTTTACGGCTTGGATATATCGCGGCTCGGCCGGCACCAGCAGCTCGCCAAAGCGTTTGGCCCTCACTTGGCCACCACGAAAGGCGACCTCATCAATATCCATCACATCGGCGCAGGCCAAGTTAACTAACTGACCGTCAAGCAACATCGCCACGACAGTTCCGGACGCGGAGGGAGTGATACCGTACACGCCAGAGTGAATTTTAACCCCAGCGGGCACCCCAAGCACCACTTGCTGCTCAGGCACACAATCGAGTACATCACGAGCGGTACCATCCCCCCCGGCGAATAACAACAAATCAAGCTGAAACGGCATCATCGCGTGGATCAATTGTTGGGTATCGGCCGCACTATATGGCCCGTTGCTGTGATACACGACTTGATAGCTAAAGCCCATGCGCTCACAGACATCCGCGCCTAAGGCACCACTGCCGGTCATCATCATTAAGCGGTCTTTATAGGGTAATAAGGGCACTAACGCTTGGGCCATGCGTTCATTCGCTTTCGGGGTGGCACCAAGCGCTAACGCCAGCTCGGCCACATGATCACTTCCTTTAAGGGCGACACTGCCACCCAGCCCTGCCAACGGGTTGATTAACAGTCCTAAATGGAATTTTCGATTCATAGTACATCCTATTTGTCCCTATCCGTCACGACTCAGTACGGGCGCCAGCTCGGCCCCGCGCCACGATGCGTGCTTTATACTGGCAGTGACTGCCGAGTCCCCATGGCCGCTTGCGGTTTTGGAATGGCAGATAATGCGATTAATGAGCAGGCCGCACAAGCCGCCGCAAAGACCCAAGTCCACATGGCGCCTGAGCCATCTCCCCAGATGTAACCGCAAACCCAAATGCCCAGCGCCCCGCCTAAGCCAAAGCCTAAACTTGCATATAGGGCTTGCCCTTGGCTTTGGTGTGATTTGGCAAAGGCTTGATGCACAAACTGAATCGATGCAGCATGAACCAATCCAAAGGTAAATGCGTGCAGCAATTGACTGACCGTCAGCCACCAGAGTGACTCAACGGCAAACGCCAGTAATAACCAACGCACAACCGTCATCGCCGTGCTAACAACCAACAAGCAAGTCACGCCAAAACGGGCCAATAAGCGCGGGGCAAACATAAACATGATAATTTCAGACACGACCCCAAGCGCAACAAAAATACCGGCAATCGACTCGGTATAACCCGCCTGCTTTAAATAGAGGACAAAGAAACCATAAAAGGGCCCCGCACTCATCTGCAGTAACATTGCCGAAATTAAAAACCAAACAATCGACTTATTCAGTTTTTGCGCAGCCACATCACGACTCGCTACCTGCTGCTTATCATTCGGTAAAGGGAGAGAGCACAGCAACATGCCGATAAACAGCACCATGCCAATTTGCGGCAACACTTGCGGACCGAAGGCTTCAATAGCAAAGCCACCGGCAACCACTAAACAGATATAACCCATACTGCCGAAACTACGGATCACCCCATATCGATAAGCTTTGTCACCTAAGGTTTCTAAGGTAATCACCTCCAACTGAGCCAGAATCGCATTCCAAAAGAAGGTGTATATCGACAAGCTAATGGCCATATAGAGAAACGAGCCATCGTAGAAAAAACTGGTGTAACTCAAGGCCGCGACAAAAGCGCCCATTTTGATTAATTGAGCGCGCATCCCGGTTTTATCCGCGACTCGCGCCCACACATTCGGAGCAATAATCCGTGTGCCCATGACAATGGCCAGCAGGAAGCCAATTTGCTGAGGAGAAAAGCCCCTGTCATCAAAAAATACCCCTAAGTAGGGGACCATAATGCCAAGAATAGAAAAAAAGAAAAAATAGCAGGCGGACAACCAAATTAATGACGCCTGCGGCCGAGTGGATATCATTCACGCATTCCTAACACTGGGGTCGTTGATAACACATCATGATTTTGCGCTCGATGACGTAATAAGTGATCCATTAACACTATCGCCATCATGGCTTCAGCAATCGGTACCCCGCGGATACCCACACAAGGATCATGACGACCCTTGGTCACCACTTTAGCGGCATCGCCTCGTACATCAATGCTGTCGCCTTCGACGCTAATGCTTGAGGTCGGCTTTAAGGCTAAGTGGGCGATCACCGGTTGCCCCGATGAAATCCCGCCTAAAATGCCCCCGGCATGATTAGATGCAAAGCCTTGAGGCGACATTAAGTCTCGGTGCTCAGAGCCTTTTTGCTCAACGACGGCAAACCCATCGCCAATTTCAACGCCTTTGACCGCATTTATCCCCATCATGGCATGAGCAATATCGGCATCGAGCCTATCAAACACCGGCTCGCCAAGCCCCACAGGCACACCGTCAGCAACCACGGTAATTTTGGCACCAATAGAATCGCCGGATTTTTTTAAATTGCGCATATAAGTTTCTAAGGCATCAAGTTTGCTGGCATCGGCAAAGAAGAAGGGATTATTCTCAATCACGGTGCGATCTATATGCTCGCCGGCAATCGGACCTAGTTGGGATAAAAAGCCATAGATTTCGATGCCATGAACCTGCTGTAAATACTTTTTAGCAATGGCGCCAGCGGCCACTCGCATGGCGGTTTCACGGGCAGAAGAACGGCCCCCGCCGCGATAATCCCGCAGGCCGTACTTTTGTTGGTAGGTGTAATCGGCATGCCCAGGTCGAAACACATCTTTGATATTGGAGTAGTCTTGGCTACGTTGATCGGTATTTTCAATCAACAATCCAATCGAGGTGCCAGTAGTTACGCCGTTAAATACGCCAGATAAAATGCGCACTTGGTCGGCTTCGCGCCGTGCGGTAGTAAAGCGCGATGTGCCGGGACGACGTCTATCGAGATCATGCTGCATATCGGCTTCAGTTAAAGCTAAGCCCGGTGGACACCCATCAATAATGCAGCCGATGGACGGCCCATGACTTTCACCGAAACTGGTGACAACAAAATTCAACCCTATGCTATTTCCTGACATCAGAACCTCTCTATTCCATTATTTTTATGATGCGCTGTCATTGAAAAAAACGACACTCACGTGTCGTTTTAGGTTGCGATGGCATCATGCACTTAGGTCAATTATGCCCTGTCTTTATAGATGGCGAACAGTGATTCATTTTCAAGCAACTGATCACGGGTCAACACAAACACCCCATCACCACCGTGGTTAAAGCTCACCCAAGTAAAGGGGACTTCTGGGAATTGCTCCATTAAGTGCACCATAGAGTTACCGACCTCAACCACTAAGACACCGTCTTCGGTTAAGTAATCGGCCGCATTGGCAAGGATACGCTTGGTCAAATCCAAGCCATCACGTCCCGAGGCTAAGCCTAACTCTGGTTCATGGTGAAACTCGGCAGGCATATCCGACAAATCATCGGCATCTACATATGGCGGATTAGAAACAATTAAATCATATTGCGGGCCAACTGGAATGGCAGCAAACATATCAGATTGGATTGGGAACACCCTCTCCATCACGCCTAAGCCTTCGATATTAATTTGGGCAACATCAAGCGCGTCTTCGCTAATGTCCACGGCATCAACTTCAGCATCTTCAAACTCATAGGCACAAGCAATCGCAATACAGCCACTGCCAGTACAGAGATCTAAGACGCGATTGACTGACTTGTTATATAACCAAGGTTCGAATCGATTCGCGATCATTTCACCAATCGGTGAGCGCGGCACGAGTACGCGCTCATCGACATAAAAATCTAAGCCAGCGAAGCGTGCCACATTCGTTAAATACGGCACCGGCAAACGCTCGCGCACGCGGCGTAAGATCAGTTCAACGATCTTGTGCTTTTCACTGCTGGTTAAATTGGCATGGATAACCTGTTGACCGACTTCATCGGGTAAATGCAAAGCGTGAAACACCAAAGAGACGGCCTCATCCCAGGCATTATCAGTGCCATGACCGTAAAAAATGCCGGCATCGTTAAAACGACTCACCGCCCAACGCAACATATCGCCAATTGTCCGCAGTTCAGTGACCGCTTCATCCACAAAAATTTTATCCAAAACACACTCCAACAATAAGTCTCTGGCGCTATTGTAACTGAAGCTTGTTCAGAACACATAACCAATAGTGTGAAATTGGCGCGAGGCTAGGATTGGGCTGGGCAATAACATAGGTTACACTAGAGGGGATTGATTCATTTTCCCTTTAGCCAAGACAACAGTGCTTTCATGACCATTCAAAAAAACAATCTCAGCAGCTTTGCCGAGTTAATGGCTGATATTAAACCATTAAGGCAAGATACCCGCCATTTTGATACCCCAGTTAAAGCCAAGACGGTACTGGTCAGTCATAAGATGACTCAAGATGCCGCTGGATTGTTTTCCGATACCTATCAACCATTATTACCCACCGATGGCCCGATGCGCTGGCGCTCGCCCCAGACCGACAGTCTGGAGTTAAAACGCTTACGCCGTGGGGATTATGTGCCCGAGATATTGCTCGATGTCCATGGGATGCGCCAAGCAGAAGCCAAACTCGAACTCATTGCATTGATTGAGGCGTGTATCCGTGAACATTGTCACACCTGCTGTGTGATGCATGGCTATGGTCAGGGAATTTTAAAACAACAAATTCCATTGTGGCTGGCTCAGCATCCCAAAGTACAAGCCTTTCATCAAGCGCCAAAAGCCTGGGGAGGCGACGCCGCCTTACTGGTACTTATCGATATCGGTCTAGAAGACACGTTCGACTAAAGGGATTACACCGGACTACTGGCAGTCATCATGCTTGGCATAGTCATCGATTGATAACTCAGGCGTTCACCATGTTTATCTAATAATGCCACGGCGGAAGTGGCAAATAGCGGCGGTTCTTCGCCGGCCACCAATTCACCGATCAAATAACCTAACAATGGCATGTGACTGATCACTAAGACCTTATCGGCCTTATATTGCTCCGCGTAGGCCAAAATGACATCGGCAGCGATGCGAGGAGACGCGTCCGGAGTGAGATTATTTAGCTCGATGCAATGGCGCGGCTCACCCAATAACTCACGGACTTCCTGCCAAGTTTGCTGCGCACGAATATACGGGCTCACCAGCACTAAATCGAAGGGGCGATTATCCATTCGCAAACATTGAACCATAGTGCGTGATTGATAACGACCGGTTTCCGTCAGCACTCGCTCTTTATCGCAAGCGGCATCGAAACTGGCTTCACCATGGCGCATCAAAAATAACTGCATACTTCACTCTTGCATTGTTAAAAGGTGAATGAGCGCTAATTGTAGCCATATTCTTAATCGAGTAACACTCTAAATTTCGAAAACCCGCCGTCCTCTCGGCCGTCACTTTATGCGAAAGATAATCGGATGATTTATCCTCCGCTTAAGATTAGGCTGGTGAAATATAGAAAAGTCATTTGCCAAACCCGCCGCTGGCAATCAAGATATACTGAGACCATTCACAATGGAGCGAACCTTGGCCAACGCGCTAATTCAGATCAACACCAGTCATCACGATAATCGCCAGTATGGCTATCTCACCTTACCCAATCAATTACGGGTACTATTGGTCGCCGATGAGCAAAGCAGCCAAGCGGCGGCTTCGATGGCGGTCAATGTCGGTCATTTTGATGATCCAGCGCAGCGTCCTGGCATGGCTCACTTTCTAGAGCATATGTTGTTCTTAGGCACGGACAAGTTTCCAGATCCTGCCGAATATCATCATTTCATTAATCAACATGGCGGCAGTAATAACGCGTGGACCGGCACTGAGCATACCAATTTCTTTTACAGCATTCATGCCAGTCAATTGGAAGAATCCCTCGATAGATTTAGTCAATTTTTTATCGCGCCGACCTTTAATTGCGAGTTAGTTGACCGAGAACGCCAAGCCATTGAGTCTGAATTCAGCCTCAAGCTCAAAGATGATATCCGCCGTATCTATCAGGTACAGAAAGCCACGATTAATCAATCACATCCTTTTAGCCATTTTTCCGTGGGCAACCTTGAAACCTTGCACGGAGATCAACGCGTCTTACGCCAAGAGTTACTGGATTTCTATCAGCAGCATTACAGTGCCAATTTGATGACTCTGTGTATAGTAGCGCCCCTCGCACTGGATAAACTTGAACAGCTGGCAATGCAATATTTTGCGGGGATTATCAACAAAAATCTTAAAAAGAATTACCCTAATGTGACCTTGGTCGGTGCAACGGAGCAGAATCGACAAATTGATATTGTGCCGCTCAAAGATCAAAAGCGTTTAACACTAAGTTTCGCCCTCGGCGGGATAGATCACTTATACAAAACCAAACCTTTAACCTTTATCAGCCACTTACTTGGTAATGAAAGTCGTGGCAGTTTGTTGCATTGTCTCAAAGAGTTAGGGCTTGCCAGCAACCTATCTGCCGGTGGTGGTGTTAATGGTTACAATTTTAAAGATTATTGCATCAATATTCAGTTAACCGATGCTGGGCTTAAGCAGATAGATGATATTGTCACCTTATGCTTTGAAGCGATTTTATTGATCAAAACCGAAGGATTAATCGAGTGGCGTTACCAAGAGCGAGCCACCCTATTAACCTTGGCCTACAAATATCAAGAGCCGGTGAGAGCTTTAGATCTCGCCAGCCACCTCAGTATTAATATGCAGCACTACCCCGCCGACGATACCTTGTTTGGTGATTACCGAATGGATGGTTTGGATAGTGAGCAAACCCGGGAATTACTCGATTTGCTGGCGCCAGACAATTTACGACTGCAATTGGTTGCGCCCGACTTATCAACCGAACAACAGGCCCCTTGGTATTTCACCCCCTATCGCAATCATCAAATTGATCCCAAGCGCCTAGCCCGCTGGCAGGTGAAGCACTGGCGTGAACAATTGAGCTTGGCGCCAGTCAACCCGTTTATCCCTGACGTCACCGAACCTAAATATGAGGCCAATGTCAGCCCAGTGCCGACGGTGATCGCCCAAGGCAAGGGTTATCGCCTATGGCATAAGAAAGACGATGAATTTAACGTACCCAAAGCCCATATGTTCTTATCGCTAGATTCAGAATGTGCCAGCAAGACGGTCACCCATGCCGCCTTAACCCGTCTTTATGTGGAAATGCTGCTAGATTATCTGACAGAGGATACTTATCAGGCCGAGGTTGCGGGGCTGGGCTATCATATCTATTCTCACCAAGGCGGCATTACTCTGCATCTATCAGGCTATACCGGCAAACAAAATAAGTTGTTGGAGCTATTGATACAAAAGGCTCGTGAACGCAACTTCTGTCGTGAGCGTTTTGCGTTAATCAAACGTCAATTAATGAGAAGTTGGCAGAACCAGAGCCAAGCGAAACCCATTTCTCAGCTGTTCACTAGTTTAGCGGTCACCTTACAGAAGCGCTCTTATGAACCCCAACGCATGGCTGAAGCCCTCGCCGATATCGAAGTCGAGGATTTACATAGCCATATCAGTGCATTTTTCGAAAAAATTCATCTCGAAGGGCTTATTTATGGTGACTGGTTGGCTAAAGAGGCACAGTCCTTAGCCCATCATTTGAAAAAAATTCTGACCTTAGTGACTCAGCCAAGTGATGAATCCAGCCGTGAGCTCATTAACCTCGCGGGTTGTGGCACCCTGTATCGTGAGTTGGACATTGACCATCAAGACAGCAGTATCATTGTCTATTATCAATCTGAGCACAGCGATCCACGTGCCATGGCGATCTTTAGTCTGCTCAATCACAGCATGTCGTCTAATTTCTTTCATAAGTTACGCACAGAAAAACAATTAGGCTACATGGTCGGTACTGGCTACTTACCCCTGCACCGCCATCCGGGGATCATTTTCTATATCCAGTCTCCGGCCAGCGGGCCGGTAAAATTATTGCAGGCCATTGATGAGTTTATTGCGGATTTTACTTACGCCATTATGCAAATCACCACCGAACAATGGCAAAGCACTAAACAGGGATTAATTAACCAAGTCATGGAGCATGATGCTAACCTCAAAACTCGCTCTCAGCGCTATTGGGCGAGTTTAGGGCATAAAGATTATGCATTTAATCAGAGAGAACACGTGGTGGCTGACATTGAAAAACTGACCCGAGCGGATCTCATTAGTTTTATCATTGGCCATATGCGCACTCAACATGCGGACAGATTAGTCCTGCATTCCACCGGCCTTGCCCACCAACAACAATGCCGTTTTGAATCCAGCAATAAAATTACCGACCTACGCAATTTTAAAGAGCAGAGCAATCTCTTCTTACTGTAAATTATCAATCCAATGTTAACTCCCCTCTCGTTCTGATTGGGGGTAAACTATTTTATGACAACTATATCTATTTTATAGCATTCAGCAATATTGATTAACGAACGACCATTCATTAGAGTCTATGGCTGATTACCCAATGCATTTTAGCATTAAACCCCAAATTTTAGATGTTTATGGTTAATAACAATTTTAAGCCATTAAGTCACTGCACAAAAACCAATCAACCATAACTCAACATGGCTTTACAAGCGGCGTCAGATCTGGAAAAGTGGAAATACTTAAGCAATATTAAGCAAAATAATAACAATATCCCTTATGCGAAAAATACTCTCAATCAGCTTGATATTTATTTTTTCTCTCCTTCACAGCACGTTAAGCAGGGGCTTTGAGCACTTACAAGACTCTACACTTCCCATCACACTCAACGCGGAAAAATTTAGCATTGCCGAAGGACTTTCTGAAAGCGCGGCGTCATCGATAGCGGTAGATAAAGACCAATACATATGGGTCGGCACCTTCAATGGTCTCAATCGTTATGATGGTAACGACATAACGCACTACTTTGCTTCAGAAACATCGGGACTTTCAAGCTCATTTATTCGCAGTTTATTGCATGACTCTTCGGAGCGACTATTAGTCGGCACCAACCTCGGCTTAGCCATATATGACAAAGAGAAGGACAAATTCCGACAAATCCCATTAGTCGACTTTGCTGTTTGGTCTATTGACGAAAGTGAAAATGTATTTTACATATCGAGCATTGATCGGATCTATAAGTTATCCAAAGATTTCACACACCTGCAAGAGGTTGTTTTTTTAGAGGGTGGGGATGGTATTGTTTCAGTTGAAGTTTTAGCTAATGGAAGCATTTATTTTAGAACAAGCGATGACATCACATACGTACACCATAACAATATCACCCAACCTATCGGAGTCAGTAAACACTTATATGTCAGCAATCATGATATATATCACTTAACTGCCGATGGGATTTTCAATATCAATAACGAGCTCATATCCAGTCAAAAAGGCATAGACTCGATGACAAGCTACAATGGCATAACCTATGCTATTGTCAAAGATAAGCTCCTTTTTAGCACCGACGGCATCAACTTTAATTTACTCGGTGTCTTGCCAGAAGCTATATCAAGAATTGCTAAGCCTATTCTTTTTGCAGGAAAAGAAAATCTGGTCATTGCTACTGTTAATCAAGGATTTATTTTAGTCAGAAACATTTCAAACATAGTTAACAGAGTCAATTTTGAAGATGAAGGCGTTTGGGATATCACCTATAAGAATGAAAGTTTATTTGTCAGTTATGAAAGCGGTTTGATTATTGAGTATGGACATAATAACAAAGAACTAAATCGCTACCATACCCATATTGACGGTGCTAAATCTATCGCCATCGAAGCAAACTATATCTACATTAGTAGTTTAAAAGGTATTTTCAAACTTAACACCCAAAACTCTGAAATAACTATTCTCAGCGAAGGAAAATACACAGTCATTAGCAAGGAGAGGATTGCTGGCGACTTGCTTGTCGGCGACATTAATGGTGATATTACCAAAATTGATCCGCAGGACAAACTATCTAAAATTTCTATTAGTAATGGATACCCTGTATTTAGCATTAACACCCATGGTGATAACGCACTAATATCTAGTCAGGTTGGGATTTTCACTCTTTCAAATGATATATCTCATCACCTTATAAAAGATCAGTTTACAATCAATTCAGTAAAAGCTAATGGCGAGATATATTTTGGTACTGATTATGGCCTAATGAGATATGATGGCAACGAAATATCAACTATCCACAGTAATAACAAATCAATATATGGTTTAGGTGTTCTCAACAACTTCATTGTAGCCTCTTCAGTAGGCGAAATTATTATTTATGACTACAACCTAAATGAAAAGCTTATCATTAACAGCTATCATGGCGTACAAGACGAGTATAATGCTCAAGCTTTAACACCATTTAATAACGCAATACTTTTTGGTGGCAACACCGGAATAGATATCATTACTCCATTGCTGGCAGAGTCATATTTTAAGCAGAAGCAAGCTCCAAAAGTAGTCATCTCCGATCTGTTTGTGTTCAATAAAAAACAAGATGTTGGTGGCAAGTTCTTAGCGCAAAGCATTAACAACACTAAGCGATTAACCTTAAAGTATTCCGACTACCCATTCACATTAACGTTCGGAACCATAGGACGGAACAATAACCAGGTATTATTTAAGTATCGTTTAAGTGGGTTGTCTGACAACTGGATTGAATCAAGCAACACTTTCTCTGCTACGTATACTAATTTATCTCCTGGTCGATATATATTTAGTGTTTTTGCAACGGATAAGCAAAATCAAAATGTTGGGCCTGAAAAAACCATTGAGCTAGTGATCACACCACCATGGTGGTTTTCAAATGTTGCCAAGTTAATTTACTTTGCGATTTCCCTAATGATAATCCTCGTGATTATTCGTTCTGTCATTAAAAAGCGTGCGATCCAACGTCAAATTGCCCAAAGTGAAGAACGATTAAAACTCTCGTTATGGGGAAGTGGCGATGAAATGTGGGATTGGGACATTGAAACAGGTCATATATATCGCTCGAATATGTGGGGCTCGTTAGACTTCCCTCGTGATGGTCAACGTTCAGGTCATCCCGATGAAGAAAGTAATATCCACCCACAAGATCAACTAAGGGTCCGAGAGGCACTGAATAAACATTTCTATGGGGAAACCGATCACTTTGAAGCAAACTATCGTGTCAAAGGTAAACATGGTGGCTGGTTATGGATCCTCGACAGAGCCAAGATAGTTGAACGAGATCAGTTTGATAATGCGCTAAGGATGACTGGTACCATCAAAAATATCAGTATGTTCAAACAAGCTGAAGAACAGTTAAAGCTGTTCGAGCGCGCTATCGAAAACATATCGGAAGGTATGTTTATCTTAGATGAAAACTATCGCTTTGTTGAAGTCAATGAGGCGTGTTGCAGCATTACTGGACGTAGCCGCGAAAATTACATTGGTGAAATATTGTCATTTGATGCCTATCCCGAATCTTACTCGGAGCAAATTAGAGCCTTAATGAAGCAACATGGTCGCTGGAGCCATGAAATCGAGACCTTACGTGGCGATGGCAGTCCCTTTCTCATCGAAATGACCATAGATGCCATTTATGATGAACAAAGTGTGCTCAGCCATTATGTCGGCGTGTTTTCTGACATTAGCCGACGTAAGCAACAAGAAGAAGAACTAAGAAAGCTGACCAACAATGATATTTTAACTGGATTACCGAATCGCTCCAATTTACAAGTCAGTTTACATAATCTAGTTAAAAAAGATTTACATCATACCTTGATGGTGCTTGACCTAGATAACTTCAAAAAAATCAATGACTCCCTTGGCCATCAAGTGGGCGACGAGTTACTGCGTATGGTGGCGGATCGTCTGTTAGCCACCTTACCTAATACAGCGAGCTTATATCGCCTAGGTGGTGATGAATTTGCTTTACTACTGGATAATAATGTTGATATCAGCGCCTGCGCTAACATCGCTAGTCGCGTGATTGATGCCTTTATCAATCCCTTTATGTTACATAAAGAACCTATGGTCGTCAGCGCCAGCATTGGCATAGTGCTCTATCCCGAAGACGAGCAAAATGAACAAGCCTTATTAAGAAAAGCCGATATTGCTATGTATCACGCTAAATCGGCTGGCGGTAATCGTTATCAATTCTATTCTGAATCTTTAAATCGCAATGCGATTCGTCAGCTCGAGATTGAAAACTTGATCAGAGAAGGATTACGCAAAGACTATTTCGAAGTCTATTATCAGCCAAAAGTTGATGTGGTCACCAGTCAGCTTACAGGGATGGAAGCATTAGTACGGCTCAATCATCCGCAACATGGGTTAATATCCCCCGGAGAATTTATCCCTTTAGCTGAAGAAACAGGCTTGATTGTCGAAATTGGTGATCTAGTCTTGAAAAAGGCATGCTTTACTACCCAAAATTGGCGCGAGCAGGGCTTATTTGATGGCCGCGTGGCTGTCAATTTATCGTCGCACCAATTTGCATTACCTGATTTACATCAAAGAATTGAGTCAATTTTACGACTGACACGTTTACCGGCATGCCATTTAGAAATAGAAATCACCGAAGGTACCGTCATTAAACAGCCAGAAAAGGCAATAAAAGTCATGCAAAAGCTGGCTTTGATGGGAGTAAACCTTGCTCTTGATGACTTCGGCACCGGCTATTCATCCTTGTCTTACTTAAAGCGGTTTCCCATTCATACCTTAAAAATCGATAAAGCCTTTGTTGATGATATCGATAAGTCAGATCGTGATATGAAAATGGTCGACTCGATAATTACCATCGCCCATAACATGGGATTGTCCGTCGTCGGTGAAGGCGTAGAGCTAGCGTCACAGTTAGAAATATTGAAAAACCTTAATTGCGAACAAATACAAGGATTTATATTTAGCAAACCATTGACTGAGGCCGACTTTTCTCAATTATTAATTGAGCATCAAGGCGGAAAAGAAGTACAGCAGGCCAGTTAACATACGCAATTTACTTATCATGTTGTAAAAGTTGGCACGAGACATGCTAACAATATCTCGACGTCAATAACCAAAACTCAACCAACAACGAGAGAATATAACAATGATTAAGAAATTAGCCCTTACCCTTAGCCTTATTGCCACTTCTGTTTCTGCCTCTTTTCAAGCGCCTGTTGCTTTAGAAACGTCAGCAACCACCGCCGCGCTGCCTTGGGTCAAAGTTGATGGCGTTAACACTGCCGCGCTGCCTTGGGTCAAAGTCGATAGCGTTAATACTGCCGCGCTGCCTTGGGTCAAAGTCGATGGCGTCAATACTGCCGCGCTGCCTTGGGTCAAAGTCGATGGCGTTAACACTGCCGCGCTGCCTTGGGTCAAAGTCGATGGCGTTAACACTGCCGCCCTGCCTTGGGTCAAAGTCGATGGCGTCAATACTGCCGCCCTGCCTTGGGTCAAAGTCGATGGCGTTAACACTGCTGCGCTGCCTTGGGTAAAAGTCGATGGTGTTAACACTGCTGCGCTGCCTTGGGTCAAAGTCGATAGCGTTAACACTGCCGCCCTGCCTTGGGTCAAAGTCGATGGCGTTAACACTGCGGCGCTGCCTTGGGTCAAAGTCGATGGCGTCAAGACTGCCGCCCTGCCTTGGGTAAAAGTCGATGGCGTTAACACTGCCGCGCTGCCTTGGGTAAAAGTCGATGGCGTTAATACTGCGGCGCTGCCTTGGGTCAAAGTCGATGGCGTTAATACTGCGGCGCTGCCTTGGGTCAAAGTCGATGGCGTTAACACTGCTGCGCTGCCTTGGGTCAAAGTCGATGGCGTTAACACTGCCGCCCTGCCTTGGGTTAAAGCACCTGTAGCTATTGATGCTTTACTTGCCTAAATCGACTAATCAGAGGGTAACATTATGTTTGCAGTCATAAAAAAAGCACTCGGATTAAACAAAATAACACGCAAGAAGGTCACCTTGCCTGAGGGGCTTCAGCACCTAGAAGTTATCCCAGCCAAGGGGTGGTGGAACTGATAATGGCCTGACACAATATAGGGAGCCTAGCTCCCTTATTGTTAATTTCTCAATTTCTCTGCCACCGCATCGACCTTACCATCGACGCTCGCCTCGTTTCTGACTCAAGCATGAGTTCCCCCAGAATTTACCACTGTCATCGCATGGGTTATTTATCAATAGATCAAACCATCTTCACCGCATTCAGTAAGTGATAGACCAACAATGGTTGCCGCCACACATAAAAAAAGCGGCCAATCATGGCCGCTTAATCACTACGGCAGAGATTAAAAAAAGGTCTTACCCTCTGCCGCCATCGATTTAAGTAAATCACATGGGGTAAAGCGCTCGCCAAAATTGGCTTGATGACGCTCTAAACTTGCCACTAAGTTAGCGATCCCGAGTGTATCCATGTAGCGGAACGGACCACCGAGGAACGGTGGGAAACCTATGCCAAAAATGGCCCCGATATCACCGTCGCGAGCACAACTGATAATGCCATCCTCAAGGCAACGCGCCGCTTCGTTAAGCATCTGGATCACGCACCGATCAGCGAGGCTCGACATTTCCATATCTGCACTCGGCTTAATCCCTAGCACCTGATAGACACTGTCATCCACTTGCTTGCCTTTCTTCGGGGCTTTATCACCATAGACATAAAATCCTTTGCCATTTTTACGCCCTTTTCGATCGTCCTCAAGTAAACGCGCAAACGCAGAGGGCGCCTTAAAGCGTTGCCCTAGTTCAGACTCAAGAATGGGCGAGATCTTAGCACCGACATCTATGCCGACTTCATCGAGCAAGGTCATAGGTCCGACCGGGAAGCCAAATTTCACCAAGGCTTTATCTAGGTGAGCCACGCTTTGACCTTCAAGTAATAACTGTGCGGCTTCATTCATGTACAAGGCTAAAATCCGGTTAACATAGAAGCCTGCGCCATCTTGTACCACAATCGGAGTTTTACCTTGCTTGCGGGCAAAGGCAACCGTCGACGCAATAGTTTGCGGTGACGTGCCTTTGTGAGCAATCACTTCCACCAGCGGCATTTTTTCTACCGGCGAGAAATAATGTAAGCCAATGACATTTTCTGGTCGGCTCGCCGCAGCGGCAATTTGAGCAATAGGTAAAGATGAGGTATTAGAGGCAAAAATGGTCTCAGCACTACATTCACGTTCGACGTCTTTGACCATCTGATGCTTTAACGCCAAGTCTTCAAATACCGCCTCAACGACGATATCTGCATCCTTGACCCCAGAATAGCTTGTCGTCGTGGTCATTAGAGCCATCAACTTATCACGGGCGGCTACTGTCATATGACGGCGCTTCACTGGTTTTTCAGTCAGCTTGTAAGCATAGGCTAGCGCATTGCTCAATCCTTGCTCATTAATGTCTTTAACTCGCACCGGCACTTTAGCTTTAGTGGCCGTCACGGAAGCAATCCCGCCCCCCATCAAACCACCGCCGAGCACCACGGCTTTGTTCACTTTTTTCGGGGCAACCCCATCGACTTCGGTTTCTTTTTTCATTTCGGTAATGGCAAAGAATAACGATCGCATCGCGGCGGATTCTGGCGTCATCACCAAATCAGCAAAATGACTCGCCTCGACTTCCAAGCCTTTGGTCATGCCTTTGTCTAACCCTTGGCGAACACAGTCGATAATTTTTGCTGGTGCGGGATAGTTGCCTTGGGTCTTTTTAAAAACTTGTTTACTGGCCTGATCAAAAATAATGTTGCGACCGGCACGATTGCCTTCCAGCAATTTTTCAACCAAGGTTTGCTTACGTACGTGGCGAGCTTTTTTACCGGCTAAGGCCATTTCAACCGCAGTTTGTAGCAAAATAGTGGCCGGAACCACATCATCTACCAAGCCAAGCTTCAAGGCTTGTTTAGGGCGAACTTGCTTGCCCGTCAACATCATATCTAGGGCTTTAGCAACACCAATCAACCGCGGTAAACGCTGGGTACCGCCCCCGCCAGGCAGCAAACCGAGTTGCACTTCGGGGACCCCTAATTGGGTTTTGCTATCATCACTGCAGACTCGGCGATGACAGGCCAATGCCAGTTCTAACCCACCCCCTAAACAAGGACCGTGGATGGCAGCAACCACAGGTATAGCAAGCCCTTCAAGCTGAGCAAAGACTTGATGTCCTTGTTGCGATAACGCTTTAGCATCGGCTTGAGTTTGGCAGCTATCCAGCATACTGATGTCGGCACCAGCCACAAAAGAGTCAGGCTTGCCGGACGTCAGCACTAAGCCTTTAATGCTTTTATCTTGATTAATTTCAGCAATGATAGCGCCGATTTCCGTAGCAAACTCAGCCTTCAAGGTGTTCATGGTTTCACCCACAACATCCATGGTTAAGATAGCAATCCCATTATCATTTCGGCTCAGGGTAAATGTCTTTTCCATCTTCATTACTCCACCTCTAAAATCATGGCAGCACCAAGACCACCTGCAGCACAAGCGGTGGCCAAACCAACCCCACCACCTCGACGTTTCAGTTCATGACATACTTGGGTAATTAAGCGTGTACCTGTGGCGGCAAATGGGTGGCCGTAGGCTAAAGAACCACCGAGCACATTGAACTTGTCCATATCGATTTCGCCGATGGCACGCGATAATCCCAATTTCTCTTGGGCAAAGGTCTTTGAGGCAAACATCTTCATATTGGCCAAGGTCTGAGCCGCAAACGCTTCGTGCATTTCAATCAAGGTTAAATCTTCAAGTTGCATGCCGGCGCGAGCCAATGCCAATGGGGTAGCATAAGAAGGACCCATTAACATGTCTTGCCACACATCGATGGCAGTGAATGCATAACTCTTGATATACCCGATAGGTTGATACCCCAAGGCCTTAGCTCGGCTTTCCGTCATCATAATAATGGCCGAGGCACCATCGGTCAGGGGCGTGCTGTTAGCAGCGGTAACTGAGCCATGTTTGCGATCGAAGGCGGGTCTTAACTTGGCATACGAATCTAATTGTGAGTCTTGACGGATATTGTTATCCATATCAATAAACTGCTTATAAGGCGGTACATGGGCTGTCATCACCTCTTGCTGTAACACCCCAGAAGCCCAAGTTTGAGTGGCTAAGGTATGTGAGCGATGGGCTAATGCATCTTGATCTTGGCGACTGATGTTATGGGTTTTCGCCATTTGCTCTGCGGTTTGTCCCATCGATAAGCCCGTCGAATATTCCGCGACCGCCGGAGGCACTGGCAATAAGTCTTTGAGGCCTAGACGACGCAATATGGCGAGCTTTTGCCCGACACTACGGGCTTTATTGAGATCAACCAAGGCTCGCGCCATAGTTTTAGACACCCCAATCGGCAACACCGATGATGAGTCGGCCCCGCCAGCAATGCCCACATCGATATTGCCAGCCATCATAGATTCAGCCACATTAACTGCCGACTGAAAACTGGTGGCACATGCCCGACTGACTGAGTAAGCATCGGTGGCCACATTCATGCCAGTGCCAAGCACAATTTCCCGGGCAATATTTGGCGCTTCCGGCATTTGTACCACTTGGCCATACACCAATTGCTGGATTAATGCGGGATCCAGTTCAGCACGGGCAATCATTTCATTGACGACCATCTTGCCCATATCGAGCGCCGAAATCCCATGAAAGGCCGTCGCTTGTTTAGCGAATGGCGTACGAAGTCCCGCAACAATGGCGATTCGCTCGCCCTTGCGAGTGGTCAGATCTTGTCTGGCATGCATGTGTCATCCTCTTGTTATTCTCTATTCCATAGTCTAGGGTCCTGCTTGACAGCACACTTAACAGGTCAGACCAATAAAAGTGTGATCTGATTCTAACTATTTCTGTCTTGGTTTAAAACACTTGTTTGTTTATTATCAAAACTTCTCGAAAATGTTTGTTTTTTTCTATGAAAAACAATTAAAAGATACAGAGTACAATTTTGTACGAAACTATTTACACTATGGTATGTCTATATCAGCCATCTACAAATGAATGAGTAACCTTATGCCAATTAGCCGATTTCATTCTTTGCGCCAATACCTCAATCAACAAGTATTAGGTCAGCCAGATTTAACCGAAAACTTACTCACTGCATTAATTGCTGATGGCCATTTATTGGTGGAAGGCCCGCCAGGGCTTGCTAAAACCCGCGCGGTAAAAGCCTTATGTGAGGGCGTTGAAGGTGATTTCCATCGCATTCAGTTTACTCCGGATCTGTTGCCCGCGGATTTAACTGGCACCGACATCTATCGAGCCCAGACAGGTCAATTTGAGTTTGAAGCCGGACCGATATTTCATAACCTGATCTTAGCGGACGAGATCAATCGTGCCCCCGCAAAAGTGCAATCAGCGTTGTTAGAGGCCATGGCGGAAGGACAAGTCACTGTCGGAAAACACTCTTACCCGCTAGCGCCACTATTTTTAGTCATGGCAACCCAAAACCCGCTAGAAAACGAAGGTACCTACCCGTTACCAGAAGCTCAGCTCGACCGTTTTTTAATGCACCTAAACCTCGATTATCCAAGCGCTGAAACCGAATTACAGATTTTAAGATTATCGCGCAACGAGGCGCTTCGCGGTGAAGAACTTAACATCGAGCCGATAGCGCAAGTCGATATTTTCGAAGCACGAAAAGAGGCACTCGAACTGTATCTCGCTGAGCCACTTGAGCATTATATTGTCGATATTATTAATGCCACTCGGCAACCGGCCCAATATAGCGCCGAGTTAGCGACATGGCTGGAATACGGTGTCAGTCCAAGGGCAAGCTTGGCGATAGAACGCTGCGCTCGCGCACGAGCTTGGCTGCAGGAGCGAGACTTTGTGTCGCCTGAAGATATTCAAGCCGTGGTCCCCAATGTGTTGCGTCACCGATTATTGCTCAGCTATCAAGCCCAAGCCGAAGGCATTAGCCGCGATCACGTCATTAGTCACTTGTTATCTTTGGTGGCGGTGCCTTAACCATGAAGCTTCCAGCGTCTATGCCATTATTTGCCGATGGCATCTCATTAACCGATAAAGAGTTGCTGGCCTGTCAACGGCAAGCCATCGCCGTCGTTGAACATCGAGGCCGCGCTCGCGCAGCGTTAGCGGGACACAGAAGCAGTGCCATTAAAGGCCGCGGAATGGAATTTGCTGAGGTACGCCACTACCAACAAGGCGATGATGTCAGAACCATCGACTGGCGGGTGACCGCCAGAACCGGCAAGGTTCACACTAAGTTGTTTGTGGAAGAGCGCGAGCGTCCTGTGATTATCTTGCTCGATCTCAGTTACAGCCTATATTTTGGTTCCAGTCTATTGCTGCAATCTGTCCAAGCGGCACATTTAGCGGCCACCTTAGGCTGGGCGGCCATCCGTCACGGTGATCGTTTGGGCGGGTTAATCGTGACCGAAAGCCAACATCAAGAATTAAAGCCCCGCAGCCGTCAGGCAGGCATACTGCCGTTTATTAATGCGATAACCAAACTCCATGGCGAACAACTGCATCAATTGACAAGGGCGCTAGCAGAACCTGATTATCTGGCTCACGCTTGTCAGCGATTAGTTCGGCTGGCTAAACCAGGCTCATTAATTTATCTCATTAGCGATGGCTTTAATTTCTCTCCAGCATGTCGAGCTCCGCTGAGCATGGTAAGCCGCCATTGCGATATCTCCGCCTTTGTCATTACCGACCCTTTAAGGCAAGGACAGACACAATTACCGCGCCAATTTCAGTTGCCGGTGCGAGAAGGCAATGTCGAACGTTGGCTTGACCGAACGCAATACGAGGCTTGGTTACTAAGACAACAACAGCAACAACAGCAATTTGTGAGCATGTTACAAGGGTTAACGATCCAGCCGCGCTTTATTGATGCTGGCCAGCCCTTAAATCAACAATTGGATAAATTAGGATAAACCAGTGACTCAAGCTGTTACTGCCAACCCAGCCTTGGCATCACTCCACGATATCCAACTGCCCGCCGACGTCAGCGCATGGCCGCTTGCGCTGGGCTATTGGTTGCTCCTCGCCATTGCGTTAATCCTGGTGGTAAGCACCTTGGCATGGTGGCGACAATCACGCCGAGCCAAAGTTGCCCGCCAACAAGCGCTGTTATTGCTGGCACAATTAGATCTCAATAGCCCTGATTATCCTCATCAGGTTAATATATTGCTTAAACGAGCCGCCATGAGTTATTACCCGCGTCACTCACTTAGCAACCTAAGTGACAGCGCCTGGTTTACTTGGCTTGATCTCGATATGCCAAACCAGTATCAAGGGCAATGGCCACTCTTGCTTGGACAGCGCTTTCGCCCTACAGGCATCACACTGGTGCAAAAACAACAGCTCACTCAGTTGAGTCAACACTGGCTCAAACATGCCCTGCCCCCTAGTCGCCAACAACGTCAACGGAGAAGTGAATGTTAACCCTCAATTGGCCTTGGTTATTATTACTCTTGCCTCTACCCATATTGTTTACCCATAAGCGTCAAGCGATGGCAGGCGGTGAACTGCAACTGCCTGGGGTAGCCACGCTGGGCAATCAAGCCGTGTCGGTGACCCACCACCCATCTAAAAAACCCTTGTATCTGATTTGGCTATTATTGCTCATCGCACTCGCCAGACCCATGTGGTTAGGTGAACCGATACCGCTGCCTACTGAAGGCAGAGATTTGATGGTGGCGGTCGATTTGTCTGGAAGCATGCAAATTGAAGACATGGTGATCCAAGGCCGAACCGTCGATAGACTCACCTTGATCCAACATGTGCTCAGTGATTTTATTGAGCGCCGTCAAGGCGATCGCCTCGGATTAATTTTATTTGCCGACCACGCCTATTTACAGGCACCACTGACCCAAGACAGACGCAGCATCAGTCAATACCTTCATGAAGCACAAATCGGTCTCGTCGGTAAACAAACTGCCATCGGCGAAGCTATTGGCTTGGCCGTTAAGCGCTTTGACAACATCGATGAGAGTAATCGCGTGTTGATCTTGCTGACTGATGGCAGCAGTAATGCCGGTAATATCGAGCCGCTTGAAGCCGCTGAAATTGCCGCAAAACGTGGGATCACCATCTATACCATCGGTATTGGGGCTGACACCCTGACTCGTCGAGGCCTGTTTGGAACAGAGCAAATCAATCCGGCCGCCGATTTAGATGAAAGCACCTTGGCCCAAATAGCCAGCCTGACTGGCGGTCAATATTTCCGTGCCAGAGATCCCGCCGAATTAGCACGCATCTACCAAGACATTGATAAGCTCGAACCTGTCAGCCGTGATCTCATGAGCTATCAACCACAAACAGAATTATTTTACTGGCCACTGGCGTTGATGCTGATACTGACTGTCGGCTTATCACTGTGGCAAATCAAAGGTCATGGACCGTCATTAGGGCGGAAGTTACGATGATATTGCACTTTATTCGACCAGAATGGTTATGGGCCTATGTCGCCTTACCTCTATTCCTTGCCTATCTTTGGCGCGTGCATCGCGGCACATCGGGTTGGGATTCTTATATTGCGAGTCATTTATCACGGCTATTGATCTCGCCGACGTCGGCGGCCAAAAAAACCTCACTGTGGTGGTTAACCACCATCATGGTTATCGCAATATTGGCCTTATCAGGTCCAGCCGTGACCAAAAAAGCCACGCCCGTGTTTGCTGCCAGCGATGGCCGAGTCATCGTACTGGATATGTCAAATTCACTCTATGCTAATGACTTAGTACCAAACCGGCTCACTCAAGAAAAATTTAGAGCCACCGACTTAATTAATGCATTAACCACGGGAGATACTGGGTTAGTCGTCTACGCGGCGGATGCCTTTACCATTAGCCCAATCACTAATGATAAGCACACCTTACTTAATCTGTTACCCACGCTCAGCCCGGCCATCATGCCGAGCCAAGGGTCAAACTTAGCGGCAGGGTTAACGCTTGCCCAGCAGTTGCTGACACAGGGCGGTTACCTCAATGGTGACATCATAGTGCTCACCGACGGCATCAATGCAAAACAATTTAAACAAGCACAGCAAAGTTTAGATGCTAGCCCTTATCGGCTAGCCATAATAGCCATCGGCACCGACGCCGGCGCAGCCATCCATTACCCAGATGGTACATTACAAAAAAACATCGATGGTGATGTCGTTATTGCCAAGACCAACATGTCACTACTGGCTAAATTGGCGGCAGCTAATGGCGGCCTCTTTGTCACTCCAACCAATGATGGCAGCGATGTCAACCAAGTGATCCACTGGCTCAAAACCAGTCAAGAGGCGCAATTGACCGATCTCCATGGCGAGCAATGGCAAGATCTAGGCCCTTATATCGCGCTATTATTGCTGCTACCTGTCGTCATGACTTTTCGCCATGGCTTATTAGCCAGCCTAGCACTGATGACAGTCATCAGTGTACCGCAACCGGCACAAGCTAACACTTGGCAAGATCTTTGGCACACCCAAGATCAACAAGCGCAGACAGCCTATCAACAAGGTCAGTATCAACAAGCGGCACAACAATTTACCCTGCCGCAATGGCAAGCCGCCGCGTTATATCAAGCCAAGCAGTATGAGCAGGCATTGGCGGGATTTAGTCAGGACAAGAGTGCCAACGGCCTTTACAATCAAGGTAATGCTCTGATGCAATTAGGAAAGTTCGCCGATGCCAAGCAAAAATACCAACAATCATTGGCGCTGCAACCCGAATTTGCGCAGGCTCAGAGTAATCTCGAATTAGCAGAGAAACTGTTACAAGAGCAACAAAACACGCAAGACCAGCAAAGCAGTCAGGGCCAGCAAGACGTTCAAGACCAGCAAAGCAGTCAGGACCAGCAAGACGGTCAAGACCAGCAAGGCAGTCAGGGCCAGCAAGACGGTCAAGACCAGCAAGGCAGTCAGGGCCAGCAAGACGGTCAAGACCAGCAAGGCAGTCAGGGCCAGCAAGACGGTCAAAACCAGCAAGGCAGTCAGGGCCAGCAAGACGGTCAAAACCAGCAAGGCAGTCAGGGCCAACAAGACGGTCAAGACCCGCAAGGCAGTCAGGGCCAGCAAGACGATCAAGACCCGCAAGGCAGTCAGGGCCAGCAAGACGGTCAAGATCCCGCCATTAATGAAGCGCAAATGCAAGCGGATGCTAATGCCAAGCCCAGTGTCGAGGAAACTGCCCCCGCTACCGCTGCCAGCCAATCAGCCGCTGAGACTCAAGCACTGACAACCGACAACAATCAGCAACCGCCACCCACTGACCCCGATGCGACAGCGATGACGGCGAGCAATACGTCACCGACCACTAGTGAACAAATGACTCCGTTGCCGATGGAGATGCAGCGCATGCTCAATACCGTCAATGATGATCCGCAAGTCTTACTACGCAATAAAATGTTGCTTGAATACCAAAAGCGACAACTGCAAGGCACCGTTAATAAGGAAACTGAACAGTGGTAAAACCGACCGCCCTATTATTTCTCTTGCTGTGGTTAGTCTCTGGGATTAGTCAAGCTGAAGTGACCCAATTGCAAGCGACCGTCGATCGTAATCCCGTGATGGTAAATGAATACTTTGCCTTAACCGTGGTTGCCAATGACGATATCGCCAATAGCGCGCTGAATACCTCGGCCTTAGCGAAGGATTTTATTATTGGCCGCACCAGTGTCAGTCGCAGTACAAGAATTATCAATTTCGATGCCAGTAAAGAAACTCGTTGGCAAATCTTATTAGCGGCCAAAAAATTAGGTAATGTCACTATCCCAGCATTGACGATTGCAGGTGTGAGTTCAGCGCCTATCCCGTTGAGCGTGGTAGCCGATGTGGCGGCAAGCAATCGCAGCCAAGATGTGATGCTAAAAGCCACATTATCTAACGCTGAACCTTATGTTGGTGAACTGCTCATTTATAAGGTCAAACTCTATTTAGCTAAAGATTTACAGCGCGGCATGATCAATGCACCAGAAGTAAAAGATGCCCAAGTAAAACAGTTAGGCGAAGATGTGGATGGCTCTGAAATCATCGATGGTCTTCGCTATCGAGTCATTGAAAGAGTCTATGGCATTACCTTAGATAAGCCGGGAAAAACCGAGATTATTGGTGCAAAATTTGATGGCGACATTATTAACCAAGATCAATCCACCAACCTCTTTTCTTTTAACCAAAGCCGCCCAGTGCAGGCCAATGCCAATAATGACATCATCGAGGTATTGCCCATTCCTGTCGATTATCAAGGGAAATGGTGGGTTGCCGATCTGGCCATGTTGACTGAAAAGTGGGACGAGACGCAATCCTTTGAAGTCGGCGTGCCCATTACCCGCACCTTTACGTTAGTGGCAACCAACGTAGAAGATTATAATTTACCAAGTCTTAATATCACCGCCCCCCAAGGCGTTAAAGTGTATCCAGAAAAGCCACAACGCCAGAGTATTTTGCGAGAAGGCCAATTGATCTCACAGTTAACCCAAACCGTTGCCATGGTTCCTACCCAAGCCGGTCCGTTAACATTACCAAGCATCAGCATTCCTTGGTGGAATCCCAAATTAAAGCAAACTGAGTTTGTGAAGCTACCGGCTCGCCATATTGAGGTGGCGCCGTCAAGTGCCATGCCGCAGCCGCCCACGGGTTCACTAGAAACCACTCCTGCGCCAACCCACACTAACACCAGCCATGGTGCATGGCCTTGGTTAACCCTAATGTTTGCCATATTATGGTTAGCGACCCTGCTAGCATGGTGGCGCGCTAGCCACCGCAAGCCAACCAGTGTCATTGAACCAAGCCATGTCATGCCAACGCCTGGCTATCAAGACTTAGCCGAGGCGTGTCACCAACAAGCTATAGGTCATATCTTAAGCTTGACTCCGAACGTGTGCGCTAGCAAGCTTGGCACGTCTCTGTCATTAGCCAATTTGGCTGAATATGCCCCCGCGGTTGCCACCACCTTGACCTTGCTGCAACAACAGGCCTATAGCCAAACGAATACCCAAGATACCAAGGCATTGTGTCAGCAATTACTGGCTCAAGTGCAAGCGCTAAAACCACTTTCAAGCCAACACTTAGCATTAGTCAAACTGAATCCGTAATCCTATTGCCTGCAGGCCAACTCACGGTTGGCCTGCCTCACGCCAGCACCACCAGATGTTACATTTTGCCAACAAACTTAGTTCCCTCTCCTCACTTTTACGTTAAGCTAGTACTAATTTCGTCCAATAAAATGATTATGTTCAAAAAACTTCGAAATAAAATTCAGCCCAGTACGGTCAATAATGACATGCTGAATAAACAACAAAGATACGATGCCCTAGTGAAGGTATTGCACACGGATGTATTTCGATATGCATACTGGCTTTGTGGCGATCGACACGTCGCTGAAGACATCACCCAAGAAACATTTTTGCGGGCGTGGAAGTCGCTTGACGCTTTAAAAGATGAAAAAGCGGCCAAGGCCTGGTTGATCACCATTCTCAGGCGCGAAAATGCGCGACGATTTGAACGTAAGCAGTTTGATTACACTGACACTGAAGAAAGTCGCTTAGAAGATAATATTAACTATTCTCTTGAGCAAAAAATGGAACAAACCTTATTACGTCGTCAGATTGCCAAACTCGAGCCTGAATATCGAGAGCCCTTGTTACTTCAAGTAGTGGCAGGCTTTAGCGGTGACGAGATTTCAGCAATTTTAGAACTGAATCGCAATACCGTGATGACACGTTTATTCAGAGCAAGAAATCAGTTAAAAGAACTCCTTGAACACACAGAAATAAGAGAAAAAACCAATGGATGAATTACGCTTTCGTCGACAAGCGGTCATTGACCCCAACTGTCAAGATGACGACTTTATCCAGGCGGCAAGTGATCCGGATAAGGCCGAATTTATCGAACAAATGAAAACATTGGACGATAAAATCCATGGGGCTTTTGCTATCCCCACTCCGCCACAATTTGCCGACAAATTACTGCTAAACACCCAATTAAAAAGCCATTATAGCTTTACACAGCGTTTAGGCGTTGGGGTTGCTATGGCGGCATCTATTGCCTTTGTCAGTTTAATATCATTTAGCTTATTAAGAGTCGCACCTATCGATCTCAGTGAGCATGCGTTAACTCATGTTCACCATGAAACCCAAGCAATGCAGGCTAATACGCCAATTCCGATTGAACTGGTTAACGAAAAATTAGGCCAATTATTTCCTGAGAGTATTGAGCGTTTTGTCAACGATCCTGGCGATATTTTGTTTGCCACTTACTGTGATTTCCAAGGTGTTCAATCCCTGCATTTGGTGTTACAGCATAATGGAGAGAAGGTGACTGTCTTTATTGTGCCGCAAAACGAGCGCTTTCAATTAGCCAGTTATTTTAATGATGCCGAATTAACCGGTGCTAGCTATAACGCGGGTAATGCCTATATGTTGCTGGTTGCGAATAATAATGAGGCGTTAAATGACACCCGTAGTCGCCTAGAAACCAGTTTTATCTAAGCGAGATTTAACCTGTGCTTGAATAAGCTCGCTTACCTTGTGTCGAGGTAAGCGATAATCTGCCTGCTTAGTTATTCACTGCGGATCAACACCAGCAGGATCAGTTGTCGGCAACGCCCTGATTAATCCCGTTGATATCCGCTTTTGCCATTGGCATACAAAGCCACCGCCCCGTAGTGATGCTATCTTGATAACCACAAATTCGAAAACCTGCATCCCTGATAATACCTCAGCCATAGGGTAAAGACCGGCCATTCATTGCAAAATTTGGGCGACCATGACCTCGATGGCCGACTTACGCCATAAAAAATACAGTAAACGGCCAGACTTTTTTATTAATTGTGACTTAAAAACCAACATAAACAAGGGGCTAACGAATAAGCCCCAACCGCAACGACATGCATAAGCCATTGTTATCAAAAGGGTTTAAACAACCTTTCGTGAGCGCCTTATTTAGCAAAACCTTAAATTATACATTTAAATAACTTTTTATTAACAGCAATTTATCTCTGGTCGGAGTTGTGGAGGTTAGCCCGAGTCCCTAACATACAGCCATTATAAATGGCACAGTAACGCACTGCGTCGACAATAAGAGATGATAATAATGAAAATGTTCAACAAGACTCTATTAGCCTCGGCGGTAACATTATTAAGCGCGCAAACCATGGCGGCGGGTTTCCAACTTAACAGCCAATCGGCTACCGGAATTGGTCGTGCCTTTGCTGGTGATGCCGTGATCGCTGACAATGCCAGCGTATTAGCCCGTAACCCATCGGCAATGGCCATGTTTGATGAAAAAGCCCTGTCTGTCGGTCTAACCTATGCCGATGTTACTGTGGAAGTCAGCGATGCCAACTGGAATCGTGGCGCTAACATTCCTGTCGTCAACTATGACCATATCGATAATGCTGCCGAAGCCAAAGTCATCCCAAATGCCTTCTATATTCAACCGATTAATGACACTTTTGCTTTCGGTTTAGCTGTATTCTCTAATTATGGCACTGGCACTGACACCAGCGATTTAGGCTTAAGTGGAAAGCCTGTCCCTGGGGATCTAGTCGGCAAAACCGAAGTCACTACGGTTAACTTTAATGCCAGCATCTCGGCTCGCATTAACGAGCATTGGAGTATCGGTGCAGGTATCGACGTTATTCGTGGCGAAGGGGTATTAACTCGTGATGGACAAATCGCGGTATTCCCTGATGTTCAAACCGTTGATGTTGAAGCCGATGGTTTCGGTTTTGGCGGTATTGTAGGTGTTACCTATGAAGTCAACGACAATCACCGTTTTGGCCTGAGCTATCGCTTCAGTCCTGACATGAAAGTTGAAGGGACCTTAAAGAAGTTGAACCCAGCCAACTTTGCCATGGCAGATTATGATGAACTGACGGTACCGATGGCCGATATCGCCCAGTTTGCCGGTTTCCACCAGCTAACCGAGCAGTTCGCCCTGTCATATACCGCGCAGTGGACTGAATGGAGTAACTTTGACTCGGTGGATCTGCACTCAGGCAGTGACACTGAAATCCTGAAAGAATACGGTTGGAAAAACTCTTGGTTCTTCAGCGTTGGCGGTACTTATACCCTCAACCAAGACTGGACGTTACGCGCCGGTTACGCCTTTGACCAAGGCGTTGTTGCCGACATCCAATCCATTTCTATCCCGGATTCAGATCGTCAATGGTTAGCTGTAGGTGCCACCTATAACCTCAGCAAAACATCCACCGTTGATGTTGGCTTTGCCCACGTCATGGGTGAAGAAACCCAAGTCACCGAGAAATCACTAGGCGGTCTTAACGGTACCCTAAGCGCAGTGACCAATACTGGCGCCAACTATTTCTCAGTCCAATATAGCCAGCGCTTTTAATCTGTTAAGATGATGACAGCGCCCCTAAGTTGAGTGACACTCACTTAGGGGGGGGGAAACTAAAAAGCCGCAAATTTGCGGCTTTTTTGCATGCTGACAAGGCATTGTTTGCCTGCAGCAGACCTCAACTCTTACTGCTAACTCCCAGCGTGAGTGATTATCCTTTGGCTTGCAGCGCCCAAACTTTCCCTAAATATCATCACAGCAATACCCAACCTCATGGTTAATTTATCCGCTATCATGCAGTGCTTATGTGGTCATGAACTGATAAGCTCAACCAGTGACAGCATAACAAAGGATGATGCAATGAAAACCATGGTCGCAGCGGCACTGTTAGGGTTGGGGATTTTTGCTGGATTACTCGGATTAGGTTATCAAGCAAGCACCAGTATCATGGCCACCAAAATGCTTGATAGAAGTGTCACGGTGAAAGGACTCGCGCAGATGGAGGTGAATGCCAATATCGCTATCTGGCCCATCCCCTTTACCGCTGTTGATAATAACCTCAATCAGCTTTATCAAAGCGTCAGTCATAGCTCCGCCACCATCATCGCATTTTTAAAAGAACAAGGATTTAGTGATGATGAAATCACTCAAGCGATGCCCGCCATTGATGATCGACAAGCGCAGGGGTATTCCGACCCCAACGTAAGATTTAGATACAGTGCTAAAACCACCATTTCTGTGTACTCAAATGACGTCGACAAAGTTCGCCGCGCTCAGCAACAAATATTGCAACTGTTACAGCATGGCATTAGTTTTGCCACCGATGGCTATAATAGCCGGGTTCAATACCTCTACACCCAATTGAATGATGTTAAACCTGAGATGATCCAACTGGCGACTCAAAATGCGCGCGAAGTCGCCGAAAAATTTGCCAAGGATTCGCAATCTCAACTGGGTAAAATTAAACAAGCCAGTCAAGGTCAATTCAGTATTAGCGACCGAGATAGCAATTCCCCGCACATCAAACAAATCAGGGTGGTATCAACCATCACCTACTATCTCTCTGATTAAATACCAAAAAATTTATAAATACCGATTAAAGTTATCGATTCATTAAATTTTTCTAATGGATTGATTGCAGTTTACACTGCATTCCATTAGGATTTTTGCATGAATGGTGCAATCGCTACCTGTCTTCTGGAATCGAGGTGTAAAGGATGAAACTACGACCCACTATTACCGCCATGTGTGCCCTGCTTTTCAGTGCTCACACTCTAGCAACTCAGCCAATGCCTGAGCAATTGTTAACCATAGAGTCGGTAATGACTGCGCAAATGTTAAACCTAGATGCCACGCTAGAAGCAGTGCAAGATGCAACAGTTTCAGCCCAGACCTCAGCTCGGATCCTTGCCATTAACTATGACGTCAATGATCTCGTCCCCGAAGGCGCCGAGTTATTGCGGATGACCAATATCGAGCAAGGGGCGCAATTAACCGGCGCTGAGGCTGAACTGGCTAAAGCCCGCGCATTCAATATCGATGCCCAATCACAATGGCGCCGTCTGCAGCAACTCTTTCCGCAAGGGGCTATTTCTAAAGGTGAAATTGATAATGCCACCGCCAAGGCCGACGCCGCTGCACAAGCGGTCAACGCAGCGCAATCACAAGTAGAAAAGGCCATTGAAAATGTTAAATACACCCAAGTCTTTGCGCCATTTTCAGGTATTTTAACGGCTCGCCATGTTGAAGTCGGAGAAACCGTCCAGCCAGGGCAAGCATTACTTTCGGGTTACTCTAACCAGCAAATGCGCGCCGTCGCTTGGGTGCCTGAACGCTATCGTCAGGCGCTCAATAGCCTACCGAAGTTTGACATCGAGCTAAGTGATGGTCGAGTGATCATGGATATCTCGCCAGAAATAAGCCAATTTGCCGATCCTAAGAGTCATAGCTACATGATACGCCTGCCCTTACCCGCAGATATTGGCAATATCAATCCCGGTAGCTGGGCCAAGGTGCGCTTTAGCACCGGACAACGCCAACAAATTGCTATCCCCGTCAGTGCCGTGTACCACATGAATGAACTCACCGCCGTCTATCTATGGCGCAACAACCAATTCTTGCTGACACAAGTACGTCTCGGCGCTTACCAAGATGATAAGGTCCAAGTACTCGCCGGTCTGGAAGTGGGCGATAAAATTGCTAGCGCGCCATACGAACTACTCATGTCTGGCAAAGCGAGTATGACGGTTAATTAAGGAGTTTGTATGAGTCAGGACACGCCCAAAATGGGCATCGCAGGTCGATTAGCCGCCACCTTTCAAACCAACCCCATGACGCCACTGTTGGCCTTGCTAGGCTTACTCATGGGTATTTTTGCCATTATGGTGACGCCAAAAGAAGAAGATCCTCAAATTGAGGTCACCTTCATCGATGTTTTTATTCCCTTTGTCGGCGCGACACCACAAGAAGTCCAAAACTTAGTGACCCTGCCAGCAGAGCAGCTGATCTCTGAAATCAAGGGAATAGATACGTTATATTCCATGTCTCAAGCCGATGGCGCCATGTTAATCGTGGTATTTGATGTTGGTGTCCCGCGCAACGATGCCATTGTTGCGCTCTACAACCAACTCTATGCCAATATGGACAGACTGCCTCGTCAGGCAGGTGTCGGCGAGCCGTTAATCAAGCCCCGCAGTATTGATGATGTTCCCATAGTGAACATTAACTTATGGTCCAAAGACCGGCAGGTATCTGCAGCCCAATTAACCCAAGTCGCCACGGGTCTTAAAACCCAATTGAAACGCATTCCAGGTACCCGGGAAGTGAATTTGGTCGGTGAGCAAGAATTAGTGCTCAATGTACGGATTGACCCCGTCAAACTCAATGCGTTTGGATTAAGTTATGACCAATTACAAAATAGCTTAGATAACAATAATCGCACCTCAATGCCGGTATCTTTGGTTCAAAATAATCAGGTCATTAAGATAAAAACCGGCCAGTTTTTACAATCCGAACAAGAAGTGGCTGATTTGGTGGTCGCCGTGGTGCCCACACAGAGTGGCCCACAAGCCGTCTACTTGGCTGACATAGCTGAACTCAATCTCGGTGCCGATATTCCTAGCGCCAATGTTTGGTTTCAAGACAGCAGTGGCAGCTACCCCTCTGTGACCCTCTCGATTGCCAAACAACCTGGAATTAATGCTGTCGATTTAGCCGATGCCATTAACGCCCAGCTGCAGGCCAGTCACAATGTCCTCATCCCGGATAATATCCAAGCCACTATCACGCGTAACTATGGTGAAACTGCCGCGGAGAAATCCAGCACCTTAATCTATAAATTAATGTTTGCCACCTTAGCTGTCGTACTCTTGGTGCTGGTAACCATGGGGCTGCGTGAATCGATTGTGGTCGGGGTGGCTATCATCATTACGCTGGCGATGACCCTCTTTGCTAGTTGGGCTTGGGGCTTTACGCTAAATCGTATTTCACTGTTTGCATTGATTTTTTCTATCGGCATCCTGGTCGATGATGCCATTGTTGTGGTGGAAAACATTCATCGACATATGGCAATGAAAACGGGGTCGATAAAGCAACTGATCCCAAGAGCCGTCGATGAGGTGGGTGGACCGACAATTTTAGCGACCTTCACCGTGATCGCCGCGTTATTACCTATGAACTTTGTCGGTGGCTTGATGGGACCATACATGAGCCCGATTCCTATCAATGCCAGTATGGGCATGCTGATCTCGCTTGCCATTGCTTTTATCATTACGCCTTGGCTCAGTGGCAAGTTACTCGCATCTAGCCAGGTTCATGCCACCAGCCATAATCCCGATGACTCAGGCATGGCGCGTTTCTTCCACCGCTTATTAAGCCCATTTGTGATTGGCGATAAAGCGCGAACCCATCGACGCTTGTTGAGTCTCGGGTTATTAGTCTTGATTGTATTGGCCATGAGCCTACCTGTCGCCAAGTTAGTGGTAATGAAAATGCTGCCCTTTGACAATAAGTCAGAATTTCAAGTGATGTTAGATATGCCGGAAGGTACCCCAGTTGAGCAAACTCAAAAAGTGCTCAACGACCTTGGCCAATATTTACTGACTGTGCCTGAGGTGACGCATATTCAAACCTATGCTGGTACCAACTCACCCATGAATTTTAATGGGTTAGTTAGGCATTACTATCTGCGTGAAGCACCTGAACTTGGCGATATTCAAGTTAACTTAGTCGCTCATCAACAACGCGATCGCGATAGCCACAGTATTGCCGCATCAACCCGAGCGCAATTGACGCAAATCGCTAGCCGCTATAATGGCCGGATCCAAGTGGTAGAAGTCCCGCCAGGACCACCAGTATGGGCCCCTGTTGTGGCTGAAGTTTATGCCCCTAATGAGGCGTTACGCCAGCAAGCCGCCAAGCAAATGTTCGACTTATTTGAACAAACCGATGGCATGGTTGATGTGGAAATATTTTTACCGGCTCAACAAGCGCAGTGGCAAATTAGCATCGATAGACAAAAAGCCAACTTGTTAGGCGTGCCTTATGCCAACATTGTCGACGCGATTACCACCTCTATTGGCGGAAAAGATGTCGCTAACTTCCATCAGCCCAACCAGCAAACCCCCATCCCTATTCGTTTGGAGCTGAAAGAATCGACGAAAATGGATCTTGAACAGGTACTAAATCTAACCTTAACCAATCAGCAAGGCACGACCGTGGCGATTGCCGATCTGGTAAACATCACCCAAGGTCATATCAAGATGCCTATCATGCACAAAAATATGGTGCCGATGATCATGGTGACCGGCGATATGGCCGGCGAGCTCGACAGCCCGTTATATGGGATGTTCGACATGGTGGCACACATTAATGGCGATGAGGGCCTTGGCTTCCAACAGTCCTTTGTCGAACAACCCTCTGGTCTGGACAGCATTAGTGTCCTATGGGATGGCGAATGGAAAATCACTTACGAAACCTTTCGGGATATGGGCATAGCCTATGCTATTGGAATGATTGGTATTTATTTACTGGTCGTGGCTCAGTTTAAATCGTATTTAGTGCCCTTGGTTATTATGGCCCCCATTCCATTAACAATTATTGGCGTCATGCCAGGTCATGCCTTGCTCGGTGCGCAATTTACTGCCCCCTCGATGATTGGCATGATTGCCCTTGCAGGCATCATAGTCCGAAACTCTATCCTGTTGGTGGACTTCATTAATCATGAATTGGCGCGCGGGATCCCCTTAGCTCAAGCGGTGATCCATTCTGGCACAGTGAGAGCCAAACCCATTATTTTGACTGCACTAGCGGCCATGATAGGTTCCTTGTTTATTTTGGATGATCCGATATTCAATGGCCTCGCTATCAGTCTTATCTTTGGCATATTTGCCTCAACCTTATTGACCATTATTTTAATTCCAGTGCTGTACTTTAGTTTGATCCAGCGCTTCCCTGAAATTGCAAATAAATATTTATCGGAACATTAATATGTCACTCGAGAAATCAATCACCGCCTTTGCTGGTATCATGGTGTTACTTTCGTTAGCCCTGAGTGTGTGGGTCAGTACCGATTTTCTCTGGCTTACTGCCTTTGTCGGTGCTAATTTATTCCAAAGCTCTTTCACTGGCTTTTGTCCCGCTGCCATGGTGATGCGTAAATTTGGCGTTAAGACTGAAGCAGAAATTGCATTAGCTAAGCGAATACAAGGATAGAAAAATGCGTTTATTGTCTGTGTTACAAAAAGTTGGCCTTATGTTCATCGCCATCTTGAGCCTGAGTTCAACGGCGCAAGCGGCCGATGATTTGCAAGCATGGGATATGATTAAAGACGGGGCACTCGTGATCGATGTCCGCACCCCAGAAGAGTTTGCCCAAGGTCATTTGGCTGACGCCATTAATATTCCATTTGAGCAGATAGCCCAAGAGTTTGCCCAACGCGATATCGCCAAAGATACCGAAGTGGTTTTATATTGTCGTAGTGGCAATCGCAGTGGCCGAGCGCAACAGTCACTGATTGAGCAAGGCTATACTCATACCTTTAATGGCGGCGCATACCAGAATTTAGTGCGCATCGAGCCCACAAAGTAATTAACCCTGATAATAAGGCCGCACTCGCGGCCTTATTATTTTCGTTAATCCACGTCTAATGACAGTGATATTACTTCCCGGTCTCGATGGCACTGGGCTACTGCTAAAGCAACTGTATCATCAGCTTAATCAGAGTATGGCGGTTAAGCTATATACGCTCGATAACGTCGCTGGCACCAGTTATATCGAACAAGCGGCGACAATCGCCCAAGAGATAACCTCTGAGCCAGTTATCTTGGTAGCAGAGTCGTACTCTGGCCGCATAGCTTACGAGTTATGCCAACTGCGGCCGATGCAAGTACAAGCCGTGGTGTTTATCGCTAGTTTTATCTCATCCCCGTCACAGCTATCACGATTGGCCCACTGGTTACCCATCAGCTTAATGCGACCAAACCCTGTGTCGAGTTGGCTGCTGCATTGGCTAGCCTTTAATTTAATCGGTAAACGCACAAGGGTTGAACCGATATGGCATGCGCTATCGCAAGCTAATCCGCTAATGTTGCACCATAGACTCAGCAATATTGCCGCGCTCAAGGTCCCACACGCGGTTATCGACTGCCCCGCTATCTACATTAAACCTCATCGCGATAAATTGGTCAGTCACACAGCACTGGCGCTGCTGAAGGCCGTATTTGCCAATTGCACTGTTATAAACATCGCTGGCGGTCATTTCATCGCCCAGACTCACCCTAACGAATGCGCTGACATTATTCTTAACCTTGTGAGCACTGCGTCTCATGTCCATGAAAATGAGCCTTTGAACGTCCATGACAGTCGATGAATTTAACCATTTTTGCCAATCCTTACCCGCCACTACCTATGTGCAGCAGTGGGGAGCAAGCCATGTCTGGAAAGTCGGCGGCAAAGTGTTTGCCATTGGGAGCAGCTCGGCGAGTAAAGTAGCAGCGTATACCTTTAAAACCACCGACAATAATTTTCACTTTCTCGGGGAAATCGACGGCTATAGACCAGCGCCATACTTTGGCAGTCGCGGCATGAAATGGATCCAGCAGTTTGATAATGCCCCAAGTAAGGATGAGGATTTACGCTATTACCTTAGCCAATCTTACCGGCTCGTCTGTTTAGGGTTAACCATAGCCATGCGCCGGCAGTTAGGATTAGAACAGCCGCCGACTAAGGAGGGCTCAAGTAACATACCAGAACCTTAGCCAGGGTATTAAGATAGAGGCTTGCAAAAAAAACAGGCCCCTTGGTTAGAGCCTGTTGCTTGAGCGTCCTAATCCGCTTCCCCTTAGTAGAGCCTAATGGGGGTTAACGCGAGACTTTGATCGTCATCATTGAGCCACATTTCGCCTTCTGAGATGTTGCAACTTAGTCGCATCGAGCGCTTAACTAAGCCAGCCAACTGCTGCACTTGCTCTTTGGGAAATTCCCATACCTCAAGGTTTTTATATCGACTAAATGGCCCTTGAGCTTTTTGCCACCAAATAGGCACACTCCGACCGCCATAGACATATAACTTTACGTTTTTGGCACGGCCACAGGCCTTTTTTATCCATTTTTCATCGGCTTCACCAAACTCAATCCACAGTTCTATATCGCCACTTAAGCTTTTTTGCCACAGCTCGGCCTCATCATCGACACACAATCCTTTGGAAAAGGTTAAGTGTTCTGATGCATTAAGTGCGAACGCGGCTAAGCGAACCATCATGCGCTCATCGGTTTCTGAAGGGTGTTGCGCCAAAGTAAATTGGTGGGTTTGGTAATAATAACGGTCCATATCTGCAATCTGCAGTTCGGCTTTAAAAATCGTGGCATTCAGTGCCATGTAAGGCTCCAGCTTTTAAGGTCAAGCAATTAGGTGATTGCGCCGCGATGGCAGCTAAGGTTGGTGCATCGGCAACCACCAACGAACGGAAACCTGCCCGTTGGCAATCCAGCACCGCTTCTAGCGATTGCAAAGGTTCACGGTTGCAATCACGACGTATGAATTCATTTAACGCCACAGTCATTGGCTCACTGTGAAAGACATATTCCAATTGTTGCATTAGTGCCACGGCAGCAATAGGCAATAATTGCGGATCCGACTGCTGATCGAGCAAGAGGATGGAAGCTGTGGGCTTCGATCGATCGTCGAGTGCCTGTTCAAACCATGTCGTTGTCTGATGATCAAACCTGTCGCCGTTCAAGGCGAAAAAACGCTCCCAGCAGCGGCGACGCTCATCTTCATTGATAAAACTGTGCTTCACCCGCTCACGATTAGCGGCCACAAAGTCGAGCAGTGGCGCTAAACTCGCAGGCAGGGCTTGCTCTAAGCGGCCTCTGATTGTGCGAGCATAAACAGGGGCGGCACCCGCTGTACTGATGGCCACTTGTAAACGACCACGGTCAACAATCGCTGGGGTGATAAAACTGCACAGGCTAGGCGTATCGACCACATTAATCAACACCCCTAATTCAGCCGCTCTCACGGCCATTTGCTGATGTAAGGCTTGGTTATCTGTGGCGAGGTAAATTAACTGAAACTGGGCACTGATGTCATCTAGCGCCGCAATCCGCGACTGCCATTGCACTCTATTGCCATCTACCAGTTGCTGGATTATGGGTGTGATAACTGGCGAAATCAGGGTAATCTGGGCGTCAGTGCGAGCCAGCAAGGTTAACTTGCGCTCGGCAACTACACCACCACCGACCATTAACACTGAGCAATGGCGGGTGTCGAGCATGAGAGGGAAATACTGCATCTCTACCTTGTATTAGGCCCTCATCATCACGAGAGCCAGACTAAATCAATCCTTGACCAACGGCAGTTGCTGTTGCTGCCATGCTTTGTAACCACCAATTAACGAAGCCACGTGCTGATATCCCATCAACTGTAAGTGATAGGCTGCCATCACGCTGCGATAACCCCCGCCACAATATAACAGCAAAGGGGTAGATTTATCAGGGAAACGGGTTTCGATATCACGTTCAATGATACCACGCCCCAAGTGAATGGCACGGGGTAAATGATCGTTCAACCATTCATGATCTTCACGAACATCAATCAAATGCCATTGTGGTTGAGTTTGATATTGATCAATGGAGATCTCTTGAACTTGCGGACGAAAACGAGCGACTAACTGTTCAAATCCTGGGGTATGAGCCATGGCAAATTCCTTAATGGGCTTCACTGCGCTCGGCACTACACTGCCAGCACAATTCAAAACTGGCATGATTATACTCTTGACATTGTACACATTGCCATTGGGGAAGATCAGCATCTAAATTGGCTAATTGTGATTGTGCCAATTCAAATTGCGCCTGAGACACCCACAATTCGACCGTTTGTAAGTCCACTGGCAATTCACCTACGCCGCCCATTAGGGCTTCGCCGCGCAATTCTACTTGAATCCCTGCTGATTCAAGTAAGCCTTTCCAAGTGTGCGCCTGCAGTAAATTGCCACCAGCGACTAAACATTTACGTGTTTGTGTTTGCATTTGCCTTCCTTACTACCATTTTTGACATCGAAGGTCATTGATATTCGCCAAACAGGCATTAACCTAATGTTAACACCTGCCAGCATGTTGAGCGGGAATGGCAAAAGTGTCAAGTGTGAAAAACGGCCACAAAAAAGCCGACTCACTTAGTCGGCTTTATTCAATGCGGTCGATTACGGCATCATTGGCGGCTGATCAGCGCCTTCTTTTTCGATTTCAACCGGGATCATATGATCGCGACTTACACCGAGTTTCATGGCTAAATAACTGGCCACATAAATCGATGAATACGTCCCGAATAAAATCCCCATCAGCAGTGCAGTCGCAAAGCCGTGGATCATGGTGCCGCCCTTTAAGAACAAGGCCACTACCGTTATCAAAGTGGTGCCTGTGGTGATAATGGTACGACTCATCGTCTGGGTGATAGACGCATTAATGATTTCGTAGGGTATCGCCTTACGCATCTTGAGGAAGTTCTCACGGATGCGGTCATAAACCACAATGGTATCGTTGAGTGAGTAACCCACCACAGTTAACAGTCCGGCCAGTACGGTCAAATCAAACTCGAGTTGCAATAGTGAAAATACACCGAGCGTTAAAATAACGTCGTGAGCCAATGAGGCCACAGCGCCTGCAGCTAATCGCCACTCAAACCGGAATGACACGTAGATCAAAATACAGATCAGCGCGACCAAAACGGCTAAGCCACCTTGTTCAGCAAGCTCTTTACCTACCTGCGGACCCACAAATTCAACGCGTTTTTGGATCACTTGGCTGTCGAGATGCTGGGCAGCTTTCATCACTTCTAACACTTGAGCATCACTTGCGATGCCAGCGCGAACTTGCAAGCGAACCAAGATATCGCGAGTCGAACCAAAATTTTGTACGATGGCGCCACTGACCTTTTCATCGGTGAGTTGAGCGCGTAAATCATTGAGATTGGCAGGCTTGGAAAATTCAAGCTCCACCACGGTACCACCAGTAAAATCTAATCCCCAATTGATGCCCTTAGTTCCCAGAGACACCAAAGAAGCAACGACCAAGATCAACGACAAAATGCTGATGATTTTGGCATGTTTGAGGAAGTCGATAGTATTTTTAAATGCGGTTAACTGCATCATGTTAGTCGTCTCCCTTAAATCGATAATTTCTTCACACGTTTACCACCCCAGACTGCGTTCACAACAGAACGAGTACCGACAATAGAGGTAAACATGGAGGTGGCGATACCGATCATCAGGGTGACGGCAAAACCTTTAATGGCACCTGTACCCACAGCGAACAAGATCAAGGCGGTAATAAAGGTGGTAACGTTGGCGTCAGTAATGGTTGAAAATGCATTAGCATAGCCTTCATGGATCGCTTGCTGCACACTACGACCAGCACGCAACTCTTCACGAATACGTTCATAAATCAGTACGTTACCATCGACTGCCATACCTACGGTTAACACCATGCCGGCAATACCCGGTAAGGTTAATACTGCACCTGGGATCATTGACATCACGCCGACAATCATTACCAAGTTGGCACATAACGCTAAGTTAGCAATGATGCCGAAAGCACGGTAATACACCATCATGAAGATCAACACGATAGCCATACCCCAAATCATCGCCTGTAAACCAGATTCAATATTTTGCGCCCCTAAGCTTGGGCCAATGGTACGTTCTTCAACAATAGAGACCGGCGCAATCAGGGCACCTGCACGTAATAATAAGGCGAGGTTTTGTGATTCAGCATGATCAAGACCTGTGATGACGAAATTACGTCCTAAACGGGCTTGAATGGTCGCGACTGAAATCACTTCTTCAATTTTTCTCATCTTGACGCTGCCGTCAGGATTACGTTCACCAGTATCTTTATACTCGATAAACAAGGTCGCCATCGGCTTACCAATGTTATCTTTGGTCACGTTGGAGAAAATGGTGCCGCCTTTGGCATCAAGATTGATGGCCACTTGCGGACGACTGTATTCATCAAAAGTCGGTTGCGCACCAGTGATATGATCACCGGTTAACATCACTTCCTTCTTGAGTACCACAGGGCTGCCGTCACGGCGTTGATAAATTTCACTGCCAGCTGGCACGCGCCCGGCGGCCGCGGCGCTAGCGTCAACTTTATCGTCAACCATGTGGAATTCAATCGAGGCGGTCGCCCCTAAAATCTCTTTGGCACGCGCCGTATCTTGCACGCCCGGTAATTCAACAATGATACGCTCAGCGCCTTGACGCTGAACCACGGGCTCTGCAACACCTAATTCGTTGACACGATTACGAATGGTCGTGATGTTTTGCTGCAAGGCTTCTTCTTTAATTTGCTTTAAATACGCTTCACTCATCACAGCGAGCAAGCTGTAATCGCCATTATCCACGGTGTCAGTAAACACCATTTCATTGCTGCGCGATTTTAAAAATTGTTCGGCTTTATCTAAGTTTGCTTCGTCACGGAATTTAATTTCAATACCCTTTGAGGTACGGAAAATACCGGCATAGCGTATGCGTTCTTCGCGCAACTGCGAGCGAAAATCGGCAACCTTAGCTTCTTCCATCTTGCGAATAGCTTCATTCATGTCCACTTCCATTAAGAAGTGCACACCACCACGCAAATCTAGGCCGAGCTTCATGGGTGCCCCCCCCACAGACTCAAGCCATGTAGGTGTTGCTGGCGCAAGGTTTAAGGCGACTGTGTATTTGTCCCCCAATTGATTGGCAATGGCTTCTTTCGCAGCCAACTGTTGATCCGCATCGGCAACACGTACCAATAACTGGCCATTGACTAATTCAGAACGCTTAACGGCAATGCCATCCTTAGTCAATAGGTCGTTCACTTCTGATTGAACCGTCGGCGTCACTTCAACGCCACGAGTACCAACCACCTGAACCGCGTGATCTTCGCCAAACAAGTTTGGCAGCGCATAGAAAAATCCAACCGCGATGATTAAAATCACCATCACGTTTTTCCACATTGGGTATTTATTTAACACACAATCGCCCTCTTGGCTTATAACGACTGAATAGAGCCTTTAGGCAGTACAGCTGCAATATAATCTTTCTTGATAGTAATTTGCGTGCTGTCATTCAAGCCCAGCAATACCATGTCACTGTCATCGGTGATTTTGGCAATCTTGCCGACAATACCGCCACTGGTTAGCACTTCGTCACCTTTACCTAATGAAGACATCAGGTTTTTATGTTCTTTTACGCGCTTAGCTTGTGGACGATAGATCATGAAATAGAAAATCAGGCCAAAAATAACCAACATGAAAATCAATTCCATGGTGCCGCCTGTTTGGGCAGCACCAGTGGCTGCTGCATGTGCATTTGCAATAAACATAGTATTTCTCTTCTCTAATTATCGTTAATGTTAATCAACTAACTCAGGTACTTCACGCCCCTGACTGGTATAGAACTCAGTCACAAAGGCCTCTAATGTACCTGTCTCAATTGCCCCACGCAAACCTTCCATCAATCTTTGATAATACCGAAGGTTATGAATGGTATTTAGGCGAGCACCTAAAATCTCATTACAGCGATCTAGATGGTACAGATACGCTCTTGAATAGTTTTTACAGGTATAACAATCACACTGGGGATCCAAAGGTGACGTATCGTCACGATGACGAGCGTTACGGATTTTAATCACGCCTTCACTGGTAAATAAGTGACCGTTACGAGCATTTCGAGTCGGCATTACGCAGTCAAACATATCCACACCACGGCGAACACCTTCCACCAGATCTTCCGGCTTGCCGACGCCCATAAGATAACGTGGTTTGTCAGCTGGGATTTGTGGGCACACATGTTCTAAGATGCGATGCATATCGGCTTTAGGCTCACCCACCGCCAAACCACCGATGGCATAACCATCAAACCCTATGTTGACCAAGCCGTTTAAGCTTTCATCACGCAGATCTTCGTAAACACCGCCCTGAATGATGCCAAACAAAGAGTTAGGGTTCTCTAGGCGCTCAAACTCATCTTTAGAACGCTTAGCCCAACGCAGAGACATCTGCATGGATTTGCGCGCTTCATCTTCAGTGGCTGGATATGGCGTACATTCATCAAAAATCATCACCACATCAGAACCTAACGAATTCTGAATTTGCATCGACTTTTCTGGGTCTAGAAAAATCTTTTCACCATTAATTGGAGAACGAAAGTGCACCCCTTCTTCGGTGATCTTACGAATATCCCCCAAGCTGAACACTTGGAATCCGCCAGAGTCAGTCAGAATAGGACGCTGCCAGTTCATAAAATCATGCAGATCGCCATGTTTACGCATGACTTCTTCGCCAGGACGCAACCACAAGTGGAAGGTATTCCCAAGTAAGATATCCGCACCAGTCGCACGCACTTCTTCTGGTGTCATCCCTTTCACTGTGCCATAGGTGCCCACAGGCATAAATGCTGGGGTTTCAACCGTTCCACGTTCAAAAATCAAGCGACCACGACGAGCGCGACCATCAGTAGTATCTAATTCAAACTTCATAAATTACCTCGTCAGAGAAACAGTCTGACACTGGAGCTGGAAATAAATTCCATTAAGCTAGTGATATAAGGGCAAATTTTGTAACTTCAAGGGCATTAACAAAAATACCCACACTCAAATGAGCGCGGGTATTTTATCGCATTCTACGCCATTAGAGGGCTTTTTTAGTCACAAACATCGCATCGCCATAGCTGAAGAAGCGGTATTTTTCGGCAACGGCGTGCTGATAGGCGTGAATAACTTCATCAAAGCCGGCAAAGGCGCTGACCAGCATGATCAACGTCGACTCTGGTAAATGGAAGTTGGTCACCATGGCATCGACAACTTGGAATTGATAGCCTGGGTAAATGAAAATATCGGTATCACCACTAAAAGGCGCCAATTCAGCGGGGCTGGCTTTAGCGGCGCTCTCTAATGAGCGCACTGAGGTAGTGCCAACCGCAATAACGCGTTTACCAGCCGCTTTGGTGGTCTTAATTTTTTCAACCACTTCTGCCGGAACATTCGCCCATTCTGAATGCATTTTATGATCAAGAATATTATCGACTCGCACCGGCTGGAACGTGCCAGCCCCAACATGCAGGGTCACAAATGCCATATTAACGCCTTTAGCCGTTAGCGTGGCCAGCATGGCGTCATCAAAGTGCAATCCTGCCGTAGGGGCGGCTACCGCACCTGGGTTTTGGTTATAAACGGTTTGATAACGTTCTTTATCGGCATCTTCATCGGGGCGGTCGATATAAGGGGGCAATGGCATATGCCCAACCGCCTCAAGGACTTCTAAGATGGTTTTATCTGATTCAAGCCCCAACTCAAACAAGGTGTCGTGGCGGGCCAGCATCAGCATTTTTTCACCGCCATCGAGCAAAATTTCAGTGCCTGGTTTGGGTGATTTTGAGCTGCGGACATGCGCTAACACCCGCTTATCGTCCAGCATGCGCTCGACGAGAATTTCTAATTTGCCGCCAGTGGCTTTCTGGCCAAAGAGACGCGCTGGGATCACTCGGGTATTGTTAAACACCATCAAATCGCCAGGCTCAATCATCTCGAGTAAGTCGGTAAATTGCTTGTCACCTAAGGCCCCAGTGTTGCCATTTAACGTTAACAAGCGTGAAGCCGTTCGCTCCGCCATGGGATAACGAGCGATCAGTTCATCAGGTAAATCGAAAGTAAAATCTGCGACGCGCATTCAAGCCTCTATTTAACAACCAAGATAATGCCTGAGATAAGGCGGTATTTTGGCGGCTAGTCTAGGGATTGATGCGCATAAGATCAAGAATCCTTGCCCGAACCTCGTTTTAGCGGGTTAGCAACCGGGGTGATCCTTTGTTCTGGAGGGTAAACAATCTGTTCAAAGGGAATGTCAATGTTGACACGCTTTCGCTGTGGTTTGGGGTGGTGCCCCAACCATTGAGATATCAATTTCCAAATCATCCGTGACTTCATCCTTAAGTCTGTAAACGCTTAATTTGATGCGACATCCCTTTAAGATAATAAATTAGCTTAGCTAACGCGTTCATCTTTCCTCTGCATCCTTAATCATGATAACGTGAAACAAAGCAGCATACAAAGAACAAATTATGAACTTCCTCGCTCACCTTCACTTAGCGGATGTCAGTAAAACTTCATTAGCAGCTAATTTAGCTGGAGACTTTGCTAAAGGTAACATTAGTGACCACCCACAGCATTTACAACAAGGTATTTGGCTGCATAGACAAATGGATAAAATTACCGATGAACATGAAATTATTCATGAAGTCTTAACTAAATTTCCTAAAACACACCGCCGGATAGCCCCCATTTTAGTGGATTTGAGCTTTGATCATTTCTTAGCACGCTATTGGGATGAGTATCATTCGCAACCTCTAGCAACTTTTTGTCAATACGCTTACCAGCAATTAGCTCTCGCCGAGCAACTGCCAGAAAAGCTGCAGCAAATCATTGAACCTATGCACAACCAAGATTGGCTATCAGCCTACCAACATCGCGCGGGACTCAATGCCGCCATTGAAGGGGTAGCGCGCCGTTTTTCACAGCCGTCTATGTTTGTTGGCGCGCAAACCATTGTGGAAACCATGGACGTCGATTTAGAAATAGCGTTTAGAACCTTTTACCCTCAGTTAATGGCTTACAGCAAATTGCTGACACGTAAAACCCCGGCACAATACTTGGTCAAGCATAATGCCGACTAAGCCGTTAACCCCTTGGCGCAAACGTCTCATCGAATGGTCAATGCTGGTGCTAATGCTATCTCTGGCCACTGCCTATATGCAGCGACATATGGTGTCTGGGGTCGCGCCTAAGCTCAACGGCATAAGCACCGCCGAACACCCCTTATCCATTGCAGATCATCCAGGTCCACTGTTGGTGTATTTTTGGGGTACTTGGTGCTCAATGTGCCGCTATACATCACCGGCAGTGGACGATATCGCGAGCGAATATCCGGTCATAAGTGTGGCAGTGGCGTCAGGCAGCCATCAGGAGATTAATGATTTTATGCAACTGAATCATTATCAGTTTCCGGTGATCTCAGATGATACTGGCGCCTTATCCAACGCTTGGGGTGCCAAGGCCTTTCCCGCCATTTATATAATTCACGATGGCGAGATTGTTTGGATCACCTCTGGAGTTACCAGCCAATGGGGGTTGCAGCTTAGGTTATGGCTTAGCCAATGGCTGTGATGCGTTAGTGGACTGACAATGGTATGATGCTGCCAGCATTACATCGGCCAATACTTACATCATGCAAATTTTCGAATATACCCCGCCTGCCATTCCTTGGTTAGATCTGCGTTATGTCGATCAAGACATTATTGTGATCAACAAGCCGTCGGGACTCTTATCTAATCCTGGCCGCGCCGCTCATACCCATGATTGTGCCTTAACTCGGCTACAACATTTATACCCTGAAGCAATCCTTTTACATCGATTAGATTGTGATACGTCAGGCTTGATGGTGTTTGCTCGCGATAAAGCCTGTGAATCTCATATTAAAACCCAGTTTCAAGATCGTAAAACTCGCAAGATTTATGTGGCAGAAGTGATGGGGCACTTATCCGAGCCCGCCGGCCAAATCAACTTATCAATGACAGCCGATAAGGCCAATCCCCCCTGGCAAGTGATCGCAGCCGATGGCAAAGTCGCCATCACTGATTGGCAAGTATTAGCCGAGCGTTCACAGACGAGTTTGGTGCAACTCACCCCCCATACGGGGCGAACTCATCAATTGAGATTACATATGCAAGCTATCGGACATACGATTTTGGGAGACAACTTTTATGGTGATACCCAATGCAGACAAGCCAGTCCCCGCTTACGCTTACATGCTTGGCAGCTTGGATTTACCCATCCTAAGACCAATGAATGGCTAATGTTCACTAGTCCTCAACCATTTTAATCGTCGCGCTTGAGGGTGACACAAGAGCGCTTAGGCGCTCTTACTATTCATGGGCACTAAAATGACACAACCTTGGGCGTCACACAGTTTCAAATCGCCATAATCTGTCATTAGGAAATATTCACCAAAAAAGTTAGCTTCGAACTCTTCAAGACGAATATCGAAATTCTCGGGGGTGGCTTTCATTTTATCTAAACTGTGGCAGCCATCATCAGACCAAGTCTCAACAAACCATTCGTCGCCGCGACGATAAATAGTAATTTTATCACCTGCGTCAGGACGCGGATCAAACCATTGACCCACTAATTCTCTCTCTTCCATCCCTTGCCCCTGTTTTGTTAACGCTGCACGTTTATTAACCGCGACACTGTCATCTAATTGCCATGTGGCACCGATTGAGGTTAACCATTGCCATGGTGATATTTTTAGCATAGATGACATAAGCGAGCGATTCCTGAACAGTATTCATATACCGCAAAGTGTATCTATATTAACCACAAAAAACATGACGAGCATCATGATTTGATTAATCTGCCAGCGGTTTGTCTAATTTACATCCACCCTAAGGCTCGATAAGGTAATGCAACACACAATAACGATAATAATAGAAACTCATTAGGAGTTGTTTATGGATAAACGTCGCCGTCAATTGCTTACGCTAAGCACCTTTGCCACTTTGGGAGCCGCTAGTGTCAGTCTTGGATGCTCCAGTATGATTTCCAACAGCCAAACCAAATCCGTCATGGGACTGAAGACACCGGCATTAGATACCGTCCGGATAGGCTTTATCGGTGTTGGTCAACGTGGCAGTGGTCACGTTAAGCATTGCTGTCATATCGAAGGGGTGGAAATTGTTGCGATATGCGATACCCACTTACCCAGCCTCAAAAAAGCCATTGATTCGGTCGTAAGCGCAGGACTCAACGCCCCGCAAGCCTACAGTGGCGCAGAGGATGCTTATCTTGAAATGTTATCCCGACATGATATTGATATTGTGATTATCTCAACCCCCTGGCGCTGGCACGCCCCCATGGCGATTGCCACCATGGAGCATGGCAAGCACGCGTTTGTGGAAGTCCCGCTGGCATTAACCGTGGCTGAATGTTGGCAAATCGTCGATACGGCTGAACGCACCCAGAAACACTGCATGATGATGGAAAACGTCAATTATGGCCGTGATGAGTTAATGGTGTTGAATATGGTGCGCCAAGGTTTGTTTGGCGAACTACTCCATGGGGAAGCGGCATATATTCATGAGCTCAGATGGCAAATGAAAGAGCTGACCGAGTCGACAGGTTCATGGCGAACGCCTTGGCATAGCAAGCGTAATGGCAATTTGTACCCAACCCATGGACTCGGCCCCGTTTCCCAATATATGAACATTAATCGTGGTGACCGCTTTGACTACTTAACCTCCATGAGTTCTCCCGCCTTAGGTCGTCAAATGTATGCCGCTCGCGAATTTCCCAAGGAGCATATGAGGAATCAAGCCCGCTATATTAACGGCGATATCAATACGAGTCTGATCAAAACCATCAAGGGCAAAACCATCATGGTACAACACGATACCACGACACCACGCCCCTACTCTCGCCATAATCTCATTCAAGGCACCAATGGCGTATTTGCCGGGTTTCCGAATCGGATTGCCTTAGAACAAGGTGGTCGGGAGAGTTTTCATCAATGGGATTATGACATGCAGCCCTGGTATGACAAATTTGATCACCCCCTATGGCAACATATGGGCAGTGAGGCTGAACGTAATGGCGGTCATGGCGGCATGGATTTCTTAATGCTGTGGCGCATGGTCTATTGTCTACGTCACGGCGAGCCACTGGACCAAGATGTCTATGATGGCGCCAGTTGGTCGGTGATAAGCCCACTTTCAAGCCTATCACTTGAGCATCGCAGTCAGTCGGTCGATATCCCCGACTTTACGCGCGGCGCTTGGGCTAAAGCCGAGCCCCTTGGCATTGTCAAACCAAGCTAATTAACTCGGTGTTGACACTAATTCCAGCGCTTGGATTAATAATTGAAACTCACCGGCCTCAAACTCAGGTTGACGGCCGGCGATCACTAAGCCAAAGCCGCCAAGTCGCTTAGGGTCCATCACATCATCGACTGGTTGACCGCGACGTCGAGCCACAAACTTATCGAGTGGTAAATACAGTGATCGCCACTGAGAGCTAGCGAAAAATACTTGTTGAAAAACCACGCCGCGGTCACCTGGATGAGCGATTAGGTTCAACTTATACTGTTTGTTATCCCCTTTGACCAACAGTTGCAACCCGCAGTAATCGCTGATATCAAGATCGGCAAACAGGGTTCTAATGGATGCAAAGCCCCCGTGATTAGCTAAAGATACCCGCCCACTAAAACTGGCAGGTAGCGTATCATCATGCCAAAGACTGGATGATAATCCGCCCATCACGGCATCATTAATACTGAATGCATCGTAGCGTCGACTATATTGCAGTAAATCCATAAACCCCTCTTTTTTGAAAGTAAAAAAAACGGTGGTCATGCCACCGTTTGTTTACTCTCACGCCGATTAAGCCATCGATTGATTATCACGCTCAAGGGCTTCGCAAGCCGCGGCGGTAAACACCACGTCGGTTGAGCTATTCAATGCGGTTTCCGCGGCATCTTGGATCACACCAATAATAAAGCCAACCGCCACCACTTGCATGGCCACATCATTGTTAATTCCAAATAGGCTACATGCCAATGGGATCAATAATAGCGAACCACCGGCTACCCCTGAGGCGCCGCACGCTGAGACAGAGGCGACTACGCTGAGTAACAAGGCGGTAAAGATATCCACTTGAATACCTAAGGTGTGTACCGCCGCCAGGGTCAATACTGTAATAGTGATGGCCGCACCACCCATGTTAATCGTCGCCCCTAATGGGATCGACACCGAATAGGTATCTTCATGTAACTTCAGCTTTTCACACAAAGCCATGTTCACAGGGATATTAGCGGCACTTGAACGAGTGAAGAAAGCCGTAATACCACTCTCGCGTAAACACTGGAACACTAACGGATAAGGGTTTCTGCGTATTTTCACGTACACAATCAGCGGATTAACAATTAAAGCAATAATGGCCATCGCCCCGAGTAATACCGCTAATAACTGCGCATATCCGGCCAATGCGGCAAATCCAGTTTTCGCAAAGGTAGCCGCGACTAGGCCGAAGATACCAAAAGGAGCTAAACGAATAATGAAGCGCACCATTTGAGAAATACTGTGGCTCATGTCGGCGAAGACTTGTTTAGTCGACTGTGAGGCATGATGTAAGGCAAAGCCTAAACCCACACCCCAAGTAAGAATACCAATATAGTTACCGGTTAATAATGCATTGACTGGATTATCTACCAACTTAAATAATAAGGTATGCATCACTTCGCCAATACCTTGCGGCGGTGACGTACCGGTGACACCAGACACCAGCACTAACTCGGTCGGAAAAAGAAAGCTCAAGGCTACCGCAGTGATCGAGGCGGCAAAAGTACCAAACAAATATAACATCACAATCGGCCGCATCGCGGTCTTGCTATTTTGTTTATGATTAGCAATCGATGCTGCCACCAAAATAAAGACTAAAATCGGTGCAATCGCTTTTAAAGCACCAACAAACAAGCTACCTAAGATTTCAGCTTGCGCTGCGCCTTCTGGAGAAAAGGTCGCTAACGCAACGCCAGCAACAATCCCCAGTAAAATTTGCAATACCAGACTGCCGTTGGCAAATCGGTAAAAAAGTGAAGAACTTTGACTCATGACCCAACCTATCTTGTTATCGTTATGTTATTGCAGTCGAAACAATAAATTATCGTAAAATGCGTAACACTGCGCGACGTTTAAAACGTATCTAGTTTTTTAACCAATGTCATCACCATTGTCTAGCCATGTTCGACATTAACTCGCCACAAACGGCGCATATTCAGAGAATCATGCGCCTTTTTGTGAAGCGCCTCTTAACATGGCAGCCACTAATTCGGTGGCATCAAATTTTGTTAATGCCTCATTCGCCCCCACTTGGTGGGCTTGAGTCACACAAATCTCGCTCGATAATGACGTATGTAAAATAATATAAGTATGTTTTAAGTGGGCGTTATCACGAACGGCAAAGGCCAATTCATAGCCATCAAGTCCGGGCATTTCGATATCACTCACCAAGACATCGAACGCTTGTTGATGAGCGGCGGCGGCCTTCATCATGGTTAACGCCTGCTGACCATTGGCGGTGACCTCGTAAGGAATATGCAAATCATCTAACGCATCGGCCAATTGTTTACGGGCCACCATAGAATCATCGACTAATAAAATATTAATTCCTTTTAGCTGCTCTCTTTGCAGCTCATTGACACTCACTCGCCCAATTTTGGGTGGAAATATCTGATTCAGTACCCGCTCAATATCCAGCAATTGCACTAACTGTTCTTGATAATAGGTCACCCCTGTTAAATAAGCATTGCTGCGTAAAGAGGTGGGCGGCGGAAGGATTTTCTTCCAGTCGCATTCGATAATACGCTCGATATGACGCACCATAAAACCCGTTAGAGAGCGTTGGCAGTCGGTAATGATAATATAACAAGTAGAATATTCATCGGGATGTAGCGGTCGATACCCCACCGCCTTCGCCATATCGATAATCGGAATAGTCACGCCTCGAATAGTGGCCGTACCTAAGATACATGCATGAGCGTGCGGTATGGTATTGAAGGAACTAAACGGCACTAATTCACGAACTTTTAAGGTGCCCAATGCAAAGCTTTGTTGTTGATTGAGACGAAATAGCAAGAGTCCCTGTGATTCATTGGCCTTTAGATTCATATAATTACCCACGTATTATTATTTTTATTGCCACTCTTAGTCTCAGACTTGTCTACCGAGGCTATTGATAGCTTCAGCGCTAACCGACGTTAGTAATTGTTTCTCTAGCGCTGGCAATGGATGTGTTACATAGCTCAAAGGGTGCCGACAAGGAGCACCCTTTGATAACACCGCGGAAGAACCACCAAAGTCACGCGTTACTGCAATTGATAAATCACATCAAAGGTAAATTGATCCCAGCCTTCACTGCTAAAAGCAATGTCGCGCACCGCCCGCACTTGACTGATGGCATGGACTGGCGCCGCACCTTGCTGTATCAGATATTGAGCCATGACCAAACAGGTACGGTCTCGCCCTGAACGGCAATGGATCAGCACAGGTAAACCATCGGCCTGAGCTTGAGAGATAAATGCCATGATCGCAGGTAATTGCGCCACTGCGCTCTCAAGATCTTGAGGGGTAGGAGGAATAGAGTCGGGTAAACCAATACATTGATAACGAATACCAGCGGCTGCAATGAGCGCTTGATCACAAGCGTCTCCATTGTTGACTGAAATGATGGCGCCAATCCCGGCGGTTTTCAATTCACTGATATTCCATGGGTTGAGATTTGGGCCACTGCGTCCGGCAATCTGACCTTCCACTAACCAAAACATATGTTGCATAAATCACTCTGCTCAGAGAAGGAAGGCCAACACTATGCCAGTATTGGCTGAAATCCGTTAGGATCTAGGGCTCACTTTTGAGTTATTGTGGCGTTTTTTTGGCTTACGACTTTTGGGTGTTGGCAACGCCTGCAGCGCTTGCTGCTGGTATTGCTCCAATGTTTTTGGTGTAAATCCTTTCAGCTGCAAGCGCTCCACCTCCAACTTATTCTTTTTAGCAATAACACCAAAGTGATGATATTCCTCATGACAAATTAGGCTAATTGCCAAACCTGCCTCGCCTGCTCGGCCAGTTCGTCCTATACGATGAACATAATCGGCGGGACTTCTGGGTAATTCAAAGTTGATCACTGCCGGTAAATGCTGAATATCAAGACCACGGGCCGCAATGTCCGTGGCAATCAGGACTGGGATCTTGCCTGCCATAAAGTCATCCAACGCTTGATGACGTTTGCCCTGAGATTTATCTCCATGAAAAACAATACAATCTATGCCAGCTTTAATGAGCTTTTGCGCTAAGCGATCACAACTGAGCTTGGCATTCACAAATACCAGTACCGAGGGCAATGATAAGCTTTTTAATAGATGAGTCAGCAATGCCGACTTTTGCTCGCGGTTAACTTCATACACCCGTTGTTCAATCTTGGGAATTGAAGAGGCAGTGTCTACTTTTAGGTGCTGAGGCGCTTTAAGCCAAGCCTCGGCCAATTGGGCAATATCAGCATCAAAGGTGGCGGAAAACAAACTGGTTTGCCTGTCTTTTGGCAGTAATCTCAACACTGCGGTTAGCTCGTCAGTGAAACCTAAATTCAGTAAACGGTCGGCTTCATCCAATACCAAGTATTTCACTTGAGCCAGCTTTAATGCACCACTGGCATGTAACTCTAATAAACGTCCTGGCGTCGCCACTAGTATATCTGCCCCGGCACGTAGACTTAACATTTGCGGATTAATAGACACCCCGCCATGGGCCAGTCGTACCCGCAGAGGCTGTTGCTGACGATTGGCAAATTGAATACATTGATCACTTAGCTGCCGCGCTAACTCTCGAGTAGGCGCTAAAATTAAGGCACGAATATGATTGCCTTTGACGCCGAGAGTGTTGTGTTTAAGTAACTGTAATATGGGCAACACAAATGCAGCTGTCTTACCACTGCCAGTGGCTGCTTGAGCAATTACATCTCGCCCAGATAACATCAGCGGAATGACGCTTGATTGAATGGGGGTAGGTTCAATAAATTCTGGCGCTAAACCAGCTACAAATTCAGGCGCTAAGCCTAATGACGCAAAACCGCTCAAGAGAAAATCCACTGCAATAAAAGACCTGCTATCATACCTTGGAAGCCGCTTGACGGCCAGCCTTCAAGACGGTTCAGCCAGCACGATAGCTGGCGGGAATGGGGTAGCACCGCCAAGTGCGCTATCTATGGCGTCTCACCTGGAGGGGTTCGACGTTTCTAAATTGAGCAAATACTGTTTAACTTCAAGGCCATGAGCATAACCTGTCAGTTTGCCATTACTGCCAACCACGCGGTGACATGGAATAATGATACCGATCCGATTAGCTCCGTTTGCCGTACCGACGGCTCGATACGCATTAGGGCGGCCCAGGGTTGCCGCTAATTCCCCATAACTACAACGTTCACCATAAGGAATGGCACACAACTGCCGCCACACTTGCTGCTGGAATGGTGTGCCATTGATATCTAATGCCACTGAAAAACGCATTAGATCCCCTCGAAAATAAGCGGCCAACTCCTTGGTGGCTAACGCTAAATGCTGTGCTATTTGCAGCGGGATTGTGGTCAATTCACCCGGCGTTATCCGTTGCGGGGTTAATCGACAAATCCCACGTTCATTGGCAGCCAGCCACCACATCCCAAAAGGTGTTTCAACTTGGCAAATGCCGTAACAGTTATGCGACATTGAAGTATTCAATTACTTTGACTCCTGATTGTTTAATGCCCAAAGTTGGTGGGTTAAATAACTGCCCCATGGCCGACAATGCTGCTGCCAGTGTCGACCAACCTCCTCCAGCGTCTTCTCTGGGGTAACATATTTACTGAGTTGTTTCTTTACTACCGCATCCCCAAGCAACAAGCGATCTGTCGAGCCAAGGCCCCGCATACGAACATAGTCACATGTCCAAGGCCCAATTCCTTTGATCCCTAACCAATCTGATTCTTGGGGGTTGATAACGTCACACCATAACTGGGCAATGTTTAGCAATGTGTGCTGTCTGGATCGTGGAATGGGAAGAAACGACAGATCTGAGTGAGCTATCACCTCAGGCCGCGGAAAAAAATAGTAGGTGTTATGTTGAAATGACCAAGTTTCACCGAGACGATGTACAAGCATATGGGTTAACTTAATCCCAAATGACAGTGTGACTTGTTGGCCGAGAATAGCTCGGCATATGGCTTCAAATGGCGAAGTGGTTGTCACCAATCTTAAGCCGCTGAGGCCTGTGTCAGGTAACACTTGACTAATATGCTGGTCGATTAATTCACTGTCTGCATCAGTATCTAACATTTGCCGTACCAAGCGATTTAACCCTAACACATCGACTTGTTTGCTCAATGGATGCGGCCAAAAACGAATTGTAAAACGACAATGCTCACCTTGATGATTTATCTCTAGTAAGCCTTTAATATTTTCAAGCTCAAGCGTCGTTAAGTACTGATGCGGACGCTGACTACTCGCCATGCCATCAATGCATCGTTTCACTAAAAATTGATGGACGTATCGCCAGTTATAAGGCGGGCGATAACTAATCACAAACTGGATGGTATTATCTGATGACTTGCCCCGCCGCATATGGCTTGGCGCGACGCCTAACTTAAGCCGACAAGCGCTATTAAAACTGCGCAGCGAGTTAAAACCGCAATAGCCGGCGATATCTTCAATCGGCAAATGACTACTTTGCAATAATTGTTTGGCCATCAGTAATTGCTGATGAAGCCGATATTGCTTCAACGGCAGCCCCATATGCTGTTGGCACAATTGACGTAAATAACGACTGCTGATGGCTAATCGGCTAGCAATCTCAGTGATAGAATAAAATAGACCCGTTTGAGGAGAAATCTGCAGGCTTAGATCAATTGCTTGCTTTAGCAGACCGCTGCTCCCCACCCACGCCTGAGAACCTGGAGATGCATCTGGGCGACAGCGTAAACATGGCCTAAATCCAGCCCTTGAAGCGGCTGCGCCATGGCTAAAATAATAGACATTCGCTTCTTGAGCAGGTTTTGCAGGACAGATAGAACGGCAATAAATCCCCGTGGTAACAACAGCCACAAAAAAGAGGCCATCAAAGCGGCGATCTCTGCTTAATCTTGCATGGTGAAATACACCATCGATATCAATCAGTTGACCATTGCTATGCATCGTAGGTTTATTGCTGTGGGGCTCGACCGTTTTACTGTTAGAACAACTCATGTGCATCTCTACTCTTAATTTCTTAAGTTAGCTTACCTGCAAAACATACGCAAACTCGCAACAAACGGCAGTGACCATGATAACTTTTTCGTTACCATCGCCACGACTGAGCAGGTTATGATAAGGTCATTACATGCCTGATGATGACGCAGTCTCACAGCCCACATGCCCACGCCAAGGAAAGCTATGTTCAAATTATTTGAGTCTTGGACAGATCCCTTACCCGAAAAAGAAGTGACGGCACCACCGAGTACCTTAGTCAAATTTTGTCTTTTTTATACTCAAGGCTTCGAGAAGCCATTACTGATCATGTCAATGCTTACTGCGGTCATGGCAATGCTCGAAGTCAGTTTGTTTGGATTTATGGGGCAACTGGTTGACTGGCTCGCGACCAAAGATCCGCAAACATTACTTGCGCAAGAAGGCCGGCAGTTAATGTTTATGAGCCTAATCGTACTGGTTGCATTACCTCTACTTACCCTACTCCATTCTCTCATCGTGCACCAAACCTTATTAGGCAATTACCCGATGTCAATTCGGTTACTTGCACACAAATATTTATTGCGTCAATCACTGGCCTTCTACCAACAAGATTTTGCCGGGCGAGTAGCGACTAAAGTCATGCAGACATCACTCGCAGTGCGAGAAACCGTGATGAAATTACTCGATGTTTTAGTCTATATCTCGGTGTATTTCATCTCCATGCTAGTGATGATTGCAAGCAGTGACTGGCGAATGGTGATCCCTATGCTGTGTTGGCTTGGAGTATATACATTGATCCAATGGATATTCATTCCAAAACTTAAGAGAGTGTCTGAGGATCAAGCGGAAGCGCGATCATCAATGACTGGGCGCATTGTTGATAGTTATACCAATATTTCAACCATTAAACTTTTTGCCCATAGTGAACAAGAAGATACCTATGCCAAGCAAGGAATGTGGCAATTTTTAACCACCGTACATCGCCAAATGCGTTTGGTCACTTGGCTAAACGTTAGCGTACAGGTCAGTAATTATCTTTTGGCATTTGCTGTTGCCGCCTTAGCTATTGGGCTTTGGATAGATAATGCCATCAGTATTGGAGCCATTGCGGTAGCCATTAGTTTGGCGCTTAGACTCAATGGTATGTCGATGTGGATAATGTGGGAACTTAGTAGCTTATTCGAAAACATCGGTACGGTCAGTGACGGCATGGCCACGTTAAGTCAACCTATCACGATTGTCGATGCACCGGATGCCAAAGACATCGTCATCACTCACGGAGCGATTGATTTTAAAGGGGTCTATTTTAGCTACCAGTCTGCAATGTTATTTAATAATTTGGATCTTTCGATCCGGGCCGGCGAAAAGGTAGGCATTGTTGGTCGCAGCGGCGCAGGCAAATCAACATTAGTGAATCTTTTACTTAGATTTTACGATATTCAGCAAGGGGTCATCACTATTGATAATCAAGCCATTGACCAAGTGAAACAAGATTCACTGCGTTCATCCATTGGCATGATTACGCAAGATACTTCTCTTTTGCATCGAAGTGTTCGTGACAATATTTTATACGGCAAACCTGATGCCAGCGACGCCGAATTGCGTCAAGCCATGATAATGGCACAGGTTGATGGTTTTATTAGTGAATTGTCAGACCCTCAAGGCAATATCGGGCTGGATGCCATGGTGGGCGAACGTGGTGTAAAATTATCCGGTGGTCAACGTCAGCGAATTGCCATTGCGCGTGTTCTGCTTAAAAATGCCCCCATCTTGGTGATGGATGAAGCTACGTCGGCACTGGACTCGGAAGCAGAAGTCGCCATTCAAGAAAGTTTAACTCAGTTAGTGCAAAATAAAACGGTCATCGCCATAGCTCATCGATTATCCACCATTGCCGCAATGGATAGATTAATCGTTATCGATAATGGCACCATTATCGAGCAAGGAAGCCATCAGCAATTATTGGCTTCCAATGGTGTTTATGCGCAACTATGGGCTCATCAAACAGGCGGATTTCTTGGTACTGAATAACCATGATTAAATTTTATGTACAAAAAAACCACCTTGCGGTGGTTTAATTTGGTATCCCCTAGGGGATTCGAACCCCTGTTACCGCCGTGAAAGGGCGGTGTCCTAGGCCTCTAGACGAAGGGGACCCTGGACTTAAGCGTTTAGACTCTACTTAAAAGAGTACAGGTTTTTAAAACACTGCAAAAATTGGTATCCCCTAGGGGATTCGAACCCCTGTTACCGCCGTGAAAGGGCGGTGTCCTAGGCCTCTAGACGAAGGGGACCCTGGACTTAAGTGTTTTAAC
>NZ_JAHUTT010000089.1 GCF_019209865.1 Shewanella sp. NIFS-20-20 | reverse complement strand
AATCTAGCGCGGAACTCATCGTGGAGCGGGTGGTAGCACCTAATGAAGACTCCGAATACATTAGCGCAAACCAACCTCGTTATCGGAAATATCATTTGCAATAACGAGGCGGACCATACATTTTTATTAGCGTGATTTGTGCTGTTCGTGAAAATGTGCGGGCAGCAGCAAATTCATTAAGATAGCGACAATACCGCATAAGCTAATACCGCTGAGACTGAACTCGCCAATCCCAAACGCCATTCCGCCAATACCGAACACCAGTGTTACCCCAACAATACAAAGATTGCGCGGCTGGTTTAAATCAACTTGGTTACGAATTAACGAGTTGAGGCCGACGGTGGCGATGGAGCCAAAGAGTAAACACATGATACCGCCCATCACGGGGACGGGAATGGTTTGCATTAATGCGCCAAGCTTACCTACAAAAGCCAGTACGATAGCTGTAATCGCCGTCCAGGTCATCACCACCGGATTAAAGTTACGGGTTAAGCTAATGGCACCGGTCACTTCAGAATAGGTGGTATTTGGTGGACCACCAAAGGTGGCCGCAGCGATGGTGGCAACCCCATCACCCATTAAGGTGCGATGTAAACCGGGCTTTTTGATGTAATCCTTTTGGGCAACATTGGAGATCGCCAGAATATCGCCAATATGTTCTACCGCCGGTGCAATCGCGACTGGGATCATAAATAAGATGGCTTGCCAATGAAATTCTGGTGCCACGAAATTGGGCATGGCAAACCAAGGCGCCGCAACAACAGGGCTAAAATCGACGATGCCAAAAAATAAGCTAAGACAATAGCCCACCACAATGCCGGATAAAATCGGCATCAATTTAATGATCCCTTTGGCAAAAATGGCCACGATAATGGTGGTAAGCAACGAGGCGAGTGAGATAAATAGTGCTAAATCTTGAGCCACTAAGACACTGCTACCATCGCCGGTTTTACCCAATGCCATATTTACAGCCGTTGGGGCTAAGCCGAGGCCAATCACGATAATCACTGGACCTACCACCACGGGGGGTAATAAGCGATGAATAAAGTTAACGCCATTGATTTTTACCGCTGTGCCTAATAAGACATAGACACAACCGGCAGCCATTAATCCCCCCATGGTGGCAGGAATGCCCCAGGTTTGTACGCCATATAATATCGGTGCGATAAAGGCGAAGGATGAGGCTAAGAAAATCGGCACTTGGCGTTTGGTGATTAACTGGAACAGTAAGGTACCGATACCGGCGGTAAATAGGGCAACACTGGTGTCTAAGCCAGTGATAAGCGGCATTAACACGAGTGCGCCAAATGCCACAAATAACATCTGCGCTCCCTGAAGGGGCAGAGCGAACTTACTCATAAAAGGATCTCATTTTTGTGATTCGTTATCGAGGAACCAGATGATTGTCAAATAAGGTTGCTATAAAAAAGGAGCTTTGAGCGCTGAACTAACCATACGCAATATACCTACTAGTAGGCATCTCCTCATCTAGAGACGAAATTGATTCTATTTCTGGGTAAAGCCACTGATTTTAACATGGAATTGTCATTTTAAATGAGGATTAATTTGTTATTCATCACAATAACTGGAACAACTTAGGGGTTGAACTTGGTCAAAACATCCCTTGAGTGCACTCGCCAAAACGCGTATCTGTGGTACACTTCGGGCATTATATTGTTATTGGAAATATCACAGATAAATGCGTAAATTATTTATTCTGTTCATGATCTTTAGCGCGAACTTGATGCAAGTTTCAGCCAATGCGGTGGAAGTTGAACATCTCAATCAGGCGGTCGTGCCTGTCACTGATAGAAGTGCTGAAGCCCGTAAAACGGCGATGACTGAAGCACTCAAAGAAGTGATCATTAAAAATACCGGTAATCCTGAGGTATTACTCAATCCGATTATCGAACAACAACTGGTGAATCCCGATCGGATGTTGAGGCAATTTGGCTATCTGCAAGTGGATGGGCAACTGATGGTGACTGCCAGCTTTGATCAACGCGCGCTCATCCGTATGTTGCGTGAAGCCAATGTCGCGGTGTGGGGCCAGCAGCGGCCACTGGTCTTAGTATGGTTAGCCAGCGAGTCCACTGCCGAAGCGAATGCTCAACGCCAGTTAGTCAGTGATGGCAGTAGTCTGACTATCCGTCAGGACTTTAAGCAACAAGCCGAACAACGGGCAATGCCGTTATTATTCCCAGTGTTAGATTTAGACGACATGATGCAAGTGGGCTTAACCGATGTGCTTGGGGTCTTTCCTGAGCAGGTTGCTCGCGCATCCACACGATATCAGGCCGACTTTTTTGTGATCGCCTCAGTGCTTCAAGACGATAGCGGCTGGAAGTATCGTTTGTCATTATTTGGCCAAGATGACAGCGCCGACAGTTTACCTTTATTGACTGATGCCGGCCATGTCATGAGTCAAACCGAAGCGGCTCAAGTAATGTTAACCAAGATCAGCCAGTATTTAGTCGCGCAGTATGCGGTGGCGGACTCTGGTGAAGGTTCCGTGGTTAATTTGCAGGTGTCTGGCATTACTGATCTTAAGCAAATGCAGCAATTACAACAATACTTGCAGCAGTTGAGTGTGGTCAAACAGGCGCAATTAGCGCGCTTAACATCCAATGCGGTGGTATTTGAGCTCGGGTTATTTTCTGGTGAACAAGATTTACAGCGCCTGTTGGCATTAGAGTCAAACTTAGTGCCTGAGAGTCCGTTTAAAACCCTTGCCTTGGTGTCTCAAGCGGCAAAGACAACGAAACCGAGCGCACTTCCTGAAGGGCTAAATCCTGATCCTAGTCGTGATAGTCAGGTGCAACTTGCGGCTAAGCCACAAGATGCCTTGCCAAGTGATGTTGGCGATTTGGTGGCGCCTGTGCCCGCTGCGCCGCGGGTAACCTTATATTATTTGTGGCAATAATCACCATTTGACACTGTAATCGGTGTCAAACCGCGTGAAATTGACAATTTGCTGGGCGTCCGTGATAAACTAGACGCCTCATAACAGCTCGGTGATTGAGAATTTTTGAGTGACACAAAACTCACCTATACAGTTATCTTTGCCGGTACATTTACCGGATGATGAAACATTTAACAGTTATTATCCCGCCGCAGGCAATGATGAACTGATCCAGACCCTACAAATCTCCGCCGCTGGGAAGGGCGCGCATACCATTTATTTATGGGGCCCAGTGAAGTCAGGACGTACTCATCTACTCCATGCCGCCTGTGCCTATGCTAATGACCAAGATAGACGCAGTTTTTACCTACCGATGGGCATTCATGCCAGTATTTCCCCCGCCTTACTTGAAGGATTAGAGCAACTGGACTTAATTTGCATTGATGATGTCGATGCGATTGCAGGTCACCCGTTGTGGGAAGAAGCCCTGTTTGATTTATATAATCGCGTCACAGAACATGGGCGTTGCTCCTTAGTGGTGAGTGCTGCTAAGCCGATCAGTGACATCGGTATTTTGTTACCGGATCTACTTTCGCGGATGCAATGGGGCGTTAATTATCAATTGCAGCCGATGGCTGACGATGAAAAACTGGCGGCCTTACAAAGGCGCAGTGCGATGCGTGGCCTCCATTTACCTGATGATGTGGGGCGCTTTCTATTAAACCGCATGGCACGCGATCTACGTACCTTATTTGATGTCCTTGATAAGCTTGATAAAGCGTCAATGATCCATCAGCGTAAGCTCACTATCCCCTTTGTTAAAGAAACCCTCAGGCTCTAAGCCGCACATTGGTTGCATGTGCGGCGCTAGGCATTATTGCTGTGGACGTCGGCCGGCATGACGACCTTCGAGGTTAACGGCTGGCAAGAGCGGGCTAGCCGCTTGTTGCACTGAGCGGTTTTGTTGCTGAGATATCCCTAAGTTTGCCGCCCAACTTTGACCTGAATTCATCAAGATAGGCTCAGGTAAGCTGTTAATTAGGTTGATGCCATTCTCCTCAGGCAAGATGGCTTCAATCACAAATGCAGCGCGACTGGCCAGGGCATCATCGCCAATGCGTCCTCGTTGACCCCAATCGACAATAATACTGTCTGCGGTGATGGTCTCTGGCTTGTCAGTGACCGCGACATCCCTTATCACATTTAAGCGATAACTCATCATCGACTCTTCAAATAGCATGGCCGCATCTTCTCGGATAGTAGAATAATTATAAAAATCATTGGCACTGTCTTGGCTAAAGAAACTGCTGATATCGGCAGGCAAATATTGGCGTTGGGTCGAGTTAGCACTGGCTCCCATAAAGCGGACTTGAGCTAAACCAGACATGACATCGCTTTGCAGAGGATAGCCTTGAGTGAGCAGATCACTGACTAATTGCTTGGCGTTGTTGCGGCTATTGTAGGCGTCAACAAAGGTGTCACCGACCAGTTGCTGGTGGACACTGCGAGGAAAAAAGTCGTTGGCATGGGCGAGTTCGTGATAAAGCAGCGATGCTAAATCGGCACGTAACTCGTCGAGCGTTCGGCTGCGGCGGACATCACGACCAATGACACTATTGGCATACTGATTATTTTTCACGTAACGCCATGGCACTAAGAATTGCAAGTCATTACCAAAGCCAGAACGATAATCTGGGGCTTCATTGATGGTATCTCGCTGGCTGGGTGTCAGCCACAAGTCGCTGGGATCGAGATAAATGGCACCGGTTAAGACCCAGTAAAATGACGGCCGCACATCATAACTGATGACAATGGCGCTGACCGATTGTAACAGCCTAATAAAATCACTATTAGGATCCATTTGCCTTAAGAAACTGTCAAAGTTATCCCCCATCCAAGGGTGAGATACCAACACTCTATCTAATATAGCATCGATATTGTCCGAGTTATCTGTTTGGCCAATCAGGGGTAATTCACTGATCCGACAAGGGCTAGTTAATTGATTTGAATAAATGCAGCGCTCTAATGCGGCTTGCATTGACGATGAACGGTACGCGTGCACTCGCGCCAGCGGCTCATCGAAATAGGGCGAGTTAATTGCCGCCTGGTTGGTGGTTAATAGAAACGCTTGATCACTGTGGCTGACCCCATTGATGTTGGCGGTAACTTGCAGCACGCTGAGGGTATCGTTATCCACCTGTGGCGCAGTAAATAACGGTCGATTAGGCTGTGAAACATCCACTTGGAGATCTGGGCCACTCTGAATGCACCAACTGATTGCACTGGCTGCGTTTGCTGAGTCGAGTCGGAAACTGACATTATTTCCTTCCACCGCCTGATGATCTATCCGAGCCGTTAAAGCTTGACTTGGGTTGGCGATGGTAATGCTCACCTGTTCATTGACCGTGCTATTAGCAGTGGTGATGGCAATCTCAAACGAATACTCACCCGCTTGGCTTGCCTCAAACGACAATACCGGACTAGTTGGGCTGATCATCTCTACATTTGGGCCGCGAAGTTGGCGCCACAAAAAACGCCATTGCGCACTACTGACTTTAGGTTGGACGATAATTTGCTGATTTTGGTTGAGGAAATAATTGGCTTCAGTCAGAACACGATAGGTGTCGTCATCGATGACGGTAGTTAATCCCGTCGGAGCATCACATCTGGCTAAGTTGGGTGATGGCGGCTCGGTGGGGGTATCCGCGGCGTCATTAGAACCTCCGCATGCTTGCAGAAATAGCATACCTAACAGGGTAACGCTTGCTAACCGTATATTCTTCATAAGCCCTCGTTAACAAAGGTTGTATCTATGTATTTATTATTGTTATCGAATGACTATATCACGGCTACATTTGCTTAAAAACCCAGATGTTAGATTTTGCTGGCAAACGAGTTGCCAGCGTTGTTTTATGCTTTTTGTTTTTTGAGTCCTAGACCTAATTCACGGCCTCGGAGGCGTGCAAATAAGGAAAAACAGGTGAGACAGAAGAGTAATAGCAGGGTTTCGACGGTAGCAAACCCGCGCATCTCTGGGCTAACCCACCACAAGGTTAAGCTGTGGAGCAGGTATAAACATAAGATAAACCCAGCCCAAGCCAAGGTATAAGGGCGACCTTGGATTATGCCTTTAAGAGGTAATAGAATGGGGATGAATCCCACCACACTAAACCAAGGGGAGTAGGGGCTAGATGCCGCGAGGCCCTGACTAATAAAGTACCAAGCTAATAGGCTTACGAGGCTTACATAACCAATGCGACTGGCAGTTAACAAACCTTGGGTGCTCATGAAACCTCCGTTAGAGTAGGGCTAATACTGACTCTGGTGGTCGACCAATCACTGCCTTGTCATTGACGATAACAATCGGGCGTTCGATGAGTTTGGGATAAGTGATTAATGCCTGACGCAGCGCAACTTCATCGCTAATATCGGCAAGCTTGTGGTCTTTATATTCTGCTTCTTTGGTTCGCATCAGTTGACGGGCACTGTCAAAACCTAGCTGTTGCAGCAGGCTATCTATCATAGCTAACTCTAAGGGTTGTTCTAGATACAGAAAAATATCTGCCTGATAGCCATGTTGTGCAATTAACGCTAATGTTTCGCGGCTCTTGGAACATCTAGGGTTATGAAAAATTACTACCTTATCCATAGGTTTCGCTCCTAAATTTTTGAGCCGCTAGTCTAGCATTTTGTGATCTCTGCCGCTATTTGAATTGATCTAAAGAGCGCTCTAATTGTTTGAATTGACGGATCCTTGCATCAATCCTTGCTTGCTCTAATGGGTTATCCTCTGAGGCGCGATAGGCGTAATTTAACTGATCAATCGCCCCGCTATAATCGGCTATCAAGCCTAAACTTTCGGCGCGAACATAGTGTTCCATCGCTTTATTGCCGAGGACTTTGTAAGCCTGAGTTAATAGTTGCAACGGCAGCGGATTTTGCTTATCGAGGAACACCATTTCTTGCAATATGGGGATCGCCAGTTGGGCTTGCTTGGCTTCAATATACGTATTAGCCAGATTGAGGTTAATGACTTGCGAGCTGGGTTTGAGGCTGCGCTGAGCACTTAACCGATGAATGGCATCCTCAAAGGCATGGCGTTGCAGTAACAGATCGGTCTTAGTGTCTAGATAGAAGAGGTTGTTGCCATCTTGCGCTAATAACCCGTCAATAATGGTTTCGGCTTCTTGATAACGCTCATTTCTAAATAGCGCTAAGCTTTTGCCATATAAAGCGGCTTGCTTAAACTGGTAATTGTTCTTTTTAAGTTGCTCATCAAACATGATAAGCACCGCATCATCGCTATAACCCGAAAAGCGTACTTGCACCCGTGCTTTAGCCAAATCGTAATTCAGACTGGCGGGTACCGCCATGGGCGGATATTGGTTGGCGCGACTGCGGGCTTCAGTGATCCGCGACTCAGGTAATGGGTGGGTTAGCAACATCTGCGGTTGCTTAGTAGTAAAGCGATAACGGGTCGCGAGCTTAGCAAAAAAATCGGCGGCGCCATTGGGATCAAATCCGGCCTCGACCATCACTTGTGTGCCAATACGATCGGCTTCTTTTTCATGTAAACGGGTAAAGTTGATCGAACTTTGTTGAGCCATCGCTTGGGTGGTCGCTAATGCGGCCATGCCGGCTTGTGGGGCGGCGATGGCTAATAGTATGCCGCCCAAAATGCCAGCAATGGTCGCTGGAGTTGCTTTTTGTTGGGCTTCTATGCCTCGGGCCAAATGACGCTGAGTGACGTGAGTAATTTCGTGGGCCAGCACCGAGGCCAATTCACTTTCATTATCCGCATTGAGGAACAAACCGGTGTGAACCCCAACATGGCCGCCGAAAAATGCGAATGCATTGATTTCATCGTTATTCAATAAGAAAAAATAGAAGGGGGTTTTCACACCGGTAGCATGGGCTACCAAGCGATTTCCCAATTCAGTTAAGTACTGGCTCAATACAGGATCATTAATCACAGGCGCAGATCCGCGGATAATACGCATGTAGGTATCACCATAGAGCTGTTCTTTTTCTAAACTAAATGTATTCACCGCAGCGGTGCCCAATTCCGGCAGATTTTGACTATCTGATTGCAAATGGTTGTAACCATTCGCTGACGCAATCGTTGGCAACGCAAGTGTGACACTTAGCGTGGCCGCAATACATTTTTGGCGTAAGTGGTTCGGCAGTGACTTAAGCAAGATGATCCTTATATTTCTGTGATTTATCTTTAGTGCAGTGCTAGCAAGCCTTGTACATCAGATGGCAAGTTAGCATAATAGTCTGCCCTTATAGAAGGCAAGTTGATTATGGAATTTATTGACTTAACTGGCCATCGTTGCCCCTATCCTCTAGTCAAGGTGAAGATGGCAATTAAAGCATTGCCGACAGGACAACAATTGCAGGTTATCTTATCTGACAAGCAATCTTGTCGTGATGTTCCCGAGTACATAAAAAAACAAGGGCATGTTGTGCGTACTGCTCCAACGCAATTAGGTCATTTGGCCGTATGGATCACCAAAACCTAATCGTTAAATCCCATTTTTCTTGTAAGTGTTAATGGATGAAGAAATGCTGAGTTTTGTCAACAAATGGTATAAGGATCGTTTTAGTGATCCACAAGCGGTCACTTTAGTGTTCATTTTAGTGATGCTGGCATCATTAATTTATTTCGGTGGTGGCTTATTAGCGCCGATTTTAGTGGCGCTGGTCCTGGCATTTTTATTGGAGTGGCCTGTTGCACAAATGAGTCGCCTGGGCTTAAGCCGTGTGGCAGGGGCCTCGGTGGTGCTGGTGTTATTTATTGGGATGATGGTATTAATCACCTTTGGTTTATTGCCAAGCTTATGGCGCCAAGGTGGTTCGCTGTTGTCTGAACTACCAGGGATGTTGGATAAAGGCTTATTAATGGCCGAAAACCTGGTGAATCAATACCCTCAATATGTGTCTCCCGAGCAGTTAAATAGCATGGTTGCCTCTGTGAGAACCTTAATGGATACCCAGCATTTATTAGATGTGGGTAAACATATCTTAGGGTATTCGGCGTCATTGTTAGTGTTGATGGTGTATGCCATTTTGGTGCCGTTGTTAGTGTTTTTCTTTTTAAAAGATAAACAGGAGCTGATTCGCGGTGCAAAACGATTTTTCCCCAATAACCGTGAATTGGCCAATCAGGTGTGGGCGGAGATGAATCAGCAGATTTTCAATTATATCCGTGGCAAAGTGATTGAAATCGTTATTGTGGGGGCAGCCAGTTATATCTTCTTTGCCGTTATGGACCTACGTTACGCAGCATTACTCGGTGTGTTAACCGGCTTTTCCGTGCTTATCCCTTATGTTGGGGCGACCTTAGTGACCTTGCCGATTGCGTTGGTGGCGTTTTTCCAATGGGGCTTTAGTGCCGAATTTGGTTATTTGATGTTGGGCTACGGTATTATCCAAGCCTTGGATGGCAATGTGTTAGTGCCCGTGTTGTTTTCTGATGCTGTCGATTTACACCCCGTCATGATTATTGCTGCCGTATTAGTATTTGGCGGTTTATGGGGATTTTGGGGGGTGTTTTTTGCGATTCCTTTAGCCTCGTTGATTAAGGCCGTGATCAATGCTTGGCCAAAGTCATTGGCTATCGACAGCAAACCGTCTTCGAGTTGAATGTTCCCTGAAGTAAAAGGCGCCTAAGGCGTAATGCCGATCAGTTAAGACAGATCGCTTGACGATCTCACTGAAAGGATCAAAATCCGATGACCCCTTGTCATCGGATTTTTTTATGCAACTTTCAGCAGCTTTGGCGCGTACTCATATCAATCGTCTTACCGAATTCACCTGTCTGGCCGATGTGCTTGAGCCTGATTTAATTCAGTCGTGCCTTGATTCACATGGTGTTGCCAGTTTACGGCGACGTAAGTTA
>NZ_JAHUTT010000088.1 GCF_019209865.1 Shewanella sp. NIFS-20-20 | reverse complement strand
TGCGAGACAGTTCAAGCTTGATGGGAAACGGGATAGGGCCTATCCACGTGCGTTAAAAATGAGTAAAAACAAGTATCCCATTAAGTCTAAGAAAAATGCCGTTCACACTAAGTGAACGGCATTACCGATTACCGGTGCTTTTTTTTTGGATTTTTTAGTTAGGCAAGTCCCAATCAGTGATCTACTTCAATTATTGTGAAGAAGTGGTAAAAAATAGTGTAAATGATATAGATTCTCATTTACACTTTGCGCCATTAGTCAATTGTGGCAGCTGTGGGGATAGCATGTACATCAAAAGATCATCTGTAAGTTTGGCAATAATGAGTCTCTTAAGTGCCAATGTCTTGGCCGATGACGCCAGCCATTCATTAGTGGCGAGTGCCAACATTGAGCGCATTAGTGTGGTAGCGCAGCAGTTTAATCAATATAAAACCGGCAGCGCTAGCGGCGCGATGCGGGGCGATATTGCGTTAATCGATACGCCGCAATCAGTGACCGTTATTCCTGATTTTGTTACCGATGAGCAGTTGGCGACTAATTTGGGCGAAGTGCTCAGTAATGACTCTTCTGTGACTGCCGGTAGTGAAAAATGGAATCGTCAAGTTTTCGCTATTCGTGGCTTTGAATTATCTTCTGGCTCAGGCTTTTTAGTTAATGGCCATCAGCACTGGTCTCACTATGTGCAACCGATTGAAACCCTTCAGCAGGTTGAGGTCTTAAAAGGACCTTCATCGATGTTATACGGGCAATCAGGTCCCGGCGGCTTGGTGAATATGGTGACCAAGAAACCCACCTATGACAACGTATTCAACCTTGGATTCGATAGCGATGATTTAGGATCTACTCGGTTTCAATTAGATGCTGGCGGTGCTGTCAATGACGAGCAAACGGTGCGTTACCGGACGGTGCTAGTAAAACAAGATACGAAGTATTGGCGTGAATATTTTAATGGCGATCAGCAAGAGCGCGATCGTATTCTAGGATTTGTGGCCGTGGACTTTGACTTAACTGATGATATCAGTTTGTCTTTGAGATATGACCATACGGCCGATAAGACCAATATCGATTCTGGCGCATGGCTTGATAGTCAGGGTAAGATTATTGGTGACCGTAAAGATATCTGGGAAATGCCTTGGACCTTTACTGATAACACCGTGACCAACATCGGTGCCGATGTTCAATGGCTATTGTCGGATGCTTGGACGTTAAAAACAGGATATAACCACCAACGATTTGAGCGGCAACGTCTTGGCTCGTCGCCAACTTACACTGAAAACCCATTTGAAACAGGGTATAAGATCAAGCCTTTTGACCGTCATGATGATTGGCAGCATAAAACGGCTTATGTCGACTTTGTTGGCAACCTAACGACAGGTTCAATCGATCACCAGCTATTAATTGGCGGTAACTATCTCAATTACTTCTATCAGCAATTTTATGATGCTGCGGACAGTATGACGGTGAAGCCCGGTGAAGTAGCGGCCCCTGAAGTGAATTACCTTAACGCGACAGCACCAAGATCGACATCTGAATATCATCATTATGGTTTTTACGTTCAAGACTTAATGAGTCTGACGGATCAGTGGAAGCTGCTGGCTGGTGTTCGTTACGATGAACAGAAAAAGGACGGCTTAGGTGGCAACAGTTACGCGGTTTCGCCAAAATTTGGGGTGGTCTATGCGCCGACAGACACCGGCAGTATTTATGTCAATTATTCCAAGAGTTTTAGTCCGCAAGGGATGGTGAACGATGAGTTTGATGTGAATGATCAGCTCAACTTAAAACCCGAATATGGGACTCAATATGAATTGGGGACTAAATGGGAGTTTAATGATGGTGGTATTATGCTGACCGCCGCGGTATTTGATATTAATGTTGAAAACAAAACCGTTAAGCAAATTTTGCTACAACCTACCCCCGCAGGCGATTTACATATCACGACTCAAGATGGTCAACAGCATCATCAAGGATTTGAAGTGGGGGCCCAAGGGCAGGTGAGTGATCGTTGGTTTATTACCAGCTCAATGATGTATCTCGATGCTAAATACCAAACTGGTGTTGGTGACAGCGCTCACCTTGATGGTAAAACGCCGATTGATGCTCCCGAATGGTCGGCCAATATTTGGAGCCGTTACGAAGTAAACGATGACTTCGCCTTGAACCTTGGGGCGGTATATGTTGGTGAACGCTTTGCCAATACCAGTAACACCATAGTCAAAAACGGCTATGTCCGATTTGATATTGGTGCGGCGTATGGTTGGGATCTACAAGGTACAGAAGTTAACCTTCGGATGAATATTAAAAACTTATTGAATAAAGACTATCTCGACGGTGGTAGTTATCAGGATGTCAGTGTGGGCGAAGGCCGCAGTATTGCGCTGGCGGTTGAAGCCAAGTTTTAATGAGCTCTCTTATCTTTGATACCAACAGAGCAGCCATCGGCTGCTCTGCTTTTTATGGAGACGTCCAAGCATCCATCGCAGGATGAGACCACCGATTTGCTAGGGCGACTAGCAAAATAGTTTCATTTGTATATAATAAACTTACGAAACGAAACTTACTTCGAAAGATAAATGACCAAACGCAATACTCAACAGCGCCGACATGCGATTCTTAACCAGTTAAATCAACAAGGTGAAGTCAGTGTTGATGAATTATCGGTATTGCTCGATACCTCTGAAGTCACCATTCGTAAAGATCTCACCGCGCTAGAAAAGAATGGCTTACTGTTCCGGCGTTATGGCGGGGCTGTGGCGGTGCCACAAGAAATCACTCAAGGCAGTTATCGGATGCTATCGGCAAACAAGCTCAGCATCGCCGCTACCGCAGCAAAACTCATCAGCGATCATAATCGGATCATCATCGACTCTGGCAGTACCACCATTGGCATTATTCAGCATTTAAACGATAAGCGTGGCTTGGTGGTCATGACCAACTCGCTATTGTTAGCCAACGCTATTCATGATCTCGAATTCGAACCCACCTTATTGATGACCGGTGGCACTTGGGATCCTCATTCTGAATCTTTTCAAGGCCGAGTTGCAGAGCAAGTGCTGCGTTCATATAACTTTGATCAGTTGTTTATCGGTGCCGATGGTTTGGATTTGGCCCGTGGAACCACTACCTTTAATGAATTAACCGGCCTGAGTAAGGTGATGGCTGAAGTGTCGAGAGAAGTGGTGGTGATGCTGGAATCGCAAAAGCTTGGGCGGCGTATTCCCAATCTTGAGCTGCCTTGGAGCACGATTAATAAATTAGTCACCGATGACAGATTAGCACCAGATGCCGCGGATGCGATTTTTCAGCAGGGGGTCGAGGTCATTCTCGCACCCTATCAAGAATAATTCGGCTGCTCTCGGGCGCTGCTAAATTAACTTTTTGTATTGTAGGATATTATATGTGTGGAATCGTTGGCGCTGTGGCGCAAAGGGATGTGGCTGAAATTTTAGTTGAAGGCTTGCGCCGTCTAGAATACCGCGGTTATGACTCTGCCGGTGTGGCAGTCATTCACAATGGTGAGCTCATTAGCACTCGCCGCGTCGGTAAAGTACAGGAGTTGAGTGCCGCGTTAGAGCAACAACCTCTGGCGGGTGGTACCGGTATTGCTCACACTCGTTGGGCGACCCATGGTGAGCCGAGCGAGCGTAATGCTCATCCGCATTTATCCTGCGGTGACATTGCCGTGGTCCATAATGGCATTATTGAAAACCACAATAAGCTGCGTGAGCACCTCAAAAGCTTAGGCTATGTGTTTAGTTCTGACACTGACACTGAAGTGATTTGCCATCTGGTGCACCACGAGCTTAAGAGCCACGCCACTTTGCTGGCGGCAGTTCAAGCGACAGTGAAGCAACTGGAAGGCGCTTACGGTACGGTTGTTATTGACCGCCGTGACAGCGAGCGCATGATCGTCGCTCGTTCAGGTAGCCCGCTTGTGATTGGTTTTGGTCTAGGGGAGAATTTTGTTGCCTCAGATCAGCTAGCCTTGTTACCCGTCACCCGCTCATTTGCCTTCCTTGAAGAAGGGGATGTCGCCGAGGTTACTCGCCGTGAAGTGTCTATTTTCGATAGCAATGGTGTTGCGGTTTCTCGTGAAATTAAAGAGTCTGAAGTGACCCATGATGCCGGTGATAAAGGTGAATATCGTCACTACATGCTTAAAGAAATTTATGAGCAACCTTTAGCTTTAGCTCGCACTATTGAAGGTCGAATTGCTAACAAGCAAGTCTTAGATACCGCTTTCGGAGACAATGCAGCTGAGTTTTTAAAAGACATCAAACACGTACAAATTATTGCGTGTGGCACTAGCTATCATGCGGGTATGGCTGCCCGTTATTGGTTAGAAGATTGGGCTGGGGTGTCTTGTAATGTCGAAATCGCCTCTGAGTTTCGCTATCGCAAATCCCACCTGTTCCCTAATAGCCTGTTAGTCACTATTTCTCAGTCTGGCGAAACTGCCGATACTCTGGCGGCGTTGCGTTTAGCTAAAGACATGGGTTACAAGGCAACCATGACCATATGTAATGCCCCGGGTTCATCATTGGTGCGTGAATCTGATATGGCTTATATGATGAAAGCCGGTGCTGAAATTGGCGTGGCGTCGACGAAAGCCTTTACGGTGCAGTTGGCCGGCTTATTAATGCTCACCGCTGCCATTGGTCGTCACAACGGCATGTCTGAACAAATGCAGGCTGACATTACGCAAAGCCTAATGTCGATGCCGGCAAAAGTGGAGCAGGCGTTGAGTTTAGATGATGCGATTGCTGACTTGGCGGAAGACTTTGCCGATAAAAACCATGCCTTGTTCCTGGGCCGTGGCGATCAATACCCGATTGCGATGGAAGGTGCACTGAAGCTCAAGGAGATCTCCTACATTCACGCTGAGGCTTATGCGTCTGGTGAATTGAAGCATGGTCCATTGGCGCTAATCGATGCCGATATGCCGGTTATCGTGGTAGCGCCAAATAACGAATTGCTGGAAAAGCTTAAATCGAATGTCGAGGAAGTCCGTGCCCGTGGTGGTTTGATGTATGTGTTTGCCGATGTTGATGCTGAGTTTGAATCGGATGACACCATGAAGGTGATCCCAGTGCCGCATTGTGATGACTTTATGGCACCACTGATTTACACCATTCCGCTGCAGTTGCTGTCTTATCATGTGGCATTGATTAAGGGCACCGATGTTGATCAGCCGCGAAATTTGGCGAAGTCAGTCACCGTAGAGTAATACTTTGGAGTATCCCACACGTTGGGAAAGTCATACCGTCGTATCCTGAGCCGTAAAGTGTGTTACTCAAATGGCAGCGTTCTTATTGGCGCTGCCATTTCTAACTTCCCCTAAGTCTGTTCGTTAATATCCAATCGACGTTGCAACCATCAAATCTCCCGGCTCACCTAAATACTCAATATATGCTGATGCTAACCCGTGCTGTCGCTTTCTTTAGGGGGGGGGTGAACCTTTTGGATTTAGTTGAATTAACCCTGATGTCACGGGTTTCGAGCTTAATAATACCCGACTTGATCCAATCGTTCGTTATCGTTGGAGAGGGGGTAAGCGGCGACAATCGGGTAGGTGAGCGCGTAGCGCAATCGATATATTTATAATGGGTGGCTAGTTTAATTGTTGGCGACGGTATTAATGCCTTCGTCGACGAGAGTTGTTGTCTACCAAACTTTAACCATGTCGTTGACGGAGCAACAAAACCCGCCGTCATTCCATATATAAATGATGAGCCTATCCCGAGCTCATCATTTCTGGCTTGACCACGATGGCGTTAGCGACTAAAACAACTGGCGCTGTGGTTATTGGTCGTACTGCGCCACGACTGTGTCGATCAACTGTTGCCACTGCGGATATTGATCAAGGTTGCCACCCCAAGGTGCCATCGTGTGTGCCATCGACTCTGCAGGATTCTTTCCTAACTGGGTCACTTCATAAAGATAGTAGAATGCCGACGCTCTAAAATTGGCTTTACAATGAACTAAAACGTCTTGGTTTTGGTGAGCAAGCATGACCGCAAAAAATTGATTTACATCGTCAATGGTAGGGTTTTGCCAATCTACAGGTATGTAAATGTACTCCATCCCAGCATTGGTCACGAGTTGAGCTTCATTTTGGTAACTGTCATTACTTGCATCTGGCATGAGGTTTACTACGACATCAACACCAGATTGAGCCAGGGATGAATACTCTTCAGGCTTGGGTAACCCCGCGGTAATCACTCTGGTGTCTGTTTTTTGAACGGCGGTAATGTTCTCAAGCGCGCTAGGTAATACACTTGCTTCGGTGAGTGGGGCGAAAATCAACATGGATGCCAGTAGTAATTTTTTCATCGTATTATTCTATTGTAGTCAGTAGTCAGTAAATTTATTTGAGCGTATTAGCCACAATATGGTTCACTGAGTTTGTTCATAAGCTTGAACTTGCTCACTTTTTAATGGCAATTTTTATCATTAAACAAGTAATTGATTCGGTTGTGGCTGTGGTAATGGTTTGCGTTCAAAATTATTCCAGACCTTTTCGTGAAAATAAAACACCACAGTGTTAATGGTGGGCTCCAACAAGGCAATTGCGCCACCTAATACTAAGCTGCCGGTGAGCATGTAAGTCACACTAAAGGCGACACAAAAGTGTAATAAAGCAAATGTCAGTGTTTTACGCATACCATTATCTCCATCCTAGTTATTGTAAATGATAACTATTACTATTTGGTGGGTGAAACAGTATTGCTCGATTGGGTTAATCGTTACTCTATACAAAACAACCGCCACAAGGCGGTTGTTAGTCGGTAGTCTGCTGGGGTTAATAGTGCCAGGGGAACTTGGAAAAATCTTGATCGCGTTTTTCGAGGAAGGCATCACGCCCTTCTTGCGCCTCAGCAGTACCATAAGCGAGACGAGTGGCTTCACCGGCAAATAATTGCTGTCCCACTAATCCATCATCAGGCAAATTAAAGCCGTACTTCAACATTCGCATGGCCGTGGGTGATTTTGAGTTGATTTCCTTCGCCCATATTAAGGCTTGAGTTTCTAATTCAGCGTGGGGAATTGAGCGGTTAACCATTCCCATATCAAATGCTTCATCAGCACTGTAATTAAAGCCACAGAAGAAAATTTCTCGTGCCCGCTTTTGGCCAATCATCTTCGCTAAATATGCACTGCCATAGCCTGAATCAAAACTGGCGACATCAGGATCGGTTTGCTTAAAAATAGCATGTTCTTTTGATGCTAAGGTTAAGTCGCACACCACATGAAGGCTATGGCCACCTCCAACAGCCCAACCGGGTACCACGGCAATCACTACCTTGGGCATAAAGCGAATAAGACGCTGAACTTCCAGAATGTGCAGGCGACCCATACGGGCTATATCTGCGGTGCCGGCCTCGGCGCCTTCGTATTTGTAACCATCTTTACCGCGGATACGTTGATCACCACCGGAGGAGAAAGACCATTGGCCCTTGGCAGACGGACCATTGCCAGTGAGTAAGACACAGCCCACATCAGACCATTGGCGGGCATGATCGAGAGCGATATAGAGCTCATCAACTGTTTTGGGACGAAATGCATTCAGGCAATCTGGACGATTGATGGCGATTCTTACTGTGCCATGGGCTTTTGCTCTGTGGTAAGTGATATCGTCAAAAGTGAATCCTTCGACTTTATCCCAAAGTAGTGGATCGAAAATGTCCGATACCTTTTCAGTGGTAACTTGTGTCATGACATGTGTCCTTTAAAGAATAATCGCCAAAGGCTAGGCTTAATGGCGTATAAGATCAATCTTTGCCATAGTGACAGTCAAGATATGTGAACTGTCACTAGGTCGACAACGCGTTATAGATGGTCACAGACAAAACGCAGGTTGTCCTTGTTTATCATCGGATGTTTGGCATTGGACGATTGGCAGTATTGTTGGGAGAAATCGGCCATAGCTTCAGGGGATTTAAGGATGTCGGATAAGGTATGCATTTCGCTCTTGGATAACCGAGTCGCTAACTCTTGCTTGAGCGACGCGTATTGTTGATCCACCTTAGTGATCTTAGTGCCAGTAAGGGATTTAATTTGACTATGCCAACTATTCAACAGCGACTGGCCCGCGTGAATGGGTTCATCAAGCAATGAAGTTGTAGTTGCTGTGTAATATAAGACAGCACAAACAGAACCAATTATGATCCATCCTTTCATCTTTTAGTCCAACTAGGTGAATAACCATTACAATGTTGGGTATAATAAAGCAGAAATTTAATTAGACCAACGCAGTAAGGCATAGAAACATGACGGCAGGATCGGGAAATAAGGACTTTTCTAAGGCAGAACGCATCAAGATTCATCAGCCAGATGCGAATAAAGCTGATAGGTTGAATCCGAATAATCGCATCTATGTTCGTGCCGTTCATGGGGTGTGGACGCAATTACGCCGCCGTATGGGCTGGATCGCGATGGCTTTCTTCTTATTATTACCTTGGCTGCCCTGGGGCGATCGCCAAGCCGTTTGGTTTAATTTAGCCGAGCAAAAATTTCATATTTTCGGTTTAACTATTTGGCCTCAAGATTTAACCCTCTTGGCCGCCGTGTTTATGATTGCCGCTTTTGGTTTGTTCTTTATTACGACCTACCTTGGCCGCGTATGGTGTGGCTACACCTGCCCACAGACCGTTTGGACATTTATCTTTATCTGGTTTGAAGAAAAAATTGAGGGTGCCCGCAATAAGCGTATCAAGCTTGATCAAATGCCTTGGTCGTTTAACAAGATATGGCGTAAAACCGCTAAACATAGTGTATGGCTGCTGATCTCTTGGGTGACCGCCATGACCTTTGTATCTTACTTTGTGCCCACGACTGAGCTTTATCAGGACTTCTTTAGCCTGAACGCTGGTGGCGGGATCTATTTCTGGGTGATGTTCTTCACCTTAGCGACATATGGTAACGCAGGCTGGATGCGAGAAATCATGTGTTTGCATATGTGTCCTTATGCGCGTTTCCAGTCGGCGATGTTTGATAAAAACACTTATATTGTCGGCTATGATGCCGCGCGGGGAGAAACCCGTGGCCCGCGTTCGCGTAAAGCTGATCCTAAAGCGTTGGGCTTAGGTGACTGTATCGATTGTGACTTGTGTGTACAAGTGTGTCCGACGGGAATTGATATCCGCAACGGCTTGCAGTACGAATGTATTAATTGTGGCGCTTGTATTGATGCTTGTGACCAAACCATGGATCGGATGGGATACCAGCAAGGTCTAATTAGCTACACCACAGAGAACAAGCTCGAAGGCAAACAAGAAAAGGTATTGAGACCCAAGCTGCTTGGTTATGGGGCGATTCTGATTATCATGATCTTGCTGCTTAGTTATGCGACTGCCAGCATCGCGCCAATGCGGGTCGATATTATTCGCGACCGTAATACGCTTTACCGCATCAATGTTGATGGCTTAATTGAAAATACTTATACCTTAAAAATTCTCAATAAAACTGAACAAGCCCATGTTCATTATTTCGAGGTGAGTGGCTTAACCAATTACCAATGGATTGGCCCACAGCAAGTCAGTTCCAAAGGTGGCGAGATTTTAGTATTGCCCGTCAGTATTGAAGTCGACCCTGTCGATCTCAATCGTTCTATTACTAAAATGACAATTAAGGTGCTCACCGAGATTGATGGCGAGCAGGTTGTGGTGGAACAAGAGACCCGTTTCTTTAGCCAATAAGGCCATGTTCACCGCCAAAAAGGACGCAATCGCGTCCTTTTTGCCCACTTGGCTGCTTAATTAAGCAGTTGATGTTTGATCTGAATATTTGTGCCAATTAGCCCTTGCGCAATCTGCGCAAGCCCCTATAATGCGCCCCACTGACACGGAATACGGCGCTGCAAAGCAACCGAACACCAGTCAGGACGGGACTTACAAAGTAAGTGACCCTGAGTGAATTAAGTGGCGCTAGGCGAAAGTTTAACCACTTAGATTCAAGGCCTGATAAAGGGCTTGACCCACTCAAGGAAATGCGTAGAATACGCATCCCTAGCCCACAGCGGCAACGTTCTTTAACAAGTAGAAGACAAGCAAATCTGTGTGGACATTCACAGTAGTTG
>NZ_JAHUTT010000087.1 GCF_019209865.1 Shewanella sp. NIFS-20-20 | reverse complement strand
TAGCTAACGTCAAGGCAATGAACAAAGTCATAAGACTAGGTATGCCTGTTAGTTACCGAGTTGAGTAATTAGAGTAAGTGTCATTAGATCAGTACGTTACGTGAACCATTTGATCAACAACGCCCATGATAATAGGTTCGTTCGTTTTTGGATGCCTTGGGTGCTCTACACCCAATATTTTAGAGATTTTCTGAGTCAGATTTAGAGGAAAAAGAGGAAACTGCTCTCTGATGTCAATCACCCGATCTGAAAACTCTGCAAGATAAAAGTGTTCACTTTCAATCGATGACATCATATGGTGATGTCTTTGTGACTTCCGACCATGGATTATTGAGCGCGTTCCTTGAGATTTTACATCCTGAACCCTAAGCCAAGGCTTATACTCAGAGCCTTGGCCGATCCCATACTTATTCTTTAATGCTCGCTCGAAATCCACTGAAGATTCAAGCTTTCGCCCACGCCCCATATTGTGTCCAAGACCGCTGCATACTAAGAGTATCATCCTAATATCAGACGCATCTTACGGGCAAACTTTATTGTCTCAAAACTCCCTTATGGGCAAACTATTTTGCTTACGGGCAAACTTTATTGTCACTACACAACCGCTAGACGATTTCCCCTGCCGCATAGCCACTAGACCAAGCCCATTGGAAGTTATAGCCGCCGAGCCAGCCGCTCACATCCACGACTTCTCCGATGAAATATAACCCAGGTTGACGCTTAACTTCCATGGTTTTAGATGAGAGCTCATTGGTATCAATCCCCCCCAGAGTGACTTCAGCGGTGCGATACCCCTCGGTACCATTGGGCGCAATTTGCCATTGATGCAAATACTGGCTCAAATGCTGAATGTCGGCCTTACTCAGTTGGTTCAAGGTCTTCTCAGGTAACTCCCCTAATTCCGTTAACCTTTCCACTAAACGCTTAGGTAGCAATCGGCTTAGTGCATTTTTAAATGACAATTTTGGTGATTCTTGAGTGATTGTATTCACCCACTGAACAAAATCATGCTCTGGCAGCAGATTAACGCAAATTCGCTGCCCCGGTTTCCAGTAAGAAGAAATCTGCAATACCGCCGGACCACTTAATCCGCGATGGGTAAACAACATGGCCTCTTTAAAACGTTGGCCCGACTCTGCCGTGATCACTACTGGTAAGGCAATCCCAGATAACACTTCAAACTTGTCTTTATCCTCGGGTTGCAATGTAAAGGGAACGAGAGCCGCCGAGGTGGGTAAAACCTTAATGCCAAACTGTTCAGCCACCTTATACCCAAATGGCGTGGCTCCCAGTTTCGGCATCGATAAACCGCCAGTGGCTATCACTAACGATTGGCTGACAAAGGTGCCCGCTGAAGTGTCGAGCTGATAGTCGCCCTGCTGACCAACATCAATCTTATTGATGTCAGTACGCAACTGAATAGTGACTCCCGCCCACTCACATTCCGTGGTGAGCATGGTCACGATCTCTTTGGCACTGTCATCACAAAATAGCTGGCCTAAGGTTTTCTCATGAAAATGAATACCATGGCGCTCAACCATTGCAATAAAGTCAAACTGGCTAAAACGGGCTAGCGCCGATTTAACAAAGTGAGGGTTGCTACATAAATAGGCACCAGCATCGGTATGATAATTGGTAAAGTTACAACGACCTCCGCCGCTAATGAGAATTTTACGTCCCAATTGCTTGGCATTATCAAGCACCAATACCTTACGGCCGCGATAACCGGCCGTCAGGGCACACATTAGCCCAGCAGCTCCTGCGCCGATAACAATGACATCATAATGGGTTTGCGACATAACAACTCTCACTCTAGCGCTGCATTTACAAGGCGGAAACAAACACTATCGACTCAATTTAGGGGGCGTATATTGTCATTCAGTGACAACGAAGCGCCCAAACTCAAGCCAAAATAGAAAATAAAAAGGATGCTATGTTAGCATCCTTGAATCGACAGTCTAGCGCCTGACTCAGTTGGTCGAGGTTTCAGACTTGCGCTCGCGGGCCAATAGCTCTGCGGCGGCATCAAACGGCGATTTACCTTCGTATAATACTTGGTAAATTTGCTCTGTGATGGGCATTTCAACCCCCAGCCGCAGTGCCAGAGTGTGCACCTCTTTAGTATTGCGATAGCCTTCAACCACTTGGCCAATTACTTGTTGGGCGGTTTCGACATCTTGCCCTTTACCTAACGCTAAACCAAAACGGCGATTGCGCGATTGGTTATCGGTACAGGTCAACACCAGATCACCTAAGCCAGCCATGCCCATAAAGGTTGCCCCTTGTGCGCCTAACGCCTCGCCTAAGCGTGACAGCTCAACTAAGCCGCGAGTGATCAGGGCGGTACGAGCATTGGCACCAAAGCCAATACCATCAGACATGCCAGCGCCAATGGCGATAACATTCTTGACAGCGCCACCGAGCTGCAGACCAATAAAATCATCATTACCATAAACGCGCAAACGTTTTGGGCTATGCAGCAATTCGATGAGATCTTGAGTAAAACTCGCATCCGTACCCGCCACGGAGATGGCAGTCGGCAAGCCTGCGGCTAACTCTTTGGCAAAGGTCGGCCCCGACAATACGGCCAAGGGATAAACATTGCCCAGAACATCGTGCGCCACATCTTGGAGTAAACGGCCGGTCTCAGGCTCTAAGCCTTTAGTGGCCCATACGATACGACTATCTTGACGCAATAGCGGCTTGGCCTGCGCCAATACCAAACCAAATACGTGGCTCGGTACAACCACCAATACATTGCGGCTGGCACTTAATGCTGTCGCAAGATCAGCTTCTGGCACCAGTAAGTCAGGCAAGGCGATACCTGGCAAAAACTCACGGTTTTCCCGATCGTTTTGCAAGTTTGCCATATGCTGTGGCTCATGACCCCAAAGTAAGGTTTTATGGCCATTACTGGCGAGAGAAATGGCAAGGGCGGTGCCATAAGAGCCCGCCCCCAATACCGTGATATCGGCAGTGTCTTTCATAAATTATTAAGCGTTAGCTTCTTCAGTTGTGGCCTGCTCTGACTCACCCTGACGCTGTTGCACATATTGGGCAAACAAGGCGTCAAAATTAACTGGCGCTAGGTTCAGCTGTGGGAAAGTACCACGCGCAACTAAGCTACCCACTAATTCACGGGCATAAGGGAACAGGATATTAGGGCAGTAAGCGCCAAGAGAATGAGCTAATTGAGGCTCGGTTAATCCAGAAACAGAGAAAATACCAGCTTGCTGAACTTCGCACAGGAAGGCAGTTTCATCGCCATTGGTGGCCGTGACCGTTAACGATAGAACGACTTCAAACACATCGTAAGCAAGCTTGTTGCTACGAGTATCTAAATCCAGTTTGACTTCAGGTTGCCATTCTTTTTGGAACACGTTTGGACTATTTGGCGTTTCAAATGACACGTCCTTAGTAAAGATACGTTGAATTTGAAATTGCGGGGCTTGTTGTTCGTTATTGATTGCTTCAGCCATGGTGCTATTTATCCTATCAATGTGTTTCCGGTATTTTATATACCTTGGGTTTAATGATAATAACTGAATTTCAATCAGCGAAACTCAGAACCATCCCAGGTTTTTGGTTGTCGACCTCGGCGATATTGGGCGTTAGTCGACAATGTACAAATTTAGCGTTTACTTTTTTGTACTGGTAAATTAGCCGATTGCCACTCACCCATACCACCTTTAAGGTTGTAAACCTGCTCAAAGCCTTGCGATATGAGCAGTTGAGCAGCCTGAGATGATGTCATGCCAGCGCTACATACCATTACTATGGGGCTGGTTTTGAACTTTTCAAGGCTAGTGGCTTGGTTATTTTTTATATCGGCCATCGGCACATTTAACGCGCCAGCAATATGACCCTTTTTAAAATCTTCTTTACCGCGAACATCAATAACTTTAGCGTCTTGACGATTGATCATCATGGTCAGCTCATGGTTGTTGACATTCTTGACCTTGGACAGGCTAGATTTCACCATAGTCACCAATAAGGCAATAAATAAACCCACCCAAGCCAAACTTAACATAGGGTGTGCTTTCAAAAATTCGATATATTCTTGCATCTGTCTCTGCCTGTTGTTATCAGCAAATGGAAATTATCAGGTCGCAGAGTATATACCCAAGCGGCCCTCGCTGGCGAGTTTAGGACAACAATTCCCCCAACAAGATAGTGATGACAGCTTTGCCAAGCCCTATGAAATCAAAAGCAAGTCTCGTTAGCTGAAAAAGTCGATAATACTAATCGTGCAACTTCCCTTTGTCACCGGCCGCTAAAGTAGTAAGATTTATCCAGTTTCGATTGCTATTTCACCATGCTAAGGAATCACCATGTCCGCAGTAAATCGCCCGCTAGCGCTACTCATTCTTGATGGCTGGGGCTATCGCGAAGGCACGCACATGAATGCCGTGTACCATGCCAATACCCCCGTGCTGGATAAACTTTACCAGCAATTTCCCAATAGCCTAATTTCAGGATCTGGTTTAGATGTCGGTTTACCCGACGGTCAAATGGGTAACTCAGAAGTTGGCCATATCAATATTGGTTCTGGCCGCGTGGTTTACCAAGAGTTAACTCGAATCTCAAAAGCCATTGCCGATAATGAGTTTGAACAAAATCCAGCCTTATGCCAAGCCGTGGATCGGGCCACTGCCGCCAATGGTGCCGTTCATATCATGGGATTGTTGTCACCGGGTGGGGTACATAGCCATGAAGACCATATTGAAGCCATGTGTAAGATGGCCGTAGCCAGAGGCGCTAAGCAGGTGTACTTACATGCCTTCCTCGACGGTCGCGACACTCCGCCGCGCAGCGCAAAAGCCAGCTTAGCTCACTTTGAACAGTTATTTAGCCAATTAGGCACGGGGCGAGTGGCTTCGATCATTGGTCGCTACTTTGCCATGGACCGCGACAATCGCTGGGATCGTGTCACCCAAGCTTATGATCTGATCACCACAGGCCAAGCTAGCTATCAGTATCCGAATAGCGTAGCTGCCCTCGAGGCCGCCTACGCTCGCGACGAGAACGATGAGTTTGTTGCGGCTTCCGCCATCCACGATGCTCACGGCCAAGTTGCCCAACTACGCCACGATGACTCTCTGATTTTTATGAACTTCCGCGCCGATAGAGCCCGTCAAATTACCCGCGCCTTTATCAACCCAGACTTCGACGGATTTGAGCGTAAGGTATTTCCTAATTGCCAAGTGGTGATGCTGACTGAATATGCCGCTGATATCAAAGGAGCGATTGCGTTTCCCTCCACTGATCTGGTCAATACTTTGGGCGAAACCCTACAAAACCAAGGGTTAACTCAACTGCGCATCTCTGAGACTGAGAAATATGCCCATGTCACCTTCTTCTTTAATGGTGGCAAAGAAGAAAACTTTGCCGGCGAAGATCGCATCCTGATCAACTCGCCGAAAGTGGCCACCTATGATCTCCAGCCAGAGATGAGCTCGACCGAACTCACGGATAAATTAGTGGAAGCAATTGAATCCGCTAAGTATGATGTCATCATATGTAATTACCCTAATGGCGATATGGTTGGCCATACCGGTAATTTTGATGCTGCAGTATCAGCATGTGAAGCCGTAGATGCCTGCATTGGTCGCGTCGTTAGTGCCTTGCAGCAAGTGGGTGGTGAATGCCTGATCACTGCCGACCATGGCAATGCAGAGCAAATGGTAGATGAAACCACTGGCCAAGCACATACTGCCCACACCAGTGAGTTAGTACCTTTCATCTACGTTGGCCGTGATGCCACCATAGATAACGGTGGTCGCTTAAGCGATATTGCGCCAACAATGCTCCAGCTTTTAGGGCAAAATATTCCTGCAGAAATGACAGGCAAGCCATTGATTCATTTAAAAGAGTAACGCTAAAACGTGAGCTTTTTACCTAACATAAAAGCCTGCATTATCGCAGGCTTTTTTATCCTAGCATCGCCTACTGAAGCCAATGAGCTAAGTCGTCGCCAAGCTGAACTAAAGCAGATCCAGCAAGAGATCAGCAAGCAACATAACGCGGTAAGCAAGACCACCAAGCAACGCCAACAACTCCAAGCCTTGCTTAAGCAAGATGAGCTTGCCATTGCTGCCATCGCCCGCAAGGCGGCCAAAACCCGAGGGCAGCTCGCTGACACCCAAAAGCAACTCGAACAACTCAATAGCCAGTTTGTTGAACTCAATGCCGCCCAAGATAAACAGCAAAAAACCTTAGCAAAGCAACTGTCTGGCGCCTATTTAGCGGGTAATCATGACTACAGTAAAATGCTGCTAAATCAGCAACAACCCGCCACGATTGAGCGCATGTTGGCCTATTACCAATACCTCAACAACGCTCGCATTAGCGCCATCGAAACCCTAAAACAAACCGTGGCAGATTTACAGCGGGTACAACAGCAACAGCTCGCACACCAAGACCAACTGAATCAATTGATATTGACCCAACAACAGCAACAAGAGCAACTCGCCAACGAGCAGATCCAACGCCAACAAACCCTGACTCAATTGCAGCGCACCCTTAATAGCCAAGGCGCACAGTTAGAACAATTACAACTAGAAGAAGGCAGCATTAAGCATTTAATGCAACAAGCGACCAAAGTCATGGATGCCCATCCCAATATGGAGGGGTTGGCAAAATCGAGAGGCAAACTGGCATGGCCTGTGAACGGCAAAGTGCAAGCGAGCTTTGGCAGCCAACGTTCAGGCCGAGTCAACTGGAAGGGCGTATTATTGAAAGCACCTGAAGGGAGAGTGGTCGAGGCGATTGCATCAGGTAAAGTCATCTACGCCGACTGGTTGAAAGGCTTTGGAATGGTTTTAGTGGTCGATCATGGCCAAGGCTATATGAGTTTATATGGCTATGCGCAAGCCTTGCTAAAGAATGTCGGTGATAGCGTCGCCAAAGGCGAAAGAGTCGCGTTAGTTGGACAATCCGGTGGTCAAACAGAGCCTGGCCTATACTTTGAAATAAGGCATAAGGGACAAGCCATAGATCCTGCAAATTATTGTCGGAGAAAATAGTCCCTCAATGGGGGCTAAATGACATTTTTCCGAGCACTGTGTCTGCTGAGTGTTGGCTTTTTAGCTGGCTTAACCCTGAGTTATTGGCTACCAAAACCCGCAGAACATCGCCCAGATAAACTCACAACCAGCGTCATTGAAGACGTCATAGAAACAGTACAAACCTACTATGTCGATTCGCTAACAGAACAGCAACTCACCGATGCTGCCATTAAAGGGATTTTTAGCTTACTCGACCCCTACTCCAGTTATCTCACCGCCGAGGATTTACAGCTCCTAGAACAAAGCAATCAAGGTGAGTACTTTGGCTTTGGTTTCGAAGTGGCTGTGGATGAAGATGAACATGTCATCCGTATCTTAACGCCATTTCATCCATCCCCTGCCGCCACTGCAGGCATTATGGCGGGGGACATTATTACTCATTTTGCCGGCCAACCCGTAAAGGCAGCCTTGCTCAATGACTTTTTATCTAACGTCCGCGCGCACAGTAACCAACAACAAAGCATCGACTTGACTATCGTTCGGCAAGGACACACCTTCAATGTTGAGATCAGTCCTGCGCCCATTCAAATAGAGTCGGTATCGGCCATGAAATTAGATGGACGGATTGGTTACCTCAAAATTACCCACTTTCAAACTAACACTGCTAAGACCATTGAAACTCACCTGCGCCAATGGCAGACCGAGCCCCTAAAGGGACTTATCATCGACTTAAGAGACAATCCCGGTGGTTTATTGGATCAATCCATTCAAGTGGCTGATTTATTATTAAATAAAGGTCGTATTGTCTCGACAGCTGGGCGTTATTTTGCTGCTAATTCTGATCATACCGCCGAGGATTTTAGTTTAAGTAACAGCCAGCCCATACTGGTATTAATCAATCAAGGTTCAGCTTCTGCAGCCGAAGTGCTGGCCGCTGCACTACAAGACAATCAGCGCGCCTTACTGGTGGGCGAAACCAGTTTTGGCAAAGGCACAGTGCAAACCGTGATCCCAAGCGTCATCAATAACAGCGCAGTAAAACTAACAATTGCCCGTTATTTTACTCCCCAAGGTAGCAATATTCACCGTAAAGGCATTGAACCAGACATAAAAATCGACCATAAGGGTATGTTAGAGGGAAATAATATGCATATAATCGGTCATTCTCCCAATAATAAAGAAAAACAACCAGATGAGATCTTGGCTGCCGCAGTCAATTGGTTCAACAATTCGCCTTAAACGGCACATTACCGCAGTAATTTGCAGCCTTTGCTGTCTGTTATCGACCCCAGCCCTTGCCGGGCAAGTCGCTATCATCATTGATGATATTGGCTACCGCTACACCGATAACAATGTCCTTAAACTGCCCTCATCTGTGACCCTGTCAATACTGCCTCACACTAAAATTGGTGGCCAATTAGCTCAAATCGCTCATCACCAAGGTCATGAAATCATGGTTCACTTACCCATGCAGGCCTTGAATGGCCAAAAACTGGGACCCGGCGGCTTAACCAACAATATGACTGAAGAGCAAATCAAACAGTCAATACAAGCGTCTGTGCGCAGCGTCCCGAATGCCGTGGGTGTCAACAATCATATGGGGAGCTTACTGACTCAGTTGGCCGATCCGATGGCATGGGTGATGCAGGAATTAAAGCAGCAAGAGCTCTTCTTCGTCGATAGTATTACCACTCGCTACAGCAAAGCGGCAGAGCAGGCCAACCAGCAAGGGATCCCCTTATTAACTCGGCAGGTATTTTTAGATAATCGACTGGATACAGAATCGTTAGAAAAACAATTTTCACAGATGATCAATATGAGTCATCAGCAGGGCTATGTGGTGATGATTGCTCACCCTCACCCACAAACAATTTCCTTCTTACAAGCGAACTTACATCGCCTCAATCAAGAGGGCATAAGTTTGGTGCCTGTCTCTATGCTGCTGCCTTATAAGTTAGCCTTGAAGCAAGCGCAGACTAAACCGTCAAGCTAATGAGGGTAGCAGCTGCACTAACTGGTCTCGATTAACAACCATGTCTTGCAAGCTATACTGATCCAACACAGCTAAAAAGGCAACGACTGCCTGTGCCAAAATACCTTTAAGCTTGCAACCATTGACCAACTGACACACAGGTTGATGACAATCAATAAGTGTCATGGTCGGTTCTAACTCTCTAACGAGCTTGCCAATATTGATTGCGTCAGGCGACTTGGCTAGTTTGAAGCCACCATTTTTACCACGGATAGTCTGCAGATAGCCCAATTTACCTAGGTTGTGGATAATTTTGGATACATGGTTTGGCGACAAATCAAATACTTGTGTAATTTCAGCAATGCGAAATAATTCATCGCGGTTAGGTTGAATAGCCAAATACATTAATGTACGCAATGCATAATCAGTATAACGAGTTAATTGCATCTTATCTCACCAGTTCCTGTCATCGTCTCAAGCTCAGTAATCAACCACAGAGCATCGGCATCAGATTGGCCACACACATCAGCACTTGCAGCAAAATCGCCACACACCTGTGGCCGCAAATCAGAGCCAAACAATAAACATAAATTATTATCATCAAGTTGGATGCAGCGCACGCCAGCGGGTTTGCCTTGTGGCATCCCCGGAATGGAGGTTGAAATACTCGGGGCAATACAACAAGCCCCACAACCTAAACGACATTGCATGAATAGCCTCACACCAAAGAAATTACGACCCGATAACCATTAGACGGTGATTATACTCGGATTCCTTCCGAAGTTCAGTATTCAAACAAATGGAATATGGCGGGATATATCAAGCACAGTAGCAACCCGTGTTTATCTAATTGCCGAGCTTGCTACACATATAAACGCTCTTGATGTGCATTAATTATGACCACCAAAAGCCTATTAAGTTCGCATTGAATACATAAGATCATCCTTACCAACGTATTCGCTGCAGGTGCCAATGTTGTATTGTACGGTTTTCAGACAATCTAGCGCATGAGATAACGAAAAAAGCCCGTTACATCAGTAACGGGCTTATCTCTTATTAGGCGCCTGGAAATGACCTACTCTCGCATGGGGAAGCCCCACACTACCATCGGCGCGACTGCGTTTCACTTCTGAGTTCGGAA
>NZ_JAHUTT010000086.1 GCF_019209865.1 Shewanella sp. NIFS-20-20 | reverse complement strand
TTGGTTATATTGCTTCCAGTTGCTGATTTTGTACTTTGCCTTACCCATCATCGTCACCCATCTCAAAGTTCTAATGATCTGATCGTGGTTCTGATGATTAGTTCAATGATTTAGGAAACAACGCCTTTTGAAGCAACAAATTCGACTAATGCATCATCAAGGGTAACAACGGGCATTACTTGGGCTATAGCCGTGGTTTCTCGGTGCTCATACAGCTTTGTTTCTCTGATGGGGATTTTATGCCCCTTCGCTTGCGCAGTGCTGGCTGAATTGTTGTTATCAAACTCAGCTCGTTTCTCGTTTATCACTTCATCGACGTAACGAATAAAGTCATTGATACGGGTTTTATGGTCTATTGAATTAATGATTCGTTTCAGTGTGCCAGCAACATCGATATTTTGAATAACCGCTTCTGCTCTGTCGCAAGTCAACAAAGAAACTTTAATATCAAAAGGAAAGCCTTTATCACGGAGTGACTTGGCTAAACAGATACGTGTGAAATACACGTTATTGGGGGCTCGATAAAGGTACATTGTCTGAGTCAATCCTCTTGGAAAGCCTCTCTAACGCCAAAAACAAAAAAAGCCGTTGATAATCAACGGCTTTTTTCGTATTTAATATGGCGGAGAGATAGGGATTTGAACCCTAGGACGGGATAAACCGCCGCCGGTTTTCAAGACCGGTGCATTCGACCACTCTGCCATCTCTCCAGTGCTGCGAATATTACGAGTTTCCATCGGGGCTGTAAAGTCAAAAATAGCCCACCGCGGTGCGAATGCTCCAATAATCAACAATCTGCTCGATTTGACAGCGAACTAGCCCCAGGCAATGCAATTGCACCAGATTTCTTGTCGTAACAACAATCTGTGCCGCCAAATATTGTGACTCTATGATAATATCAGTGCATGACAGTTAAGATGAACCGATATGAATCCAACACATGTGCTTACGACTAATCTTGAACCCCATTTCCACTGGGCATTATCTGACAAAACTTCCCCTTCAGATCTTTTGCTGGGACAAGCCCGATTAGTCGCCAGCTTTAACTTAGCCCTGCAAATTACCAATCAATCTCTCTTTGTTGCCGATTATGCGGGCATGGACAGAGCCGCTGTCTTTCATGCACTTTGTCATCCGCAAAAACTCGATTATTCCTATTTACAAGGTAACATTCGACGAGCCGCCCTGTTTGGCAAAAACAGCAATCAGACGGGATTATTGAGCTCTGGTGGCGTGATATTTATTTGCGTCGACAGTTTACTGCGCTACGAAAATTTATGGCACGGTTTACTGCAAGTATTACTCGACGAGCAGGTGCACTATAACGACGGTAGTGTGGCGGCGCTCAACTGTCAGTTGGTCTTAATTGGTAGTAGCCAAGTGTATTCGGAGCTGACTTATCATGAGGCTAAATTCACCCAAGTGTTTCCATTATTAGCCGAATGCAATGCCGAGCTCGATCTTAATCAAGATAACGCTGCCGACTATTGCCGCTTATTGCAAGTATTAGCAGCTCGACAAAAATTACGCTTGCAAGCATCAGCGCTGGCTCCGTTGCTTAAATACGCCTCGCGCCAATGTGAGCACCAAGATCGTCTTAGCCTCAATATGATCGCATTAGCGCAGCTAATGACGCAAGCGAGTGTGTTGAGTGATACCACTGAGCTCGATAACACGGCAATGATGACGGCATTAGACCAATTTCATTGGCGCCATAATAGTTCTGAGCAATTTTCTGCTCAAAATTTCGATGATGCCTTCATCGTGCTCGAAACCGCTGGTGAAGTTATTGGTCAGATTAACGGTTTGACAGTGATCGACAGCCCAGACTTTAGTTATGGCGAGCCGGCTAGGATCACTGCATCGGTACATTATGGTGACGGTGAAGTTGCCGATATAGAACGCAAATCCGAGCTGGGCGGTAATATTCATGCCAAAGGGATGATGATCCTATCGGCGTGTCTCTATCGTGTGTTCGGTCGCGATGCCCCTTTGCATCTCAATGCCAATATTGTCTTTGAACAGTCGTACCAAGAAATTGATGGGGACAGTGCCTCATTAGCCGAATATTGTGCCTTAATGTCGGCCATCGCTGAGCGCCCTATTTTACAAGGTATTGCCGTTACCGGGGCCCTCGACCAAATGGGCAATGTTCAGGCGATTGGTGGGGTGAATGAAAAAATTGAAGGATTCTTCAACCTCTGTGTCCGTCGTCAACTCACCGGCCAGCAAGGGGTGATTATTCCTAAGGCCAATGTCTGCCAGCTTAATTTAAAGCCCGAGGTTATTCAGGCCATTAATGACCAACAATTCCATTTGTACCAGGTTGATCATATTGACCAAGCGGTTGAATTATTAATGTCTTTGCCGGCAGGGGTTGCCGATGATGATAATAATTTTGCTGACGACACCCTCTATGGCCTAGTGCAGCAGCGTTTAGATAGAATGGCAGGCCATGATGATGCACCGCTGACATGGCTTGAAAAGTTCAAGATATTGTTTAGCCGCCGTGGCGAATGATCTGATCGGAGTTGTTTGGCGTACACGTGTTAGCTAATCTGGGCGCAACAAATAAAGGAGCACCCATTTAAATGACTAAAGCTAGCAGTTACAGCAAAGAACAACTTATCGCCTGTGGTTATGGTGACATCTTTGGCCCAAATGCCCCGCGCCTACCGATAAATAATATGTTGATGATTGATAGGGTCATCAACATCAATGAAGATGGTGGTGAATTTGGCAAAGGCGAGTTAATTGCTGAACTCGATATCACCCCAGATCTGTGGTTTTTTGGTTGTCACTTTAATGGCGATCCTGTTATGCCTGGCTGCTTAGGCCTCGATGCCATGTGGCAGTTAGTGGGATTCTTTCTCGCATGGGAAGGCGCCGAGGGCAAAGGTAGAGCACTGGGAGTCGGTGAAGTTAAATTTACAGGCCAAGTGTTACCTACGGCCAAAAAAGTTACCTACAAGCTCACGATTAAGCGTAAGGTGTATCGCAAGCTGATTATGGGTATCGCTGATGCCACCATGGAAGTCGATGGTCGCGAAATATACTCAGCGAAAGATCTTAAAGTGGGTGTCTTTAGCGATACATCTCAATTCTAGTCATCCCATGCGATGACACCTTGTGCCATAAAAAGGCCCTCTGAAAAGAGGGCTGGTTTAGCTTACTTCACAAGTAGACCATTTTGCCTATCTTCAATCCCTTCCCGCCAGCCACCAAGCCATTGGGACTTTGAATCAAGATTCGCGTAAGGACAGTTTTCTTTTGAACGTCCACCAATTCCGGCTTGAAAACCTTTTGAAAAAGCTCTGTCCAATCGATCTCGTTTTTGTCTTTTCATGTAAGCGTCCTCTAATCCATTTACAGACGAAGCAAGCGCTTCTCTTGTAGAAATAGATGGTTTTTCGCACAAGATCAATCAAAAAATTCGAGTATTTTAGCCACCAATTATTAACGTATTGAGATCCTTGCTTAAAAAAATCGACGCATTCGCGTCGATTTTTATACCCCTCGTAATTCAAAGTGACAAAGACTGACGGGTTAGGCTTTTGCGACGTAACCATAATAATGGGGTCAGAGCTAATGCCCACCACATTGAGGCGCCTTTTCGCTCGTAAGGTGCATTGGCATCGTCATCATCAATGGCGGTACAAGCCGTTGCCCCAGTGGCAGGAGTCAACACGACCGAGCGTGGTAAGTACGAGGTCAATGGCTGGCCAAAACCATTCAATTCAAAGAGCGGCAACCCATTTTCACCTAAGATAAGCTCGCCATCAGCGTCAAATTTATAGCGCGGTTTACGCACAAATACGGTGCCAACAATCGTACCATCGTCACTAATACTAACCGCATCGACCAAGGTGAAGTCTGCGTTATAGCTCAGCTCAGTGCCGGTGCCGTCTTTGACAATAATTGACTGACGCTTCCATTCGCCGTTTGCATCTTTCTCATAGCCTTTAGACTCACATGTCAGCTGGTTATTGAGATTCACAAACTCGCCTTTGCCCTCATTGGCTTTCATATCAAAATAAAAGGCTTCTTTCGGACGTGGTAGCTCTTTGTCGTACGAAGTTTCGATATAACCGACCACTTGGCCATGTGTGTTAATGCTTTTAGGCTTACTGGATAAATCAGAAGTCGATGTGCCAAAATCATTAGGGATCACAATCGGCGTATCAGGAGTCGTGGTATCGTAATAAAAGAACTTATCACGCACATAACCCGACAAATAACTTTTAAAACTACCGACCAAAATACCACTGTCATTGATATCAAACGCTATCGAGTTTAAAACGTCATCATCGCGCACCGGTACCCATTTATACTGATATTTGCCGTGAGCATCTTTCTCCCAATAGGCGGCATCATTGCGGAGGTTATCGGTATCGCCGTAACGATAAACATTGGAGCGCCCCACCACAGTACCCGCAGCATTGACGCCTAACCCTTGAGAAGTAAAGACGAAGTCAGAGCCGGTGGGGTCTAAGCCAAACGGCAGCTCTTCGCTTGTTTCAACGGCGGTGTTATCTGCATTCAATTGCCAAACATAAGCGCGCATCTGATACTGAATGTTACGCACGCCATTGAGATCGGGGAACTGTTCGCGCTGAACACAGATATCCAAAGGCAAGGTATTATTGGTACTTAAACAAACATCGACCCGCTCGGTACCAAATTTACTCAGAGCGGTGCTGGCATAACCCACCACTAAGCCCGACTCATTGATTTCGGCGCCAATAGAGCGGCCACCGAGACTGACCACATCGTCATCCTTCACATACTGAGTATAGGGCGGCAGCAGTTCGACTTGAGTGCCGTCAGTGTTGACGGCCACACCACGTTCTTCATAGTCACGGTAGTACCAGAACTTCTGTTCAGTATCTGTGCCTACGTAATCCATAGTTTTTTGTGGCGCGGACATACTGCCAACTTTTACCCCGGCATTATTTAGCGCAAACAGTGACACATCGACCGAATTATTGGGTGAGGGTGAGTTAGCTGCATTGGCAGAGGTATCGCCATCATCCGCACGCGAAGTTTGGCCATTGATCTTCAGAAACTCTGGTGCCCACGGCGTCGGTGTCGCATTTTGTTCAGCAAAAAAACTAAAGTTGTTGGCTAAAATCGGTTCGAAAATCGAGTAACGGATCTGCTCTGCTGGGGCAATACCATCTTCTTCGTCGATAATGCCGCCGTCTTCGATGTCATCATCACTGAGCTTTTTCCGCCCTTGTGATAGTCCGATCATCTCCATGTTGGCATTGACCCCAGTGCCATAACCATTACGAGTACCAGGCAAAGTACCATCGACATCAGGATAACCGCTAGGGTTATACTCATCGGTTTTCTCAATGATATTTTGAATTTCGTATACAGGTGCCGCATAAACACTCGTCATTGAGCTTAATACAGCAATAGCAACCCCAGATAATGCGACTTCCAACTTCAACTTCATGTTTTTATTATCCTGTCGTTAATGTGGCTCTACTTCATTGACTCCAGCGCTTCCCAACGCTCAAAGTAAATTTCCAGTTGTTGTTCTTGTTCACTCAGCCGCGAAAGCGTGTCGTTGACGACCTCTTGGCTCTGATTATAAAAATTGGCATCGCTTACCAGCAATTGTAACTGTTCAATATCAGTTTCAAGCGTTTCCATGAGTTTGGGCAATTCATCCAGCTCACGTTGCAGCTTGTATGATAACTTTTTAGCTGGCGCTTGCACTTTCGCTGGTGCAACAGCGGCTTGTTTGGTTTCGATTGTCTTTTCAGGGTTTAGTTCCGCAACCTTGCTATCTACGGCCTCACCTTCACGATAAAAGCTTGCCCCCTGCTCAACCGCATCTTGATAGCCACCAACAAACTCGGCCCAACGGCCATTACCGGCGTACCACCAGCTGCTGGTGACAGTATTATCAATAAAAGCTCTATCGTGACTCACAATCAATAACGTACCTTGATAATCAGTCAACATCGACTCTAATAATTCCAGAGTTTCAATATCCAGATCATTGGTAGGTTCGTCAAGTACGATTAAATTTGCTGGACGCAATAATAACCGAGCCAGTAATAATCGGTTTTTTTCACCACCAGACAAGGCTTTCACCGGAGTGCGAGCGCGCATCGGCGAAAACAAGAAGTCTTGTAGATAGCTAAGAATATGCCGGTCTTTTCCATTAATGGTGACGGTTTGCTTACCTTCACCCACGTTTTCTTCGACCGTCTTTTCAGGATCTAGCGCCTCGCGATACTGATCAAAATAAGCCACCTGCAATTTAGTGCCACATTTTAACTCACCAGATTGCGGGGCTAATTGCGCCAGCAGCAACTTGATCAGCGTCGACTTACCGCAACCATTAGGTCCAATCAAGGCAATTCGGTCGCCACGCATGACTGTGGTACTAAAGTTATTGACCAGGTTTTTATCTGGCAGGTTGTAACACAGGGATTTGACGTCAAAGACTAGCTTACCGCTGCGCTCATTATCAGCCACGGCCATATTGACCCCACCTTGACGATTAATGCGCTCTAGCCGCTCCATTCGCAGCGCTTTTAAGGCACGAACTCGACCTTCATTACGGGTGCGACGCGCTTTAACCCCTTGGCGGATCCACACTTCTTCTTCAGCCAATTTTTTATCGAAATTAGCATTATGCTCAGACTCAACCCGTAACCATTCCGCTTTACCGTCCAAGTAGGCTTGATAGTTGCCCGGCCAAGACGTTACGACCCCTCTATCTAAATCGACAATTCGAGTGGCCATACGCGAAATAAAGCCGCGGTCGTGAGAAATAAACACAATCGCGCCTTTAAAGCTCAACAAAAATTGCTCTAACCATTCAATGGTGTCGATATCTAAGTGGTTAGTCGGTTCGTCTAGCAGTAATAAGTCAGGCTCACTCACTAACGCTCGAGCGAGAGCGACTTTGCGCTGCCAACCACCAGATAACTCAGATAGCGGTGTATCGGCACTGATACCTAATCGCTTACAGTGGCTATCAATACGACTATCAAGCTGCCAGCCATTGAGATGATCTAATTGCCCTTGAAGACGCTCCATCTGCTTGAGCATTTTTTCCATTTCATCAGGATCGGCAGAACCAATGCGGTGAGAAATATCATGATACTGCTCCAGTACCTTGCCCACTTCTTCTAACCCGTCGGCGATATAGCTATACACAGATCCTTGTTCTTGTTTTGGCGGATCTTGTTGTAAACGGCTGACCTTGACATTATTGGCAATATTGAATTCACCATCATCAAGCAATAAATCGCCACTGAGCACCTTCAATAACGTCGATTTACCTGCGCCATTACGCCCCACGATACAGACGCGTTCGCCGGGCTCAATTGTAAATTCAGCGTCTTTGAGTAAAGGGGTGTATCCGTAGGCCAAGGAGCCTCTATTAATTCGAACCAGACTCACACTATTCTCCTACAAAGGCGACCACAGCCGCCAAATCAAATGGCCAACATAGTTCTTGTTCACTATCTTGACGAGCCAACACTGGAATACTGATGCCATAACGCTCGGCTAATGCTTCATCATCACAGATGTCCTGATGAATAAAGGGTAACTGAGCACTGGCTAACATCGCTGCCGCTTGTTCGCACAAGTGGCAGCCATCAGTGTGGTAAAGAATCAACTCAGGCATGAGTAATTAACCAAACATTGTGGATCTGTGGATTACGTTTGTAGTCCATTGGCAATAACACATCGTCCATATTTTTAGCCACTAATCCCAGTTTGGTTAACGTGTCTACATCTAACTTAAACTTGCGCTTATTATTAGAGAATATGATTTCACCACCTGGGCGCAGCAGTTTTTTGAGATCAGCAAGAACATTAATATGATCACGCTGTACATCCCATGAGTCTTCCATACGCTTGGAGTTAGAGAAGGTCGGCGGATCGATAAAGATCAAATCAAAACTAAGCTGACAATCTTTGACCCATTGCAGGCAGTCGGCTTGTTCAAAGTGATATTGACGGCCGATTAAGCCATTCAAGACAAAGTTGTCTTTTGCCCAATTTAAATAGGTATTTGACATATCAACCGTCGTCACCGATTGAGCGCCGCCCTTACCGGCATGAACCGACGCTGAGCCTGTATAAGAAAACAGGTTCAATACATCGCGACCCTGAGACTTTTGTCCCACCAAGCGGCGTGTCAATCGATGATCAAGGAACAATCCGGTATCTAAATAATCTGTCAGATTCAGTTTGAACTGACACCCATATTCGGTCGTGATCAGCTCCAGTTTGTCTTTATTTAACTTTTGATACTGACTCACGCCTTTTTGGCGTTCACGCGTCTTAATAATAATTTTATCCGTGTCGACTCCAGCCGCTTGCGGCAGCGCCAGCAACATATCAGTCATACGACGCTTGGTGATGTTTTCAGGAATATTGGCTGGCGCGCTATATTCTTGCACCACCACATAGTCGAGATAGCGATCGATAGCGACATTGTATTCCGGAATATCAGCATCATAGATACGGTAACTGTCGATGCCTTCTTTCTTCGCCCACTTTTCTAACGCCTTAAGATTTTTCTTAAGACGGTTGGCAAAAGGTTGAGCCACCGCACTAATATCAATACCTTCTGCGCTCGGCAATTCGCGGCGCGTGCTGGTTGCATGCAAGGTATACAGATTAAATACGCACTCCAAGGCACCGTTAAACATCTTCATTTGTTTATCGGCTTTGAGCTTCATTGACGATACCAATTCAATATCGCTACACAACATGGCCACTTTCCAGCCACCAAAGTCACGCTTAAATTTATCGCCCAGCTGATAATAAAGCTGCAATAACCCCGACATATTGCCTAAACGCTCACCGTAAGGCGGGTTAGTGACCACATAGCCAGTTGGCGCGGATGGCATCACAGTCAACGCATCGGCGCGGTTAAATTCTATCAGGTGTGATACACCGGCATGTTCAGCATTTCGTTTAGCTAACGCCACCACATGGCCATCGATATCTGAGCCGCGAAATTGAATGTTACACGCGGTTAAGCCCGCCGCAGCACGTTGCTCAGCATCATCTTTGACCAACTGCCACGCGGCAGGCTTATGTGGACGCCAATGTTCAAAACCAAAACGCGTGCGATTAATCGCCGGGGCAACATCCGCCGCCATTAACGCCGCTTCAATTAACACGGTGCCACTACCACAGAAAGGATCCATCAAGGTTTGTTGATCTTGTGCCCAACCGCTGCGATACAACATATGAACCGCTAAGTTTTCTTTTAACGGCGCATCGCCGGTGCGATCACGGTAACCGCGTTGATGCATCGCCGGGCCAGAGAAGTTCAAACCTATGGTGATTTGATTATTACGGTAATGGGCATCAAGGCGAATATCCGCATCGGTGCGGCTAACGTCTGGACGGCGATCACAATCCTCGCGGAAACGATCGACCACTGCATCTTTAATTTTTAAGGCACCAAACTGGGTGTTATTGATAAAACCACCGGTACCATGAAAATCGATACTAAACGTACGGCGATAATCAAAGTGACTAGGCCAATCGATACAATAGGCAGCATCATAGAGTTGTTGCGCTGTCTCACAAGGACCTTTATATATGATCAAGACTAAGCGACTGGCCAAACGACTCCACATCACGATTTGATAGGCTTGTTCAATGGAAGCAGAGAAATAACAACCCGCCACACTCTCTCTGACTTCTACAGCACCTAATGAAGTTAATTCGCCCGCTAAGGCATACTCAAAGCCCTTCGGGGCTGCGGCAAAAAATGAATACATGAAATACGCTACGACGCTACCAAAATAATCGCGCATTATACATGGTCATGGCTATAAATGATAAACCTTGCTGCATCTATAGCAGCTTTTTATTCTTTACCAGCCAATTCTGACGGGTTTAACCTGCTCGAGCACAAAGGCTGCCTCCAAAAAGCGTTCAACAATGGCATCAAATACAATATTTGCTGAATATACCAACAAAGTGCTTACCGAGTAAGCAGATGACACTTATTTGTGGAATAGTCCTTGCATTAGCGTGATGGCATCGCTATAGTTCGCCTCGTTCTGAAGCAGCAGCAAAACAAACCGAGATAATCGAGAGTTGAGTCAAGCTTTGAAACAGACAAAAACAGTCGCGGGATGGAGCAGCATGGTAGCTCGTCGGGCTCATAACCCGAAGGTCGTTGGTTCAAATCCAGCTCCCGCAACCAATTTGTCAACATGTACATTAGATTGAAAATATCGGACGCGGGATGGAGCAGCATGGTAGCTCGTCGGGCTCATAACCCGAAGGTCGTTGGTTCAAATCCAGCTCCCGCAACCAATTCATCAACATGTACATTAGATTGAAAATATCGGACGCGGGATGGAGCAGCATGGTAGCTCGTCGGGCTCATAACCCGAAGGTCGTTGGTTCAAATCCAGCTCCCGCAACCAACCTCTAATTGAGGAAGTAAACCTGCATTTGCAGGTTTTTTTATGCCTAAATTTCAGGATGGAGCAACATAGCAGCTCGTCGGGCTCAACTCTTATTAACTGCAGGCGAAGGTCGTAGGTTCAAATCCTGCTCCCGCAACCAACCTCTAATTGAGGAAGTAAGCCTGCATTTGCAGGTTTTTTTGTGCCTAAAATTCAGGATTGAGCAGCATGGTAGCTCGTCGGGCTCAACTCTCGACAAAAGAATCGAAGGTCGTCGCTTTTATTCAAATCCTACTCCCGCAACCAACCTCTAAATGAGGAAGTAAGCCTGCATTTGCAGGTTTTTTTGTGCCTAAAATTCAGGATTGAGCAGCATGGTAGCCAGGGTGAGATCGCGAACAAATTTTAGCCAATCAAATGGGCAAAGCTTTTCAATTTGATGGCGTTGTGATCTTATACTCTCTTTTGCTGAGACCCTATCATGAGCCTTCTTTCCCTTACCAAGCAC
>NZ_JAHUTT010000085.1 GCF_019209865.1 Shewanella sp. NIFS-20-20 | reverse complement strand
CTCTCTTACCAGTGCAATGGCATCAAGCTTGAATTCTTTTGAATAGGATTTACGTGTTTTCATTTCAATCTCCAGTTAAATCAATTATCTCTTAACTGGGGTAGTCGTATCAATTAAACCACGTCAATTATGGGTGGCACTTAAAGCACTTATTGGCGAAATAAATAAACACCCGCGCGATTGCCCTGCACTTAAAACACTTTGCTCTTGGGCACGAACTCGGGGAAGGCGGGCTACTTAAACGCAGTTTCCTTAGTTAACAAAGTGCAATCCCGCCCTGGGCAAGAAAAAATGTTGCAGAAAAACAAACAACCCTATAGCATTTATATCAACCCTATAATAGCGTAGGTCGATATAATAAAATTTGAATACTAATAGGATGACATTGTGAAAAAACGATTTATGTTAGTTTTATTCAGTGCCATTTGCTTTAACTCCAACGCCTCTCTCTTCCCACCTACTCCTGAAGATGAAATTTTGGACTCCGAGCGTGAATTTTGTGAAAGCAAGTTTGATGCATACGAACATAATCGCAAATGTAGCCAATATTATAAATATGGATCAAAAACAGTTTATGCTGGTGATAATATTGAGTATTCTTATAATGTTCAATTCATTTTAAAAAATGATATTCTTTCATCTGTAAAACGTTTCTCTATAAACGCTATAAATTACACTGGCAATAATATACCAAATACAGGGACCTCAACACATATCCTAGTTGTCAGAGATAGCATTGAGAAATTCTCCAACTCACTTATAAACGGAATGTTTAAAGACCAGCATGGTAATTCCTCAAGACCTATATTTATAACAAATTTGAATAAGCCACAATGGGATGCCAAAGCAGACAAAGCAATAGACGCGCTCGGAACAATCGCGAATTTAACATCAACCTTCTTTGGAGTATCAGCCTTATTAGAGGGTGTTTTCGATCAAGGACCTACTATTATCATCGCCTACCTAGATATAGAGACAAACACTATAAAGTTATATGACTATAATACAGAAAATCACGACGCAAAACTTTTAACTAGCATAGACCAAAATCAAAAAACAATAAATATTCAAGGTGCTTCGAAGTATATATCTATCATTGGTGCGCTGCACAGAATTAAGACACAAACTGGTAGTTCTTGTATTGTAATTCAATCAAGTAAACCTGTTGATTGCCCTATTGGGAGCGGAACTGATGAATGTTACGTTGTTACTGCATCAGTAACCTGCGGATAGATATCTAGACAATAAAAATTTATGTTTCAATGTAGTATTGCTCTAAATAAGTTATCCTAATTGAGAGATAGATAGAACAGGCTTAAGACAGGGCAAGATCATGAACATTTCTTGTCCAACATCGGGTTGAAATTGACCTCATACACCAATTGTGATCTTATGCTCCTCTTTTGAGGAGTTCCCATGAATTTAGATACCATTAAAGCACATTTCAGCATCATCCGTGACGAGCGACAAAGCGCAAAAGTAGACGACCCATTGTTCGATATTTTGTTTGGTTCAATTGGTGCTGTAATCGCTGGGGGCCAAGGCTGGGCTGACATTCGTGAGTACGTGCTTGGTCATCATGAGTGGTTCTTTAAACAGGTCTTGTGTGAAAAATGAGTGCCTGTTGATGATACCTTTGCTCGCCTGATTGTCAATATTGTTCCTGCTGAGTTCCGCAATGGCTTTCTAGATTGGATGAAAACCGTACACAAGTTAACCTGTGGTGAAGTCGTCGCCATTGATGACAAGACCTTACGGGGCTCCTATAAACGAGCCGATAGGCAAAGCAGCATTCACATGGTGAGTGCTTATGCGAGCTAATCAACGCGTATTAGGTCAGCTTAAAACCGAGACTAAGAGCAATGAAATCACCGCGATACCAGCCCTGATCCAGAGGCTCGATTGGCGAGGTGCCATCGTGACGATTGATGCGATGGCCTGTCAGACCAAAATAGCCAAGGCTATCACAAACAAAGGGGGCGATGACTTACTGGCAGTTAAGGGCAATCAAGGCAAGTTAGCCTCAGCGGTACCGGCCGCCTTCACTCCACACCGCCGCGCTCCGATAGAAAGAGGGACATAACAAATTGAGAAGCAAAAAGGCCGAGTTGAAGCGCGTACTTGCCACGTCCTGAGTGCAAGTGAGCTAGAGGGTGACTTCTCGAGTTGGTGTGGGTTGACTCGTATTGTGATAGTCGAGAACTTCCACGCAGTAAAAGGTAAAGCGCCAGAGTTGGCGTACCGCGACTACATCGGTTCAGCCGAACTAAGCCCAGAGCAGGCAGGCGATGCAATCCGAGCACACTGGGGTATTGAATCCATGCATTGGATTTTAGATGTCAGCATGCGGGAGGATGCTTGCCAGATTTACCGAGAAAACGCCGCAGAACACTTGGCGAGGTTAAGGCACATGGCAGTGAACATGCTCAGCGCTGCACCAACCAAGATTAGCGTGCCGATGCAGCAGAAGCGCTGCATGATGAAGCCGGCCTTCTTAGAGCAAGTCCTTGTGGCCGGATTGACGTCAATGGGTAAAATCCTAACCACTCATGCGGACGCCCCGGGCTTACTGGAGTATTTCCTAGCAACAACTTTACTGTAATGGATTGATTGTATTAGCTTTACTTTATTGTGACCGTTAAGCTTGTCACTTGATTTAGGCCGATGTAATGGCAAGCATCATCTGGTGTTTACTGCCGCCATGGTATTGATTAAATATTATTCGCGCCCTCTATCTATTCTTGATTGTTAGGAACATACTCACTAAGAGGCCACGGTAAATTTAAGCGCAATTGACTGACCAATTGCTATGCCGTTGATCACAAACCTACAGACTAATCTTATGAGGACAGCATCATGAGTAAAGGACAAGACAGTAAGAAAAACATCAAGAAAAAGCCCTTGTTAACGGCCAAGGAAAAAAAGGCAGCCAAAGCGGCGAAAAAGAATAAAACCGATTTATTAGGTCGATAAGAATTCAAGGTCATCGATTGCTATCGATGACCTACATCAATACTGGTTAGCTGTGAAAGCACAAGGAACCTAGGTTATTGTTGCTTATTGCTATCGTCCCATGCCATGGGTTGCCACAGCTCAACCTTATTTCCTTCTGGATCCATAATCCAAGCAAACTTTCCATTTTCATGGGACTCAGGGCCTTGAATGATGTCAATATTGGCCTGTCGTAATTGAGCCAACATTTCGTCCAAATCATCGACACGATAATTGATCATAAACGATGACTGACTGGGCTTAAACCACTGGCTGTCGTGCGCGGCTAAACACCATACGGTTAATCCATTGTCGTTGGCATGATCATCTGACCAATTAAGAATCGCGCCGCCAAAGTCTGCCAGCGGCATGCCTAAATGTTGTTGATACCATAATGCCAATGCACGACTATCCCCTTGGCATTGCAAAAATACCCCACCAATTCCCGTCACCTTTGCCATAGCCACCCCCTGTTGTTTTAATAAATTCAATAGATTAACTACACCACATTCCGTTAACACCGCGCCTGTGAATACCTAAGGCAGTTGAGGTTGCAATTGCTGCATGACTGGATAGATGGCTAAAAATATCTGATTAAACCCTGACACGCTAGGATGGATCTCGTTAAGCCAATCCTCCTGAGAGCCGGGGCGTAAGGTGCCTTGGGTATTAATCACCACTAATCGTCCTTGAGTCGACGGTTTAGCCGCCAATGCCAGTAAGCGCTCAGCCAACTGGTTAAGCATGTATTTGATGATGGGTAAATGTAAGCGCTCAGGAATATTACGTTTGATTAAATAGGGATAAATCCAAGGTTCGGTTTTAATCAATCCCCAAAAGAATTCAGCGCCTTGAGCCCATGGTTTGGCAATGTCATAGGTATGAGTGATAATTTTAGCCTCGGGAGCAAAGTCTTCGCATAAAGCAATTAAGCGCTGGTAGGCCAGAATAATGGCATCGAGTTTCTGCTCGAAACGAGGGTGATGAATACAAGCTAAATGATCAAATCCACTTTGGTATGGGTTCAATAATGACAACATGTCATGTTTACCGACAATGTCATTGCCCCCGCCAGAAAACATAATAAAATCGATATTGCTCTGATTTATTTTAAGAATTTTATACAACTGTTGAAATTGTTTCCCCGAGGTCATGGCAACGGCTTCATCGCCATTAACGGCCAAGCGCAGTAAATTAGCGCTGTCGGTATGAGCTAATTTATTTTCAAGGTGAAATACAATATTGCTGTCTCCACCAAACGCAATCCATTTACGCGGGTAAGCGAACCATGAGTCGCCTTTAGCAATAATCCCGATTCGATGAGGTTTTTTACGGCACATGATGGCAAAATCAGCGGGGTAACTGGTAACGCCACTGCTAATCGCTCGGCGACGTCGCTTCTGCAGCGGCGATTCATTGGCAGGCATAACTTATCCTTTTTATTAGACGCCTACCGCTTAACGACGTTATATGAACGACTTTACTGACAAATCAACCAGCACGTTGGCTGAGTACGTTAAAGTTAACGCTCATCTAGCCGACAGTCAAAAATCACCGTTTGAGTGTAGTCAACACTGAGCCAGTTACCAAAAAGGAGCCGCACTTTCGTGGGTATCGTTTGCCTAAAATGCCGCTGCTCTAAGTACACCGAGTGCTGCCGCTGACTAAAGTCATGCTCGAAATAACCCCGATTAACTCGGGAAAAACCGAATGCCTCCAGCCGTTGCCACCCCGCCATGGCTCATCGCCTATCATACCATGGCGGCTGTCGCTGCCGCGCCTCAGTGTAAGTGGCAAACTTGCGACGGTTAACTCAATTGAGTCAACATGTCGTCGGAATAGGCCACAAGGGGCTGGTTATCACGCACCTTGGCCACATAATCAGGGTTGGCGATAAACGGACGACCGATGGCCAATAAATCAAATTTATTATCCGCAATTGCGGCGCTACCGGTGTCAGCACTATAACAACCAACGCCGACCAGGGTGTTTGCATAGTGTTTTCGGACATAGGCAGAGGCTGTGCCCTCTAAGTAATCAAATGTCATTGAATCATCGAAAATACCTATGTGTAAATACGCCAACTCACGCGATTCAAGCTGAGAAAGCAAATAATCGAACACCGGACGATCACGGCTATCAGCCGCCATATTAAAATAGGCGCCTGGCGACACCCGCAGTGCGGTGCGATCATTGCCAATGCGATCACAAATAGCATCGACCACAGCTAATGGGAAACGCGCCATGTTTTCCGGAGTTTGACCATAGTCATCATCGCGACGATTACTGTCATGATGTAAGAACTGGTCAATCAAATAACCATTCGCGCCATGAATTTCAACCCCATCAAACCCGGCATCAATGGCATTGGCAGCTGCTTGAGCATAATCAGCCACTAATTGTGCCATGTCGTCATCGGTTACCGGAGTCGGCACCTGGTAGGTTAATTGACGCATTCGAGGCACGCTGCCTTCAACCGAAACTGCCGACGGTGCCATGACCGCCGTGGTACCCGAGGCGGAAAAAAAGTGCGGATGAGCAACCCGTCCAGTATGCCAGAGCTGGGCAAATATTTTACCGCCAGCATGATGAACGGCATCGGTCACCTTACGCCAACCGGCAATCTGCGCCCCATTAAACAGGCCGGGAGTATTGGGATATCCTTGACCATCAGGACGAATGATCGTGGCTTCAGAAATAATTAATCCAGCCTCAGCACGACGCGCATAATAGGCAACCATTGCCTCGGTTGGCACCAAGTCGTCATCAGCCATGCAGCGGGTTAAGGGTGCCATCAGAATGCGATTTTTAAGGGTAAGGGTAGCATTAAGCGTATATGCTTCAAATAAGTTATCAAACATGGTGAGGCCTGTTTTTTGAATGTTCGTTCAAGATAAAGTGAAAAAGTGTCAGTTTCAAGCTCATTTTGAACAAGCATTCAAAATTAAGTACAATCCCCAGATTGACGTTCAACGAGTGATATGGATGCGAAATGCCGAATTTGATAGAGAAACAGTGCTGCGATCTGCGATGACGGCCTTTATGGACAAGGGCTATGCGAAAACCAGCATGCAAGATCTCACCAAAGCCACCGGCCTACATCCGGGATCCATCTATTGTGCTTTCGACAATAAACGCGGCCTGTTATTAGCTGCACTGGCGCAATACCAGCACGACAGAAGCCTAGAATTCAGCCAGTTTTTTAGCGACTCAACGTCTACCCTCGCCGCACTTAAAGCGTATTTAGACCATACCGTCGCCGAATGCGTTAGCTGTGATGCTGCCAAAGCCTGTTTGCTCACGAAAGCACTCAATGAAATTGCCCAACAAGATGAGGGAATCCAAGCCATCATCAGTAGTAACTTAGCCACTTGGCAACAACATTTAGCGGCGGTGTTTGATCAGGCAAAGGCCAATGGTGAGTTACAGAGTCAACGTGATAGCCAACAGTTGGCGCGCTTTTTGGCGATGGGGATCTATGGATTACGCACCTTTGCACATACCCACCCTGAGGCCAACACTTTGCAAGAACTAGCCGATCAGCTGTTTCACGATCTGTGCGCATAAAGGTCGATGCCCTAGGCGATTGAGTGATGATGCGTTGAAGTTGGCAGGGGCAGCCAGTGCTGCCCCTGTGGCCTACAAATGAGGACGATATTCAAATCCTTGCTGGGCTTGTGTATCACTAAAGCTATGTATTTTTTGCTTCTGGATTAGGCTGGCATTGATCAGCGAGCCAGGAAACATTTGAATCGCATTATTAAACTCTTCAACATTACTATTAAAAATTCGGATTGCCGCGCCGATCTGCTGCTGTTGTTCGCTGATCTCTGTCATCAAATTACAATAGACCGTCGATGCTTTAAGATCAGGATAAGCTTCAACCGTAACCTTGAGCCCTTGTAACAACGCGTTTGTCGTTTGCTCTGTGGCAGTCAGTTTGTCAGTATCAATACCTGCCCCCATATCAGCAAGGGCGCTGCGCAGCGCGGTGATCTGTGTCAATACCTCTGACTCATGTAACTTATACTCTTCAACCAATTGCTCAATGCTGGGAATGATGTTGTTTTTTTGCCGCTCTTGAGTCAGCACCGATGCCCAGGCTCTATCGACCGCATTATATTTACCAATGATGCGGTTATAAATCACAACGACACCAAAAATGACCGCGGCAACCAGCAAGGTAACGATGAGCATAATGAGTATTATCCTTTTATTTGGGTCGCAAAAGCTGGGGCTTCTGCCTTAAAATTATTATCGCTAAAACGCAGCATATCGTCGACACACGCAAGCATCTGCTTAATTTCTTGCAGCTCATAATGTTCGGAAATCTCCTTGGCAAACGCCTTGGGTTTAGTTAACCCATAACGACGTTTGACCGCAAGCAGGGTGTTATCAACCGCGATGCATAGCTCATTGTTAGCCGAGATTTCAATCACTGGTCGCTCCAACTTTGTGGCTAAGTGAGTTAGGGATTCTTCGATAGCCGGGCTTAGCAAACGCGCTGCAGTTTGGGGGTCTTCAGCCATTATGTCAAAAACTCGGTTAAACGCATTCGATGCACCACGATACTGAGCGCCACAGTGACGCTTAGACGTCAGGTTCGAATCACCGTTGAGACATAAGGCGTTCGAGTAAGGAAATTTCACCAATATACCATCACGATAAGCCGTAATGGTCACGGTCCGGGTTTTCCTTTCACCATTACCGTCGGTGTACTGTTCGGTGCGTTTATCAACATACTGAAATCGGTAGAGATAATAATCAAACTGGCAGTGGCCACCTTGATAATGCCCCTGATAACGAGCACAGATTTGGCGGCTATGGTTGCCGCGGTTAAATTCAGAAAAGTCCGCCGCCAATTGATGAGCCAGCGAGGATCCTCCCGCCATAATTTCTTTTAAATTGTTATTAAATAAGGCATCACGAATAAAAATGCGATCGGATACCGGTTCACGCCAGCGGCCACGCCTATACAGCAGTGACATAATTAGACTGCCAAAGATAAGGTTATGAATCGCTATCCCAGCCATCATATCCGTCACCCCGATCACCTGACTGATTAACTTGAAGTAGGAGACATACCAGTACCACCAATTCGGCGTAAACCAACATAGTCCGCCGAGCAATAACGCCATCACAAGCCGCGAGGCCAAAGGGGATAACAGCGACAACTGGTTCCATTTTTCTACCGCCAAGGTCAGGATCATCATCAGCAACAGCATCGGATACCACACATTACTGCTATAGAGGATTAAGTCCAACGAATTGGTCACTACCGCCGGCAAGTTGAGTGTAAAATTAAACATCAACACCAAACCAATCCCACCTAAACACAACGAGCCCCAAGCGAATAATTGAGACCAAGTATCCCGATAATCCAGTGGTCCAGGGTGGTGCTCAATTTTTTGCACAAGTTTAACTAAATCTTGTTGGGATTTAGCGGCTTCGACTTCGCGACGAATGGCGCGAATATTATCACTGACTTGAGTGTTCAACATGGCGATGACATCCTACTTCGACAACAGATATCACTAGCCGCTATCGTTACATGATTGTTAACCTACGATTATCTAATCATATGTGCCAAATAAATTCCAAGTTTAATCCTCATCGCCCGCTCGCCCACGCCGTCACAATGACTCCCAGCAAAAAGGGCAACAAACGCTGCCCATTTTCATTAATTCCCCTGTTCAACCCAAGCGGTCTTTAAGCCGGGTGCATGCTTGGCAAGCGCTGAAGTGGCTTATCATTCAAGGGCAAATGCAGTAATGCCGCAACTAACGCCAACCCCACTGTCGCCCACCAAATCGGTTGATAAGAACCATAATAGTCATAGATGCGGCCGCCAACCCAAGCACCTAAAAAACTGCCAACTTGATGGGTAAAAAAGACTAAACCATAGAGGGTTGATAAATACCTAGCGCCAAAGATCTGCCGGACTAAACCCGAAGTTAATGGCACCGTCCCTAACCAGCAAAAACCAATCGCAGCACCAAACAAACTGGCACTATCGACGGTAACGGGCAATACCACGAAGCCAGCAATCACAACCGCGCGCATCAAATACAGCGATGACATCACGAAGCGTTTATCAAAGCGGTCGCCCATGATCCCCCAGAAATACGAGCCGAAGATATTAAAAATGCCCACATACGCCAGTGCCATCGCCGCGGCGTTGCCCGGTAAGCCCATATCGGCGATATAACTCGGTAAGTGGGTGGCAATAAACATCACTTGAAACCCACACACAAAAAAGCCTAAGTGGATTAACCAATAATTACGATTAGTCAGTGCTTCCCTTAAGGCTTGCGATAAGCTTTGCTGCGTTTGCATCTGAGTCGTAGCGCTGGCCGTATTCGGTTGAATTTTGATAAAACTGGCAAAGGCCACCATCACACAACAAATCAGGGCAAAAATTTGCATCGCGACTTGCCAATCAAACTGTTGCAGTAACGCCTGCGCGCCGGGAATGACCGCAAACATACCGAACGAACCCGCCGCCGTGGTGAGTCCAAAGGCTTTGGCGGTATGTTCAGCGGGCACCACTCGAGCCACTGCGCCGAGCACAATAACATAACTGGTGGCACTCAAGCCGATACCAACGCAGGCGCCTAAGGTCAGGTATAAGGCACTTGGGGTGGTCACCAGCGAGGTCAGTAATAAGCCGAGCCCGTAGGCAATTGCGCCCAATATAATGACTCGTCGAGCACCAAACCTATCGGCCGCCATGCCAACAAACGGCTGAAATATGCCGAATAACAAGTTTTGTAAGGCAATGGCTAAGCTAAAGAACTCCCGGCCAGTGTTAAAGGTGTCTGAAATTGGCATCATAAAAATGCCGAAAGATTGGCGGATACCTAAGCTGATAATCAGCACGCCAATGCCTGACCACACTAATAGTGGCAACCGAAAAATACTCATTAATGATGCTCTTTATGCTGTGTGTCTGGGTTGTTCTGAGATGGCTGCCGTGGTGATTGCTGATGACATCCGCCACTGGTGGCATGTTGCGCTAGGGCATCGAGTAAAGGTTGGCAATGTTGGACCGCCACTAAGGTGACAATCAGTGCCAGTAATAGCCGCAGTAATTGCGCCGAAATCGATTGGGAAAACATGAATTGCCTTTCAATAAGCCTCAGGGATGCAAGCACACCAAGATATTGTTATCCGATACATCGCCTTGACTTAGCAATAAAATCTAATGCTGAGGAAAACATCTCAAAAATGAAGCGCGGATAATAGAGAAACAGCCACTATGAGGCAAATGATATAAACTCAGCCATCTTATGATTTTTTTGCATACGAAAAGCCCGGCCCCTTACCCCGAAGCCATCACTCCCAGCGCTAGGCCACCGATTTAAGGATTTGACCCGCTCAACAAGCAAGATGTAGCGTTTTATAACAAGGCATTGCACGCACTGACGCCCAAGCACGGCGCTGGGATGGCTGGCGCTCACGACGTGAGATGTGAATATCACCCTAGCTGCGGCGTGATTGGCCTGATAGCTTCGCTACGCTCGCGGCGAAAAGGCGATGACATGCGTGGCTGCCACAGCCTGGCATTGGCCCTAAATCATTAGTAATAAATGTAAAATATAATGGTTAGGTGTTTGACATTTTAAACAACAGTGAGGCAGACTGATGGATAATTAAGCAGTCGTTCGGATACCCTAATTGGCCATGATATTGTTATCTTGCCGATAAGCGTGCCAACCATAACGTGAGTTATTTGCGTATAAAAAGTGCCGTTAAATTAAAGGTGAACTATGCCAGCAACATCCTCAAATAAGAAACCCGTCATTTTAATGACCATGGGCCAACAAATTCGCAATCAACACCCTTACCAAGTCATGACTCATAAGTATATGGCGCCAATTGTTGAGATTGCTGATTGCATTCCGCTGTTAATGCCCACTTGTTTTGGGGTGGATGATATTGACCAATACCTCGACATGGTGGATGGGGTGTATTTAAGTGGCGCGGCCTCGAATATCGACCCCAGTCTCTATGGCCAAGAAAATCTGACCCCGAAAAAAGGTCAAGATAAAAACCGCGACACGGTGGACTTTGCCATTATTAACGCCGCGTTAGAGCGCAAGTTACCTTTGCTTGGCGTGTGTCGTGGCTTTCAAGAAATCAATGTTGCCTTGGGCGGTGATTTATACCAAAAGGTGCATAAACAGCCGCATTTGCAAGATCATCGTGAAGATCCCGATGATAGTGTTGAGGTGCAATACGGGCCAAGCCATGAAATCAATATTCTGCCGCACACTTGGATGCATCAACTCTTAGGCGATCGCATCATGGTTAATTCGCTGCATGGCCAAGGCATTTGCACCCTAGCTAAACAACTGGAGCCGCTGGCGCAAGCCGACGATGGCTTAATCGAGGCGTTTCATGGTCCCCATTTTGAGCAGTTTATTTTAGGGGTGCAGTGGCACCCAGAATGGCAAGCCAAAGATAACCCAGACTCCATCGCACTGTTTACGGCGTTTGGCAACGCTTGTCGCGCCTTTCAAGCCAAGTAATTGTGTGGCGTCCATAAAAATGTATGGTCCGCCTCGTTATTGCAAATGATATTTCCGATAACGAGGTTGGTTTGCGCTAATGTATTCGGAGTCTTCATTAGGTGCTACCACCCGCTCCACGATGAGTTCCGCGCTAGA
>NZ_JAHUTT010000084.1 GCF_019209865.1 Shewanella sp. NIFS-20-20 | reverse complement strand
GACGATTGATATGAGTACGCGCCAAAGCTTCTGAAAGTTGCATAAAAAAATCCGATGACAAGGGGTCATCGGATTTTGATCCTTTCAGTGAGATCGTCAAGCGATCTGTCTTAACTGATCGGCATTATGCAAATGCAGGCTTTTTGTAACTGAACGACACGCTACAGCAAGCTCACATTAAAGCGAGTTTGACTGACAATATTACTGGGGGTCGTTGCCGTTATCGTCACCAAAGCGCTGCCGCCATTGCCATTGTGGGTCAACACAAAGCTCGTATTGGTACCGCCTTGGCTATTGGTGTTCGGTACCTGATAACCGTCGAAACTAATGGCACCTAAGCTCGATGTCACCGTCACTACCGTACCTGCCGGTAAAATCTGGGCTGGCGTTGAGGTATCGGTCAAATTGACCATAAAACTTCGACTGGCCGTGGCGGCAAGGGTTGGCGTGATCAGCTGACCGCTAGGATCCACCAGCGTACTGCCGTCACTGCTGACCGTCATTAAGGCTTGAGATCCCGCCATGGTCATGATTAACGCTTTGCGGATATAACTTTTGCTCGCAATCCCTTGACCACATAGGCTGCCTTGGCATTGCGGGCCATTAAATAAGCCATCACCCACTTGATAGGTAGTACTGCCGGCCAAATTAAAATACGGCTCACCAGAGTCATGACTAGCATTTTCATTATCATCACGGAATGGGTCGCCCAAATCACTAAAGCCAGCACTATGGTAGGTATCGATATCCATGCCATTACCAGAACAGGCAATTTCATTGGCCGATGGATCTAAACAGGCATCGACAATCACCCCGCCGTCGTCGGCATCAAAGATATTATTTCCATTAGTATCAAAGAAGGTTTCATGGCCCAGCGCGTAGGCCAAAATGGTAATGCGATTATCCTGAACTCGAGGTTCACTTGAGGTCCACACCACGCTACAGCGGCCATTGAGCGTGACACAACTCGGCTGAATTTGGCCGCCCTCAGTGGTGAAATTAATGCTGGTATCATCTGGGACTGGGTTAGCAAAACTATCGGCCGCATAAGCCGTAATAGTGACTTCATTGCCATTCATTGAGCCGGCTTCAGGATTCGCCAATGACGTGGATAAACTAAAAGCCAATTGTTGCGGCAAGCCGGTATTGACCGTCAACTGCTCTGACTGGCTACTGATCTTCGTGCCGGTGTCGCTATCGGTGGCAGTGGCCGTGACTCGCACCGGAGTAGGCACTGTGCCGGATAACACTCTGACACTGACTTCGCCGAGCGCGTTACTCAAACCGCTAGCGCTCGTCGCCCCATTGGCAAAACTCAAGCCGCCGACTACAGTATCGAGGCTGAACTCGACCGACTGCTGGCTGGCCGGTTGACCATTAGCACTGAGGACTTTAAAGGTCACTAATGAACTTTCACTGCTACCAGTCCCGCCAGCCCCTTTTATCCGAATGGTCTTAGGCTCAGCCGAAATAAAACTGAGATTGGCGAGGGTTTGGCGGGCTAACGTGAATGGCAGCGTTGCCGCAAGGCTCTGACTACCGATAACCGCATTGGCGGTGATCACATCATTACGCTCAGTGTTCCCGCTACAGCGGCTATCCTCAAAGGTCGCCATGGCATCACCAGACACACTCGTCACTGGCGAGTCTAATTTGGCATTACCACCGCTGGAGCAATCAGAGCTAAAGCTCACTGACGTTGGCGCTTGTAAACGGCTAATGACCCCTTGGGGATCAACCGTCACTAAGGTGGCGGTCAGGCCAAAACTGCCACCGGCACTCACGAGATAACGACCATTTCTGTCTGGCGGTAAGCTAGTGCCTAACTGGCCAGCTATAAACTCACCATCGGCAAAATGCCCCAGCTGAATTTGATTACTGTCCTCGACAGCATCATTGCTGAGCACTTCAAATAGGCTGCTCGTATTGAGGGTTCGACCATCGAGGGTAACGCTAGCCCCTAAACTGCTGGCGCCAAGGTCGGTGACCGTGGGCGTAAAGGGCACTTGGGCCAAGCCGCTACTATTGGTTAATGCCGTCGAGGGCTGCAATGTCGCGCCGCCCGCGGTAAAAGTGACTAATGCATTGCTAACGGCTTGATTTTGATCATCCGTGATTTGGGCTTGTAGCTGCACCGTGTCACCGACTTTAATGCGCGTCACCGCCATCCCATTTTGCTCAATGCCGCTATGCAACTGGAAAGTTTGTCCGTCACCGCTGGCCGCGGTAAATTCAAAATTCGCCGTGGCTGTCAGTAAGGTGCCTGTCGAGCCAGTGTAATTGACCGTCACGGTCCCAGCACCTTGAGTCGCATCGCTGTTACTCAGCACAACCTCGGCCTGCCCCTCGGCATCGGTGAGTTTAGTGGTGGGCGCGACACTGCCAAAGGTTGAAGTAAAACTCAATAATTGGCCGCTGTTGGATGCCTCATTGCGCGTTAGCCGAGCCACCACACAGAAACTACTGCCGCTAGTAAAGCTGATGTCTGTGGTTGCCGCACCACACACACCTTGTTCATAAGAGTGAAAAGCAATGGTTAAACTATCGTCCCCGCTGCCAGCATTATTTTCATCGCTTGGGCCATTGCAAGCTGTCAGTAAGACGATTGCAATTAATGCCAGCACATATCCTTTAGCGAAGGAGATAATCCTCATATGTTCATCCTTGTAAAAACATAATCGTTATTCTTGAATTTCAGTCCGTAAATATTTCACTAGTTCTTTTGCTGATTTAGATTCACCGCCTTTAGCCAATTCCTTATTGCTTTGGCGAACTAACTGCCGCAATTTTTGACGATCCAGTTGCGGATGCGCCTCTAATAAGGCTTGAACTTCACTGTCACCTTCAGTCAATAAACGCTCTTTCAGTTTATCGAATATCTGCAGTTGTGCGGCTTCGTTATTGTTTTTATTCAACACTTTATCCATCGCCAAACGAATAGGCTCAGGATCGACCGAACGCATCACTTTGCCAATATACTGCAATTGACGGCGATAGGCCTCGGTATTGGTTTTAATGCTTTTTGCGGCTAACACGCAATCTAATACGCGCTCTTCCAAATCCATTTTTGCCAACTGAGACTTACTCAAGCTCACCAACTGCTTACCTAATTCCTGGAATGCCTCTGATTCGCGCTTAACCCCAGTGCGACTAATATAGTCATCATCATTATCATAGGGTTGTTTAAAATGTTCGGAATCGCCAACAATATTCATCTATAAAGCCTCTAAAGTAGTTACTGGCTAATTCTAACACTCTGTGTGCATCTTCGCCTCTGTATTCTCAGACAGAGATAGCTGCTGTACAGCTTTTAACCACTAGTGCAATCAATCAATTAGTCAGTGCGTCAACCCAGTTATCTTTGTTATGCTTAAGCTATCTTCTATTTTTGAAATGAGAGTGGCTGTGTCAGACACCAGAATCGAAACCCAATTAGATGCCCTTAAAGAGGCGGTTGCCATGGCGTTGGAATATGCCAATCAGCTCGGTTGCCAAGCGGCAGAAGTTGCCATCAGTAAGCAGCAGGGTTTATCGGTATCAACTCGCCTTCAAGAAGTCGAAACCGTTGAATTTAATAAAGATGGTGCCCTTGGCATCAGCTTGTATCGCGATGGCTGTAAAGGCAGTTCATCCACTTCGGATTTAAGTGCTGACGCCATTCGCGAAGCGGTTAAGGCCGCCGACAATATTGCCAAGTTTACCTCAGCCGATCCTTTTGCCGGTCTCGCCCAAGCCAATTTAATGGCTAGTGAGTTTCCTGACTTGGACTTATACCACCCCCACGATGTCTCACCTGAGGTCTTAGCCGAGATGGCCTGCGCCGCTGAAGAGGCGGCCCTCAATATTGATAGCCGCATTAAAAACTCTGATGGTGCCAGCGCCAATGCACATACTGGTATTAAGGTCTATGGTAACAGTCACGGGTTTCTTCATGGCTATGCGTCATCGCGCTACAGCTTAAGCTGTGTGGTTATCGGCGAAGATGCGCAAGGCGATATGCAGCGCGATTATGACTACACAGTGTCGCGTCGCTATGATCAGTTACTCGATCCCGCTAGCATCGGCGTCCAAGCCGCCAATAAGACCTTAGGCCGCCTTGGCGCTCGTAAGATTGCCACCGGACAATTGCCGGTGTTATTAGCGCCCGAAATTGCTACCGGCTTAATGGGACACTTGGTCGGTGCTATTAGTGGCGGCAGCCTATATCGCAAATCCAGTTTCTTATTGGACGCCCTCGATAGCCAAATTTTCCCTGAGTGGTTCTCCATCCAAGAACAACCCCACTTGCTGGCCGGATTATCCAGTGCTCCCTATGATAGCGAAGGCGTGGCGACCCAAGATCGCGCCATTATTCAAGATGGGGTATTAGCCACTTACCTGTTAACCAGTTATTCGGCCCGTAAATTGGCGATGAAAAACACCGGTCATGCTGGCGGAATTTATAACTGGACCTTAGCTGACACCGGCCAAACCTTTGATGAACTGATCGCCCGAATGGGCACAGGTCTGATAGTCACTGAAGTGATGGGCCAAGGGGTTAACATGGTTAACGGTGATTACTCCCGCGGTGCTGCTGGTTTCTATGTGGAAAACGGCGTGATCCAGTACCCAGTCGAAGAAATTACCATCGCTGGCAACCTCAAAGATATGTTCAAAAATATCCAAGCTGTCAGCTGTGATCGCGACTTGCGCTCCTCGATCCGTACTGGGGGAATATTGCTAGGCAATATGAAGATTGCCGGCAACTAAGCTCACTTGGCACTAAGTTCGCGAAAAAAAGGCCACCAAGTTATCTACTTGGTGGCCTTTTTGCTATGCTGCATTGCACGGCTCAACGATTGATTTGATCGCCGTAAACTCGGAGCAAATATGCGTAAACGTCCAAACACTCAGGCTGAACTCAGCCACGACACTGGCCGCGGTACCATTCAAGATAATGCCCTTAAAGCATTAGTGACCAGTCCACTATTTCGAGCGCGGGTTGAGAAACCCAAAAAAGGCAAAGGCGCCTATCAACGCCAAGCCAGTAAAAAGGGGCATCAGCTGCAGGGCGATGCCCCTTTTGACCTCTGGGTGGTCAGGGCGCATAAAAAAAGCGAGCTTGCGCTCGCTTAATGTCATCATCAGCAGATATTAGTCTTGTAGCTGCACGATTTCAGCCCACAAATCATGCTGATCTGAATGGGTGATCACCGCGCGCACTAACATACCGGGCTCTAATTCAGTTTCACCGTTGATAAACACCATGCCGTCGATTTCAGGAGCATCGGCATAACAACGACCAATCGCGCCCTCTTCATCCACATCGTCAATCAACACATCTAACTCGCGACCGACTAAACGCGCCAAACGTTCTGCACTGATCTCGGCCTGAACTTCCATAAATCTGTGGTATCTATCTTCTTTAACTTCTTCACTGATAAGCTCAGCTAACGTGTTAGCCACCGCCCCTTCCACTTCGGAATACTTAAAGCAACCGACGCGATCGAGTTTAGCCTCACGTAAGAAATCCAACAGGATCTCGAAATCTTCTTCAGTTTCCCCCGGGAAACCGACAATAAAGGTCGAGCGGATCACTAAGTCAGGACAGATATCGCGCCAGCGCTGAATAGCTTCTAGTTGACGGTCAACTCGGCCTGGACGCTTCATCATCTTGAGGACGCGCGGGCTGGCATGCTGCATCGGAATATCCAAATACGGCAAAATTAATCCCTCGGCCATGAGTGGGATCAAGTCGTCTACCCATGGATACGGATAGATATAATGCAAACGCACCCAAGCGCCCATTTTACCAAGATGCGTCGCCAAGCTGGCAATATCTTGTTTAACAGGCATGCCATTCCAAAAATCCGTACGCCCGCCCTTATCTTTACCATAGGCCGAGGTATCTTGGCTCACCACGAGGATCTCTTGTACACCCGACTCAACCAAGCGCTTGGCTTCATCAAGAATACTGCCCGCAGGGCGACTGTCTAAATCACCACGCAGCTCAGGAATAATGCAGAAGGTACAGCGATTATCACAGCCTTCAGAAATCTTTAAGTAAGCATAATGCTTCGGGGTCAACTTAACCCCAGTTTCTGGGACCAACGACAAGAAGGGATTGTGCTCAGGTTTAGGCACATATTGGTGCACATGCTTTAGCACTTCTTGATAGCTGTGAGGGCCAGTAATTTCTAAGACATCAGGAAAGACTTCACGAATGGTGTTTTCTTTCGCGCCTAAACAGCCAGTCACTAAGACTTTACCGTTTTCTTCCAACGCCTCTTTAATGGCGTCCAACGACTCCTCAACCGCAGCATCGATAAAACCACAGGTGTTCACTATGACTAAGTCGGCATTGTCATAACTATTGGTGACTTCATAACCATCGATCCGTAATTGGGTCAAAATACGCTCTGAGTCAACCAAGTTTTTGGGACATCCTAAGCTAATAAAACCGATACGATTACCGCTGGCTTGCGTGGTGGTTTCACTAGCCGCAATCGTTTTGGCTGGGGTATCAAGCGTAGTCGTCTGCTTGGGGTCAAAGGTATTCACTGTCATGGCATCTCACTGGCTATCAAAGCAGCATCAAAAAAGTTCGCGGATTATACCTGATGCAGCTCAAAGGTACATAGGGCTTGTACGAAAAACAGCCAAACACACCTAATTACGCTTTACGCACTTTCGCCTAGACATGTTATAAGTAACCTAACCACCTGTTCGTCTCACTCAATTTTGCCGCTGGCTATACCGCGGCTCTTTAAGGGAATAGACCGATGAAATTAACTCAATTGACCGGGATAATCTTCTGCTTGGCAGCCCCCATAACCCTTGCTGATACCCCAGATTTTGCCCATTTAATCACTCAAGGCCAGGCCCAAATTCATGCGCAGCCTGATAGCGCCATTTTGCAAGTCACCGTCAGCATCGTTGAAGATGATGCCAAAGTCGCCAAAACGGCCTCCGATATAGCGGTTGTCGCTTTTACTCAGCGTCTCATTGATGCAGGGATCAGTAAAGAGGATATCAATAGCGCGAATTTAGATTTACAGCCCCGCTATGAATACCACACCAATGCGCCCCGTAAGCAAGTTGGCTACCAAGCAAACCGCACCGTGACTGTCACCGTCAAGCAGTTATCTCAACTGAATAACATCCTTAATTCCGCCATCGATGACGGTTTAAATCGCATTGATAATATTGAGCTAACTACGAGCAAAATGCCGCAACTGCAGCAACAAGCGCGCCAAGCGGCCATCAAGGATGCGCAAACTAAGGCCGAGGATGTGGCCCAAGGATTCGGTGCTAAGTTGAACGGTGTATGGCAAATTACTTATATGGGCAGACAAGCCGCACAACCAGTATTTATGCGGATGAGATCCCAAGCCGATAGCAACAGCACCGATGCTAGCTACCAACAAGGCAAGATTAGTGTGACGGATTCGGTGGAAGTGATCTACCGCATTAAACCATAAACAGAAGGTGGCTTAGCCTGTGATGGGCTAAGCCACTGACAAGCCGCTAGCCGTCTATGAGATCGTATTCTTGACGCAAGACGTTAATAATTTCAGCGCGGGGGTTATTTGATAACGTCAGCGGCTGGCCAATAATTTTTTCGGCAATGGAGGTATAGGTTTTTGATGTTGCCAGCATGGTCTCGAGGGCAAGTTCAGTATCTCGAGCAAACGCTTCACGCTCACTCATGCGGTGCTTATTCAGTAAGATATCCGGGTCCGGAAAACTGGTGAGCAACATTTGTCTGAAACCTTCTTTCGAATTCTCAACGATATGACCATCGCGGTAGGCCGCGCCATCCCAAATCCGTGATGAATCAGGCGTACCGACTTCATCCATATAAATCAATTTAGGATCACCCATCTTATCGGTGACATAGCCGAACTCAAATTTAGTATCGACAAAAATTTGATCTAGTTTTTCAAGCTCAGCGCGGATCACTTCGAAGCCTTGCTTAAGTAAAATTTCATAGACATCAATATGTTCAGGTTGTTTAAAACCAAAAGCCAGATAGTTAGCTTCTAAATCGGCGCGACTCACATTGACATCGTCTTGTTCAGGCACGCCAGGGATGCCAGATAAAATGCCTTTGGTGGACGGCGTGATCAACAATTCAGGTAACTTTTGGTCTTTCTGCAAGCCTTCCGGCAGGCGAATGCCACAAAATTCGCGTTCACCTTTTTCATAGGCACGCCACATAGAGCCGGTAATATAATTGCGGATAATCGCTTCGACTTTGATCGGTTGTGCTTTTTGCACAATCCACACCAATGGGTGCGGAACGTCAAGGATATGGCAATCTGCTAAGCCTTTTTTAGCAAATAATGAAAACCAATGATTAGCAATGGCGTTTAGCGCAGCGCCTTTACCTGGAATGCCTTGCAGGCCTTGCTCGCCGTGGAAAATACAATCAAAAGCAGAAATTCGGTCACTGATCACCATGATGGCTAACGGGGTGTCGGCCGGCACATCATAGCCTTTTTGTGCGATAAGACGGGCACTATCGGCAGCGGTTAACCAATACACACTTCTCACTTTGCCACTATGAACGGTTTGGTCTGTACGTATGGGTAAATCATTATTTACAGCAAGCACTGTCTCGGCGAGTCTCATCATAACGTCCTATTAACGCGGCAACGCAGTAGCAATAATTTCTGTTATAGCCACTGCAAAAAAATTGCAATTTAGGCAAGTAGGTGATTATTTTACCCGTTTATGAAGCATTTAACATAAGCCATCGCCACGCTAGGTGTTCGTTATTTGGGAATCAGAGTTTAGTGCTTTACTGAGGTTACATCACGAGACTAGCGCCGGGCTCTCAAGCGTTCAGCCAATAAGCGCCATAGATCCCAACTACACCATCCAAGGGCAGCGATAAATCCTGGGACAATAACATAGCCCAGCAATCGATACTCGTGCTCCGCCAAGCCTTGCGCATAATGATAAACAGTGGATGAAAAAGCAGAGATATTGGCATCTTGGGGCAGCATTCCCCAACCAATAAATAGTAAGAACACAGAGAGATACAAGGTTTTTGCTAAGCCGTTCATAGTGAAATCATCGCTTAAGGTGATGGATCGCACTATAATCCCTTGCTTGGTCAAAATGTTTGCACTAGATCATAATTTTTCAATGGCACGCAAATAATTAACTTGCTGTTATTTAACATGAAAAATTAATATAAGGTCGATGAGTTCGCCCGTGGTATGACCAGCAAATAGCGCCGAGGGATCCGCAGCTTATGCTGGGCGGTCAGGCTCACACTTGCTGTCACCCTAACCTAACCTGGGCGAAGTGTTATTTGTCATTGTCGGAAGACAATTCAGTGGTTAATAGCGATTTGATATAAAATTTTTCACTGAGCTTTTCATCAAACAAGGTCAGCAAGTCCCAACTTGTCCATCCCAACGATAGGATAAACCCAGGCACAACCAAGTGAATGATAATTTGCATTTCAATTTCACTGATCCCTTGAGTATGTTCATAGACAAAATGCGTAAAGGGATCGACCCCCTCACTGTGCGGTATAAAGCCCCACACAATAAAGACAATGAAAATGCTCAGGTATAATACCTTAACTAGCCATGCCATAACTAACATCCTTGATACGAGATGTTACATTCTATAGTGCTCACCTAAAAGTCGCGAGTGATCTAGATCACACAAAATGTAAACGAAGATTAACTTTGACGCTGATAGGAGCATTGATGATTAACGTCTTGCATCTGGGATGTGACGCGAAAAGCCGGCGCACGCTTAGGTCATGCCAATTAATGAGCCAAGCGCCATCGGCGCTAGCGCGGCGCTGAGTCTCAAGGTATCTCGGGGCAGAGTCATACCTTGAGCTTGATTAAGGCGCGCCAAAGAAAGGATTAAAGTGAAACAGTTTGGTATTTGGTCCACATGATGAAATTACCCATGCGCGGCACTATCCATACTGCGGTGTTATCGTTTTGATAGAGTCGATAAAAATAAAGTTCATCATCTAACACATCGTGTTTGCGAATTTGCCTAAAGAAATGCACCGCTGAGCTACTGATTTCATCTGGGCGAGTCAGGGACTTTTGATTGACCTTGATATGGAACACCTCCGCCTTCATCCCAGAAATCGACCGATTATACTGCTTAAAGCTGCCGCGAATTTGCGATTTAATCGGGGTAGTCAAACAATCTTGATCGGTCACACACGATGAAAAGTAAAACTGGCCCGACGCCGTTTCACCCTCGTCATATATCAGCGACATGGTGATATCATTACGAACCAATAATTCGCCAGCCACTGGGAAGTAGACATCGCCGTGGTAATTATGCTCAGTAATGGAGCCCCCGCTAAAAGCGGTTTCCGGAATGGTAATGCGGTTATAGCGAATGCGGCTTTCCAGCACTTGAGTCAGTGGGATAAACTCTTGCATATTTACGCCGGCAGGACGGCTATCGATGGTGGTGATATTGATTATCCCTTCGCCATCGCAATGTTCATAGGAGTCACCTGGGCATAGGGCCATCGAATAGGCATTTTTATCGGCTAAGGCAAAGCTACTAAAACTTGGATTACCTGCAATTTGATTCCCTTCAGGCGCAATATGCTTTTGCCACCATGAGGGATGGAGTTGTTCCATACCATTACGATAAATCAGTTTCGCTTGCGTCTGTTGGCCACCAATAACCAGCGGCACAGGCGCGCCGCCACGCCAATTGGCACTGTGTTTAATAATGCCGTGCAAATCACACTGATACCATATCACCGCGCCAATCAAAGCGACCAATAAAATGCCGGATGCCTTAATGGATAATGACACGTTAAGCACGGCTTTTTTAATCGATTGCGGATCTGCCAAGGCCACCATTTTGACATTGCTTTGCTCGCTAATGTGCAATTGATAGCCACGGCGCGCCATGGTTTTTAATTGGACTTCGGGATAGGGTTCCAATTTTTTGCGTAAGGTACTGACACACTGGGTCAAGGATGTCGGAGCGACCACGCGCTCAGGCCAACCTACCGCCAGCAATTCTTCTTTAGTTAAGATGACGTCGGGTTCGGCCAGCAATCGTGCCAATACTTCGGCTTCCGAGAATGTCAAAGCAATGTGGGCGCCACTGACATGGTCAACCAGGCATTTGCCCTGCACATCCAAGTTCAAATATGGAGTCAGTTGTAACAGCTTTAAATCCCCCACAACATGGCTTGTTGAGTTTTTGTAACCTTCATTAGAGGGAGTTTATCTCGATAGTTTTTGATTGTCTGTGACTACTCGCTCAATCCGAGATATCAAGTAACATCTTGATTTTAAATAACTGAAGATGCATATCACATTTTCAAATGTTAAGATTTATAACCATACTTAAGCCAGCGGTTATCTCTTTAGAGATAGATCATAAAAAATGATTTTTTGATCTATTTACAGGCGTTTAACTGAAAAGCGCCAGTAACATATGCTCATGACGGCCAACAACCAAGTCAACATACCGCCATACAAGCTCACTAGGTTAACCCCTAATTGTTGTAAACTGGCCAAGCCGGACTGACCTTGACCTGCCAAGGCTGGGGTCGCGGCCAAATTAAGGCTACGGAATAAATCCGCTGGGTTCAGTAAAATGGCAAGATTGATCCACTGCCTGTCTAAGTGATCGGCAAAAGTCACCACAGTGGCCAAAATGGCCAGGTCATACAGCAATACAAACACAAACCACAGCAATAACAGCAAGCCTAATGCCTTGGCTTTCTCGCGCACGCTTAAACTAACGCTGTAACCTAACACCACAAAAATCATCGCCAATAACCAGCTACTTATCAAAAAATGACCAAACGCAGCCAGCACCTCATGAGTGCTCGCTTGGCCATAATAAGCAGTGACTAACGCACAACTGCCAAAGGCGATCCCCAAGGCTAAGGCCAATACGGCTCCGTGCCCTAGCCACTTACCTAAGATCAGCTGCCATTTATTTAACGGGTAAGTGAGTAATAACAACAAGGTGCCACTTTCTTGCTCGCCAACGAAACTGTCATAGCTCAGTAATATGGCTGCCAGTGGCAATAACAATAATGATAAGCTGACTAAGGCCGCCAATTGATGGCCCAATCCAGGCAACAATTGACTGCCTTGGAGCACACCACCACCGAAACTGATGGCAAAGGCCAGCAATGCAAAGACCAACGTCATCATCCATAACCAGCGATTGCGCAGGTTATCAGCAAATTCTTTGATGGCTATGGTCAGTACTATCGATTGCATGCATGTATCTCCAAGCCCGCGGTGTCATCAAAACGCGGCAGTTTCGCCATAAAGTGGTAAAACATATCACTGAGTGACAGTTCACCTTCACGCCACACAATGTGAGCACTCACTTGCGCCATGGCACTCATTAAACTTTCATCCATCGCATGCGGTAATTGTAAATATTGGCCATGCCAATACGGCTGAAGGGCGGCAAATTGTGGTTGCTGCAGGACGCGTGTTACGCCGTCAATATCCACCTCCAGCGGATGTAACCTCACCGGCAATTGATTGTGTCGCCTTAACGTCGACAAACTCCCCGCCGCCAACATCTGCCCTTGGCCGATGATCAATGCCTGATCTAAGCGCGGTTCAATTAAACTCAGCTCATGAGTACAGATCACCACCGCGCAACCCGCGCGGGTCAACTGCCCCACCTTGTCATAAAGGAAGGCCGAGGCCAAAGGATCGAGGCCGACCGTCGGTTCATCGAGTAATAATAAATTGGGTTGTTCGAGCAAAGCTTGCGCCAACCCCAGCCGCTGCCGCATGCCTTTTGAGTAGGTCCGAACGGGGCGGGATTTGGCGTAATCCAGTTGAAATTCGACTAATAACTCATTGACCCGCGTGGCGCCAACACCTTTAAGTTTGGCCAAATAGCGCAGCACATCTTCGCCACTCATATTATCGTAAAAACTGACATTTTCGGGTAAATAGCCGATGCGTAACGCCCCGCGCTGCCGGCGTAAATACGGCGCCTCGCCAAACACGTTCAACTGGCCAGAGGTCGGGGCCATCAAGCCAAGAATTAACTTGATTAAGGTCGATTTACCAGCCCCATTGTGGCCCAGCAAAGCCAAGAGTTTACCCGCCTCCAACTCAAAGCTTATATTAGCTAAGGCATTAAAATTCTTATAATTAAAGTTCAACTCATCGGCTTTAATCGCGATGGCGCTCATAAGGTTTCCTCGGGTAGACGCTGATCCAGACGATGGGCATGCATTAAGGGGGCACTGTCACGTACGCCTTGACCGGAGGCAGGAGTAAATTGTTGTTCTAGCCAACGCAATAAGGCCACCACCGGACTATCGAGCAATAGGGTCAGTTCCGGATAGAGCCAGAATAATCTATCGAGACTGTCATTGGGTTGATAGGGCAAATCACCGAGCCCATCTTGATTAAAGTCCCAACCTTGATAGCCGCTCCAGTAGTTACCTTGGCCTTGGTAACTCCACTCGAGCAAGGTGTCGCCCACGTATTTAACCGCGGCGTGATTATCAATAAATTGATTGAGCCAGACGCGGTTACCTTCGCCGCCCATGGCCATGTTGATACCGGTATCATTGGCTTGAAACAGGTTACGGTAAATAACATTGTCCTTGGCGCCATAGATAAAGATACCTTTACCTTCCGTCATCAAGGCCACCTCCCCTTTGGGGTTTGTGGTCTCAAACACTTGATTATTATTGAGCTCTGACTTATGAGTCAGATTGAGCAAGATGCCAAAGTCACTGGCATTCCACACTTGGTTGTGGTGTAAGTGAATATTATTGGCACTCATCAAGGCATAGCCACCATCGACCCGCCGGGCCTGATTATGCCAAGCTTCATCATCTTGGGTATACATGTAATGTATGCCGTATTGCTGATCACTAAATTGATTGTCCCAGCTGCGGCTACCGCTGACATTTTCCAGATAAATGCCATCACGAACATGCCGGATATGGTTACCATGCAGCTGTGGTTCGGTAACATAGTTGAGGTAAATCCCATCGCCGCGATCGAGTTTGTGCGCGCGCTCATTGCCCTCAATCTGATTCTCAGCAATCTCAATCTTATTGACTTCGTCGGCGCGAATGCCAAACCCACCACCACGAATGATATTGTGGTGCAGGCGAACATTGTCACTACCCGCCTCGACCAAGATGCCGGCATCCCTGTCATAAAGAGAAGCGCCAAAGTGGCTGATAGTCAGCCCAGACACCCTGACATTCTTAGCGCGAATGGTTAACGCGGCCCCTCGCCCCAAGGCATCCAGCTGCGCGCCTGGCTCAGCCCGAATCGTGAGCGTTTGCGCCACCACAAAATGGCCTTGATAGGTGCCAGGTTGCAGCACCAGTTCATCATCGGCCTTGGCTGTTGCCAAGGCATGTTGCAAACTTGGCCCATCGTCCACAGTCCAAGTCGCCGCCGCTAGGCCGCCTGCAAATAGCCATGACATCACCAAGCAGAGATAGCGCATCGCTTAAGGCTTCACCGCCAAGAGTTGGCGTTGTTGATCAAATAGTTCACGTAACGTACTGATCTAATGACACTTACTCTAATTACTCAACTCGGTAACTAACAGGCATACCTAGTCTTATGACTTTGTTCATTGCCTTGACGTTAGCTAACA
>NZ_JAHUTT010000083.1 GCF_019209865.1 Shewanella sp. NIFS-20-20 | reverse complement strand
GTTAGCTAACGTCAAGGCAATGAACAAAGTCATAAGACTAGGTATGCCTGTTAGTTACCGAGTTGAGTAATTAGAGTAAGTGTCATTAGATCAGTACGTTACGTGAACTATTTGATCAACAACGCCGGGTAACCATCAACAGAGAGAACTAGCACCAATAATTATCATTGATGCCAGCTCATTAGTTACTAATTTTATCGAAAAATTTTAAAGCTCAAGACTTAAAATTCATATATAAACTATTTCTCAATAATTATAAAATTTAGAAATTGTTTATTTTTTGATGAAAGTACGCATCCAACCTAAAGTCAGTGGCGCCAAAGCAACCATAAAGAAGGTGTATGCAATCAGACAGTAGTGAGCCATGTTCATACCAAACAATGTCCAATCATCCTCACCACAACCACCTGTTGGGTTAAACTCAAATGGTAGCCATTCATCTAAAGGTAAGTTCAAAGGAAAACGTGGATCCGTTGAGCAGGCAGAACCCGCTGCATCACCTGCCGCAGCAAAGAAGTCCATCGAGGTATCTACAACCATATGGGCAGCATCATGAATTTTCATCAGCTCATAAGACCACATCCACCCTTGAATGATTGCGTACCAAGCCAACAGCATACCTAAGAACTTCAAGATGTTGTTCTTGGGGTCAATCAACATGATCAAACCACCAATCACGATACAGCATTGGCTGAAACGAATGTAAACACACAATTCGCACGGATCCATTGCCAGAAACAGCTGGAAGTAAAGGATGGCTGACAGGATAAGGAATACTGCGGCCCCCACCATCACCCACCAAATTGGGCGCTCTTGCTGAATCACAGATAACTGCTCTGCTGGCTGCACCTTAAAGGTTTCCCAAAACTCTTTAATCGACATGATATTCCCTTATTACTTAGCAGACAGCTCAGCGATCAGGCCCTTCAGCATATCCATAGAGCGAATAGACTTGGTATTGATCAGGTACTTACCGTTTACCGTAATCGCTGGGATCCCCTGAATCTTAGCCACTTCAACACCTCGATCCCACTTGGCGATTAAAGCCTGTACATCGGCATTCTGAGCATTCTGATCAAACTCGCCACGGCTCATACCTAGCACTTCCAGTGAAAACTCGATGGTCGAATCAGCATCTTCAAACTTTACTTTCTTCACATGGTATTGGTCGTAATATTTATCTTTAAGCAGCTTAAATACCTTGTCACCTTTGATCACCTGAGCAATCGCTAATGCCGTTGACTTTTCCACACCAAATGGCGGCTTGGTAGTAATGTGATATTGATCAATCGTCACGCCATCAGGAAGGATTTTGTCATTAGGAATCCCTGCTTTCTCATATTTGTAGCAAAATGGACAATTGATAGAATAGATTTTCACAACTTGATTTGGAGCATCAAACTGCGCGGATTCTGGCAGAGTCTGATATTCAACACCTTCAGTCGCCGCCAGTGCGCCAAAAGACAAGAACAGGGTTGCTGCAATAGCAGTCAGCGTTTTTTTCATAGTTAACTCCAAAATTAATTAAAATATAATCCAACAAATAAACATCTAACAATTAAAATGAAAACATATGTGAACGTTTAGATTTTTATGACTCGTCACACAAGAAAAATATAATCACTTAACAGTCTAACCTGCAGATTAGAAATTATATTGGACCGAATAAAATATTCCGTCATGATAACCTTTCTTACCCATATTATTTTCAGCGTAGCGGTAGCTTACAGCAGCAGACCAGTGCGTATTAGCGTGCCACTTTGCAATAAACTGCCCATTAAAACCAACGTCCTCGACATCACCAGCTAATTGGAGATAAAAATCATTTCTACCAAAAAATACTTCTTGCCACCAAATGAAACTAAAATCTTGGCCCATCACGGAAGTGCTATGAGAAAAGTTAATGTAGGCATAGCCGCCATTAAATCCCTGTTCATCAAAACTTTTATCAAAAGCCTTATAGGTCGCATTAACTACATGTGCAGCCAATGCTAGCTGAACATAGGTACTGTCGTAACTTTTATCCCAGCTCAACCCTAATAAAGTATTGGTTTCCCCCCAGTTAGGCATCGACTTATCAAATACTTGACCATACAAATTGAAGTCTGTATCAGCTAAGTTAATTTGACCGACCAGATTAATTTCTGAACCCAATAAATTTGAATTATCAAAATTCTCTAGTTTTACATGCCCGTAAATATCGCCAAATTCAGATCCAGTCGCGCCTTTTATAGATACAAATGAGTTAGCATCTTTAAACTCACCAAAAGTTTCAGTAGCGTTTGAATTCCAATTCATTACACCGGTTTCGATTGCGAGCATAGCCGCATTAACAGTAACGGGTGAAAAAAATGTGGCAACGATAGCTGAAAACAGTAATTTCTTTACCATGACACAACCCTCCCTGAAGACCAAACAAATATTACTAATTGATGTCAGGGTAATTTTTGAAGGCAATCACAAAAAATACACTCAATAAGCAAAGCTATTCGAAGGTTGATGCTTAACATGTATAATAGAAAAAATTTTTTTTAGATGATGGAGCTCACATAAATATGGGAAAAAACACTACAGACCATATTTTGAGTGTGGCAGAGCAATTAATATATAAAGAAGGTGTGATTGGTTTCAAATTTTGCTCAGTAGCTAAAGAAGCCGGCATTTCTACCACTACGTTATATAAGCTATTCAGCAACAAGGAAGATATTCTTGTTGCTCTAGCGTTCAGGTGTTTTGATGGTTCAAAAAGTAAAAAATGGTGGCTGGAACTAGAAGCGGACGGCCTAACTAAGGTCATCGCCTTTTATATATTCCAGTTAAATACACTTAATAGCCTCCCATTCTACTCGTCACTTTCAACCTTGACTTGTAATCCACTTATTGCCGATCGTGCCAGTCGCCCACAAACTAATAAACACAATAAGAATGCTTACGCATTTTGGGAAACCCCGATTGCTCTATTACAACAAGCTCGTGAACAGGGCTTATGTCAGCTCAATGACATCGCCATAACGCGCTTATGCACCTTACTTTCTACGACGATTAGAGGTCAGCATTTGATTAGTTTTGCGGAGGTAGGGAAAATCTGCAGCGAAGACGCGGATTTATCAGCAGAATGGATGATTGAATTTTACTTTAAACAGATGGGATTTAAACACTTCGAGATCAATGTTGCCATCGAAGATGCAAAGTTGTTGATTCTACAGTATGGCCTAAAGGGTTAATAACAATCTGCGTAGGAGTTCTGTTAACCGAAGAAAACCTGCCTGGGCATTGACCTGATTTATGTATATATATAAGTGCAGGATAAACATTTACCAGCAGAAGTTTTTACTACGCAGCCCTCTATCCCCTTAACCGACGACTTGCCTCAAGTAAAATAGGTAGTAAATCTATATAATAAAGCAACAGTGAGCATCGTACCTAAGGCGAACATTGTTTTTGTTCTCAATAAACGCTCTCACCACAACTCTACTATCGACCCATGGCGGAATTAAGCTTTGTTAAATCTCATTAACCAAATAAAATTTCGCTTCTGAATTCATCGTTCCATGATGCTTTTTGTAGTGGCATAGTTAATTTGGCATACAAATTCCATCACAGTTAAATATTTAGTTAAATTGCGCGTATGACGCTATTTTAACATAGCCAATTTTTTTAGAATTGCGAACTATCCCCTATACCTCACCGGGCCAATCCCGACAAACACAAAAAACTAAAAAACAATAAAACCATGAACTTATAGACTTACAGGATTCTATATGTTGCCAAATATCACACCTTGGCTGCCTTTGTGTGCCAATAGAACCCACAGGTAAGCACACATTATTAACACCCGCGGCAAAATAAAAATCTCAAATGAATAATTAAAATACTACAAAATAAAACCACAACAAACGAATAGGCTTGTTGTAAGCCTATTCGTCGCTTATTGTTATTTATACGCTTACTGACCGAATAAACTCTTGGTATTGATCAGTACTGAACGATAGTGAGGCGTATTGGCTTTCTCTGATAAGATGTCAATTTCAACTTTGACCTCTTTAGTATCGTAATCAATTTCATTAATTCGACCAATGGTGGGCTTGCCTGGCTCAAACATACCGACTGAACCACCAAAACCAAACATGGTATTGCGGTCTGCCATATACTCAACGTTAGAAGTGATTGGCGAATACCATTCATATCCTCGCTCTTTGCCGTATTCCCAGGTTTGCTCAACCGTCATCTTATTTTCGTCAATCTTGTACTCTACATAACGAGTGTACTTATCGGTTGGCAGTGCTGGCTGCTCATAGTGCCGTCCATCGCCGTTATCCAGCACAGTCAAGCGACCATTGGCGTTATTCAGCCATGCAGTGTGCTGAGTATAGGTAAAATCAAAGTCACCATCACAGACTCCCCGCTCGCTACAGCTTATTGGTTTACCTTGCTTATTGACTGGTTTAAGTAGCTTTTTAGATAAGGCTTCGTTCCATCCAATAGAGGGAGCAAGGATCCATTTTACTTCTTTGTCACGGGTCACCTTTGCGACGCCCTGATGGCGAAAAGACAGAATAATGGAGTCATCCTTCGGATCGTACTCAACGGAATTAACGTGTGCCCAGTTGCGTCCCGGCGCAATACCCGCAATATCCCCATAAGGCGCATCAATGTTCATTTCCGCCGTCTTGCCTATACTGTCAAAATCGACATTCAGACACACAGCCCCCATATCCAAAGCTTCCAACAAGGCGTCTCGATAAGGGTCCAGAATCTCATTCAGGTTCCACACCTCAACCAGATTCCCCTTGCTGTCGATCTCCAAAATATGGTCACGCACAGTGTGAACAACATCACCATGGGCATTGGTGTAAGCTGCTTTTGCTGCCCGCACCAATGAGTGACCATTCGGCATAATATTGTGCTCATGGGATGCATCAATGTACCCCCTAGGCAAACGTTGGGTATCTACGTTACCCAGCATATCAAACGTGCCATATATCTGACCTTGCACAAATGTCATCTGGCCGAACCCGTTGTCATGCAGCCCCATAACGTTGCCACGTTTATTAAGGTCGACGTCTTTACCGTCAAAGGTCGCATCCTGGTTCAACCACCACCTGATCTCACCCTGGGTATCCACCACATAGGTCAAAGGAGCATTCTCAAAAGGCAATGCCCCCATGGCGGGCGTGGCGTCCATCATGCCTGAATGCTTACCTTTCCGGCCTGACCAATGAAGATCTGATCCCTGGGGCACATAGGTATGGCTATTAACCAGATACAGTCTGTCTTCAAACCCCTTAGCAACTTTTTTAACGTTAACTTGCTGTAAAGGGGTAATGTTACGGCCATCGATATAGTTATTAACGACACTGCCAGTCACCACTTTGTAGTGTTCTTTAACTCTTTTGCCATCCAGTGTGTATTCAAGCGTGACCTTATTTTGGTAGTCCGGGTATAAACCAAACACGGGAATACCGTCATGGGTATTCATAGTACGTTTGCCAACAGGGTAAGAGATATCGACACCCTTACGGCCCTTTCCTTGTACCGTCACGGTGACATTAGATGGCTTCTTACTATTTAGGTCCAGCAAGGCCGTCAAAGGCGTATTGCCATAAGGGTCAACGATCATTGCACCTAATTTGCCCTGCGCCGGAGCAGGAGGAAAGCCGGCGGCTTGGGCATCGCCAGTGAAAGAACCACTGATGCCAATACATGCCGCAACAGAAACAGCCAAGAGTGTACTTTTCATATAATCGCCTGCATAAGTTACCAATCAATTTTGCCGATGAATAAGTAACATTGAAAGATGGAATAAATACGCCAGCATAAATGCTGGCGTGAGCGAACTGACTACTACCAATAAATAACAACTTGATTATTAATGCTAATTCAAAAGTTATCTGTGCTGATTATCACAACCATAAAGTAGTATTCTTATTATCAAGTCCCAACCTACAATAGATATACAGAGAAGTGAATTAACAATGCATAATTATTAATGAAAAAAATGACTAATGTTTATCATCATTCAGTTTAATATTCACATTAGTATTAAATTAAAACGAATACCGGCAAATATTTCATCGTCGAAATTAACCGGATTACCATGGCCATCGACATCGCCAAACTTGTAGTAGCTAAACTCCGGAGATATGAAGGTTCGATTGGCAAATTTACGCTCAAGTGCAATATTGAATTGATCAACCTCTACGCCAAATAACTCGGGACGTTTAATACCGTGGGCAACCAGCGATGTCCAATAACCATTATTGGCATGACCATATTGAGCATAAGCACGCCACTTGGGATTGATACGATATTCTGCAGAGATGGCATAAGTGTCCAAATCCTGAAGCTCATGAGTATTAAACATAATCGCTTCTTTCTGTAGCAAACGCTGTTCAAACTGACTCCAGGTAAAACCAAATCGCATGCCATTACCAGTGTAATTACCACCCACGCGCACCCCATCGCTACCCTCAACCTGGTGATCGTAGCTCACAGCCAGGTTCCAATCCCCCTGGTTAAAGTACGCCATTGTCGAGGCGCCGGTCATATCCGCCTTGCTACCATCAGCATCAAGGTAATACTCACCGCCGTCATTCTCTTTGGGACTAAAATACTGTAGGCCCAATTTGACGTTGCCCAGCATGGGGGTCAGATAAGTACCCACATTACCGTGGTAACGTAAGTTCTTATGAATAAACTTTCCTGCACCCAATGTTGAAAAGAAACGTTCAGCACCTATGGTATTCACATAAAAATGAAAGGCATCGTCCCGTCCCAGGCGTAACTGACCATAATCAGTGTCAATGCCAAGCCATTGATTACGGTGAACCAACCCCTCCTTATACACGCCCATCGTACTGGCGTGGCTATGGAAATCCAATCCGTAATCAACGTTGTAGATAAAGTCCAGCCCATCAGCGGCCTTTACCCTGCCATTAACACCCAACATAGACGCTTCAGTATCGAAATTGAGCCCACTGTCGTAACTGCCATCAGCACTTACTCCCATACGGGCAGACTGCTCATACATGGCATGCACACTTAAATATGCCCGAAAATTCACTGCATCTGCATTTTCCGCTACACCAAAGAAATGAAACGGGGCAGCCGCCACTTGACCAGCACCGACCAGCGTTGCCAGCAACAAAATTGCTTTGTTCATCATCAACCTCTAAGTATTTTTATTTGCCGAGCCTGAAAGGTCAGGCTCGGTGATCGTTATTAAAGAAGAACGTTAATTAGAATAGAGGTTTGATGATTTCAGCTCGGTAACCCACGGCACCGGCTTTATTCCCTTTGACTTCCATCTCGAACTTTATCTTGTCTGTTTCAGGATCAATTTCAATCACGCTGGACTTCTGCTTTTTATCCATAATGCCAATTGAGCCATTAAAGATGAACATAGTGTCCTTATCGGTTTGCCAATGCACTTCAGAAGTAATCGCGCCATACCAGTCATAGCCACGTTCTTTACCAAACTGCCATACCTGTTGGACTGTCATATTGCGTTCATCAACTTTGTATTCAACGGCACGTGAGTATTTATCCGTTGGCAGAGCCGGTTGTTCATTAAATCTCGCATCGCCATTGTCAAACACAGTGACAGTGCCACGCTCAGGAACAGCCCAGGCCGTATGCTGAGTCGCTTGCCACTCAAATCCACCGTCACAGCGGCCTTCCGCGCAATTTAGCTTGTTGCCCTTGCTGTCTACTGGCGTCAGTACCTTGTTAGCCAGCTTGCTGTTCCAACCACGCGGATCTGCAATGATCCATTTCACTTCTTTGTCACGGCCGATCTTAATCACCGCGTTCTGGTGCCGGGAGGAGATAATGATTGAGTCGTCACCCGGGTTATAGCCAATGGAATTCACGTGTGCCCAATTCCGTCCAGCAGCTGAACCCGCAACATCACCGTACGGTAGTTTGCGTAAGTCTTCCTTGGAGAATGTTTCACCCGACTTGTTAGCATCAACGTTCAAACATACTGCGCCCTGATCCAGCGCTAATATGGTTATGTCTCGGTAGGGGTCCAGGATCTCTGCCAAAATCCACTCATCCACAACCGCCCCGTTTTCATCAACTTCGATAATCGTGTCACGTACCGTATCCACGACATCACCCACATCATTGCGGTAATCTTTCTTACCCACTCGCAGCATCACATGCCCATTATCTAACTGTACGACTTCATGGGAAAAGTCCACATACCCTTCCGGAATTCCACGGTCATAGATAGGTCGGCCTATCAGGTCCATCTTGTGATATGCCTGGCCCTGACCATAGATCAGGGTACCGTCCTGTAACTGGTTAACATCCATCAGGAAACCCATTTTCTCCGGGTTATTGGAGTCATGCGCTGCATTTGGATCCAGAGTCCAACGAATATCGCCATTGGTGTCATAGATCATAATTTGTGGTGAAGCGTCCCAGTCATAGGCGCCAATACCTAATTTATTACGCTTAAAGGGAGAGGAACCAGGAATCGCCGCGTTCAACTCGACCAGATACAAACGATTTTCAAATCCTTTAACAGGCTTTTTAATCACATTCGCCTCAGGGGCCAATGCGGTTTGTAATCCACCTTGAGATTCGAATTTAATCGCTTCAGCAAAAATACTGAAGTCATGACTCTTCTTCTTTCCCTGCTCGTCTGTCCACTTCATTGTGACTTTATTGGCCTGAGCGGGATACATGCCAAATACCGGCACGCCACCGTAAGTCAACACACTCTTATCTGAAACCGGATACTCAATATCAACGCCACCTTTACCCTTGCCATGGACTTTGATTGAGACATGCTTCACTTTGTGGCCATTCAAGCCAATAATCGCGGTTTGAGGCGCATTCTCATAAGGATTGACATGAATAGTGGCACCGAATGGTGCCTGAGGAACGGCAGTTAATCCTGCTGCCTGAACACTTGCTACAACGCCCAAAGCGAGACTGACGGCTAGCACAGTTTTCTTTAACATAATTGTAGGTCCTTTAATTATTATTCTGCACCAATGATTTTTGGCGACAGGTGTTGATAGTTATTAAAAACATTAATCCAGGTCACTAATTCGATTTAGTGACGCTATGTAAATCATGAGCCAATTAATAACTGCCGATCATTTAGACGCAGTAAGTAGTAGGCAATAACTCGAAATACCTGATATGGCACTAATGCATACTTAACGTCTAATATTAATTAGTCATAAATAACACAAGCTAATAAGAAGTTATTTAGTAAATGCTGAATCGTTCCGATAAACTGATCCCGTTTATCTCTGGTGATAAACATGAATATTTGTGTTTATTCAAAGAGCATGCTTGATAACCTTCAAAAATAAACAATTAGAAAACCAATCGATATTGTAAAGTCAGCTTGCGATAGATATCGTCAGTTAAAAAACCATAAACATTATTAACTCGACCTTCTCGGTAGCCATTATCGGCACCGCGACCATCATGATGCATATAGGTATACTGTAAACTCAATCCGTCTAATGCCGGGTGCAATTTGCCAAAGTCTTGTTTAAGTTCTAATACATATTCCTGTCGGTGGTAGCCAGTTACATTTTTGGCATTCCAGCCTTTCCAAAACTGTGCATATCCACTTAACCCCTTCCACAATAGGCCATCAAAGTTTTGAGCAAAACGCAGCATTAGTGCCTCTTCACCCTCGATTAGAGGCACTTCATTACCCAGCATGGTATTCTGCAACATTGGCCGACTCATGGTTGCCCCATGCCCCCAATCCTGCACTACATCACCATCATATACCTTGGTAGCTTTGATATTCATAGTGGTGCCATTGCCAAACTGAGTCGTCGTTACCAGGTGCAAAAGCCCTGACTTGCCGTCATCAGTAATCTCCTTTCCCACATCGGTAAACTGCTCACCCACGCCAAGGACATTGGTCCCCCTTAGCATGAAATTAGTATTCAATGCTTCCGAGGTAAAATCCGCTTGATATAACACACGTCGAATGTAGTTTTTTGATTCGGCATATTCAAATTTATAATTGATATTACTTACTTTGCCATTTAGGCCGGTTAATAACATATAGTCAATGCGATTACCCTGCCAGTCAGTGATATCGGTAATATAATCTGCCTGTCCGAAATTCTGGAAGCCATCGATATAGCTGACAAACAACTCATTACCTGAGTTTTCGTAACTCAGGTCATAACCATGAGTGGAGCTTTCATTAACACGAATCACCTTTTCGTTAAATAATGTTGTATACCGTCGTTTTTTACCAAATCCGGCCTTTAGCGTACCGGCATCACCTAACTTAAATTTTGTTTTTAAGTAAGCGACGCCTAAGTTTGCATAGGTCTCACCGTCAGGTAAAGTATTGCCAAGACCATATCTGTCTGTGCCTTCCCGGTAATCACTTGCCCAATCCACCATAGTTACCAGCATGGGAGCAACATCAACACCAATCCAGTCATCGTAATATCCAGAGCTGAAACCATATTCTATATATAGCGGTGTTTCATTATCAATCTGTGACTTACCATCCTGAAATCTATGATCGTAATTATAGTTCTGCACTTTGAATTGAATATAGGACTTACTATCATCTAAAAATCCTGTACCCAGTTTTTTGACATCAGCCGGATAACCGGCAACAGCCTGACCAGCCCATAGAGCCGTTAAGGCCAGGGTAACAATACTTTTCTTAAACATATTACACTCACTTCTGTTCAGTATTATTGTGAATCCATTCGGTGCAGTGAATTAAGCTGCCGACAAGACTGGCATAAAGCAGGCTCGGATCGACTGTCACCGTTCCTGATTTCGCCATAGTTGCTTAAGGAAGGTGCGAACAAGTCCTCGCAGTGCGCTGGCTTATGAGCAAAAGCGAGTTCAAGGAATTCAGATAAAGGAAGAAAGGCTGACTACCTTTCAAAACTGAAGACCAAAGAAATCTTGATTGCTCGAAAAACCCATAGGGCGAGGCTGACAGCACTAGCTGCTTTGTTGCAGTTCTCAATAAGGACTAGGGCCATTAACTTCAAACTGCGCCGCACATCTAGAAGCTGTCAGCGCTCGCTGAGCACGCACGGGACTTATTCGCACCTTCCTCTAGCCCGCATCCAAGCGGATACAGGCTAATAACCGTTAGTTAAATGCCTTTTCAGGTTCAATGACCAAAGCGCGATAGGCGGGTTCGCCAGGACCAGATTGATTAATCCTGAGCTCCACCATCACGTTGTCGGTACCGTACTGAATTTCATTAAGAATGGGCTTGGTCCAATCTTTATTAAATAAGCCAGCAGAAGCCGAGAAAATAAACATGGTATCTTTGTCAGACTGATAGTTTGTCACAGAGGTAATAGCGGAATACCATTCGTGACCACGCTCTTTACCGTATTCCCAGGTTTGCTGCACGGTCATATTGTCTTCATCAATCTTGTATTCCACCGCCCGGGAATATTTGTCGGTTGGGAAGGCTGGCTGCTCAAAGCCGCGACCATCACCATTATCAAATACCGTTAATGTGCCTTTATCTCGATTTAGCCAAGATGTGTGCTGAGTCCAGGACCAATCAAAGTCCCCCTCGCATTTGCCAACTTCACAGTGAATATGTCGACCGCGATGGTCTATAGGTTGCAGCACTTTTTTGGCCAGTTCCCCGGTCCAGCCATCCGGCGCGCCTAAAATCCACTTAACCTCTTTATCGCGACCAATCTTAATCGCGGTCGCCTGATGGCGAGGACTGATAATGATGGAATCATCGCGCTCGTCATAATCTATCGAGTTGACGTGAGCCCAGTTTCTGCCAGCCCCAACACCTGGAATGTCGCCATAAGGCATGTCAGGTTCAATTTTTACGGTTTGACCGAGTTTGCTGTCATCCACATTCAAGCACACCGCTGAGGCATCTAGGGCAATGAGCAAGGTATCGCGCATAGGGTCCAAAATGCTGTTGAGATCCCAGGCCTCAATCAAGTTACCCGATGCATCTACTTCCAGAATGTGGTCTCGGACCGTGGTCACGGTTTCGCCGGTGTCCTTCACATAGTTACGCTTGGCAGCACGAATAAGGTAAGTTCCTTTACTAGTTTCCTGGATCTCGTGAGAGAAATCCACATACCCCCGCGGCAATGGTAACTCTTTGATCATGCGGCCCAGCAAGTCCATCCGATAGTATTTTTGACCCTTACCAAATATGATTTCACCTTCACTGACCTGATGAACGCCCATAATTAAACCGCGCCCCATCAGGCTCTGGTTATCCGTGAATGCACTGTCATCCAGTATCCAGCGGACATCACCATTGGTATCCGCAATATAGTTGAGGGACTGGTAATTCCAGTCGAGAGAACCGCCATTGGTCCAGTTGATATCCTTATGATAGCGATTGGAAGTTTGGCCATTTATCCAATAAAGTCTGTCTTCAAACCCCTTGGCCACTGTCACGGGCACAACTTCCGGAAAAGAGCGCACCATAAGTTCGTTATACTTGGTACCTATGCCGCCAGTTTGTAATCGGTATTCTTCAGAGACCGACTCACCTTCAAGTCGGTATTCAACCGTGATCGTATTTCTGTGATTAGGGTATAAACCAAAGATAGGTATGCCATCATGAGTGAGTAAAGATTCTCGGTCGACGCCATATTCAATGTCTACTCCGTCACTACCTTTACCGTGCACCCTGACATGTACATTAGTAATCGACTTACCCGCAAGATCTATCACAGCGGTTAGCGGCGCATTCCCATAAGGATTGACTTCAATTTGACCTAGCTGACCTTGAGCTGTAGACCTAGATAAGAACTTCTTAGCTCCTACCGCGCCACCTTCAGCAGCGATTGAAACAGGAATTAATACAGAACTGGATATTACTGCACTTAATGCAATAGCCATCGTGGTAAATCTAGACATATAAATATCACTCAATTAATTAAATTATGAATTTTTGACAACTAACAATCTCAACTAAAAAACGTCTCGTTAAAAATGAACGTGTCCAACTCACTATCTTTTAAATACAAACCAAATACATTGAGCAAAATCACTCTCGAGAAGTAATAATTATATTACTTTGGGTGAGAGAGCCTAATTATATTTTCAAGTACAGCTATTACCATTAAACACAAGTTAATTCACACAAACCCACTATTAATGAATAGTAGTAACAAAAAATCTCCTACACATATTTAATATCCAGTTTGCACAGAACAATCATACAAGCATGAATCCCCCCTGTAATTACTAATGTAATTTTCACAAAATTAGAAATAACTTTACACGAAAAACAAACCTGCCATGAAACATGATATAAATTTCCACCAATTAAGAAGTATTGATAAACAATTTATTACCTAATTGTCTAGACCCAACCCGTAGATATAAGTAATTTTTGTGCCTTAACAAACGAGATGCGTCACAAATAAAACATATCGATTCCAATTCAGATTTTTGCCGGTGGCTTTACGATATTAGTTTCCTTAGCCTGAGCTGTCTTTATAAAAATCAAGGATGTAAATAATGAAGTTGAAATACGCACTCCCTCTAGGACTATTGCTCTCCGGAAATACTTTGGCTTTTGATGCTGAGTTTGGAGGTTTTTTTAAAGCTGCGGTCAAAACGTCAGATGGTACGTTGAACTTCGCTAACTTCTATAGCGGCAATCCTGGTGTCAACGGTAGCGACAACACCAAAACTCAATTTAGCGCCCAAGAGTCTAGGTTTAATGCCACAGTCACCGCCGGAGAGGTTAAAGGTTTTGTAGAAATTGACTTCGTGGGCTCGGCTCAAGGCAATACGTACAACACCAACTCCTATAGCCCACGCATTCGTCATGCCTATATTGATTATAAAGGCTGGACAGCTGGGCAGACCTGGTCAACCATGGTAAACCCGAGCTCTTATCCCGAATCGACCAACTTGGGGGGAGGTTTAGTCGGTGAAGCGTTTGTTCGCCAAGGGCTGGTGCGATATACCCATGGGAATTGGCAATTTGCTATGGAAAATCCGAGTACTGAAGGCCAGTGCATTGATGTTAATAACAAGTTGGTCAGTTGCAGCAAAGCAAATGATGCCATACCTGATATGGTTGTTCGCCACAACATCAAGGGCAACTGGGGAAACTTGTCTGCGGCAGCCTTAGTCAGATCGCTAGAGCCGATGAACTCAAGTGAAATTGCAGTCGGAGGCTCGATTGCGGGTAAGATCAACGTCTTTGAGAAAGATGACGTGAGATTCCAGCTGCACTATGGTCATTTAGGCAGATATGTCGGTGCCGGTGCCGCGTATGATATTTATGGAAAAGAAGTGGAAACAACCTCAGGAGGCATGATTGCTTATCGGCATTTCTGGACTGAAAACCTTCGAACCACTGCATTCTATAGCCATATCATAACAGAGGAGCAGAATGCAGACCGTCGCCATATGGCCGTTAACCTGTTTACCAACATGACTCGGGAATTGGTATTGGGTGCCGAAATTGGCCGGTTTGAAGTCAATGACGACAATAATAGCTTCAACACAGAAGCCAATGCGCCGGCCAATGGTGAATCAAACTATGTACAGCTTTCGATGCAGTTTTTCTTCTAGCTAAAAAACCGGGCCTCAAGGCCCGGCTGTTCAAACTGACAAAAGCAGGCTTTAGCCTAATGCCGTTCACTTAGTGTGAACGGCATTTTTCTTAGACTTAATGGGATACTTGTTTTTACTCATTTTTAACGCACGTGGATAGGCCCTATCCCGTTTCCCATCAAGCTTGAACTGTCTC
>NZ_JAHUTT010000082.1 GCF_019209865.1 Shewanella sp. NIFS-20-20 | reverse complement strand
CTACTTTTGCACTTTGCCGCTCGTCACGGATGATGCTGAAATGCTCTTTGATGGTATCTATATTCATGGCAACTCCTCAAAAGAGGAGCATAAGATCACAGCTAGCTCATTAGGTCAATTTTGATTTTCCATTGGGCAAAAAACGTTCATGATCTGCCCCTGAGGTTGCTGGTGAAGAAGTCGCCTTTACATGCCTCCTCATCATGATTAAGCCCATGAAGCTTTGGGTTGAGTGCCAGATAGTAAAAATTAAAGAGTACAACCGTGTGTTGATACTTGCTGTAAAGCCGCCTCTGGCAGGATATTTTTTGTTTTGTAAAGAAAAAGGGACTCAATGAGTCCCTTTATGCTTTTATTCATCATGCATGATGAATAATGTGATTTTTTACAAATCAATTTTTTCAGAGAATTCGCATAAGTCCTCAACGATGCAACTGCCGCAGCGCGGCTTTCTTGCGATGCAGGTGTAACGGCCATGCAGTATTAACCAGTGATGGACATCAACTTTAAATTCCGCTGGTACCACTTTAAGTAATTTTTGCTCGACCTCGTTAACGTTCTTGCCTGGCGCAAAACGCATGCGATTACATACGCGAAAAATATGGGTGTCAACCGCGATGGTCGGCCAACCAAAGGCCGTATTGAGCACCACGTTTGCGGTTTTGCGACCAACGCCAGGTAAGGCTTCTAACGCTGCGCGATCTTCGGGAACTTGGCCTTGATGTTTATCTATCAGTTGTTGACATGTATTGACAACGTTGACGGCTTTGGTATTAAACAAACCGATGGTTTTGATGTAACTCTTCAGACCATCAACACCCAACGCAACGATCGCCTCGGGGGTATTGGCGATTGGAAACAGCTTGTCAGTAGCCTTGTTGACACTGACATCGGTGGCTTGGGCTGACAGTGTTACCGCCACTAATAACTCAAATGGGCTCGAGAAATTCAGCTCAGTTTCTGGCTTAGGGTTATTATCACGCCAGCGTATGAGGATCTGTTTACGTTTATTAGCGTTCATACTTTAGTTACTCGCGCTCGGGCTATCGCTGTCGGTTGTTCATCTGGTGATTGGCGTTGGCTGAGTCTGGCATCAATGATATTTTTGCCGGCAATCAATAACCCCATGGCAATAAAAGCACCTGGCGGTAACATGGCGAGTAAAAACGGAGTCTCTACTTGCCAAACATGTACTGTGAGCTGCTGCGCCCAAGGACCGAGTAACTGTTCAGCGCCGGCAAACAGGGTGCCTTGACTTAAGATTTCTCGGCAAGCGCCTAGTAGGGTTAACACTAAGGTAAAGCCGAGGCCCATCATTAAGCCATCAAACGCCGCATGGCCCACATGGTTGCGAGAAGCAAAGGCTTCGGCACGACCAATGATCACGCAGTTAGTCACAATTAATGGTAAAAAGATCCCCAGCGACAGGTATAAACCATAGGCGTAGGCATTGATCATTAATTGAACCGTGGTCACTAACGCGGCAATGATCATCACGAACACCGGAATGCGAATTTCTTTAGGGACCACATTACGAATGATTGATACCAACACATTGGATGCGACTAAAACCACCAGGGTCGCCAGCCCAAGGCCTAAAGCGTTGGTAACGGTTGCTGTCACGGCTAATAACGGACAAAGTCCTAATAATTGCACCAGTCCAGGGTTATTTTTCCATAACCCTTGTTGTGCGATGTCAGATAATTTACTCATGGTTAACCTCGCATTGACGCACTTGGCTGAAAATCTGATGTTTATTGGCATCAAAGTAAGCGATGGTGCGTCTTAATGCGCCAACATAGGCGCGTGGCGTAATTGTTGCGCCAGTAAATTGGTCAAACTCGCCGCCATCTTTTTTCACTCGCCAGGCGGGATCCTCATTGCCCTGTACCCTTTTCCCGATGAATGAGTTGACCCAATCAGATTTTGAATGGTCAATTTTATCGCCAAGCCCAGGGGTTTCTTGGTGCTGTAAGGTTCTAACCCCAAGTACTTTCCCTGAGGCATCGACAGCGACGATGATCTTGATTGCGCCACTATAGCCGTCAGGTGCGATGGTTTCCATGGCGATAGCCACAGGTTGTCCCTGCAGCGTGGCGATGTATGCGGGCAGGGGTTGACTGCTACCAAGTGCAGGGTCTGTTAAAAAAGTACACGATTGAGACAGATCATTATCGTGCAGATCTGCAGGAATGATTTGTCCTAAGACACTCAGTAGTTGCCGTTGCTGCTGCAAGGCAATTTCATCCTTGGTTGCATAGTCAACTAGGCTCACGATGGCGGTGCAAACTAGCGCAAATAGGCCAAGAATAGTGGCATTTTTTGCCATGGATTTTTTCACGGGTTTGCTCCTAATGTCCGCTGCGGTGGCCATACGTACGAGGACGCACATAATAATCAATAAACGGGGCACATAAATTAGCTAATAACACAGCAAAAGCCACGGCATCGGGGTAGCCGCCAAAGCTGCGGATTAGGTAAACCAATAAACCAATTAAGATCCCAAAAATGATTCTGCCCTTAGGGCTGGTGGCGGCGGTGACGGGATCGGTGATGATGAAAAATGCCGCCAACATAGTCGCACCAGAAAATAAATGATACCAAGGGGTGCCATGGGTGTCGGGTCCCATTAAATAACCGATGCTACTGAAGACCAGCAAACTGGCTAAAAATGCCACTGGGAGGTGCCAACGAATAATGTTTAGTTTTAAAAGGATCAAACCACCGAGTAAATACATGGCATTGACCCAAAACCAACCGACGCCAGCGCCATCTGCAAAAATTGGTTTAGATAATGATTCTGTGACCGTTAAGCCCATGGATAGATCCGTTTTTAACGCATCTAAGGGGGTGGCCATGGTCACACCATCAATGCCAACGCGATAGGCGTGAATATCTCCTTGGAACCAAATCGCTTGAAGGCTAGACCAGAAGTCCGGCACATGGGGGGCAATGGTGGATGGCGCTAACCAACTGGTCATCTGCACAGGGAAGGAGATCAACAAAAGAACATAGGCGGCCATGGCAGGATTGAAAATGTTATTACCAAGTCCACCATAGGCTTGCTTGACCAATAAAATGGCAAACAAGCTACCAATGACGATTAACCACCAAGGTGCAAGGGGCGGAATAGAGACGGCTAACAACAAGGCCGTGACCACGGCGCTGTAATCGCTAAGCGCGCGGCTAACACTGCGGCCTCGAAGCTTCATAACGGCGGCTTCTGCACTGACACAGACAATAATGGCGAGCGCCAGTTGGATTAAGGTGCCCCAACCGAAAAATACGCACTGAGCAATAAGGCCCGGCACGGCGCACCATAACACTCGCTGCATCACGGTCGATGTTTGCAATTTTTGTCCCATATGGGGGGACGTGGCAATTTTAAACGCCATGATTAATCCTTCTTATCATCGTGCGACGGTTGCTTACGCGCCGCCGCTTTGGCTTTAGCTTTGGCAACAGCTGCGGCGATACGCGCGGCTTTATCGTCAGCCGTTGGGGCGGGTGGCGTTGGCGGGGTGGCCGCCTCAGTGTCAATGCTGCTGTTAGTGCCAGTGGCCGTGGCCGCTTTTTTAGCTTTGGCTTTAGCGACTGCTGCGGCGATACGCGCCGCTTTATCATCAGCCGCTGGCGCAGGCGGCGTTGGCGGGGTGACCGCCTCTGCGTCAATGCTGCTGTTAGTGCCAGTGGCCGCTTTTTTAGCTTTGGCTTTGGCGACTGCTGCGGCGATACGCGCCGCTTTATCGTCAGCCGCTGGCGCAGACGGCGTTGAGGCAGAAGCCTCAGCCTCAATTGGGACTGTCTGCGAGGCCGCCGCGGCTTTTTTAGCTTTAGCTCGGGCAATCGCCGCCGCAATTTGGGCCGCCTTGTCATTAATCGGCACAGACTGTGGCTCAGGCTCACTTGTTGCTGTATTGCCGGCAACGACCGTAGGATCGCCCTCGGTGGTCGCAGGGGCGGTTTCAGTCGTCACCTGCGCAGCTTTTTTGGCTTTGGCGCGGGCAATCGCTGCCGCGACTTTGGCGGCTTTATCATCGAGGGGTGTGGCTAACTCTTGCGCTGATGAGCCTTGATCATCAGTAGGCGTCACTGAGGAGGCCGTGGCTGCCATTGCGGCCTTTTTGGCTTTGGCACGTGCCACTGCAGCGCTGACTTTATCGGTCTCGGCGCTTGCTGGCTGCTCGGAGTCCAGCGGGGCGGTGGTGGCCTGCTTGGCTTTGATCCTCGCCATAGCCTCGGCAATCGCATCCTTGTCAGAGCTGGTCATACTTTGCTGACGTTTGGCAGTAGCGACTTTGGCTTTTTGCTCACGCGCCTCTTTTTCTGCGGCTAAACGTTTATCTCTGGCTTCAAAACGTTGCTTCGCGCGTTCTGCTTGATATTTTTCGTCGGCCTCTTTTCGTAGAGCCGCTTTGGCGACCCGGAAATATTCGACTAAGGGAATGTCACTAGGACAGACATAACTACAACAGCCACATTCGATACAATCGCGTAAATTGAAACTACTGGCTTTGTCGTACTCTTTAGATTTGCTGTGCCAGAACAGTTGTTGCGGCAATAACTGGGCTGGGCAAGCATGGGCACATTCAGAGCAACGTATACAGGCCTGCTCGGTTGGCTGATACACTTCTGCTGCGGTCGGCAATAAAATACAGTTACTGCCTTTTAAGATAGGCACCTCGGTTAACGGCAAGGTATAGCCCATCATGGGGCCACCAATGATCACCATTTGTTGTTCATTAGCAGTAAATTTCAGACTGTTGAGGACATCGGCAACTGTCATGCCGATGGGCAGCCAATAATTACCCGGTTGGCTCGCTTGCTGACCTGTGACAGTCACAATCCGCTCAATTAATGGTTTGCCATGGCGGACCGCCTGATTGATGGCATAACAGGTGCCGACATTATGGATTAACATGCCTAATTGGGCCGGAATGGCTCCAGATGGGATTTCTTTACCCGTCAATAATTGCACCAATTGCTTTTCACCGCCCGAGGGGTATAGCGTCGGTACCACTGTGACCCGAGCAAGCGGCGATGGCAACGCACTCGCCGCGAGCGCTTGTTGCATGGCGGCAATGGCTTCGGGTTTGTTGTCTTCAATGGCAATAATGATGCGCTGTGGCTTCAATAGTTGCTCAATGATGGCGATCCCTTGAATAATATCAGCGCTGTAATGGCGCATGAGTGCATCATCAGCCGTGATATATGGTTCACATTCAATGCCATTGATGATCACCAGTTCAATTCTGCTGGCTGACGCTAGCTTAATATGGCTGGGGAACGCCGCGCCGCCCATGCCTGCTATGCCGGCTTGTTGTATTTTTTCTAGGATTTCATCATTGGATAAATCGTCAAGATTGGCACTGTCAAAGGTGATGCAATTATCTAGGCCATCCGCATCAATCACACAAGTCAAGACGGGAAGTCCGGAGGGGTGATTACTTGGGCGCGGCTCGATGGCGGCGATGACACCCGAGGTGGGGGCGTGCACCGGCAAATAATATTGACCTTGCCCTTGAGTAAGTCGTTGGCCTTTCAGTACGGTCTGCCCTGGAGAGACCGTCAGGGTCGCCAATTCGCCGACTTGCGGTACAGGCACACAATATTGTTGGCATATCGGTAAGCTCTGTAGGGTCGTTGCCGGTGCTATCTCTTTCATTTGTGGCGGGTGGATCCCCCCATGAATTGGCCACACGAAGCCTTGATCAAGTTGATCCAAAATCGTCAACACAGCTTATCCTCTTCGATAAATTTGACGGAAATCCGCGCTTGGATGTGATTGAGCTTCCAGTCCCAGTTAGATAAATTTTGTGCCACGGGGATCATATCGATGCAATCGACAGGGCAGGGGTCGACACATAGGTCACAGCCCGTGCAATCTTTGGCTAAGACGGTATGCATCAATTTGCCACTGCCAATAATGGCATCCACTGGGCAGGCTTGGATACATTTGGTGCAGCCTATACATTCTTGTTCGCGAATAAAGGCGACTTTTTTGATGGGTTCATCAGCGATACCATCGAGGGGTTCTGGTTCAACGCCCATCAAACTGGCCAATTTCTCCATGGTGGCGGTGCCACCCGGTGGGCATCGATTGACCTTTTCGCCGTTGGCAATCGCTTCAGCATAAGGGCGGCAACCAGGATAGCCACATTGTCCACATTGTGTTTGTGGCAAATTTGCTTCGAGCTCATCAACAATGGGGTTGCCTTCTACTTTAAACTTTTGTGAGGCAAACCCCAAGATTAAGCCAAAGATGATGGCTAGCAGGGTCAGTAATATGACCGCAGTAAATATCGAGGACATGTGCTATTTAACCAATCCGGTAAAGCCCATAAAGGCAAGTGACATTAAGCCGGCGGTGATCATGGCGATGGCGCCGCCACGAAAGGGCGTCGGTACATCTGCAGCGGCTAAACGCTCACGCATGGCTGAAAATAAAATAAGTACTAAAGAAAAACCAATGGCCGCAGCAAATCCATAAACCGCGGATTGCAAAAAGTTGTGCTTTTCGTTGATGTTCAGTAGTGCCACCCCTAATACCGCACAATTGGTCGTGATTAAGGGGAGGTAAATACCCAAGGCTCGGTATAGCGACGTGCTGGTTTTTTGCACGACCATTTCAGTGAATTGCACAACCACGGCGATCACTAAAATAAAGCTCATGGTACGCAAATATTCGAGTGCGAAAGGCTCAAGCAGGAAGGTATTGACTAAATAACTTAAGATAGAGGCCAGAGTTAACACGAACGTTGTCGCCATTGACATGCCGATCGCCGACTCTAGCTTGCTTGAAACCCCCATAAAGGGACATAAACCAAGGAATTTTACTAACACAAAGTTGTTGACTAGGACAGTTCCTATCAACAACAACAAATATTCGCTCATCGCAATATAAATAGTTAGGCTTTGAATGGCTCTATTATCGGTGGTTTAACCTCGATTAACAACATATAGAATGCAAGGTTAAATCAATTGAAGATGATAATGTCTTCATTTTCTGGTGGTTATTTAGCTACCTGAGTTTGCTTTTCCAGATTGAGAGGGTGAAGGGTTAATGGCTTGGCAATATAATATCCTTGCAGTCCGTCCACTAACAATTGTTCTAAGGTGAATTTTTCATCTTGCACCTCAACCCCTGTGGCGATGATTTTAACCCCCAAGCGTTTAGCAATATCGACAATCATTTTGATGAAGAAACGATTTCCACTGTCCATATGCACTTGATTGGTGAAGCTTCCATCGAGTTTGACAAAGTCAGGACGTAGTTCTTGGAAAAACTTAAATGAGGTGAAGCCAGTGCCAAAGCGTTCAATGGCAACGCGCGCGCCAGTACTGTGAACGGCTTTAACAAAGGCTGCACTGGCGGATAAGTTTTTTTGGATGCCAATTTCACTCACTTCAATGACTAATCGACACGCCACTTGGCGGTAGCGATTTAAGGTGTCTTTGAGCCAGGCCACAAAATCCGGTTGCAAGGCGGAGTGCGAGCTTATATTAACGCCATACCAGCCTTGTAACTGCTGATCTTTTAATAAGCGCTCAATCACCAGTTGTACAATGAGTTTGTCCATTTCGATGTGCTTACCATGTCTTTCGGCCATAGCAAACACAGTCGTTGTGGGTAACACCTGACCGCTACTATTGTAAAATCGGGCTAATAACTCACGATACATATCGACATTAGAGCGACAAGGCTGAATAGATTGCTGGCAAAAATCAATCTTTCTCTGTTGCAGTAATGTATCAATAGCTTGATGCCAGCGAGTATTGCCTTGTAGCTCAGATTCATCATGTTTTTCAAGGACATATATTTGATTTGGCCCCAAGGTTTGGGCAATGCTGACAGCCGAGTCAGCCATGGCTAATAATGTCGCCGGATTTGATTGTTCCGTAAAGGGAACAAGGCCGATATAGGCTATGCAGTCTGTTGACAGTATCCGTTGATATTCATCAAATCCTGTTTTTAGCCCGCTAAATTGCTTAGCGGCGTCTTTTACCATTAGATTAGGAATAAAGATGGCAAAATCGGCGCTGCTAATCCGAAAGCATTGCGCTTGAGTATAGTGGGTTAACATTTCACGGATATCTTGACTTATCTTGATCAAGTACTCGTCACCGGCGTGCCGGCCATGCAATTGATTGATAGAGCCCAGTTCAGTCGCTTTGATCAGCGCTAATGTTCCTAATTGCGATGCGCCACCCAGTTGCGATAGGGTTTGAGTAAAGCATTGGCGATTACCAAATCCAGTAATACTGTCTTGTAAGGCTTTTTGGCTAATGATTTCATGCTTGATAGCGATGTCATTGGTGTAGGTTTTGATGTCCTGTTTTAACTGCTCAAGTGCGCTGGCCAACGGTTGGCATTCGCCGCGGATTTTTGATGCTTGTAACGGAGGAAATTGTGCTGAGATCAGTTGAGAAATATAGTTAGCGCTATAACGAATGCTGGAGGTTAGCCGCCTAGTGAATAGCATCAAACTGATGCTTAAAAACAGATACATGATGGCCAACTGAACACCAAGATTTTGTAATTGCTGAGCAGCCTCGGTGTACCAAGGGCTTAAATCTACACTTAATTGTAACCTTGCTTGCGGCAATTGACGATCATCTGTCACCTGCGCTGGAAGTAAATTTTCCAACCAGTTGGTGTTCGGATGCAATTGACCGAAGGTGTAATTTTGTTGTGGATCTAAATTGGTGATGTATTGAAAAAAACGCAGCGGCAAAATAGCATTAATTTGTTGAAACAGTAGATCACCGTCACCTTGGTATTGCTTGAATTGATCTAAGGTTTGGATTAATTCAGTTTGGTGGCGCTTGGTTGCTTGTGCCAATAACGATTGTTGTTGCCAAACTTCAACAGCGAAAGCAAAAGCAAATGTAAGAAATAACAGCAGTTGATATGCTTTTGTCATGCTGTTCACCTTAATCCATTAATTGAATGATCCCCTATTAAGATAACTCATTTAACGGATTTGGTGAAGTTTTGCGATCACGGAATTTATCGACAGATAAAAAATAACTATATGAATTATAATGAGTTAGACTAATTTACTACAAGCAATAGAGAGAAAGTTGCGAAGATATAGGTAGCTAATTTAGTCAGCTAATGAGGCAGGCGTGGGGATTATTTTATATAAATCAAGGATAAAGACAGAAATACTAGGAGGTGGCTCCCCAGACTGGACTTGAACCAGTGACATACGGATTAACAGTCCGCCGTTCTACCGACTGAACTACTGGGGAATCGTTTTCTCATTTTTATCCACCGAGATAGTGGCTCCCCAGACTGGACTTGAACCAGTGACATACGGATTAACAGTCCGCCGTTCTACCGACTGAACTACTGGGGAATCGTTTTCTCATTTATACCCACCGAGATAGTGGCTCCCCAGACTGGACTTGAACCAGTGACATACGGATTAACAGTCCGCCGTTCTACCGACTGAACTACTGGGGAATCGCTTTCGCATTATACCCATCGAGATAGTGGCTCCCCAGACTGGACTTGAACCAGTGACATACGGATTAACAGTCCGCCGTTCTACCGACTGAACTACTGGGGAATTAAATTACTACTTCTCGTTGAGAACGGAGCGCATAGTAAATCGCTCAGGCAATTGAGTCAACTCGCGTTTTTAAAAAAATGCCAAATACTGAATCAAGTGTTTATCTAACAAACAATCGCGCACATTATTTCGGCATCAAGGGGTTAAAAACAGCAATTTATTGTTTGTAGTGACACTTTTATATTATGACGTGGATGGCATGGGGATTCACCGTCAGCGCGATCGGACCGTAACTGGTGGGCGTTGTTGGTTTCTTTACAACCCAGAGCAGTATAATATTTGTCACATGTACCGGTAGCACGGCAGGACCTTGCTAGACAATCAGATAAAAGATAAAGCGCTCGCGTCGTCATTGGTCGTGAGTCATGATGCGTACACTCGATAATGACGCACAATTCCTGTTAAGCCATGCGCCTCATTGGCATGGATTAAGACCGACTTTCAAATGTTATTTAATTACAACTTTTCGATATCGAGGTGAATTTGAGCAATACAAGCTGCAAACCCTTATGCCGAGTGGGTCTCAATCACTTATCCACTGTTTCTGTGGATAACCTTGTGGGTTACTGGAATAATCAGCGCGCAAACTAGCATGGGGACTGCGTTGGACTTAAAATGTTCAATAACAGTTGATAAATTATATTTTATTAAAAAACAGCATGTTGCGCCAGGTGGGTTGGTGTAGTGCAAAGGTTGTATGTTGTGGTTTTTTTGTAATATTTAGTTACCTCCTGTTTGTGAATTAAATTGCCATATTGTTGGTGGCAACAGCATAAATCACTAAATAATCATCTTGAATAGTGATTTGTTGGAGCAAAGGGTGTTAATGGGCGATGGTTTAATAGGTTCTAAGAGAGGGGCACAGTGTCAAAGTTGTTTCAACTGGTTTCACCTTATCAAGCGGCAGGGGATCAACCTAGCGCGATAGCTAAACTTACCGAAGGGCTCGATAGCGGACTGGCACATCAAACCTTATTAGGTGTCACTGGCTCTGGTAAGACGTTTACTATGGCGAATGTGATCGCCAATATGGGCCGCCCAACCATCATTATGGCGCCGAATAAAACATTGGCAGCACAATTATACGGCGAAATGAAAGAGTTTTTTCCTAACAATGCGGTTGAATACTTTGTCTCATATTATGACTATTATCAGCCGGAAGCTTATGTGCCAGCGTCTAATACTTTTATTGAAAAAGATGCGTCGGTTAACGCGCATATCGAGCAGATGCGCTTATCTGCGACCAAAGCTTTACTCGAACGCCGCGATGTGGTGTTAATTGCCTCAGTTTCCGCCATTTATGGTCTGGGTGATCCCGAACTCTATTTGAAAATGCTGTTACATCTGCGTCAGGGCGACACCATGGGGCAGCGGGATATCTTGACGCGTCTGACGGATCTCCAATACAAGCGTAATGACATGACATTCGAGCGAGGCAGCTTTCGGGTTCGGGGGGAGGTCATTGATATTTTCCCCGCTGATGCCGAGAATCATGGGATCAGGGTGGAATTATTTGACGATGAAATTGAACGTATCAGTGAGTTTGATCCTCTCACCGGCCAAGTGCATCGCCGCTTAGCCCGCACGACAATTTACCCCAAAAGTCATTATGTGACGCCAAGAGAGACCATCCTCGCGGCCACTGAGCTTATTAAAGCCGAATTAGTCGAACGTAAACAGCAATTGCTAGCTAACCATAAGCTCATAGAAGAACAGCGAATTTCTGAGCGGGTGCAATATGATATAGAAATGATGGTGGAATTAGGCTATTGCTCCGGCATTGAAAACTACTCCCGCTATTTATCTGGTCGCAATCCAGGCGAAAGCCCGCCGACCTTATTGGATTATTTACCTGCGGATGGTTTGATGATTATCGACGAATCCCATGTCACCGTGCCCCAAATTGGCGCCATGTATAAAGGCGATCGCTCGCGCAAAACGACCTTAGTTGAATATGGTTTCCGCTTGCCTTCTGCGTTAGATAACCGGCCGCTGAAATTTGAAGAGTTCGAAGGGCTTATGCCGCAAACTATTTATGTGTCAGCGACCCCAGCCAAGTACGAATTGGACAAGAGCGGTGACGATATTGCTGAGCAGTTAGTTCGCCCCACGGGCTTGTTAGACCCTGAGCTTGAGGTTCGTCCAGTGGCGACCCAAGTCGATGATCTATTGTCGGAGGCGAGAAAGCGCATCGCCCTGAATGAGCGAGTGTTGGTCACCACCTTAACTAAGCGTATGGCAGAGGACTTAACCGAATACTTAGATGAGCATGGAATTCGGGTACGTTATCTTCATTCGGATATTGATACCGTTGAGCGTACCGAAATTATTCGTGATTTACGCTTAGGCGTGTTTGATGTCTTGATTGGGATTAACTTGCTAAGAGAAGGTCTCGATATGCCTGAAGTCTCGTTAGTGTGTATCTTAGATGCCGATAAGGAAGGCTTTTTACGTTCAGAGCGTTCGCTGATCCAAACCATTGGCCGCGCTGCACGTAATATCAATGGCAAGGTGATATTATATGCGGATCGCATCACCGATTCGATGGCCAAAGCCATGGGGGAGACGGAGCGGCGTCGAGAGAAACAGCATGCCCATAATATTGCCCATGGCATTGTACCGACGAGTCTGAGCAAGCGTATCACGGATGTCATGGATATGGGCGATGAGGCTAATGAATCGATTCACAGCGATAATCCTCGCCGGGTTGCCGAAGCAAGTTCTGATTATCATCCGCGCTCCGCTCATGACATCAGTCAAGCCATCGAGCAATTAGAGAAACGTATGCATCAACATGCTAAAGATCTCGAATTCGAAGAAGCAGCGGCGCTGCGTGATCAGGTGATGGCCTTACGTCAGGATTTATTAAAAGCGTAAGTTTAGAGCGCCGCGGCAGCACGGTTAGTGGTGTGCCGCGGTTAGCATTTATCTATGGCATCGCGGTGACGACTCATCGGCGCGACAGTGCACGCGCTAACTCATGACTAGCATTTTGTGGCTAGGTTTCAGTCTTGAGTTGATGACTGCTTGACTGAGCATGAACGAGCCGATGTGGGCATGAGAATGCCTAAACACATGCCGGCAACTATGCCAATCAAATGCGCTTCGATAGCCACTCTAGCATTGATTAATTCGCCGGTGAATTGATGGGGCCCAGCCCACTGCTCTATGAATACTTTAGCGAGCATGGCGAGTAGTAAGATATAACCCCAGGGATCTTTATGGCGAATATCAATTATCACCGCAAAGGCAAATAGGCCATGCAATATGCCGCTTAACCCCACAAACCCCTGAGTGGTGGGATAGCAGAGATATAAGCCAACGCCCTGGAAAAAGCATAAGGCAATGAACAGTGCCCACATCCGCAAAAAATTCAAACGCCATGGGAATAATTGACAAATAATCCCAAGGGCCAACACATTTAATAGGGTATGCCAACCATTGGTATGCAATACATTGGCACTGAATATCTGCCACCAAGCGCCAGCGGCAATTTGGTCACGTCGATAACTCAGATGACTAGGGTCAATCACATACGCAAGTAATACCAGCAGCATGACCGATAAGGCGAATCCCCACTGATTGTTGAGGCGTTTGAATACCATAGCTATCCCTGAGAAATACTGGCTAAGATAGCTTTCGCATCGGCTTGATATTGCGCTAATCCCTTGCTGCGTAATAAGCAGGCCGGACAATCGCCACAACCGCTGCCGATAATCCCGTTATAGCAAGTGAGGGTGTGATCGCGCACTAAGGTTAACGCCCCTAAGCTATCGGCTAAAGCCCAGGTTTGCGCTTTGTCGAGCCACATCAATGGTGTCTCTAATGTTAATGGTCTGTCCATGCCGAGCACCAAGGCTTTTTCCATCGCTTGCACAAACTCATGGCGACAATCGGGATAACCAGAGAAATCGGTTTCACAGACCCCAGTGATCACCGCAGTGGCTCCCACTTGGTACGCATAAATCCCTGCCAAGGTTAAAAACAAGATATTTCGACCCGGGACAAAGGTGTTGGGCAAGCCATTATCCATTAATTGGTGGGACACCAAAATAGCGTCACGGGTGAGGGCGCTGATGGCCAGTTCATTAAGCATGGTGACATCCAACACTTTATGGCTGGCGACCCCAAGTGTAGCGGCGAGAGATTTGGCAACCTCAATTTCTTGTCGATGCCGTTGACCATAATCAAAGGTGATGGCGTGAACTTCTTGATAAGTTTGTTTGGCTTGAATAAGACAAGTAGTAGAATCTTGGCCACCACTGAACACCACGACAGCTACAGACATAATAAACACCCTGCGGATTAGTAAAGTCGCTATTGTAACCGACTATTAGACGATTTAAACCGAAAGTTAAGTGAGTGCTTGTAGTTAGCAGCTAACTTGGTTATAACAGCAGCGCTGTTTGTGGTGGAGAGACAAAGTGCAATATCCAGTCAATGAAGTATTCGAAACGATCCAAGGTGAAGGCCTGTATACCGGAGTTCCCGCTATTTTTGTGCGGTTACAAGGCTGTCCTGTCGGTTGTAGTTGGTGCGATACCCGCCATACTTGGCAAAAGGAGGCGGCTTTAGAGCGTTTACCTAATGACGTCATCGCCGTTGATGGTGTCAAAGGCATTTGGGCTTGGCATGATGCCACCAGTTTATTGGCGGCGTTTCGCGCTAAAGGCTTTAATGCCAAACATGTGGTGATTACCGGTGGCGAACCTTGTCTTTATGACTTGAGCAAACTGACCCATGAATTAGAGGCTGCGGGCTATCAGTGTCAAATTGAAACCAGTGGCACGTTTGCGGTGCTTTGCTCAGCCAATACTTGGGTGACTGTGTCACCAAAAATTAAGATGAAAGGGGGTCTTGAGGTGTTGTCACAAGCACTGATACGTGCCAATGAAATTAAACACCCCATTGCCTTACAAAAGCACATCGATCAATTAGATGAAGTGTTAGTTGGTATCGATGTAGCAAATAAAATCATGTGCTTACAACCTATCAGCCAGCAACCCCGTGCGACTGAATTAGCCATGGCGACCTGTATTGCTCGCAATTGGCGTTTGTCGGTGCAAACTCATAAATACCTTAATATCGATTAAAAAAAGCCCGCAATCGCGTAATGCCGATCAGTTAAGACAGATCGCTTGACGATCTCACTGAAAGGATCAAAATCCGATGACCCCTTGTCATCGGATTTTTTTATGCAACTTTCAGAAGCTTTGGCGCGTACTC
>NZ_JAHUTT010000081.1 GCF_019209865.1 Shewanella sp. NIFS-20-20 | reverse complement strand
AGCCGACTAAGATTAGTGTGCCGATGAAACAGAAACGCTGCATGATGAGCCCCGCCTTCTTGGAGCAAGTCCTTGTGGCCGGATTTACATCAGCGCCTAAATCTTAACCATTCATGCGGACGCCCTGTGACAATGGGTTTCCCAAACGCGTGATCAAATCTTTTATACCCAACTTATCAAATACCTGCATGGCATTATGAGCCAAAATAATGCCTGCGCCAACAGGTTTAATCTCACTTGCTTGTTCAAAAATATGAACCGTAATACCCAGTTTCTCTAAAAATAATGCGGTTGTAAGCCCTCCGATACCCGCGCCAACGATGGCTATATTCATAGCTCCCCCAATTCTCAGTAAAAATTAGCTTAAGATATTGATTATTGTAGTAAGTTAGCCTGTCGTTTGGCCGCGCACCGAACACCGAACACCGAACACCGCATATGATGGCCAACACGGCCATCAGGCAAACGACCAATGATGGACAACCCTCACAAAAAATAGCTAACAATCTTAGCAATCGGATGCGATTAAACACCAACACTATGGCGATAACTCCATCGACTCCATTTTAGTGGATGGCACCATTCTTGCCATTCATGCAGGCCAAAAGAAGCTAACTATCTTAACAACACGCAGAGCCAGGCGCAGACGCCCTTGGCATAATACCCCGCCTTTATTACCACGCAAAATTGATCGATTGGCTTGCAGGACAGAGTAATAATTGACAGTGAGATATCGGGGCTGGTATTGATTATAACTAAGCTCATCAAAGGGTTTCCTAAAACAACCTCATCAGTAGTTTAAGCCACAACGAACCGATTAGGCTCACGGCTGGTATGCCTTACATTACCCATAAGCCAGAACATGTTTTACCATGGTTAGGAGAGAAACTAAATTCACAGGTGTCTATATGAACTGCCATCAACAATTAGTCACACTGAGCCAAGCATGACAGCAACGAATCACAAGCCTGCTGCACGACCCCGAGTGCACTTGATTTGAACACTTTGTATCTTGCTTAGCTTACGCGCATGCGCTTCGGAGCAAGGCTCATCGCCAAGTACGACATTTAGAGATTAAATCACTTGGGATGATGCGCGAGCGTTGCACAAATGTTTCATCTTCTGTATAAAAGACTTCCTGATACCATCGTTTTGGAATCATGATAGTTATACATTTTATTTAACGGAATAAATTTCATGAAAAAAATTATATTTATATTTTTGGCGAATGTAATATTAATAATGGTAACAATCTACAGCCCCCCGACTTACTCATATCCATCTGTTAACGCAATTAACTCTGTTTATTGTCACAGTTGTGATGATATTGATTACAAAAATAAAGCAATAACCAAATCTAAATCCCTTGATTTTAATTCAGATGAATATGGCGAACCTGAGTACACTTATGTAAACGTATTTGATATTAATAATCAGACAATGAAGAGTTATTTGGTTACAAGGAGTGAGTCACCATTTTTTCCTGGTTTGACCTATCACGCCAGCGAAGCGGTTCCGGACCCAGTAATTAAATCAGAATGAGAGGAGGTGTCTTCAGCGCTACACCTTTTTTTCAGCGATCCTTTTATTTCAGATGAGAATGGGATGACTTTTCTGACAGATCAAAAAACCAGAAATAGAGTCTTTGATAAATTAAATTATCAGTGGTACGGGGTTATTCTTGGGGCTGCCGGAAATCTTCGTATATTAGATAGCGTAGTAGGCGTTTTACCTGATAATCCAGTGTGGAATAGGATGAAAATATCATTCGCTGATAAGGTTGAATTGATTATATCGATTGCGGATGTAGAACAATTGACGTTAGGAGATTTGTTTAGCGGCAAGGCAGTTTTGGTATATATTCAAGATTCAGCATACATTATAGATGCAAATGGTGACTTAGTTAAATTACCTGATGATATTCCTGAAGCAAATAATGTTCAAAAAGTAGTATTTCATGGTCTTACTACGGCCAATAAGTTTGCATCATTTGTGGGTGGTTTGAGGTCAGTTAATGCGTCAAATTGTTCAGTAAAAAAACCACTGTCAAGGATAAAGATGGAAATGAGCATGTTACGTATGTTTTTGTTTGCAGTTAAGGTATAAAAGAGGTTGACAATAATGGAAGTTACAGCGACATTGATTGGGCAGGTATCGATATTTGTAATCATAGTTCTCTTTCCAATGAAAATTATCTTTACATCAAGTTTGTCAAGCACTAAAAAACTGTTTTGGGTGTTATTGTTTTTGTTGTTACCTATCATTATGCCTGTGATATTTTCAGTGTTAATGAATAGGCGAAGTAAAATTCAATGTAAATAAATAATCGTTATTAGCGTTGGTAGTTGTTAATATACCGCCAACGCTAATGGAGTGAAAACACGATTCATTTAAACAACTACAGTTTTCTATTTGACAATCACATTTAACAAAGCTGAATCGAGTTCAGTGCCTTAAATAAGAAAAGTAGGAGATATTTGCTCACCTCGGTTATTGCAAGGCTAATGTCCGCTTTTTGTTCCTCAACGTTTGTTTATCTTCGTGGCCTAGTTGATCAAATCATTCGCTAGAACGCAACTGTCCCAGGGCTTTCGGCTACTTTATGAGATTGTCTGGCGAACAGGCATACCTTAGATTCTCAGAGTAACCAACACACTTGGAATAGACTTGAGAGCTAAATAAGTGATCCTAATTGTGATCCACTTTCACCAGACCATGCCCGCCACCAGGAAATGGTGAAGCATGATCCATAAAAAACTTAACCCGCTCCATCAGTTTCGAAATATTCCTGCACTGGTGGTTCCGAGTGACCGTTTCGTGAAGTGCATGCCATAACTTCTCTATCTTGTTAACCCAGGGGGAGTAAACTGGTTGAAACAGCAAAATGAACTTGGGGTTTTGCTTGAGCCATACCCGAGTCTTTTTGTTCTTGTGAATGATGTAGTTATCAACAATGAGCGTGATTGTTTTGGCTCGCCTGTATTGTCTTTTCAGTAACTTCAACATCGAAATGAACAGCGTTGAATCTTTGCTGGCGCTGGCGACGTAGCTTACTTTCCCTGTTCCTGCATGAAGCGCTCCCGCAAGGTACCGCTTGGTATTTTGGCCAGGTGTAGCCACTCGTTTTTGAGGGCTCCGGTCTAACTGTTGACCTGAATAATATCTGATAGCAGAGCTTGTATTGAGCCCTTAAGAAAGGGCTCTAGTCAATTCATTAAAACCTTATGTCCTGTAGAGGACCTTCACCACGTGCCAGCCAAACTTGGTTTTGACTAAATGTGGCACCAGTAATTCACCCGCAAAACAGACCTTGTCGAATGGTGGCACCATTTGGCCGCGTTTAAACTCACCTAAGCGACCGCCGCTTTTGGCTGAGGGACAAGAAGAATACTTCTTGGCGAGCACATCAAACTTAGCGCCTTTATTAAGCTGCTTGATAATGTCTTCAGCGAGCTGCTGATGTTTCACTAAAATATGAACGGCACTGGCGGTTTTCACTGGATTTCCTCTGCCCTCTTGCACAGCAATAGCGGCATTAATTCAAATAAATACAAAATATTAGACGAGCGCGCTGAGGTCGGCCGGACGATAACCAACCGACTTTAACACTTTACCGGCGCGAATAGGCTTGTTATCAAGCATGGCATCGGCGGCGCATTTTACTATCCAAGCCCCCCCTTTAGCAAAGGCATTGAGGCGAACCCCTTTGGCGGCGTAAAACGCTTGCGTCGCTGTGAGCTCAGACTCTGACTGACACAATTTGCTCATATTGCTTTGGTGGATTTCATCCCAACACGGCATAAAATCAATCGCTAAGTTACGCGCGACTTGCAGCAAGGTATCGAGCATATGGGCCAAGTCTGGGCGCGAGTCATAGGCTTGGGCGCCAAGATGGACGAGACGGCCCATCAACACATAAACACAATCAACCAGCGCATCGGCTTGCTCTATCTTATTGGCCGCCTGTGCTAGCTCAGTCATTTCTTCCACAATCAACGAAGTATGTAACTGACAACTGCCAGTCTCCATGGCCTCGGTCGCGGCCACGGGCAACTCAAATGCGTGGCGAAATTCGGTGATGTCGGTATATAAGTGTTGATAAAGCGCGGGAGTCAATTCAGTAAGGTGGATCATTGGCGGCCTCGTTCACAAATAAAGGCAGATCATAAACCCTTTAACTCGCGAGGCCAAGTTTGGACGCCAGTGCTTGATTTATTGAATAAATTAGTCTTTTTTACTTTACCCTCAGGCCACAGACACATAAGATCGCCGCATCGAAGTGACCAAAGAGATCCCTATGACAACAATAACAATCACCCGTCCAGACGATTGGCATGTGCATTTGCGCGATGGCGTACAATTACCCGATACCGTGCGCGACATTAGCCGTTATATGGGACGCGCCATTGTGATGCCAAATTTAGTCCCCCCCGCCACAGATACCGAGACGGCGCTGGCTTACTATGATCGGATTGTCGCGGTTCGCCCTCATGACAACTTCGAGCCTTTGATGGTGATTTACCTCACCGACAACACCTGCCCTGATGACATTCGCCGGGCCAAAGCTAGCGGCAAGATTGTCGCGGCCAAGCTCTATCCGGCGGGTGCGACCACCAATTCAGACTCTGGTGTGACCGACGTTAAAAAGATTTACCCCGTACTTAACGCCATGCAAGAAGTGGGCATGCTGTTGTTGGTTCATGGGGAAGTCACCGACAGCGCCATCGATATTTTCGACCGTGAACAACGCTTTATCGATACGGTATTGCGTCCTTTAGTGGCTGATTTTCCTGAGCTAAAAGTGGTACTCGAACATATCACTACCCAAGAGGCGGTCGAGTTTGTTAGCCAAGCCTCTCATCATGTAGCGGCCACCATCACTGCCCATCACTTGCTGTATAATCGCAATCATATGTTGGCTGGCGGTATTCGCCCGCATTTTTATTGTTTGCCGATTTTAAAGCGCAATACCCATCAGCAAGCCTTGCTGGCTGCAGCTACCTCGGGCAACCCAAGATTCTTTTTGGGAACGGACTCGGCGCCTCATTATCAAGACAAAAAAGAAGCCGCCTGCGGTTGTGCCGGCTCATACACCGCCCATGCCGCCATTGAGCTCTATGCCGAAGCCTTTGAATCGGTCAATGCCCTCGATAAATTAGAAGCCTTTGCCAGCTTTAATGGCCCTGACTTTTATGGTCTGGCGCGCAATCAAGACACCATCACGCTCACTAAGCAAGCTTGGGCTGTTCCTGCCAGCTATCCGCTTGGCGACAGTCAGGTGGTGCCTATTCGTGCCGGAGAAACTATCGAATGGTCGGTGACTGAGTCATGATAGCAGACTTGGCAGCCGCCATTCCTTGCGAGTAAAGACTGCCGATGGCCGTTAGCACGACACAAGCAACTGTTGCACTCAGTTGCGCTAAGCCTTGGCAAGTTGATGTAACTCATCCAAGCGGTAATAGGTTAAGCGTTGGGTCGGCGCCGCCGTCGACAAGCCTGTCGCCGTGAGGCTGAGCGCGACCTGTTCGCCAGTAATGGGGCGGTATTTGGCCAACATCGGCAGCTGACATAGCCAAGGCATCAGCCGACTTCCAATGATTTCGCCGACCCTAACATCATGGCGTTGGCCGATAATCAGTGAAGGCTGAAAAATACTGACCCGCTTAAAGCCAATCGCTGCAACTTTTTGCTCTAACTCCCCTTTCATCTGCAAATAATCATGGCGACTGGCGGCATTTGCGCCACTGGACGACACCAGTAAATAATGATTGACCCCTCGCTGAAAGGCGAGTTGCGCCGCCTGATATTGATAATCGACATCCACGAGACGTTGTTTTGCCTTAGAGCCAGCAAGCTTGGCAGTCGTGCCCAAGCACGAAAATAGCACATCACCGTTAAACACCTCTGCGCTCGCGTTAAGGCGATCAAAGTCGATCACTTGATTAATGATGTTGGCACGCTGATACACTACTTTCCTGCGGCTAATGGCAGTCACTGACTCTATGGCTGGCGATTGCGATAATATTTCCACTAGCGCGCGGCCAACTACGCCTGTGGCGCCTAATACGATGGCCCTCTTTCCCATAACGAACTCCATAGTGCACTCAAAACTGCTAACGATTCGGCGCGCCAAATCATCAGTGAAGTTAACACTCAAGGCCCGATATACCGAGCCGAATTTAACGCAAATGCCACAAGGGCAGGCTATAGTATGAAGTAAGTTACTGATCAAAAGCTATGATAATCACAGGCTTAACCACAATCGGCAGGCTTGTCATTCTGTGAGGCGATGGGGTTTTGTGGCGCTAACCATTGTTGCAGCGCCTGTTGCAGCTTGTCGGTCGCAACCGGTTTGGCAATATAACCATTCATTCCGGTTGCGAGACATTGCTCGCGATCACCTTCCATGGCATTCGCAGTCATGGCGATGATCGGAATATTGCAATCTAAGGTGGCACCTTGGCGTATTTGCCGTGTGGTTTGATAGCCATCCAACTTAGGCATTTGGCAGTCCATAAACACCAAATCGTAGGCTTGCTGTTGCAGTAAACTTAACGCTTGTTCTCCGTCAGAGGCTATGTCGACCACAACACCAAACTTTTTCAACAAGCCTTTGGCCACAACTTGATTGGTTAAATTGTCTTCAGCCACTAAGACTCGGCCACTGAACTGGGGCAAATGATGCGGCTGCGCATTGGCTCGGTGACGGCTCACGGTTTTTTGCCCTGAGAGGGTAAATAGCGAATGATACAGCCCTGATTCATTAATTGGCTTAGCAACATACGCACTAAAGCCATGATCCATATAATGCGTTACTAAGTTGTGTTGATGGTGATAATCCAACAACAGCAGCGGCATATCGCCAGTATTGGGTTGCTGCTTGATCACTTGTGCCAATTGTAAGCCGTCCATGTTGGGCATATTCATATCAATCAGTATCGCATCAAAAGGCGTGGATGGTGCGGCGGAATTGACATGCAGCAAGGCGACTTCGGCACTCGCTGCCAAGGTATGCCCAACGCCCCACTGTGTGAGCAGTTGCGCGATATACTGTAGCGATGTTGCATTATCGTCCACCACCAGCACGTTAACGCCAGCGAGATTATCACGGCTTGGTTTAACCATGTCCACGACCGCATTATCGAGAATAAGAGTAAACCAAAACTTGGCACCATGAGCTTCACTGCTATCCACCCCAATGTCGCCGCCCATCAATTCAACCAATTGTTTACTGATGGCCAGCCCTAAGCCGGTGCCGCCATACTGACGAGTGGTTGAACCATCCGCCTGGCTAAATCGTTGAAATAATTTTGATTGCTGCTGTTGATTAAGACCAATTCCGCTATCGATTACCTCAAACTTCAATAGGCTTTGCTGGTTATCAATCGCTTGCACCGAGTAGTACAACGCGACTTCGCCAGTGTCGGTGAACTTAATGGCATTGCCGACCAAGTTATTGAGGATTTGTTTGATACGTCCCGCATCAGCAGTAAACCATTGGGCCGGCATTGGGTTGGCAGGACAAATAAGATCGAGCCCTTTTTCTGCCGCGCGAACCCCCATTGTCTGACCACATTCAATCACTAACTGCCCCATCTCAAAATCTGTCGGCTCTAATGCCAATTTTCCGGCCTCGACCTTAGAGAAGTCGAGAATATCATTGAGAATGCTCAATAACGATTCGGAGCTCACTTTGACAAGCTCGGCAAAACTGCGTTGCTCTTCATCGAGACGGGTATCCAATAGCAAATTCACCATGCCTAGCACCCCATTCATGGGCGTGCGAATTTCATGACTCATATTGGCCAAAAACTCACTTTTCGTCTTGTTAGCCGAATCGGCCAATTTCAACGCTAAACGCAGTTCCTCGATGACTTTTTTACGATCAGAAATATCATAGTTGGTGCCAATCATCCGTATCGGAGCCGCTTGTTCATCTATGATCACCCGAGCATTCGCTTTGATATGGCGCACTTCTCCTGTCGGCAACACCACCCTAAATTCGGTATCAAAATCTTTTTGCCCCTTAAGGGCGCTCTGCAACTCGGCTTCGATATTTTGTTGGTCGTCAGGATGTAAACAATTGAACCAGAAATCAAAGGTATTTTCGCCTTCATGCGCCTTCAGGCCATAGAGCGCAAACATTCTGTTATCCCACAATAGCTGATGCTCTTGCACATCAAATTGCCACACCCCAATACCACCAGCATCGGTGGCTAAGGCCAACCGACTGTTTAAATTGCCAATTTTATTACTTAGGGCTAACGAGGTTGCCTTAAAGTTTTCGACCAACATCGTCACTTCATCGATGGTGGAACTCGGCCAATGAATCGCCGTATTTTGAACAATACGATTGGGTAAATCTTCGGTAATATTTGCCAGCGACGCTAATGTATCCGTTAAGTATTTGCTCACGGTAAACGCAATTAAAATCATTGGGATAAACAACAAGGCAACGACTAATAGCCCATTAATGGAATAGGCATAAAGCTCTGATTGCATCGGGGCTAACGGGTATTCAATAGTCAATTGCCATTGGGTACCCGGAATGATGACCGATGAAAAATAGTAGGCTTTTTTCCACACCTCAGTGATCGCCATATGACTAGCGAGCTTCGGCACCATAATTGACACCGAATCAATCGCGGTTGACGAGATTTGGCCGTGAGGTTCTTCAAGCGTATCTAAGGTTTTACGGCGCGGATCGCTTGAATATATCACCTTATTTTGGCTATCAACTAAGGTGACCACAACGCCACTCAGCGCGGCATCGATTGCCAAAATTTTTTGAAGATGACTAATGTTAACCGCCCCCAGCGCATAATGACTGAGTTGACCTTGCGTAAATATCGGCGATGAAATGGTTACTATCGGTTTGTCGGTTCCGCCGCGCCCGAGAAACACATCCGAAATATAAGGCAATCCAATGGCTGACATCTCTCTGAAATAGGTTCTATCGGAAAAATCCAAGCCAATCGTCGATTGTCCGTCGGCATTTTTCGATGGATAAAAAGCCACCGTCTGCGCCTGATGATCCGCCAGATAGACGTTAATAAAATCAGGAAATAACTGTTTTACTGTCTGCAACTGTTGCTGTATTTGCGACGATGAGGTCATCCCGTAAATGCTGCCCATATTAGCAATGACAGCGGTTGCATTGGTATAATTGTCTACCCACGCCGCCAACTCATCTTTGGCTTCTAACATTTCCGACTTAACTAATGCTGCAGCATGCTCGGTCAAAGCATCACTTTGGCGATTATTCTCATAGAACAGTAACAACATCATAGGAAACATCAAAAAGGCACAAATCACGTTGAAAATCAGATTTTTATAAGAACTGCTAATCGGTTGCTTGGTGATCCAGTGGATCAAGGGGGTATAAAAAATAATAATACTGGCCATTAGTGCATTAAAAAGACCATTGATGGCTTGCTTAAGAAAAATGACCAGCACCGATTGGCTATCAAGTCCCATAGTGCCACCATAAAATAGTGCCACCAGTATTGCGCCTGGTACCAACCAAAATGCCGCATCAATCAGGACGAGGTTGGTGTTACCGCGTCGCAGCGCCATGGCTATCCATATGGCTTCCATCGAAAAAACAATTAACGCATAGGGGTGATTCCAAAGAATCATGGTATATGAAGAGGCAATTAGCGCCACCACTAAGCCATACCACAAGCCTAAGGTCCAAATGGCGATAATGGTGAAGATACTGCCAAAAATGAAATCAACACCAAAACCAATCGACAAGGCTAAATAGTTACCCGCAAAACCGAGTAAAGCTAATATTGCGGCGATCATGGTGTGGCTATTCAGCATCGATTTACCCCAAGCAGCCAAGAGCTCATCTTAACCTGGCGGTAACATGTCGTAACTTGTCGCTGAGGGAACGCATCTTCTATAATGCCCATCCTAATCATTGCTTCCCATTCAAGAATATACATGTTCTTGAACTCAAATAATCTTAATCACCCCAATAGGATAAATGCGGCATGCTAATGTGACCTTTACTCCACTTTAAATTGTTTCACTAAGCTGTTCAGGCGCAATACCGAGCCGCCCATATTTTGGGTATAACCTTGATTTTCTGTGGATGCCACTAGGCTTTCATCCACCACAGTTTGTACCTTAGCCACCGATTGAGTGGCAGAGCCAACTACCGAGCGCTGGTTTTCGGCGGCGGTCGCAATTTGCGCATTCATTTGATTTAAACCAGCGATAGCATCAGAAATTCTATCTAATGCACTGCCGGCTTGATTGGCCAGTTTAACGGTTTGATCACCGCCTTCTTTCGAACGAACCATAGACACCACCGCTTCACTGGCCCCTTTCTTCAGGCTCTCGATCATCGACTGAATTTCATTGGTACTGTTTTGAGTACGAGACGCGAGCGTCCTCACTTCATCGGCCACGACCGCAAAACCGCGGCCTTGCTCGCCGGCTCTTGCGGCTTCAATGGCGGCGTTAAGTGCTAATAAATTGGTTTGTTCGGCAATGCTGCGAATAACATCCAGCACCGAGACAATGTTATTGACCTCAGCGCTCAGCTCATCAATGACTCGCGAACTTTCATCGATATTCACTGCCAAGCCTTCGACTGAAACAATGGCTTGTTGCACCGTCGAACGCACCGCTTCACTGTCTTGAGTGGCATCATGGGAGGCGTGGGAACAATGCTGAGCATTATCGAAAATACTGTCGGCAGCATGATGAACCTGCTCGATATAGGATACAACCTGACTCACTTCTTGGCTTTGAAAGCCTACCCGCTCACTGACCTTGCGACTGATATTACTCATCGAATCAATGGCGTGATCTAAATTGACTGATTCGCTACTAATTTGTTTCACCAATTGCTGGATCTTAGCGACAAACTCATTGAAGCCTTTTCCTAATGCCGCCAACTCATCCCCGCCACTGTCATCGATACGTTGGGTTAAGTCACCATCGCCCTTAGCAATCCCATTGAGGCGCGTCACTAATAGGTCGATTGGGTTAATGATCACTTTAATCAAGGTATAGGTAATCACCACCCCAGTCACTAAGGCCAGTAGCCATACTAGCGCGACAGTCACCACCGCAGTATTCACTGCGGTGGCGGCTTCATCATCGGCGGAATCGGCAAGACTATCGGCGGTTGACGCTAAGTTTTCCAATAACGCATCGGCTTGAGTAATACTGGCTTCAAGGGCATCAGTAAAAGCATCAGCCTTAGCTTCGGCTTGTAATTGAATGCGATAACTATCAAATAATTGTCCATCCGTTAACGCGAGTTGTTGCCAGAGCACAAAGTTAGTGCGCAAGTCCTTGGCGTCCTGACTGTCTTCTTCGCTTTCAGCAAGCTCATCGAGAATATTGATATTTTCAACGACAAGGCGGCTTAGTTCATCAAAGTTTTCCCGAATGGCCGCTAATAGCGCAGGATCCTCTTCAGCCAAATATTCGCCCGCAGTATCTTGCATTTCCATGACATAGCGTTGCATCTTTAATGCCGCTTCTACCACCGGATAATCGCGCTCGAATAGTTCACCTAAGATAGCATTCACATCTTGCGCCGTTGCTTGGGGTGATTTAGCTAAGGTATCGCCCTTATTCTCCGCCTTGGCCATTTCTTCTTCATTTTCAATGGCAAACTCATCTAATGCGCCAATAAGTACGGCGCCTAAGTCATCAAACGATTGCAGCAGTGATTTGGCTTTTAATTTCTCATCAAGTTCTTGCTTATGAGCCAAGAACATGTCATTGATCTGGCCTTGCAAGCGTGTGTTAGCATCAAAGGCTTGCTGTGCCGCTATTAACTCCTGCTCATCGAGTAAGTGGGTCAGCTCTTGGTATGAATTATTGAATGTTTGATTCAGTGGCTCAATGGTTAAATACAATTGCCTTATTTCATCTATATCTTCTGATGCCATAATTTCATTAGCCACTTTCCCTTGTTCCCACAAGGAGGCAATCATGTCGTCCGTATTTTCTATGGTCGGGGTTATATCCTCGCTTAGATGTCGTAAATTCTTTTCAAGATCAAAAACATAATATAAGCCCACTGCCGCAATCAGTGACAGTAGTGCTAATAAGGTGATAATGGCAGAAATAAGTTTGCTTCTTATGGTAAGTAACATCCGTGTGCTCTCCAGCGATATAACCTTAATGATCGAACCAGTACACCAAACATTAAACACTTGACAATGTATGCATGTTTTTAAAGATTAGCGCACAAATCTGAAATTCACATATTCTTTACTGTGTTTAATCAATGAATAAACATCGCCTCATTCCTGCCAAGCGCTAACAACCCAGCCCGGTGTAATTAATCAGCGTACTTTGTCGCCATCGGTGCTCATCATGGTGGCCGTCTGTAACCAATGCTTGGCTAGGTCGCCACAACACAATCCACAATGGCTTCAAGGCGAATCAACAGGCTAGCCTTAGGCGATGCCTCAACATGATTTAGCCTTTCCCCCAAAGGATGGCAGCTGGCCCCCCTTGCATAACCGCTAAACGGGCTAACATCATATCGGCGCTGGTAACTATCCATCTTAATGCCCTTAAGGTCGTAAATAATGTCACTGCCTCATCAACACCGCGGTAACATGGCTACTTCCAGCCGCGCTCTTAGCAAGCAACATAGGTCACTGCAAGGCTGAATTAACGGCACGCACGCCAAAGTTAACAAGCTGAAATACTTGTCTATTGGCTCACAACCGAGTAAAACAGGGCGACGATTGAACTGATAGCGCTTTGATTGAGTGGAGTAAAAAGATTTGGAACATTTTGTGTGGCAACTCGATCCCGTATTAATTTCGTTTATGGGACTCAAAATACATTGGTATGGGGCACTGTTTGCCACCGCTATTATGGCGGGCTTTCAAGTGATGAAACGCATCTATGTTAAAGAAGGCTTAAACGTTGAGTCATTAGATCAACTCCTGCTTTACTGCGTGATTGGCATTGTCGTTGGGGCTCGCTTAGCCCATTGCTTATTTTATGATCCGGCCTATTATCTGGCCAACCCCCTTAAGATCCTTGCGATTTGGGAAGGCGGACTCGCCAGTCATGGCGGCGGGCTTGGGGCCATTTTGGCGCTCTATTATTACCAACGTAAAGTGCAACTGCCCTTCTTATTTTTATTGGATAGGCTCGCCATTGCGACCGCCATTTTTGGTTTTTTTGTGCGTATGGCCAATTTTGCCAACTCGGAAATTCTCGGCACCCCGACCCAAGCGCCTTGGGGCATCATTTTTGCCAGAGTCGATATTCTACCAAGGCATCCCGCTCAGCTGTATGAAGCCTTAGCCTATTTGGCCATATTTATCGGCTTGTGTGCAGTCTATCGATTCAGCCAAATGAAACAGCGCCACGGAGCTATTTTCGGCTTGTTTTTAATCAGCGTGTTCAGTGCTCGTATCGCCATTGAGTCAATCAAGGTTAGCCAAGCTGCCTACCATGAAAATCTGTTAAGTGCCGGTCAATGGTTAAGCCTGCCCTTCTTAGCCGTCGGTATTGTGCTGCTGATCATGGCTTATGTTAAAAAACCCAGTGCGCCGGTGTCTATCAAGTCTGCCGATTAATCGTTGCAATTTGCCACAAAGGCGCTGCGTCACTGCAGCGCCTTTTTTATTGGCCAATCACGGCGAGTTGCTACGGCATTTAGCTCCGATAAGCTGGCCTATTGCATCGCAGTATCGGCGCTGGTAATAGCCAGCCTTCATCGGTACAGTAGATATATCGACTATGATTATTCTCTATTGACTGGCATGACAGGGAGAGAGCAATGGCTTGGTTCATCATCATGGGTGGCGGTTTGATTTGGCTGTGGTACGCCGCCAATAGGCATCCAGACAAAACCTTGCATGTTGCGCGCAATATGTATGCGTATTGGGCCGGGGTTGAACGCTTATTTGTCAGCATTGATGACCTCAAACATCAGGCCTATTGGCGTATTTCAGACAGTCAACATTACGCGAGCGCTGCCCCTTGGGTAGTCATGATCCATGGTTTTAGTGCTGATAAAACCGTGTGGAGCCTGTTTGCGCATCACTTACCTAAACACTATTCATTACTGATGGTTGATTTAACTGGCCATGGTGAGTCTGAGTATAATGATCAGTGCCGCTTTGATATTGCCAGCCAAGCGCAGCGTCTGTGCCAGATGCTCGATGCATTAGGCATCGAACAATGTCATTTAGTGGGTAACTCCATGGGCGGGCAAATCGCCGCATATATAGCTAGCCATCATGCTGAACGCTGCCTCACCACCTATTTATTTAATCCCTCAGGAATCGTCGCCCCGCAAACAAACCCGTTCGTCCAAGCCATTATGGCGGGTGATAATCCATTTTTTACTGAGACCCGGGCACAATTTGATCACTTCTATCAACAAACCATGGCTCGCCCGCCGTGGTTACCACAGCCATTACTGAAGGCCATTTACTTACAACGACGCCAAAGCAACCTACTATTAGAACGTATTTTTTGTGAGTTCACCCAAGAGCCAGTGCCACCAAGCATCAGTGGCGATGTCAGAATATGTTGGGGGCAAGTAGATCAAATTCTAGACATCAGCGCCTTAGCACTTTGGCAGCAATGCCTGCCACATGCCGACATCTTGGTCTACCCCAACATAGGTCATATGCCCATGCTTGAGTGCCCTAAACAAGCCGCCGCCGATTTTTGTCACTTCATTGAAAATCGTCATAAAAAAACCGCGCCATAGCGTAATGCCGATCAGTTAAGACAGATCGCTTGACGATCTCACTGAAAGGATCAAAATCCGATGACCCCTTGTCATCGGATTTTTTTATGCAACTTTCAGAAGCTTTGGCGCGTACTCATTTCAATCGT
>NZ_JAHUTT010000080.1 GCF_019209865.1 Shewanella sp. NIFS-20-20 | reverse complement strand
AGAACGGTCAGACCACTAGATTGAAGACCTGACATAAAAAACAGCAACGCAGTATGCTTTGGGCTTTTTGAGGACAATCTAGCGCGGAACTCATCGTGGAGCGGGTGGTAGCACCTAATGAAGACTCGGAATACATTAGCGCAAACCAACCTCGTTATCGGAAATATCATTTGCAATAACGAGGCGGACCATACATTTTTATTGCTAACTGGCAGACGCATTGAGGCGCAATTATTGGCGTGTCAATTGTGTCAAAGGTTGTGGTTTTGCCAGGTAGTAGCCTTGGACTAAGTCGACGCCACAGTCCTTAACGAATTGATATTCTTGCTCAGTCTCAACCCCTTCAGCGACAATTTTGCAGTGCGCGATTTGACCTAACTGAGCGACCAATCGATAAATATCTTTGCCCTTGGGGGTGTTGGCGTCGACTAATAATGAGCGATCGATTTTGACCTTGTTAAAGGGGTATTGTAATAAATGCGGGAATGACGCATAGCCTGAGCCAAAATCGTCCATGGAAATAGTGATACCTTGGGCTTGGATCTCGGCCATCACGTGAGTCAAATAGACTTTGTCATTGAGCATGGCCTCTTCGGTGATTTCAATATCAATCCGCTGCGCTGGAATCGCGTAGTGTGCCAATCGAGCCAATAAATGCTCGACAAAATCGGCTTGCTCTACCGATGCCACCGAGATGTTAATCGATACTCTGCCACCGCTGGGGAGGTGCATGGTTTGCATATCGGCTAATACCAGTTCGATCACGAGTTTATCCAGTAGTTGCGTGGATTCGAGCAGCTGAAAATCATTGATAAAGTGCGGGGGACATAAATCGCCCTTGTCGTCAATATAGCGGATCAACGCTTCATAGTTATAGTGCTCGCCGTGCTCTACTGATTGGATCTTTTGGTAAAAGACCACCAATTTACCGCGGGTTAAAATCGTGGTGATATTTTTTTGCGCCAATGACTTTTTAATGCTGTTGGCACTCGATATCCGTACGCAGCGCAATAAGTGTTCAAACAGTGAGTTCTCGACTTCGGCATAGTTGGCCGCGGGTGTCGTTGTTGATTTTAAGTGCTTACCGGCATAAGCCAAGTAGAATGGACGATAGATAAGGACCCCAATTGCTATCACGATTAACTGCAATATCGCCCCATCAAATTGATTGCCCATGGCCAAATAGCCACTAAAAATAGGCGGCGTCATCCAGTTAACAATACTGATGATAGGCGGTACCAATCCTAGAGTGATGGCGCTATACACCACAATAAAGCTGACCAGTGGCACTAGGATAAAAGGAATGATCATGATGGGGTTAAATAAAATCGGCAGGCCAAATAGCAAGATTTCGTTGATATTAAACAACACCATTGGGATGGCGATGACGGCCAGCATTTTGTGGTTATGAATGCGGCTGAAGCACAAGACGCACAAGAGTAAGCTGATGCAGTTACCTGAGCCACCCATGGACAGAAACGCATCGTAAAACCCTTGGCTAATGGTGTTAATGCTCGCTTCACCGGCTTGCCATGCCGTAAGATTCGCGACACTTTCGGCATAGATTCGCTGCTTGATGGTAAACAGCAGATTGTGGCCATTAATCCCCACCGCGCCGAGGATGCCAAGGCCGGTTTGGTATATCAACCCCCCGGTGAAGGTGAGGGGATCTAGTCCTATGGTTGAAATCATATCTGCAACATATTGATTAATATAAATAACCAATTGCGATAGCACTAACGCCAGGATAGAAAAACAAAAAATGTGGAATATATACTTGGCCAAACGCGAGGCAAAATCAAACGAATTTGGTTCTAATAGCCTAATGGGGAAGTTGGAATAATAGATGTAAGTAAAAAACGCACTTAATAATGCCAGTAATGGATTGTTAGGTAAGGTAAAGCTAGTCGATAAATCTTGGCTGCCTATGGATAAAATATAAAAGAGAATGAGGGCATATATAATAAAGATGGCGCTAGAGGCGTTAGTTTTTTGGCATAAATAATAACTAGCGACAATACAAAATGTCGTTGGGTATAGGTTGATTAACACATCAGAGATATAAAAAAGTAAACTTGAGACTTCATGCCATGCAATGACATTAAAGCCATGCCCGAGCAACATTGCCAGCGAGTTAGCTAAGGTAATGGGCAGCAATAATAAGGCAATGGCTGCCAAATCAGACAAATACAGTTTAGAACCCTGGCTCCATAGGGATAGATAGGAAAAGGCATCTCGTAAAGTCATCAGTTACTACCAGGGAGAACACTCCAGAAAAAGGCTGCGTAAGATAGGATATTGCGCGCTATCTGTCATCCTTGTCATTGCAATTTCGTGAACTTACATTGCTTGTTAATTAGTCGCTACCAATGTTGTGTTGTTATGCTTATTTGTGATCTGTATCTCGGTAAGTGCATTGTTTAACATCGCAATTGTTAATTTTTCGCTAAATGCATAGGCGTTAAGAATGGCTGTTGGCCGAGCCTTGGTGAGCGTTTTTCATTAAAAACGCAATGAAATTCCTAATTTATAGCGCGCTTCACCTTCGGCACTAAATATTGGATAGTTACTCTTGAGTTCGGGTTTTACCTCGGCATGATTGGGCGCCACTCCGAGCTGAATACTATCTTGTTTCAATAGGTTGGCTATTTCAAACGTCAGCTGTAAATAATCCGTGACGAGATACTGAGTGCTGATATCTAAGGTTCCGTAGGCTTGATGTTCGCGATTGCCATAATAGCCGGGTAACTCGCGGATCATATATTCACTGCGCCAGTTGTAAGCCATTCTGGCGGCAAAATTATCGGCGTCATAGTAAGCGGTTAAGTTGACGGTATGTTTTGATGAATCAGAAAAGACGCCCACTTGATCTGGATAAAATTCAGCCGGGGCATGACTATCTGCCAAGGTGTAATTGACGGCGTATCCTAAGCCATTGTTAAACGCGGTTTGTAGCTGAAACTCAAGCCCTTGAATGTTACCGCCAGTGCCATTTTTCTTATGCGAAACTGTCCAATTATCCTTACCAGTATCTGGATCAATAATGCCAACGCTTTGATTAAGCAATTGCTCAGATGTAATGAAGGAACTGATATCTTTGATGAAATATCCGACCGATAGCAGACTTTCTGGGGCGAAATACCATTCTAGGCCGATATCGGCTTGAGTGGCTTTAAATGGGGCTAGCGCAATATTGCCTTGGTCTATCACTTGATTATCAGGAATGCCATCATCAAAGCCCGATAATGCTGAGGATGAAAACATGTCGTCATAATTAGGGCGCGCAATCACTTGCGCCGCCGAGGCCCGAAGCAACAGCTGCGTTGACAGCTCATAGGCGATATTCGCGCTCGGTAATACATCCCAATAGCGTGCGTGGGCCGTGCTTAAATTGTCGGCATATTGGCCATCGGGGTTAAGCGCAAAATAATCAGATGATACTTGGGTCGAGATATAACGTAAGCCGACATTGCCGCGTAGGCGATCGGTGGCGAAACTGGTCATCAAGTACAGGGCTAGGTTGGCTTCATTGATTGTGCCATAGCCAGATTTATAGACTTGCCCGTCCCTGTTGAACGCTGTGACGGCTGCTTTAGCATCGTTAAGCATGGCGTCGATGATGGGCTTGGGTAAGCTAAAACCGCCGCCAGAAGACACGGTCCCGAAGTAGTAAGTGGAAGCATCCTTGGCCAGTAAACGTCTATCGACAATGCCTTCAATTGATTCTTGCTTAACCTGATGATCGGCCCAGCGAACACCAGCCTTGATGGTATGTAACGCCCTAAATTCTATTGGGATTTCCAGATCCAATTGGCCATAGATTTCACTGTCTGAATTCGGTTGTTGACGCAAAGACCAAGTTTCAGGGGCGAGGGATGAACTAAAATCATTGGCCGTGAATGCTTTATTAACGATATCAATATTGATGACCTTACCCGTGGCATCATAGGTGCCGGTAAAATCGCTTGTTTGCCCAAGCCAGCTGCCGTAATTGGCCGTTAAACTGGTGCCTCCCGAGGCGCGGGTCGTGCCTAGGCGGCCAGTGAGTTGATAGGTATCGGTGTCATAGCTAAAGTCAGCATCGTAGCTGGTCGAATCCATGCTGGCTTCGCGCACCCAGGTTTGTCCCCAGCCTGGAAATGCGTCATCAGCATCGCGCCGATAGAATATGCAGGTCCCCGCGGCGTTCCACTGCTCACAGGCGGCCTCTTTATCATCAGGGAACATCAAAAATAGCGAGGTGTTGGCATTGTTCGCTGCCATGTCTAACTGCATGACGCTTAAACCAAACTCGAGCTCATCACGCGGTCGATACTGTACTACAGCATTGATGGCTGAACGTTGCCTATCTTGTTCAAAGGTGGTGGGGACAATCTCGCCCCAACCAATTTGTGATTCGATACTATTGCGCTGATAGCGGGTATCGCTCTGGTTAGCCGCCAGTAACACCCCGATGCTTTCATCGCTACTTTTCCAGCTGTAGAGGCCAGAAACTTCAGGATCTATGTGCTCTGACACACTGCCATATTGCTGGCTACTCGTAAAAAGTACGGTGTTGGCGTCGAGCGCTAGTGGCTTATGGGTATGAATCATGACAGTCCCGCCAACCCCGCCTTCGTTTATATCTGCCTGGGCGGATTTGTAGACGTCGATGCTGCTGATTAATTCTGGGGGAAGTAACGAATAATTAAAGCTTCTATCTGTGGTTTGTTGATCATACCAACCCGTTGATGCGACAGCATTGCCATTTAACAAGGTGTGGGTCAATTGATTGGATGCCCCACGAATCGAGACCTGTTGTCCTTGACCAAATTGGCGATTGACTGCCACCCCAGGAATACGGCCGAGGGCTTCCCCCACATCACTGTCAGGAAATTTACCGACATCTTCGGCGCTGACGCTATCGATAACGGCATCTGTGAAGCGTTTATTATTGAGTGAGGCATCCATTGAAGAGCGGATCCCGCGCACCTCAAGCACTTCAATCTCTTGGGTTGGCGTGGCGGCGACAGGCAAGGTTATTGCTACGAGCGCCCATACTAACGCTGATACAATCCCCTGGGGGGCCGCGCGCAGCTTGCCAAGTAACCTCGCTCTGGCTAGCGTGTTCAATCGGGGCAGAGGGTGACAGTCAGTCTTGGTTATTAGTCGGTATTGCATCGTTAGATCATTCTTTGGTCGGTCTAAACACCGACATTGCATCAGGCGGTGACTTGACTGGCTGCGTCTCGATGCGTTAGGTGTTAAAAGGGTTAGGCTATGGTTGGGGGCGCGAGAGTTAATCATAGTTTCAGCATGATTAGCAATATTGATGATGGTTAATGTTCACTGCTTATCAGCAATGGTGTGATCTAGGACATGGTTTGGCTTCAATGTTGCCCCTAGACGTTGTTGACCATGTATCAGGGCATCGCGTTTTGCCAGCACCTGAGTTACTGAGATTGCAGAGGGAAAAAATAACACCAAGGGTATCGTTTAGTTGATGAGTGTCTAATTTAACGATGGTAACCCCGCTGTCATAGGTTATGATCACCCTTAGAACAGTGGCTTTGCGTACTAGATTGCCCTTTGCATACGTCAAACTTCAATAGGTTCGTGCTTAACTAATTGAAATTTATAGCATTGGTATGTTGAGGCAATGATGTAGTGCTGCAGTGCTGCAGTCTAGCTATTCATAGATAGCTATCATCAAACTCTCGAATGCGCGGCAATCGTCCGAGTGTGTTCGCCCTGTTGTTTGGCCAATGAGGCGCTCTCTTTTGGCATTGTGGAGCTATTCCCGCGGCTTATTTACCCAAGCAGGACTTTGGGCCAAACTAAAGTGGTATTCATGGGGAACTGTGAGTAAACTTTCGCTCCCATAGTTAAACTGGTGCTGTCATGATCCCTCCAAGCCTTGCTTGTGACGATAACTCTTCCGCCTTTACCAAGCTTGGTGTCGAATTGGCATTAATACAGGCCTTGCCTGCCCATATGCACACGCCAACATCGGTGCAGCAATTAGCCATTCCGGTCATAATTAAGCAGCACGATGTCATCGCGTTAGCGCAAACCGGCAGTGGTAAAACCTTAGCCTTTGGCTTACCCATTTTACAGGCGGTGTATCAAGCCACTCAGCAACCTCATCGCCCAGAGATGCAAGGCGTTGCCGCGCTGATTATTGTGCCGACACGGGAGTTAGCCGCCCAAGTAACGGCAGCCTTGTTACCGATAGCGCAGGCGCTGTCTATTCGCTTACAAACGTTATGTGGCGGCGTGAGCATTGAAAGCCAGTTGGCGGATTTAACACAGCAACCTCAAGTGCTGGTGGCCACGCCCGGGCGACTTGTCGATTTGCTCCAGCAAGGGGAATTACATACGGATGGCCTGCATCTTAATGAGCTAACTCACTGGGTGTTAGATGAGGCCGACAGACTGCTAGACTTGGGCTTTTGGCCTGATGTGCAGCGTTTACTGGAATTTATTCCCCTTGAGCGCCAAACCTTATTATTTTCGGCGACCATGTCAGCATCGCTGCAGCAACAGTTATCTCAATTGGTCAATAACGATGTTCAGCACATTCGCGCGCATGAGGCTAACTCGGTGGTCGATACCATTGAGGAGCGTCTGTACTTAGTCAATAAAGGCAGTAAAGCGAAAGCGCTTCAGGCGTTATTGCTGCAACATCAATGGTCGCAAGCCTTAGTGTTTATTAGTGCTCGTGATGATGTGGATGCCTTTGCTAAAAAATTAGTCAAAGCCGGCCTGAATGCTGCGCCATTGCATGGTCAGCAAACGCAAAGCGTACGCAATCAAACCTTGGCCGATTTCAAGGCGGGCAAGTTGGCGGTGTTAGTGGCCACCGACTTGTTAGCTCGCGGTATTCATCTTGATGGCTTGCCGGTGGTATTTAATCTGGATTTACCTCAGCACGCACCCGTGTATGTGCATCGGGTGGGTCGCACGGGGCGGGCAGGGCTGACAGGGCTGGCGATTTCACTGGTGTGCCATGCCGATACCGCGGCATTAGAGGCCATAAGACGCTTAACAACGCGGGCATTACCTTTATTTTCTCTGGCGGCGTTTCCAGTCACAGATACGCCCTCTACTGGTACCAGTAAACGTGCTCCTCGTGATAAACAAGCCAATCGCCGCACTATGGCGAAAAGCGGTATGAGCCAATTTAAATCGAATAAAGGTCGAAAATGAGCCGTGATTATCCCCTAGGGTTAGGCGATCCCATGGCTCATTTAAGGGTCTACATGGAACATCGATTCAATGTCATAGGCTTAACGCAGCTCGCTGGAGTGGAGCCTTTAGTGAGCGGCGAAATTGCGGCGATTAGCGCTGAGGGGGGCAATGGCTGGCGCAAGGTGTTCAGTGTCTATGCCAAACTGGTGTTCGCTTTGGGGGCTGCAGGGGATGAGGACGGCACGCGCTATGCTCGTTGGCAACAATACCGAGATGAACGGTTATTGCAAGGTGGCAGTGGCACCGCGTTGTTATTTAGTCCGCCGATGTTTAATGACGCTGACATTGTGAATGAGACCGGCAATCAAGCGGTGCATATTATCATGGGGCGGACTTATGCCAAGCAGTTACTAGCCTCTGAACACCTGCAGTGTCAATGGCAGTGGCTCGATCATGAGTTTGCCCTCGATAAGGACTTGCGCCTAGTGGTGTGTCCGTATTTTGATTATCGCCAATTAACCAATGTGAAGTTGCAACGACTGGTGGCCATCATTGAGTCATTACGCCTGCCCACAGCTGCGCTAACCTAGGCATTATGCCGCAGCACGCGGTTGTTATTGTCATTTTCACCCCCATATTAGTACCATTGATTGGGCCTTAGGGCTCGTTATCCTTTGAGAAATCTAAATGAGTAATCTTGGTCGGGCAAACCGCCCACTGATGGTGACTTTGTTGGCCGTGTTAGCGCTTGTTGGCTGCGATACGTATAACGAGTCGCCCACTGGCCGCAAACAAATTTTATTATTTTCCGAGCAGGATATGGCGCAGCAAGGTCAATTGCGATTTGAACAAATGCGCCAAACCTTGCCGGTGAATCGCGATCCTCGCCTAGCGGCTTACATCGAGTGTATCGTCTCGCGCCTAGCGGCGGTGGCCCCGAGTGCGATTGACTGGCAAGTGCAAGTTTTTGACTCCCCCGAAGCCAACGCTTTTGCTTTGCCGGGGGGGTATATCGGTATTTACACCGGCATGCTGAAGGTGGCTAACAGCGACGATCAAATGGCGGCGGTGATAGCCCATGAAATAGCCCATGTGTTAGCTCGGCACGGGAATGAACAAGTCTCGCGCTCGGAAATGAAACATCTAGGACTCAATGTGGCCGATTTTGCATTGGACTTGGCCGAAATTGACCAGCGCGAATTCGTGATGGCGGCGCTGGATCTGGGCGCTGAAGTCGGCTTGAGCCTGCCGTTTAGTCGCGCTCAAGAAACCGAAGCCGATAGTTTAGGGATGGCCATCATGGCCCAAGCAGGCTTTAATCCCCAAGCCGCGGTGCAATTATGGCAAAAAATGGCCAGCATGGGTCCAGGCCAAGTGCTAGAACTGCTATCGACCCACCCGTCGGCTACCAGCCGTATCGAAGATTTACAAGCCGAACATCCACAATGGACAGCTGAATATCAGGCGGCAAAGCGCCGCGTAAATAACCAATGCCGATAAGCCTGAGATAATCTCATTCAGCTTTCAAGAATTCTTGTAAAGCATGTGCTATTATCGGCCAGTTTTTTAACTCACAGACAGAGAGAGTTGTTATGTCTCAACAATTTACCACTGTAGAACAGCAAGCAAGTTACGGCGTAGGTCGTCAAATGGGCGAGCAATTGGCCGCCAATCCATTCGAAGGTATCGACATCGCTGCCGTACAAGCTGGCCTAGCTGATGCATTCGAAGGTAAAGATAGCCAAGTGGCTATGGAAGATCTGCAAGTTGCCTTTACTGAAATCAGCCGCCGTTTACAGCTGGTTCAAGAGCAAGCAGCTGAAGCTGCGGCTGCTGAAGGTCAAGCATTCCTGGCTGAAAACGCTAAGCGTGACGGCGTATTCGTGACTGAATCAGGCCTGCAATACGAAATCATCACCGAAGGTACTGGTGAAAAGCCTAGCTTGGACAGCACAGTACGTACTCACTATCACGGTACATTCACCAATGGTGAAGTCTTTGATAGCTCAGTGGTTCGTGGTCAGCCCGCTGAATTCCCTGTATCAGGCGTGATCGCGGGTTGGACTGAAGCACTGCAATTAATGCCTGCGGGTTCTAAGTGGAAACTGTACGTACCACAAGATCTTGCCTACGGTGAGCGTGGTGCTGGTGCGGCTATCCCACCTTATTCTGCTTTAGTCTTTGAAGTAGAGCTGCTGGATATTCTGTAATCCATCAGTTGATGACGCCGGCTTAGCCGGCGTTTTATTAAGGAGAGATAAAATGAATCAACCTGTTAAAGTTGCCATTGTTGGTGCCGGTGGTCGCATGGGGCGCACCTTGATTGAGGCGGCGGCCAACCATTCCGATATTAGCATTGGGGCTGCGATTGAGCGTCCGCACTCGAGTTTAGTCGGTATCGATGTCGGGGAATTAGTCGGCATAGGTAAGTTAGATGTGGCGATTGCCTCCAGTCTAGATGCCGTGGTGGATAGCTTTGATGTGTTAATTGATTTTACTTCTCCTGAAGCAAGCCTGCAGCATCTCGATTGGTGCGTTAAGCATGATAAAGCCATTGTTATTGGTACTACAGGCTTTAATGGTGCGCAAAAGGAAGAAATCTCCGCTTTTGCCGATAAGATCCCAGTGGTATTGGCCCCGAATATGTCGGTCGGTGTTAACTTAATGTGGAAACTGCTTGAGTTAGCCTCCGAGGTGATGGGGGAGTATTGCGATATTGAAATCATCGAAGGTCATCACAGATTCAAGAAAGATGCCCCCAGCGGTACCGCGCTTAAAATGGGAGAGGTGATTGCCAACACCTTGGGGCGCGACCTAGAAACCTGTGCCGTTTATGGCCGTGAAGGAATCACGGGTGAGCGCTCGCCACAGACCATAGGCTTTGCCACCATACGTGCTGGCGATCTGGTGGGTGAGCACACCGCCATGTTTGCCGATATCGGTGAACGTTTAGAGATCACCCACAAAGCCTCGAGCCGAATGACATTTGCTAGCGGCGCCATGCGTGCAGCAATTTGGTTAGCTGCCCAAGGCCCAGGGGAATATGATATGCAACAAGTTTTAGGGCTTAGCCAATAGATTTTTAATAAAACCGCCGAAATGGCGGTTTTTTTATAAATAGTGCTCACCAAGCATAGACCTGGTGGGGTTATCACTATATAATCCTCGGAATTTGTCAAAATTTCGTATTTAAGCGGAAATTGGTAGATTCGAAAACATAAAACCAATAATTTCAGTGGATTTGCTCTTTCGGAGGTCGCGTTGACAAAGTCTGCCTTACTTGTACTCGAAGATGGTACCGTATTTTCTGGCATAGCCATTGGTGCGGATGGGATAGCTGTTGGTGAAGTAGTTTTTAATACTTCCATGACAGGGTATCAAGAAATTCTCACTGATCCCTCTTATTCTCGACAAATCGTTACTCTTACTTATCCCCATATCGGCAATACCGGTACCAATGATGAAGACCATGAATCAGATGCAGTTCATGCCTGTGGTCTAATCATTAGAGATCTTCCCCTCCTTGCTAGCAGCTTCCGTAATCAACAATCCTTATCTGACTATCTTAAAGCCAACAATGTGGTGGGTATTGCAGATATCGATACGCGTAAGTTGACCCGCATTCTGCGGGAAAAAGGTGCTCAGGCTGGCTGTATTTTAGTGGGCGATGGTGACGAAGCTAAAGCGCTGGCAGCGGCGAAAGCTTTCCCAGGTCTTAAAGGCTTGGATTTGGCTAAAGAAGTAACCACCAAAGATATTTACCAGTGGCGCAAGGGCAGTTGGCGCTTAGCGTCAGGCTTACCAAGTGATACGCCTCAAGCCGAGTTAAAGTATAAGGTTGTCGCCTATGATTATGGCGTTAAGCAAAATATTTTACGGATGTTGGTGGATCGCGGTTGTGATGTCACGGTCGTGCCAGCCCAAACCCCTGCCGATGTCGTCTTGGCTATGCAACCTGATGGGGTGTTTTTATCTAATGGTCCTGGCGATCCAGAACCTTGTGATTACGCAATCAGAGCCATTCAACAGGTTTTGACCACGGATATCCCAGTGTTTGGTATTTGCTTGGGGCATCAACTGTTGGCATTGGCCAGCGGCGCTAAAACCGAAAAAATGAAGTTTGGCCATCATGGTGCCAACCATCCGGTGGCTGATTTAGCCAAAGGCACTGTGATGATCACCAGTCAGAACCACGGATTTGCTGCGAATGAGGCGAGTTTGCCGGCCAATATCGAAGTAACACACAAATCACTATTTGATGGTTCACTGCAAGGTATACACCTGACGGATAAGCCTGCCTTTAGCTTCCAGGGACACCCTGAAGCGAGCCCAGGCCCCCATGATTGTGCGCCTTTGTTCGATCACTTTATCGAATTGATCGAAGCATTTCGTCACAACGCTAAGTAATTCATCCGGGAGCCGAGTTTAGTCATGCCAAAACGTACAGATTTAAAAAGTATTCTCATCTTGGGCGCCGGCCCAATCGTTATCGGTCAAGCTTGTGAGTTTGATTACTCAGGTGCTCAGGCGTGTAAGGCCCTGCGTGAAGAAGGTTACCGCGTCATTCTGGTGAACTCTAACCCAGCCACCATTATGACCGACCCTGAAATGGCCGATGCAACTTATATCGAACCTATCCATTGGGAAGTGGTGCGCAATATTATTGCTAAAGAACGTCCCGATGCTATTTTACCGACCATGGGTGGCCAAACGGCGCTGAACTGTGCCCTTGAACTTGAGCGTCAAGGCGTGTTGGCAGAGTTCAATGTTGAAATGATCGGCGCCACTGCCGATGCTATCGACAAGGCCGAAGATCGCAGTCGCTTTGATGTGGCGATGAAGTCAATTGGTCTTGAGTGTCCACGTGCTGGCATAGCGCATACAATGGACGAAGCCTACAAGGTGTTAGATCAGGTGGGTTTCCCTTGTATTATTCGTCCGTCATTCACCATGGGTGGCAGTGGCGGTGGTATCGCTTACAACAAAGAAGAATTTGAAGACATCTGTTCTCATGGGTTGGATTTATCCCCGACCAAAGAGCTGCTTATCGATGAATCTTTGATTGGTTGGAAAGAATACGAGATGGAAGTGGTGCGGGATCGTAATGATAACTGCATCATCGTTTGTGCCATTGAAAACTTCGACCCCATGGGCGTTCATACCGGTGACTCTATCACAGTGGCTCCGGCGCAAACCCTGACCGATAAAGAATATCAATTGATGCGTAATGCCTCGATGGCGGTGCTGCGCGAAATCGGCGTAGAAACCGGTGGCTCTAACGTTCAGTTTGGGATTAACCCTAAAGATGGTCGCATGGTGATCATCGAGATGAACCCGCGAGTATCACGCTCATCGGCGCTAGCCTCTAAAGCCACAGGTTTCCCTATTGCCAAAATTGCAGCCAAGCTTGCGATTGGTTTCACCTTGGATGAGCTTAGCAACGATATTACTGGCGGCTTAACTCCTGCATCGTTTGAGCCGGCGATTGACTACGTGGTGACTAAGGTTCCGCGCTTTAACTTTGAAAAATTTGCCGGTGCCAACGATCGTCTCACCACTCAGATGAAATCTGTCGGTGAAGTCATGGCCATTGGCCGTACTTTCCAAGAATCATTGCAAAAAGCCTTACGTGGCTTAGAAGTTGGCCGCAATGGTCTCGACCCTATCATTGATTTAAACGATGCTGATGCACTGAGCCGTTTACGTCATGAACTCAAAGAGCCTGGCTGTGACCGCATTTGGTACATTGGGGATGCCTTCCGTGCTGGCATGAGCATGCAAGATATCTTTACCCAGACCAATATTGACCCTTGGTTCTTGGCACAGTTAGAGCAAATTATTCAATTAGAGAATGACGTTAAACAACAAGGCATGGCCAATCTTAATGCCGCGATGTTGCGTCAACTTAAGCGTAAAGGTTTCTCTGATGCGCGCTTGGCTGAATTGCTGGGCATTAGCGAAGGTGAAATGCGCAAGACCCGTCACCGTTTTGAAATCTTCCCTGTTTATAAACGGGTAGATACTTGCGCTGCCGAGTTCTCAACGGATACAGCGTATATGTACTCTACCTATGAGGAAGAGTGCGAGGCTAACCCATCAAACCGTGACAAAATCATGGTATTAGGTGGTGGTCCCAACCGTATCGGTCAAGGTATCGAGTTCGATTACTGTTGTGTTCATGCGGCATTAGCGCTGCGTGAAGACGGTTATGAAACCATTATGGTTAACTGTAACCCAGAAACCGTATCGACCGATTATGACACTTCAGATCGTCTCTACTTTGAACCAGTGACCCTCGAAGACGTGTTAGAAATCGTGCGAGTCGAGCAGCCGAAAGGAGTGATTGTCCAATACGGTGGTCAAACGCCATTGAAATTGGCTCGCGCTCTTGAAGCCGCCGGTGTCCCTGTGATTGGTACCAGTCCCGATGCTATCGACCGAGCTGAAGATCGTGAGCGTTTCCAGCAAGCTATCCAACGCTTGGGCATGAAACAGCCGGAAAATGATACGGTGACCACGGTTGAAGGTGCGGTGATCAGTGCCGAGCGTATTGGTTATCCACTGGTGGTACGTCCATCCTATGTGCTGGGTGGTCGTGCGATGGAAATCGTCTATGACGAGCAAGACTTACGTCGTTACTTTAATGAAGCGGTCAAAGTATCTAACGCCTCGCCGGTATTGTTGGACCGCTTCTTAGACGATGCGACCGAAGTGGATATCGATGCGGTCTGTGATGGCACCGATGTGGTTGTGGGCGCTATCATGGAGCACATTGAGCAAGCCGGTGTTCACTCTGGTGACTCTGGTTGTTCTTTGCCGCCTTATACTCTCAGCCAAGATGTTCAAGACCGCATGCGTGCTCAAGTACGTAGCTTGGCGTTCGAATTGGGGGTGGTTGGCTTAATGAACGTGCAGTTTGCGGTGAAAAATAACGAAATCTACATGATTGAAGTTAACCCGCGCGCAGCACGTACCGTGCCATTCGTATCAAAAGCGACTGGTGTGCCTTTGGCTAAGATTGCCGCGCGTGTGATGGCTGGTAAGTCGTTACAAGAGCAGAACTTCACCAAAGAAGTGATCCCTCCGTATTTCTCGGTCAAAGAAGTGGTACTGCCATTTAACAAGTTCCCCGGTGTGGATCCTTTGCTTGGCCCAGAAATGCGCTCAACCGGCGAAGTCATGGGGGTTGGTGATACCTTTGCTGAGGCTTATGCTAAAGCGCAGTTAGGGTCGGTTAAAGACATTCCGAAAACCGGTCGAGCGTTATTGTCGGTGCGTAATAGCGATAAAAAACGTGTTGCTGATTTAGCGGCTAAGTTAATTGAGCTGGGCTATCAAATCGACGCCACCCACGGTACGGCGGTCGTATTAGGTGAGGCGGGGATTAACCCACGCTTGGTCAACAAGGTGCATGAAGGTCGTCCCCATATTCTTGACCGTATTAAGAATGGTGAATACACCTACATAGTCAACACCACTGAAGGTCGCCAAGCCATTGCTGATTCTCGTCAGTTACGTGGTGGTGCCCTGCGTTATAAGGTGCAATACACCACGACAATGAACGCAGCGTTTGCCACGTGTATGGCTTATGCGGCAGATGATCGCAGTAAAGTTAATTCGGTCCAAGAACTACATCAACGGATTAAGTAATTCAGTTTGCTGATAAAAAGGTCGCCTAGGCGTAATGCCGATCAGTTAAGACAGATCGCTTGACGATCTCACTGAAAGGATCAAAATCCGATGACCCCTTGTCATCGGATTTTTTTATGCAACTTTCAGAAGCTTTGGCGCGTACTCATATCAAT
>NZ_JAHUTT010000008.1 GCF_019209865.1 Shewanella sp. NIFS-20-20 | reverse complement strand
GCAACAAGATGAAAAGAAGATTTGCCTAAATCGATCCCAATTACTTTAATAGTAGACATGATGGTTCGCCTCTTTGTTTGCCTAACCCTAAGCTTAGCTTAGGGGTGAGGCGGACCATCTAATTAAGACCAGCTGTTATGCTGGTCTTTTTGCTGACAAGCTCGGCCAAATATCCAATCGGCGCGAGCAAACGAATGAGTTATAGGAATGACAATGGGCAGTGCTTAATATTTGCCCCCCAATGCGTAATTAACCCGTAAAATGCCCGCGCCAAGGACACATACTATGTTGGTGGTCATCAAGCGTTTGCTGCGTCCGTTCAATCGGCTCACTTAGCCGAAGTCTGGGACGCATAAACATTTAAGCCTAAATAAAACAACAACTAGCATCCTGCATTTAGGCAAATGCCTGACACGTTAATGCGTAACATCTTACTTTATTTTAACGTGAACAGCTGCCGCCCAATTGAAGCTCCCCGGTTTACCCCGATCATTTTGTAAAATGATTTGTATCATCAAGCGATTGAACTCACGCCAGCTGACTGGCAAGATAGGGCAAACACGGCAACAAAATATGTCATCGCCGCTGAACGTCGGTATCATCAATTAAGGAAGAGCTTGTGTTATTTGTCACTGTCACTCGTTTATTGACGAGAGCCCGCAACCTGCGAGTCAAAGGTATAGTTTTGACTGCTGTGTATATGACTAGTCTTGCCAGTGTGCTGCCGCATGCCAGTGCGACACCATTAGCTAATTCAAGCTCGCCCTTAACTCCGCAACACCAAGCCGTCACCGATGGCCCTTATGTGTTTATTAACCCAGATAACACTCATCATGCCAGCTGGATATGCGCTGATCAGTTGATCCACACGCCGGTGGAGTCACTCAAGGTGATGCAACCGCCCGCTTGTCAAAATTTACCTGAGCCAAGCTTGAATGCTGATCTTAAGCTAATCAGTGCCGACACCTACACCGGCGTCAATAACATCGTGGCGTTAAGTGATGTTCACGGCCAATTTGATGTCATGGTTCAGCTACTGCAGGCGCATGGCATTATTGATGAGCAACGCCATTGGGCCTTCGGGGATGGCCATATGGTGATGACCGGAGACATGTTTGATCGAGGCCCCCAAGTCAACGAAGTCTTATGGTTGTTATATCAATTGGATAGTGAAGCGACCGCCGCAGGTGGCAAACTGCATTTACTCATGGGAAATCATGAACAAATGGTGTTAATGGGCGACTTACGTTATATCCACCCTCGCTATCAGACCACCACGCAATTGATGAATACCAGCTATGATGCCCTCTATGACCAAGACACAGAAATTGGCCAATGGTTGCGCAGTAAACACACCTTAGTCAAAATCAATAATGCCTTATTTATGCATGGCGGCATCAGCCCTGAATGGCTCGAGCGGCAATTAAGCATTAGCCAAGCCAATCGCTTATACCGCCGTCATATTGATGACGATAAAGCGCAATTAAAACAGGACGAATTACTTAATTTTTTATTTTTTAGCAATGGCCCAACCTGGTATCGAGGCTATTTTAATCAGAGTTTAAACGAAGCCGACATCGATAAACTGCTTGCCTACTTTGACGTTGACCACATAGTCGTCGGTCATACCTCGCAAACAGAGGTGCTGGGCTTATACCATAATAAAATCATTGCCATCGATAGCAGTATCAAACGCGGGCTCTCTGGGGAGTTATTATTAATGACACCAGAGCAGTTAATCAGAGGCCATTACAATGGCGACACCCAACCTTTACAAGCGCAGCCATTAGCTCAAAAATAATTATCACCCCCGCGGTCATGGCCTTAGCTGCAAACAGTTTCTGGCCATTAGCCCACGGAATATGCCAACTAGGTCACAGTTTACTTATCCAACCGCATTCCCTTTACATTGCTTTACTCACTAGCCCGCTGAGTTTATCTACAATAGCGTCATCAGAGTCCTGACCACGAGGGACCGCTTTAACGAGACGTCTAACCTGTATGAACAAAACATCCTTCATAGTCCTATTGTCGATGCTGAGTATTGCTGCCATTGGCGTCAACCAATGGTTATCCAGCGAGTCCGCGCCCCAAACGCCATCTCCTCGTGAGACGGCCAAAAAACCCGTGGCAGTGATCACCGCCCCCGTGACTAGCCAAAGTTTACAGCAAGAGTTAAGCCTGATTGGCAAGCTCGAGGCCTATCAGTCTGTGTGGGTCGCACCGCAAATTACCGGTAAAATTGCCACGATCAATACCAAGGAAAATCAACAGGTTAAACAAGGTGATTTGCTGCTGAGCTTAGAGGACAGTCGCGCTCGTGCCACGGTAGCTGAAGCCGAAGCCTATCTTGCCGACCAACAACGTAAACTCAACGATTTCATCAAGCTCAGCCATAGCAATGCCATTACCCAAAGTGAAATTGATGCCCAGCGCACCCAAGTTGATATTGCCAGTGCTCGCCTCAGTGCGGCAAGCAGCGATCTGAATTATCACTACCTGCGAGCCCCCTTTACAGGCCATACCGGATTAATCGATTTTAGCGAAGGCAAGATGGTTAATGCCGGCACTGAGTTATTAACCATTGATAACCTATCCCGCCTCAAACTGGACATTGCCGTGCCAGAAAAATACTTATCTCAACTGCACATTGGCATGGCAATTACCGCCAGCAGTGATGCTTGGCCCCAGCAAGTCTTTAACGGTAAGGTAAACGCCATCGATCCCCGTGTCGATGCCAACAGCCTTAACATTACCATCCGCGTTGAATTTCAAAACCCTGATACCCGCTTAATGCCAGGGATGATGATGAAAGCCTTATTAGCATTTCAGCCCGTTACCGCACCGGCCATTCCGGTGCAGGCGCTAGAGTATTCCGGCACTAAACGCTTTGTGTATGTGGTCAACGACCAGCAGCAAGTTAGCCGCCAACAAGTGGTTTTAAGTCACCGCATTGATGACTCTGTGTTGATTGAATCCGGCCTCAAGGTCGGCGATGAAATCGTGGTACAAGGCTTAGTGAATATGCGCGATGGTATTAGCATTCATTCTCTAAAAACCGAGGCTGCGCCATTAAGCCAAGAGGTGGCCGCTAAGCCAAGCCACGGAGTACGCAGCTAATGTTACTTTCTGATGTCTCGGTCAAACGACCCGTGGTCGCCATCGTTCTGTCACTGCTGTTATGCGTATTTGGTTTAGTCTCTTTTAGCAAGCTGGCGGTCCGTGAAATGCCAGATGTTGAAAGCCCGGTGGTGTCAGTACTGACCACCTATAAAGGGGCTTCGGCCACCATTATTGAAAATCAAATAACTCAAACCTTAGAGGATGAAATCACCGGCATTAGTGGCATTGATGAAATCACCTCGGTGACACGCAACGGCATGTCGCGCATCACGGTCACCTTTGAGCTCGGCTGGGATCTTACCGAAGGGGTCAGTGACGTCCGCGATGCGGTTGCCAGAGCGCAGCGACGTTTACCTGAATCGGCCGATGACCCGATTGTCTCCAAAGATAATGGTTCCGGCGAACCGGCTATCTATGTCAATTTACGCTCGCAAGTCATGGACAGATCCCAGCTCACCGATTATGCCCAGCGGGTATTAGAAGACAGGTTTAATCTGATCAGCGGTGTGAGTTCAGTCAACCTCTCTGGCGCCTTATATCAGGTCATGTATGTCCAGTTAGACCCGGTACTCATGGCTGGGCGCGGTATCACCCCGACGGATATTAGCGCAGCGTTACATCGCGAAAACATTGAAGCGCCTGCTGGCCAAGTCCGCAACGACACGACTGTGATGTCGGTGCGAACCGAGCGCTTATATCAAGATGTCAGCGATTTTGAATACTTACGCGTCAATAACAGTGGCAATACTGTGTATCTTAAAGATGTCGCTAAGGTGTATCTTGGCGCCGAAAATGAAAACTCCACCTATAAAAGTGATGGTGTCATCAACCTCAGTTTAGGCATAGTTCCGCAGTCGGACGCCAATCCGCTTAACGTGGCCAATGCGGTAGCCGCCGAAGTTGAACGGATGCAAAATTACTTACCTACTGGCACTGAGCTGACGGTAAATTATGACAGCACAGTGTTTATTAAGCGCTCCATCGACGAAGTCTATTCCACCTTAGTGGTCACGGGATTATTAGTGGTATTGGTCTTGTACTTGTTTATTGGCCAAGCCCGCGCCACCTTGATCCCCGCGGTGACCGTCCCGGTGTCGTTAATATCGGCATTTATTGTGGCCTATAGCCTTGGCTATTCGATCAATTTGTTAACCCTAATGGCGTTGATCTTGGCCATTGGCTTAGTGGTGGATGATGCCATTGTGGTGGTTGAAAACATCTTTCATCATATCGAGAAAGGATCTCACCCTTTAGTGGCCGCTTACCAAGGCACTCGCGAAGTGGGCTTCGCCGTAATCGCCACCACCTTGGTATTGGTCATGGTGTTTTTGCCGATTTCATTTATGGATGGCATGGTCGGCTTGTTGTTCACTGAGTTTTCTGTGGTGTTAGCCGTAGCAGTGATTTTTTCATCCTTAGTGGCCTTAACATTAACGCCGGTGTTATCCAGCCACTTGCTAAAAGCCAATGTCGCGCCTAACCGTTTAACCCAAAAAATTAACCTGCTATTTAGTTTGCTTGAACACAAGTATCGGCAACTATTGAGTCATGCTTTGCATTGGCGCTGGGCCGCCCCCTTAGTGATCATTCTGTGTGTGGCAGGCAGTCTGTTGTTAGCTCAGCAAGTCCCGTCGCAACTGGCCCCCAAAGAAGATAGAGGCGTGGTCTTTGCTTTTGTCAAAGGCGCCGAAGGCACCAGCTATAACCGCATGAGCGCCAACATGGATATCGTTGAAGCCCGCTTAATGCCGTTACTCGGTCAAGGGGTGTTACGCTCGTTCAGTGTCCAAGCACCGGCTTTTGGTGGCCGGGCAGGCGATCAAACTGGCTTTGTTATTATGCTGTTAGAAGACTGGCAGCAGCGTGATGTCCATGCCGAACAAGCCTTAGGGATTATTTCATCGGCACTCAAAAATATCCCAGATGTACGTGTTTGGCCAATGATGCCCGGCTTTCGAGGTCACTCCAGCGAAGCCGTGCAATTGGTGTTAGGCGGCAGTGACTATAGCGAGCTTTATCAATGGGCACAGTTACTTCAGCAACAAGCCATGGACAGCGGCATGATGACGGGTGTCGACTTAGATTATGCCGAAACGACACCGGAACTGATGGCTAAGGTCAATAAACAGCGAGCGGCAGAGCTTGGGGTCAGTGTTAAAGAGATTGCCGATACCCTCGAGATTATGCTGGGTGGCCGAAAAGAAACGACCTTTGTTGAACGCGGCGAGGAGTATGATGTCTATCTGCGCGGTAGTGAAAATAGCTTCAATAACGCGGACGATCTCAATCGCATCTATTTGCGCAGCCAATTTGGCGATTTAATCCCTCTCAGTGGCATAGTCACCGTCAGTGAGATCGCGTCGGCACAAAAACTTAGCCATAACAATAAGCAAAAATCCATCACCTTAAAAGCCAATTTAGCTGCAGGTTACACCTTAGGCCAAGCCTTAGACTTTCTCGAGCAGCAAGCGATTGCACAACTGCCTGCGGATATTAATATCGGCTACAGCGGCGAGTCCAAAGATTATAAAGAAAACCAGAGCAGTATTTTAATCGTCTTCGGCTTGGCATTATTGGTGGCTTATCTGGTCTTAGCGGCACAGTTTGAAAGCTTTATCAATCCGCTGGTAGTGATGTTAACTGTGCCAATGGGAGTATTTGGCGGCTTTTTAGGCCTATGGCTTACATCGCAAGGTATTAATATTTATAGCCAAATCGGCATGATCATGCTGATCGGCATGGTGACCAAAAATGGGATTTTAATCGTTGAATTTGCCAACCAATTACGAGACTCAGGTCTTGCCATTAATGAGGCCGTGATCCAAGCCGCTAGCCGCCGCTTACGTCCCATTTTAATGACCGCCTTCACTACTTTAGCCGGCGCGATTCCATTAATTATTAGCACTGGCGCTGGTGCAGAAAGTCGAGTGGCGGTGGGCACTGTGGTCTTTTTCGGCATGGCTTTTGCCACCGTGGTTAGCCTGTTAGTGATCCCCGCGATGTATCGGCTGATCTCGGTGCATAGCCACTCGCCAGGGTTTGTTGCCGCGAAACTGGCTAGCGCCATCGAGCAACAAGCGGCAAAGCCCGAGCACGGCCACTAACGCTTATCAACGGCCAAGACAATGTCAGCCCTATGGGAATAATCTTATAGGGCGACATGATTATGGTTCACTATTCTCGCCTGTCTGTTCAGGCTAAACCGGCAACTCGACCCGCACCGGGATCCCTAACCTAACCAGTTCATCGTAAATTTTATCAAGGTTAATCAGACTGTATGTCTTAAGCTCAAGTATTGAGCCGTCTTTTAACATCAAGTGTTTCGATTGTTGTCGGCGTTGTATGGGGCTACGGCCTTGAACAACAACGATGCACTCCACCTGAGTTAACGCAAAATGAAAAGACGCTTCATAGCGGGTGCAAGGGGACACCCAAGTTAAGCCATGTTCATCGAGATTTATCCGCCATTGCCCACCATTAACAATTAGGTTAAAGCTCGGGATCAGAGTCGACAGCAACATCAAGATAGGTAGGATTGAGGCGAACCAGACCATAATATAGGCCAGATCAGCCGAGATATTGATTGCCCCAAATCCCGCAAGGTTAAGCCTTCCAGTAAGCACATCTAATAATAAGCTGGCAATAAGCCACACCATTAAGAAACCAATGACGGCCAGCAGCAGACGCAAAGCTCCCACGTAACGTGCCGATTTAACGAAGATCATTTGCATTCTCTCGGTTAAGGCTGCTCCATCAGCGGATCAATTCTTTGTCTAAGCCGCGATCGCTTGAACGCCACCAGACAAGGCAAAGCGCTGTCATCCTGCTATGATTGCCAGCGTCACAATCCGCGAGTACTTGCTCGCTACATGTTCAATCCCTGCCAATGAGCAAGCGCCACACGGACAATAAGCTCAATATCTTTATTATGGCTTGAGTGGGTATTCATCTCGTTGCCATCGGTACAATATTCGCTCACTGGCATTAACATAAACGGCTTTAACCTGCTCTACAAGTAAGTTTTTTCAGCAGATACTTCTCCTGCTAAACCAGCTAACATAAAAACCTGCCCGCGAGGTCGTATTCAGGCCAATCCGTCACAATAAGCCAACAGCAACGGCGCTTCGGTCATGATGTGGCCTGCCATGACGTTGTTTAGCCACTCCCTTGCTGGTTTATCGGCATTTGTGCTTGTGGCTAACAGCAAAAGGTCGTCAAGCATCTCACACCATGAATATGGTATATTCAGACAATACATTGGATTATCGTGCGGTCACTGTGAAAAAAATTGCTATTTTTGTCGACGTGCAAAACATCTATTACACCTGCCGCGAAGCCTATGGTCGCCAATTTAATTATCGACACTTTTGGCAAGAGATACGGGGACAAGGCGATATCGTCACGGCCTATGCTTATGCAATCCATCGCGGCGATGATGGCCAGATGAAGTTCCAAGATGCGCTGAAGCACATAGGTTTTGAGGTCAAACTCAAACCCTTTATTCAACGAAGTGATGGCTCGGCCAAGGGCGATTGGGACGTGGGTATCACTATCGATATTATGGAAGCCGCGGCCTCAGTTGATCGGGTGATCTTGTTATCTGGTGATGGCGACTTTGACCGCTTACTCAGCCATATTCATCATAAATACTCGGTTGAGACCCACGTATTTGGGGTGATGAGTTTAACCGCACAATCCTTAATGAATAGTTGCCAGCAGTTCAACGCCATTGATGCTCAATTACTGTTATAACCGAGATAACTCGCTATGGCATGGCAAGGTTCGCGATTGTTATCCTATCCATAAGCTTGGCAGCCCAACATACCAGCCAGCTTGGCTGACTGGTAGCTGTTGATGCATTCGATGGGTTACCTACGCGCTCGCAACCGAATGATGAGTGACTAACGTTGGGTGGAGTAAGTTATCGTGCACTGGGCAGCGATGACAGACGCGATCTAAAAAGGCAGCCTTTTCTTCATCGCTTATATCAGCATCTATGTCTGCCTGAATATCTATCTGTTTAAAGCCCACAGGGTCATCCGTCGCTTGCCCTAATAAACCGGCTGGATTCATCACCGCTTTCACGTGAATATCAATGCCCCTTAATGCCAGTTTTTCATCGCGGGCAGCCATCTTAGCAATGGCAGAAATACAGCCGGCCAGAGAGAATAAAAATGTCTCGAGTGGATTCGCGCCTTCGTTGGTCGCCGTCGGTTGATCGATCACTAAGGTATGCTCACGTACTTGCGCCGTCACTTTCCAACCAGCGCCCATGTGAGTGCTTACTTCTACAATTTTTTCAGCCATAATAACCCCTTGAAAATAATCAGATTGAATGTCAATGACCCGGTCAGACACATACTTAATAAGAAAAATCTAATGGATTGATTGGAGTTTGTCAGAGTCAAATCCGGCTGTCAAGAACTCTTCATTTTGGTTTGTAACTCTTGCCAATGCTGTTCCAGTTCGACGGCCGTCAGCGGTGAACTGAACCATTGACCTTGGATCTTATCGGCCCCCATTTGCACCAGTCTGTCCCAAATCTCTTGGGTTTCAACCCCTTCAACGGTTACCGCAAAACCGAGACGTTTTGCCAGTTGAATACTGGTTTCTAAAATCGCGGCGCCTTGGTTATCGGTGAGAATATCATCAAGGAAAGCCTTATCGATTTTAACCTCATCAACTGGCAAATGTTTAAGGTAAGCTAACGAGGAATAGCCAGTACCAAAGTCATCGATGGCTAATTGCACCCCAATCGCGCGTAAGCGGTGCAATACTTCCAAGGTTTTATCAATATCAGCCATTAAATTACTTTCGGTAATTTCAATCATGATTTGCCGTGGCGATACCCCTTGGCGAGATAAACTGGCCAATAAATCTTCTGACAAACTGAAATTATCCAAGTCTCGGGTGGATAAATTAACCGCCACTTGCACATTAACGCCGGTTTGTTGCCAGTGCTGTTGCTGCACAATCACCTCCGCCAACGCCCATTCACTGACTAGCTCGATAATGCCGGTATATTCAGCCAAAGGAATAAATTCAGCCGGTGATACATAGCCTAAACTGGGGTGATTCCAGCGTAGCAATGCTTCAACTTGGTTACAGCATTGATTTTTTATATCCCACTTAGGTTGATAGACTAAATAACAGTCATGGGTAGTCAGACTCTTAGGTAAGTCATGGATTAAGCGCAGCTCTCTTTGTTGCAATTGATCCATGCCCGCCTCATAGGCGGCTATTTTGTCTCGGCTACCGCGCGCTTCTTTTAAGGCTAAATCCAAGCGTTTCAGCATCACGCTGACGTCATGATGATGCTCTGGTAATGTCAAATAGCCCAGTTGTAATTTGAGACCAATCGGGGTGCCATTGATGAAAAATGGTTGTTGTAAACTTTGGCGCAAGGCGAGCACTTGGGTTAACGACAATGCCTGATTGAAATATAAGAAAAACTCGTCACCATCTAATCGAGCCGTAATGTCCGCTGGGGCTTCAATTTTGAGCAAGCGTTCACTGAACTCTTTGATTAAGGTGTCGCCAAATTCAAAGCCAAACAAGTCGTTGACATAACGAAACCTGTGAATGTCGAGTAATATCAATACACCTGAACTCATGGGCATCATGCCCATTAACTGACGTTTTAAGCCTAAGCGATTCGCAAGCCCGGTCAATTTATCAATTCCAGATTGATCGTTGCGGCTTTGCATCAGTTGTTCAACTTGGGTCAACAAGGCACTGTCTTGTTCGGAGAACTGTCGGCGAGTTAATGGTTTACGATTGGAAGGTGCTTGGAATTTATTATGTAAATGAGCCAGTAAATCAATAAAATACTGATTTTTTTTGGACTGCATCCACCACAGTCCAATGACAACAACAAGCGGTAAGATTAACCACACAAGCGGTTACTCATAGCTTTGTCGGATTGACTCATATAATTGAACAAAGCTGTCATCTAGTAATTCCTCTTCAGTCACAGGTAACCCTCTCTCGACAAAGGCATCCATGCGTTGTCTATAGTGATCACCGGCACGTAACTCACCGGCATAAAAAGCGCCTGCCCGAATAAAATCGATATAGCTCACTTTTTCAGGGCAATAGCTCAAATCCGACCAGCGGGTCACCACCTCGGTGACTTCATCCGAAAACTCCCAACTTGATAATACAGAGCGGCCTATTGGCCCTTGCAACTTACGCACAACTTGACGCAGTTTATCAATGTCAGTGAATAGATCAGGATCAGCTTCCGCTTCCGTCAAAATAGGCAAAGCGCCAATATTATGGACTAAACCCGCCAAGGTCATGGTGTCGATATTAAAGCTTTGTTTACCATGTTTAGCTTGATATTTATTTAGTATGGCACAGGCTGCGGCGGTCACATTAATTGACGTTTGCCATACTTCGTCCATGACTTCCCAGACCATTTCATTGGTCGAAATAAATAACTGCTCCATCGCAATAGAGGTGGCTATTGACCGAATCTGTTGTAACCCAATACGGTTAACTGCACCACCAATATGGTCGACAGGAACGCCACGACTATATAACGCACTGTTGGCAATTTTAATCAAGCGGGCGGTAATGGCGGCATCTTGACCAATCACATCCGCAACTTGCTTTAGACTACTGCTATCGCTCGAGGTGACCTCTTGGACTCGCATTGCCACCTCAGGCAACGTCGGGAGCACCAAGGTATCCTCTTTTAATTTTCGCAATAAACGCACTAAGAGCTGCTGCTCAATCGACATGTCACTTCCTTTTAAAACGGCTTCCTCAACGAATTATATCAGCTATAAAGCGACAGAATTCAGCATTTTTTTCATATCAATTTAGTGTTTATCGCTGTTTAGTTACAAGCTTAACATTTTGACACTTCCAGCTTGCCACCAAGATCTGACTGTGCCTGTTATATTTGCATCAAGGGAGTATCATTGAGTAAAATGCCCGCCCTATCACAGTAGCCGAGATTTGCACCACTGCGCAAACCGCTGCCGCTGATATTTCTGGGTCCTAGATCCGCCAGCACTAACCCTACTGAGAGTGATTATGTTTAAACCAGAGCTTTTGTCCCCCGCTGGGACACTGAAAAACATGCGTTACGCGTTTGCCTATGGCGCCGACGCCGTTTATGCAGGGCAGCCAAGATATAGCCTTAGAGTTCGCAATAATGACTTCAAAATGGAAAATCTGGCACAGGGCATCCAGGAAGCCCACTCTTTAGGCAAGAAATTATACGTGGTCAGCAATATTGCACCGCATAATGCCAAACTCAAAACCTATATCAAGGACATGGAACCTGTGGTTGCCATGAAGCCAGATGCCATTATCATGTCCGATCCAGGTCTTATCATGATGGCACGCGAAGCCTTCCCTGATCAGGTAGTGCATTTATCGGTACAAGCCAATGCGATTAACTGGGCCTCCGTCAAATTTTGGCAGACCCAAGGCATTAAACGGGTCATTCTATCCCGTGAATTATCACTGGATGAAATTGAAGAAATTCGTCAGCGTTGCCCAGACATTGAACTTGAAGTCTTTGTTCATGGGGCATTATGTATGGCGTATTCAGGCCGTTGTCTGCTGTCTGGCTATATTAACAAGCGCGATCCTAATCAAGGCACTTGCACCAATGCCTGTCGCTGGAAATATGATGTTCACGATGCCAAACAAGATGATAGCGGTGATATCGTAGCGATTCATCCTGCGGCATCAACCTTAGGCGCCGGCGAGCCCACGGATAATATCTATCTGTTGCAAGAATCAGGACGTCCTGGTGAATACATGCCCGCGTTTGAAGATGAGCATGGTACTTACATCATGAACTCTAAAGATTTGCGCGCCATTCAGCACGTAGAACGCCTGACTAAGATGGGCATTGACTCGCTGAAAATTGAAGGCCGCACTAAGTCTTTCTATTATGTGGCTCGCACGGCACAACTGTATCGTCAAGCGATCGATGATGCCTGCGCCGGCCGACACTTTGATGGCAGCTTATTAGCGCGCTTAGAAGGCTTAGCTCATCGCGGCTATACTGAAGGCTTCTTGCGCCGTCATGTCCATGATGAGTATCAAAACTATGATTATGGCCATTCAATCAGTGACAGCCAGCAGTTTGTCGGCGAATTGACCGGTAAGCGCAACGATGACGGCATGGCCGAAATCGATGTTAAAAACAAGTTTGTGCTAGGCGATAGCCTCGAGCTGATGACGCCCCAAGGCAACATCAACTTAACCTTAGATACCCTCAAAAACCGTAAGGGTGAATCGATTGAAGCTGGGTTAGGTTCAGGGCATATGGTGTATATGCCAGTGGCCAAAGAAGTGGAGCTAGATAAAGCTATTTTGCTGCGTAATTTGCCCGAGGGCATGGATACTCGTAACCCGCACAACACCCAAAAATAATCCCCCTCTTCGCATGCCAGTCGTTAACAACTGGCATGCGCCTAAAACCGATAGTAAAACATCGCCAACAAACCACTCCCCCGCGCGAGCCAATCACACAGGCGCACAACGTCACCCCGACCATGCAAAAGCACCACTCCCCCGCGCGAGCCAATCACACATTTAATCAAGTACCTTAGTCAACCATGTATTTCCTGTCTTCATAAACCATTACAGCCTGTGTCTGGTTGACACTACGCATCAAAAACACTGAGCCATATATTTTATTCGATACACCTCCTTTATGTATTTATACGATATTAATTGCTGAACATATAGCGCGGCAACAATAGCGACATTAACGCGCAAAACACCTGTATAAAAACGTATCAGTTCTCACTAATAAGCGACTTTTTCTTAGGGCGTTTTATGGGAGAAATAAGAAATATTTAACTTCTTTACAGATACTTACAAGCAAAGCCCCCCACAATCTCCCCTGCTATTTGTACCGTGCTTTACCCCCGAATACTCCTGTCGCTAATTCTATTTATGGTCCTAAATTAACTTAGCCAACGAGGCAAGTGCTACTCACCTTAAGGCCAATTAACTACTTACCCTTACATAAAATAGAGAGACATATTATGAACAACCAAAACAAACTTGAAATAATTGAAGAAACCATGCTTGAAAATATTTCTGGTGGCCGTGAAGAATCATTCTGCCTTGAACTATGCTTTGAATTTTGTTTATCCCTCTGCTTTGAAGAATAATTAACTATCATTGACCTATTAATAAAAAGGAAAGTCTGATGAACAACATCAACAATGAAAAAATTGAGCTTATTGAAGATACCTTACTCGATAACATCTCTGGTGGCCGCGAAGAATCATTCTGTCTTGAGCTTTGCTTAGAGTTTTGTTTATCACTCTGCTTTGAGTAGTAATATATATTTATCCAACTTAACACCTAAAAGGAAAATATTATGAACACTATTAATAATGAAAAAATTGAAATCATTGAAGACACGTTATTAGACAATATCTCTGGTGGACGCGAAGATGCATTCTGCTTTGAACTTTGCTGGGAATTTTGTTTATCCATTTGTTTTGAAGCGCAGTAGATATTGAAAAGCAATGCCCAGAGTCAAGGCTCTGGGCATCGACGAGGAGTTAATCATGATACAAACTAGTTTAAATGAAGTGATGGCTTACCGTAACTCAGCAGTAGAGTCGCGCTTTGTCAAAGTCTACGGTGTCAGCGACCATGAAGCCCATACCATATTTGCCAGTACCAAAAAGTGGTTGTGGCTATGTTATCTCAGACGTCAATTAAACATCGAAAGTGGCTTAACCATAGATACTCCTTTGGTTGTCATTGATGAGATGTGGCATAACTTTATTTTGTTTTCAGATGATTACTTTCATTTTTGTAAGAAATACTTTGGTCACTATATTCACCATATGCCGACAACAAAGCAGATGGCAGAATCACAACTGGCGTTAATGGAAAATAAAACGCCCCAACAAATAACCCAAGAGTTGATGGACAAAAAACGTTGGCAATATGAATTTGTCTATGACCATTTAGGAAAAGAAGAATTTTTGCTTTGGTATAAAGAATACCCTAAGAAATATACACCGGGCTCGCTCATGTCATTAGCGTTATTACACGTGCAAAATCAACAAGACAGGGAAGTTCATCCAGACATAACCCTTAGCTCTGCCCTGACAGATAGTATGTTGGCGTCAAAATATTAGCGATTCAAGCTCACTGTGGCACCGACATGAATCACGACAAAGAAATAACTGAGTCTATGGGTCCTAACATCGAGGTTTTCAAATATGAAACATCCAAATATTGAACAAGTCCTGACTTATCAAAATCAGAATGTTATCGACAGGTTTATTAAACTCTATAATGTTGAACAAACCGAAGCCGAACAACTTTTTGATGATGTCAAACGTTGGTTATGGCTAGCATCCAAAACTGATTCACTGGGGATCAATAAACCATTAGTGATAGATTCTGCCTTAGTTGTCATTGATGAGATGTGGCATAACTTCATGTTATTCACTCGAGAATATTGTGCATTCTGCAACGAATATTTCGGTAAATACCTTCATCACGCTCCCTTTGCTCAGGTTAATGCGCGCCAGCAACAGAAAATCGCCACCGATGGGTCAGATAATAAACAGGCCTTAATCGCGAAAAAACGTTGGCAATATGAACTGGTATTTGACCACTTAGGCAAAGACACCTTTATTCGCTGGTTTCAACGTTACCCGCAGCAATATACCAGCTTGTCGTTAGCGCAAAGGGCATTAACCGCTGAAAACCAGCGTACCCAAGCCTTAAAAATCGAAATCGAAAAACGTAAAACCAGCATGGCTGGGGCGGCGTAGTCCCCTAATATCCGCATATCCGGAGGTGTGTCATGAAAGCCGATAATCAAAGCCAGCAATTATTTAGGCAAGAAGTATTGAACAACAAGGGTAGCAACACCTTGGGTGGCGTGTTACTTAGACAGCCTAAAGAATATAAGTGGATGGCATCATTGCTGCTGGCAGTGGTCGTTATTGCATTAACATTGTTGGTGTTTGGAAATTACAGTAAATACGCCAGTGTCTTTGGGGTGATTACTGTCGATAAAGGTCTGGTAAAAATCAGCGCAGGTAAGGAGGGGCATTTAGTTCAGCAATTGGTTAAAGAAGGCGACAGGGTTGAAAAAGGCGATTTACTGTATGTGATCTCAACCGACCGACACAGCTCTTTCGACAACAACCTCGACCAAACGATTCTTGAGCAACAACTGGTAATAAAAGAATCGTTTAAGCGCGACATTCAGTTAGCCGCCGAAGCCTTCGCCATGGAGCTCGCCCTGCTTGACAGTAAAATCGCGACCAAGCACCAAGAAATCGCGCAGATAAACCAGCAACTTGAACTGTATGATCAGCGCATCCTTTTATCTGAAAAGGGGATAGCACGCAATCGCCAATTATTGGCCGCAGGGCATACTAATCAAGCACAAATTGACATGATGCTCGAAGATCATTTGTCATTACTCAGCAAACGTAATGACTTGCAAATGAAGCTGGTCACGACCCAAGCCGCTTACTCTGAGATGCAAGCCAACCTCGACAAAAAACCTGGTGAATTTGACGAGCAACAAAATCGTCTCAAGCGCAACTTAATTGAAAATGAACAACGTACCGCCGATATCTCATCCAATATTGATTATCGTATCTACGCACCGTTAACTGGCATTGTCGGCAATCAATTTACCCACGTTGGTGAATTTATTCGAAAAAGCAGCGTCATGGCCAGTGTGATCCCTGAAGATTCTCAGTTACAAGCGGAATTATATGTCCCTGCCAGCTCGATTGGTTTTATCCAATCAGGGCAATTAGTCACCATGCGTTATAGCGCTTTCCCTTACCAACATTTTGGCCTGCAAAAAGGCACTGTCATTAGCGTAGCTAAAGTGATTTCTTTGCCCGAAGAACTGGAAACCAGCGTCCAGCTTAATGGGGCCGTTTATAAGGTGATTGTGGCACTCGAATCACAATCGGTCAGCACTCAACACCGCGATATTGCGTTAGGTATAGGGATGGAACTCGAAGCCAGTATCCAGCTTGAACAACGCACACTGATGCAATGGATTTTAGCGCCAATTTACAGTTTGAGGGACAGTTAACATGTCAACACTCATCGATAGAATCAATTTTAACGGCCGCAATAATTTGCCCGTTATCCAACAAACTGAAGCCGCAGAGTGTGGCTTGGCCTGCATGGCTATGGTGGCCGCATTTTACGGCCATCATATTGACCTGCATCGATTACGCCAGCAGCACAGAATATCCATTAAAGGCTCGACCTTAAAAGGCCTCACTCAAGTGGCGGCTAAACTTGGCTTCACTCATCGCGCCATAAAATGTGATCTAGATAGCTTGGAACAGCTCAAAACACCATGCATCTTGCATTGGAATATGGATCACTTTGTCGTCTTAAAAAAAGTAAGTAAAAAACAATGTGTTATCCATGATCCTGCCTCAGGTGCTCGAACGGTTTCCTTTGATGAGGTCAGCGCCAACTTCACCGGTGTCGCCCTCGAACTCAGCCCAAGCCATGGCTTTACACAGCAAAAAGAAACCCCGCAAGCGCGCTTATCCAGTTTTTGGAGTAATCTAGAAGGCTGGAAACAAGCCCTGTTGACTGTGTTTATTTACTCGATGATTTTGCAGGTGTTTATTCTAGCAACGCCGATTTATATGCAAGTCACCGTCGATGAAGTCTTAATTGCCAACGATACCAATTTACTCAATATTTTAGCGATCGGCTTTGGCGCAATTTTATTAATGCAAACCCTCTCTACCGCGTTACGCTCTTTATTGATCATGCTCCTTGGCAATCAGATGTCACTGCAAATGAACGCTAACTTGGTCAACCATTTATTTAAATTACCTATGGATTACTTTGAAAAACGTCACATCGGTGATGTTGTCTCGCGGTTTCGCTCGTTGGAATCCTTAAAAAATCTGCTGACGACCACCTTAATCGAGAGCCTAGTTGATGGCATTTGTGTTATCGGCCTCTTGGTGATGATGTATTTATACAGCGTAGAACTCATGTTATTGGTGCTGTTGGCTTCAAGTTTATATTTATGCTTACGTACAATTTCTTATCGAAAACTAAGAAACGTGAATCGAGATAACATCATTGCCACGGCGCGTAAAGACAGTAATTTTATGGAGTCAGTGCGTGGCATGCAAAGCATCAAGCTATTCACTAAAGAAAGTGACCGCCTCAATTTATTCAATAATTACAACGTAGAAAGTGCCAATACTTCGATTAAAGTCGAGCGTCTTAGAGTCATGTTTAGCTGGACGAATATGTTAATTTTTGGCCTTGAGAACATTTTGGTCATCTATTTGGGCGCAAACATGGTGATGGATGCCATCCTCTCGGTGGGTATGATGTTAGCCTTTGTCTCTTATAAGACCCAGTTTGAGCAAAAAGTCGCGAACCTGATTGATAAATTTATTGAATTTAAAATGTGTTCGTTACATTTAGAACGCCTCGGGGATATCACCCTCACAGAGCAAGAGCAAGATCTCGGCGAACAAGATGATGAATTCCAAGTCACAGGGGCACTGTCGTTGAATAACATTCACTTTAGTTATTCAGATGAAGATGTCGATGTACTCAATAATGTCAGCCTACAGGTTAACCCTGGCGAGTCTATCGCGATTGTCGGGCCATCCGGTTGCGGTAAGAGTACCTTAATGAAGGTCATGTTAGGCTTACTGAAACCACACAGTGGCACTATCAAGGTCGATAGCCGAGATATTAGAAAAAGTGGTCTCATCAATTACCGTAATCAAGTGGCAAGCGTGATGCAAAACGATCAGTTGTTGTCAGGTACTATCCTTGAAAACATCACCTTTTTCTGCCAGCAACCCGACAGAGAATGGGCTGAAGAATGTGCCAAACTCGCTGGCATAGCTAAAGATATTCAATCGCTACCCATGGGGTATCGCTCCTTGATTGGAGATATGGGCTCGAGCCTCTCCGGTGGTCAAGCGCAGCGATTATTACTGGCGCGCGCGTTATACAAAAAACCGAAAATCCTCTTCTTGGATGAAGCGACCTCAAGCCTTGATTTAGCGGCGGAGCAACATGTAAATAAGGCCATTAGGATGCTCAATATAACTCGGGTAATGATTGCACATCGACCCCAAACCATCATGTCGGCCGATAGGATTATTCGCTTTGCTAAGGGCGAATGTATTGAGATTAGCAAAGATGATTATCGCGATCGCAAAGGAGTACCACCGCAAGAATTATCTCGGGCTAACCTAAACCAATAGTGCAATACAGCCCGTGTATCGCCATGCTATCTCAGGGATGAGAGCAACCGCAGAACCTTTACCTATCACCAATACTCGCTCAGCCATGGCGTTATCAATTGGCGAGTTAACGACTCGTGTTTTCGTCCTTAGTGCTGGCAGGTTCTGGTGCCTCGAGGGCATTGGGCTCATCTGTGGCCGAGGCGGTTGTTTGCTTAATCATTGATTTACTTTTTCGCTCTTGAAAGCTTTTTAAATTTATTTCTAATTCCTCGCGAAACAAGCTTTTTCCTTGGCATTTTTGCAACACATAATTACAAGTCCTCACCACAGAACGCCAACGCGGGTTTTGCGGCAAGGTGTTCAAACTAAAGTACCTCTCCATCGCCCGGGCTCGAAGGCGGCCATCATCGATAGCCACATTCCAAATTTTACTTTGCTGAGCCAATTCTAGCTTGCCGGTTTGAGTCGATTCCTCCCACATCAGCAACGCTTGGTGCATTAACTCGACGAGTTGAGTTCGCACCAGTTCATCGTTATTGGCCTCATTGGTTTCAACATGAGCAAAGGCTGATATCTGAGGCGCTGGTGCACTTGGCGGTGCCAATGCCTCAGCGCCTGTCGGTTCAATCGGCGCAGCTGAGTTGCCGATGGCATCAGCCGAGACTGGCATTTTGCTGTCCTGATTGGTGGCGCTAACCAGACTGACATCCGCATTAGCATCAAACTGAACATGACGATGTCGAAACCAGTGTATGACGATCGCCATCACCACTAACAAGATCAGCGCGACACTCAGCAGTAACCATGGCCCCCACATAGGGAGTGGTTCGGGCTCAAAGGTAAAAGTGCTACGAATATTTCGCGAATGAATAACATCTTTCAAATTTAACTGAGAATTAAGGGTCTGCGCATAGAGGCGCCAATAGCGGCTGGATGCTTGATAATCTTTCGTCTTTTCGCTCAGTTTTGCCATCGCGGTGTACAACAACTCTTGCAATTTAAATTCATTATCATCCACAATCAATGTATAGGCGGTATCGAAAGCGGCAAAGGCTTGTTGATATTTACCTTCCTTCTCCCAAATAATGCCTTGCACATACCAAAATCTTGGATTTTTTTCAGAGTTTTGCACCAGATTAGCGCTTAGTTTTGATTGTTCTAACCAATGTTGCGCTTGTGAGGTTGTTTGGTTATTAACGGATATCTCAGCCAACAATACATATATATCGGCTAAAAAACGGAATGAGTTTAGCTGTGTTAATTGTTCTGCCGCTTGAGTTAATAATTCAATGGCTTTATCAGTATCGCCATTGAGATAAAATGACTCACCGAGATTTGATAATGTTTGCGCAGCTCTAAGGGGTTGACCAATTTGGCTAAATAAAACATAAGCACGACGATAAGATACAATCGCCTCATCATAAGCCTCTTTATCCCGGTATATGGTCCCCAAGTTATTTAACACACTTGCCTGCCCTAGGGTGTGGTTTTCTATCCCGTGTAAATCATAGCTTTTTTGCAATAACTGCGCACTGGTTTCCAAGTCACCATACACATGGTAGATGTTTGATAAGTCATTATAACCTAGAGCAATTAACATATTACTCTTTAGCGAAACCGCCAAAGATAACGCCGATTCAAAATAACTGAATGCATCTTCATAACGGCGCAGACTAAAATAGACTACGCCCAATCGCCGTAGGGTTTTGGCTCGTGTCAGCCCCTGGTTATTCGCCGCATCCGTCAACAACTGCTGTAAAATTCGCTCCGCTGAGTTTAAATCACCGCTCATTTGATACAGTTTTGCTAATCGTAATGAAATCGGCATTACCAATGGGCGTACTATCCACTAGGCGCTCACACGATAAAATGATCTGACTCTTATCTAAATTTGATACCTCTTCAGATTGGCAGTCATTATTGGCCAAGGCGAAAGTGGATACAGTATAACAAATGGTCGACAGCAACCAAACAATGAACGATTTACTCAGCAATGTCATAACCACGTCCCTCGCTTTTATGTATTCTTCTAAGAATAATTCCTTAACGTCACTCAAACGCCATCATAGCAATGACCAATTGTGTAATAACACATATTAATATTGAATGCTCAATATCGGCACTGCCATATATCTTTCTATTTCTCCTTATCATTAAGTATTATGAATAAGCGCTACACCCCTACTTTAGAACTAGTCAGCAAAGATATATTTCACATGCTAATAGTGTATCAGGTAAATACTGACAAACACGGAACAAATTAACGAGCAACCAGACCAAACACTCGCCTCAAACCCCTAGACAACAAACAATAGTTAAATCGTAAAATAGGCTAATTATCTGGGAATGTTTTCAAAAAAATCAACACGAATTTATATAGTTGCAATATATAGAAGCCATTCGACACCCTATAACTTCGTCCTTATTCGAACCCGAGAAAACCCTTACTTTTATCGGATTAATGGACCACATTTACATCCAAGCAGCAGGCTTAAACAGTTAATATTTAATGACAGCATGTATTCCACTATGAGTTCGACAACAATAAAGAGGTAGCAACATGAAAACTATTAACAAACAACAATCAGTGACCAATATTGAATTAGATCAGGAACAACAAGATAGACTAACGATGATCGAGGATGCCCTATTAGATTCCGTATCTGGAGGCCAACTGGCCGATGACGGAATATGTACTGGCCATCAATTCTGCGAGATGCCACCTGATCGTAACAATAACTAAATTGCAAGCTGAAATCGCTCATTGTTTATTGGTATTTTTATCAATTTAATCAGTCACTTTAATTGTCTAAGGCACAAGTTTCGCTAGTCTGCCTTAGACAATTTGTCTATTCCTTGCCATGGTGTACATGGTATTATCTCGCGCTATTTTACCCATATTACGTGAACAAGGCGCTTTTCCTCGGTGAACGTCTATCAACGCCCTGTTTCACCTGAGAATTACCTAAAGAGCAAGATCATGGCATTATTAATCGATGACAGTTGCATTAACTGCGACATGTGTGAGCCTGAATGTCCCAACCAAGCCATAGCGATGGGGGATGAAATATATGAAATCGATCCTGCGCTCTGCACTGAGTGCGTTGGTCATTACGATAAACCTACGTGCGTTTCGGTTTGCCCTATCGACTGTATCGATCCCGATCCTGACAGAGTTGAGTCGCAAGATCAGCTGTTGATAAAATATGCCAAGATCACTGGCAAGATTTAAAATCACTTCTTATGCATAACCAAGCCCTTTCGAGGGCTTTTTTAGGCGCCAATTTCGGCTTTCCCCTAAGATTATATGATAGATATTGTTGATCTTGCTCACAAATGTTAGATTATTTTTTAAGGATTATTTGAACAAAATCGCTGGAATTTCGATGAAACTTAAACGGATGTTTTCCTGGCTATTGCTACTATCTAGCGCAACATGTTTGCTAACTATCTTTATTGACCAACTGTTTTTCAAACAATTAGCCATTATCGATCCCTTGGGGATTGTTGTTCTCGGGTTAATATTTGTGGTGAACGTGATGCGACTTACCAGTACACAACCGCCGCCATAACGGCCAATGGGGGTACTCAGTGCGAATAAATTCTAAGCAAAGTCAGTAAATATTCACTAAAATAACCGCACTGAATAACACTGGAGCAACTGCAAGATGAATTTAAGCAAGTCGGCACTATTATTGACTACCTTGATAAGTAGCAGCGTGATTGCTGCAGAACAACCTCAATCGAGCGCAAACGATACCGTTAAACGCAAAGGCCAACAGCAACACGAACGTCACGTTGACCAAACTAAGAATATTGTGATTGTCGAAGAGATCTTAGTATTTGACGACACTAAGCCAGCACGTAAAGGTCAGCAACAACATTTGCGCCAAGTGCATTCCGCCAAAGGGACTGCTAGCCACACTCCGGTGGTGATCGATAAGTAGGCGACTAGGCGTTAACCTTAACCGTTAACGCCTAAGTTTTAAGATAAATAAACGTGCTCTATTCCGGCGCGTTTTTCTACGCCTAACAACAGCTGAGTTAATCCTAAAATACCGTGTTTTACTGGCCCAGGTTGGGAATCTAATTCAATACTCATCAAAAGGTTTTTCACTGCCAAACCAAACTCAGTATTCCCTTGCATCGCCAGCTTGCGTTGAAAAAATAACGTATCAGGATCTTCTTTCGCCGCTAAAATCAGTAACAGTTCCCGACTATTCGCGGTAAATGTGACATCACATGACTGCGCCTCGTTGATCTGCCAGCGCCCCTGATAAACCACGGTAAACTGCACATTAAGATCACTCACCACAATCCCGACGGGGCGTCCGTACAGAAAAGCTAACTCTTCGGCAGCAAATTGCCGACTCACACTCAAATCCAGCACTTGCGCCAAGATTTTAGCTTTGATAGTAAAAGGCATCAATTGCACTGGCAACGCTATGCACTTAGGTGCTAACGACAATAATCGTTGAGCCGCTCGCTCTGAGGCAGACATCACACTTCTCCATGTAAAACATGCCCCGCAGTTTACCTGAGCTTAATACATGTATTCCTGTTTTAAATCAAATATCTGAACAGTAAAGCCTTTTACACTAGTCAACTTTGGATACCCAAGCCATTTAAGATGCATCCTTATTAAGGAAACGTCATCTGCCGTTGGAGTTTATATGGAATTACTGTGCCCAGCGGGCAATCTCGCATCGCTCAAAGCTGCACTCAATGCCGGCGCCGATGCCGTGTATATCGGCCTCAAAAATGAAACCAATGCTCGCTCATTTGCTGGACTCAATTTCAGTCAAGATCAGTTTAAGCAAGCGGCTCGCTTGGTGAAGCAACAAGGTAAAAAGCTCCATCTCGCCATCAATACGTTTTCAATGCCAGGCGAGGAGAGCAAATGGACGCAAACCATAGATTTTGCTGCCAACAATGGCGTTGACGCTCTCATTATTGCCGATATGTCTTTACTGGATTATGCCCACCAGCATTACCCGCATATTCCATTGCATTTATCCGTACAAGCTAGTGTCAACAACCTGGCAGCCATCACGCTATACCATGATTTATTCAATATTGAACGAGTGGTGCTACCCCGTGTGCTTACTATGAAGCAGATCAGAGACTTAGCCGCTAACAGCCCGGTTGATTTAGAAGTGTTTGCCTTTGGAAGTTTATGCATTATGGCAGAGGGGCGCTGTCATTTATCCTCTTATGTCACCGGACAATCCCCCAATACCGGCGGCAGCTGCTCACCGGCGAATTGCGTGCAATGGCATGAACATCAAGGCCAACGAAGTACCCACCTTAATGGCATCTTAATCGACAACACGCCGATTGAAGAAGCCCTGGGCTACCCTGTGGTATGTAAAGGGAGATACTTAAGCGGCGAACATGCTGGCGCCGAACATTGGCTCGAGTCCCCCATTAGTCTCAACACCTTGCGGTTAGTCCCCCAGCTAGCGCAAGCAGGTATCGCGTCATTAAAAATTGAAGGGCGACAACGTAGCCCTGCCTATGTGTCACAAGTTGCTAAAACATGGCGCCGAGCTATTGATGCGTATTTAACTAACCCTAACGACTATCAAGTACAACCACAGTGGGATCAGGTATTGGCTCATCTCTCAGAAGGCCAAGTCACCACCTTAGGCGCTTATCAGAAACAATGGCAATAACGGAATCGATTATGAAAGTCTCCCTCGGTCCCTTGCTCTACTGCTGGGACAAAGTTCGCACACAAGCATTTTACCAAGCCGTTGGCGCTTCAGATATTCCTCTAGTGTATTTAGGTGAAGCGGTATGCAATAGAAGACGCCAGCTAAAATTTAAAGACTATTGGGCTATCGCCCAAGATTTGCGCGACAGTGGCAAACAAGTCATCCTCACCACCCAAGCCTTAATCGAGGCAGGCTCAGCTTTAGTCGAATTGAAAAAAATTATCGATAATGGCGAATTTATGATTGAAGCCAATGATATGGCCGCCGTTGCCATGGCAAGAGAAGCGAAGGTTGGTTTTATTGCTGGGGCGGAGATCAATCATTACAACCCTGCAACCTTAACCTTATTGCAGCAGTTTGGCATGCAACGTTTTGTGATGCCCTACGAGCTTGATCAGCAATGGCTCAGCAAAACTCTGGCGGCCAATGCCAGTCTCAAAGTCGAAGTGCTGGGGTTGGGTCACTTACCCCTCGCCCATTCGGCCAGATGCTTTACTGCTAAACAGGCGGGTCTCAATAAAGATACCTGTGCAACCTTATGCATCAATTACCCCCAAGGTATCACGATTAAAACCCAAGAGCAGCAAGCGTTATTGCGCCTCAATGGCATTCAAACCCAATCCGCCACTCGCTGCAATTTAAGTCAGCAATGGCAACAAATGCAACAACTTGGGGTGGAATATTTTCGGGTGTCTGCCGACAGTGAAGCTGGTATCGCCCAAGCACAAGCCTTGCTTAAGCATCAAGTCGTTGCCGAACAAGACATCGACAGTAATGGCTATTGGTTTGGCCAGTCAGGCATGTCGCGCTTAAATGTAGGCAATGCTCCAGCACCATAAACATTTCATCCACCTCGCTCAGCAAGGTATCGGCGTCTCAGGCTGATAGCTTGCAAGCGGCTTTCTGTTCACTGTCACCATGTTGATCTTGCCCCCATAGCAATAACAGTGTTGCGGCTCCCAGCCGCACGCTAAGCGCAAGTCCTGGCTCCACGACCGACAATATACGGTATCGCTAACGCCAAGCGTCATGGTGCCGTTTGCCAAGCCCTTGCCGCCTTTAGTCAATATATTTTTAGCTCAGCGCCTTGAATTTATTACTAAATCTATAATTTTCTCGAAATACACCACCTCCCTGCCCACGAAACACATGCAAAACACAGTAAATACAAGTAAGATCCATTGTTGAAACATCAACGCAACAACATGAAATTATTAAAATTATTTAGTGTTTTCAGCTTTTTTTTAAGTAGAATATATCTAGTCACTTTATGACGATATTTATTCGCTAACAGGGCGGCGGCGATTTTATCAAGCTAACCCTAAGCACGACACAGATTGATGGATATAAATCAATCATATTTTATACGTTTATGACTGAATGAAAATGCAACAACAGCGCATAGCAGCATGAGGTTTAGTCAACTTTTAAGGGTTACCGGCGTGGCTACAGAACAACAAAAATATAGCTTAAAGACGATGCTGACCTTCATCGTCCCTTCATTTATCGGCTTGTTGCTTTTTATGACTCCGGTCAGTTACCAAGATGCCATTACGATCCCCATTGCGGTGATCGCTAAAGGGCTACAAGCCAACATTGGCCTATGGTTACCGACCATCATCTCAGTGGTCGTGTGTGTAACGGCATGTCTGAGTATTTTGAGTAAATTTTGGCAACCCCAATGGCTGCAAGGTCATCATTTCATTCGTGACTTATTTAATGTTCACCCGCTGTGGATCCTAGTGCGTATTCTTGGCGCGGTCTTTATTATCATGAGTCTGAACCAAGTCGGTCCTGAAGCCATCATTTCATCCAGTACCGGCTCGTTAGTACTTAATGACTTGTTACCCATTTTGTTTTGTGTATTTTTATTCGCAGGCATGTTGCTGCCCCTATTATTAAACTTCGGCCTGCTGGAGTTATTGGGCGCCTTATTGACCAAGATCATGAGACCGCTGTTTAATTTACCGGGACGCAGTGCTATCGATTGCATGACCTCTTGGCTTGGCGATGGCAGTGTCGGCATTTTGTTAACCACCAAACAATATGAAGAGAAGTTTTATACCCAAAGAGAAGCGGCGGTCATTGGCACGACCTTCTCTGCCGTTTCGATTACTTTTTCTCTGGTGGTGATTGCGCAGGTGCAACTGGAGCACATGTTTGCCCCTTTCTACCTCACCGTGTGTTTAGCAGGCTTGGTCGCCGCGATTATTGTGCCAAGATTACCGCCATTATCGCGTAAAAAAGATCTCTTCATTGATGGCAGCGCACGCGATCAAGAACTCGAGCGTAAACCCAATGAACAGTCGGTGCTGGCCTGGGGATTAGATTTAGCCATGAAACGCGCGGCGCGCTCAGGTGGGATAAATAAATTCCTGAGCGAAGGTGTAAAAAATGCCATTGATATGATCTTTGGTGTGTTACCCGTCGTCATGGGGATCGGCACTTTGGCATTAATCATTGCCGAGTACACCCCCATTTTCACTTGGCTCGGCATGCCGTTTATTCCGTTCTTAGAACTATTGCAGATCCCTGAAGCCGCCGAAGCGTCAAAAACCATCGTGGTCGGTTTTGCGGATATGTTTATTCCATCGATTCTAGCCGCCTCGATTGAGTCGGACATGACGCGCTTTGTTATTGCCGCCATGTCTGTGACCCAATTAATTTATATGAGTGAAGTCGGTGCGCTGCTGTTAGGCAGTAAAATACCAGTGAACATTGGTGAATTATTCATGGTGTTTATTCTGCGAACTTTAGTCACCCTTCCGGTGATCGCAGCCATGGCTCACCTGATATTTTAAGCGTTAGCTAAATTACAGTATTCTGTTTTAAAGCAGCCATTTGGCTGCTTTTTTTTACCGTTCGCAATGCCGATGTACTATCATTAAATAAGAGGGACTTGAATGAGGAGCAAGGATGCAAATTGTAGATATCATGAGCCATAAATTAGTAACAGTGGCCATGGATGATAGGCTCAAATTGGTGCAAGATATCTTTAAGCAGACACAACTGCACCATCTTCCCGTTTTCGAATGCAAGGCATTAGTCGGCTTAGTCTCAGAGCGGGATTTATTACGAGCCATCAATCCCAATGTCGATAATCCATTGGCTAAAGACAGCGACCGTATCTGTTTAAATAAGCGCGTTCACCAAATTATGACCCGTAAGGTCATCACCATTGAGCAAGACCAAAGCCTCAACCATGCCGCCCAATTGTTGGTCGAGCACAATATTGGCTGCCTACCGGTTACTCATAACGAGCAGGTGGTGGGGATTATTAGCTGGAAGGATGTGTTGAGAAGCCTTTACCAACAAGACCTCTCAACGAAACGCAGACTTAGATAGCCCAGCCGCCAAGGTAGAAAATCACCAGACCTAAGGTAATCGTGATGACCGCTAGGTTGAGGCGGCGCCATTCTCCAGCCATGATGCGACCAATCGTTAAAATCACAAAACCGAGCATGATGCCGGTGACAATATTACAGCTCAGCATAATAAACACGGCGCAAGTTAAGCCAGCTAATGCATCGATGCTGTCGTCAAAGTTTAATTTACTGACATTCGATAACATCAATAATCCGACATACATTAATGCTGGCGCGGTGGCATATGCTGGCACTAAATAGCTCAGTGGTGCTAAAAACATCATCAGTAAAAATAACACGCCCACGACCGTGGCGGTTAATCCGGTTTTGCCACCAGCGGCCGTTCCCGCTGCCGACTCAATATAGACGGCGGCAGGTGAAGCCCCCATCAGACCGGCAAAAATCGAACTCACCGAGTCAGACGTTAAGGCTTTATCACCATCGATAATTTGATCGTCTTTATCCAGTAATTTGGCTTGTCCTGCCACCGCACGAATGGTACCTGTGGCATCAAATATCGCCGTCATAACCAAGGCTAGAACTATGGGTAAGATCACTGGGTTAAGCGCCCCCATAATATCGAGTTGGCCGACTAAGCTGTGCTCACTGGTAAAGTCAGGCAAGGCGAAAAAGCCTTGGTAAGTCACGTTCGGGTCAAACATCAAGCCAAAAGCTGACAGCAAGACAATCACCAACAAGATACCACCAGGCACCCGCTTCTTTTCTAACCCTATGGTGGCGGCAAGACCGACGATTGCTGCTATCGCGCCAAGTGAATCGATCTGACCCAGTTTAACCGGTAAGCCCACGGGATTACCAACGATTAAGCCAACACTATTGGCTGCAATCAACAATAGAAACAGCCCAATTCCTATCCCAGTGCCATGAGCAATTCCTGCCGGCAGATTGGTCAAAATCCACTGCCGAACCCCGGTGACTGACACGAGCGTGAATGTCACCCCAGTGAGGAATATCGCCCCCAGCGTCACAGGGATACTGATGCCCTGACCAATCACTAAGCTAAAGGCGGTGAAAGCGGTTAGCGAAATGGCGCAACCAATCGCCATCGGCAAATTTGCCCACAGCCCCATCAGCAACGAACCAAAGGCAGCAATTAAACAGGTAGCAATAAACACGGCGCCCGTATCAAACCCGGCATCGCCGAGCATATTGGGCACGACAATCACTGAGTACACCATGGCGAGAAACGTGGTTAATCCGGCCACAAGTTCTTGGCGCAGGTTCGATCCCCGTTGGCTGATGCTAAATTTACGCTCAAGCCAAGATGGCTTATCTGAGGCTGAAGTTGGTGCAGAACAATTCATGATATTTCCTTAAAAACGATCTCTTAGTTTGGGTCATTTGACCTCGGCCATGGCAGGTTAGAGCCCCACGGTCAGGTGGGTGAGAGATCCACAAATCGTTGCCAACTTGTGACCTGCAACCAGTTGCACATTGACAAATGGCGGTCATGGCCTTGGTTAGCGGCAGTGTACTTTATTTCGTTATCAGAGAAAGGCTTATTAATCGAAACTGAGAAATAGCGAACAAACTCAGCAAGCAAGCAAGTGAGATCGATCGCGCCCTTGGGCTATTCATAACTTTTCACATCGACACATGATCCATTCATGCCACAAAACCATCAGGTTCACATTCATAGTCTATTATTGATGAAGGCTAAAATTTGTTGCTCAGGAGAATCACAAAAATGACTAACACACCGAAAAATCAAGATGAAACCACCAGAGCAAGTGAGCTCAAGGCAATGGGCTTTATCGTCGTGATTTTATTTCCTCTGTTAACGATAGGTCTCATTTCTGCTTACGGCTTCTTCATTTGGTTTTATCAAACCTTCTACGGGATACCAGGCCACTAATTTTTAAAAATAATTATTTTCGAGGATATATCTATGAAGTGGTTACGCAATTTGTGGCGAACCTTAAGTTCTCCCGCTAAATATCTCTCCCTCGGGACAGTGATACTCTGCTCTTTTGTCATGGGTATCGTGTTTTGGGGAGGCTTTAATACCGCCTTAGAGCACACCAATACCGAGGAGTTTTGTATTAGCTGTCATGGGATGCAAAAACCCTATAAAGAACTGCAAAATACGATCCACTGGTCTAACCGTTCAGGCGTGCGAGCCACCTGCCCCGATTGTCACGTTCCCCATGAATGGACTCAAAAGATTGGCCGCAAGATGGAGGCATCGAAGGAAGTCTTTGGTTGGTTGATTAACACCATTAATACCGAGGAAAAATTTGAGAACAAACGGTTAGAAATGGCAGCCCGTGAATGGAAACGCTTTGATATGACCAATTCGTTAGCCTGTAAGAACTGCCATGAATATAAATCAATGAATTGGGACAGCATGTCACCGTTAGCCGTCAAACAAATGAAACATGCCGCCGAAATTGACCAAAGTTGTATCGATTGCCATAAAGGGATCGCGCATCACCTGCCAAATATGGGCACTGCCAGAGCCCCTGAACTGATTGCACAAGTGGGTCAAGGCGTTAGCAGCATTCAGATCAATGCCGACTACTATAGTGCGCTCACCAAGCCGCTGTACCTCAATGCCACCGAAAAAGAAGATCAAGGCACCTTAAACATTGCCACTGAAGTCAAGGTGCTGGAGCAACAAGATAATCGCGTCAAAATTGCCATCGAAGGCTGGCGTAAACGGGTGGGCTTAGGTCGCGTGATTTATGCCGACTTTGGGCTCAATATCTTAACCGCCCAGTTATCAAAAGATGCCGCCGCACAAGAAGGGGTGATTCGCGTCTTTGAAGAGAAAGTCGATCCATTAACCGGTTTGACTTGGCAACGAGTCGAAGCCGACATGTGGACTGATAGTAATTACCTATTGACCAGTGATACTGCCCTTTGGAGTTATGCTGAAGAAACCTACAACACGTCTTGTAGTGTGTGTCATACGCAGCCTGCACCGGGTCACTTCGATGCCAACACTTGGCCGGGTATGTTCCAAGGCATGTTAGCGTTTGTGAATATGGATCAAGACACCACGGCTTTAGTACAGAAATATCTGCAAGAGCATTCTTCCACTTTCGATAAAAGCGGCCAGCACTAGTAGGAAACTAAGATGAATAGAAGAGAATTTCTTAAAGGTCTGTTATCTGTCTCATGTGTGTCATTAGGTGGCAGCAGCTTGCTTTCCCCATTATCGGCATTGGCGGCAAGTGAGGCTCAAGGCACTGACTTTTTGGTGACAGGGTCTCACTTTGGAGCCTTTAAAATTAGTCGTAAAAATGGGGTGATAGACCAAGTCCTTCCCTTTGATGCTGACAAATATCCCAGCGATATGATCCATGGTATCAAAGGGCTTGTGTACAACAACTCCCGCGCTCGTTATCCAATGGTGCGTTTAGATTATCTCACTAAAGGCTTTGGCGCGAACCCCGAAAGCCGCGGTGACTTTCGTTTTGTGCGGGTCACCTGGGATAAAGCATTAACCCTATTTATTGATGCGTTAAACCAAGTGCAAACGCAATATGGACCATCAGGTTTACATGCTGGACAGACGGGCTGGCGCGCTGTGGGTCAACTCCATTCATGCACCAGCCATATGCAACGCGCGGTGGCCATGCATGGCAATTTCATTAAAAAAGTGGGGGATTACTCGACTGGTGCAGGTCAAGTCATCCTGCCTTATGTCTTAGGGTCAACCGAAGTGTACGCCCAAGGGACCTCTTGGTCGCTGATTTTAGAGCACAGCAATACCATTATTTTATGGTCCAATGATCCTTATAAAAATTTGCAAGTCGGTTGGAATACTGAAACCCACGAATCTTATGCCTATTTAGCGGAACTCAAAAAACTCGTAAAAGCCGGTAAAATCCGAGTGATCAGCATAGATCCCGTGGTCAGTAAGACCCAAAACTATCTGGAGTGCGAACACCAATACATCAATCCCCAAACCGATGTCACACTCATGCTGGCAATTGCTCATGAGATGGTCGTGAATAATTGGCATGACAAAGCCTTTTTAGATGGCTACAGTCTCGGTTTCGATGATTTCTTGCCTTACCTTAACGGTGAACAAGATGGCATCGCTAAAACCCCTGAATGGGCCAGCCCAATTTGTGGCATCAGCCCCGAGCGTATTCGAGAGCTGGCCAAGGTGATGACCACAGGGCGGGTGCAAATTATGGTGGGTTGGTGCATCCAACGCCAACAACATGGTGAACAACCCTACTGGATGACTGCCGTGTTAGCGACCATGATAGGTCAAATTGGCTTACCTGGCGGTGGCGTCAGTTATGGTCATCATTATTCAGGTATTGGTATTCCCTCATCTGGCGCGGCGATGCCGGGCGCCTTCCCTCGGAACCTCGATGAAGGCATGACCCAAATTTATCCTAGCCTTGATTTTAAAGGCTATTCTAGTGTGATCCCGGTGGCACGTTGGATAGACTCGATTTTAGAGCCGGGTAAGGTCATTGATGCTAATGGCAGCAAGGTCACGCTCCCCGATGTGAAAATGATGGTATTCTCAGGTTGTAATCCTTGGAATCACCATCAGCAACGTAACCGTATGAAAGAGGCGTATCGTAAATTAAAGTGTGTGGTCACCATCGATACCAATTGGAATGCCGGTTCTCGCTTCTCTGATATTGTACTGCCGGCGTGCACCACCTTTGAGCGCAATGATATCGACATTTATGGCGCCTATGCCAATCGTGGCGTAATTGCCATGAAGAAAATGGTCGAACCACTGTATGACAGCCTGTCAGATTTTCAAATTTTCACCCGCTTTGCCCGCATGCTTGGCCCCGATAAAGAGCAGCAATATACCCGTGGCATGACTGAGTTACAGTGGCTCGAAATGCTGTATAACGATTGCAAAGCGGACAACGCTGCCAAGTGGGATATGCCCGATTTTGCTACCTTCTGGCAAAGCGGCTATTTTGATTTTGGTCCAGGCAAACCTTGGGTCAGACATCAAGCTTTCCGCGATGATCCTGAAATCAACCCATTAGGAACCCCCTCAGGACTGATCGAAATATATAGCCGAAAGATTGCCAGTTATAACTATGACGATTGTCCTGGCCACCCTAAATGGATGGAGAAAGTTGAACGGAGCCATGGCGGCCCTGGCTCAAAAAAACATCCAATTTGGTTGCAATCATGCCATCCCAATAAACGTTTACACTCACAAATGTGTGAGTCAGATACGTATCGCGAAACCTACACAGTTAAAGGTCGCGAACCTTGTTATATTAATGCGGCTGATGCCAAGGCTCGTGGGATTAAAGATGGTGATATTATTCGGGTATTCAACGATCGCGGCCAACTGCTTGTTGGAGCGGTGATCTCCAGTGATTTTCCTGAAGGCGTGATAAGAATTCAAGAAGGAGCTTGGTATAGCCCTGTCGGCAAGGACGGTAGCAAGCAAGGGGGCAATGAAATCGGCGCGTTAGATTCCTATGGCGATCCCAACACTTGTACCTTAGATATTGGTACCTCTAAGTTAGCCCAAGCCTGCTCTGCCTATACTTGCTTGGTGAATTACGAAAGGTATCGCGGTAAAGTACCTGAAGTCAGTGGTTTTAACGGCCCAATTGAGGTATCCCTATGAGTCAAACGGCAAGCAGCGTCAGTGAGTTAGATCGAGTCAGGGCGGTGGTATATCAGCTGTTGTCTTCTCTGTTTGGGCGAGAAATCGATCAGGCGCGTTTGGAGCAGTTGACCCAACCACAAGCCACGGCCTTTTGGTTGCAATTGGGGCAAGACTCACGCATCAGTGACGACGTGCAAGTGATCATGACTCAGCTCAAGCAGATTGGAAATGAACGGCAATTATTGGAGTTAGCAGCCGATTATTGCGGGCTATTTTTAATTGGCAGTAAACATGCCCCGACCCCTTATGCCAGCCATTTTTTGGTCAAAGGCCAAGAGCCATTGGCTTTTGGGGAACAGCATCACTTAATGAGTGACTTTCTAAAACAAAGTCACTTGACGGTGCAAAGTGACTTTAAGGAGCCTGCCGACCACCTCGCGGTTATGCTAGCCTATATGGGACACTTATGCACCCATGCCAGCCCTGAGGCCCAATCAGCCTATCTCAATGACTGCCTGCTATCGTGGTTACCGGCATTTTGTCAGCAAGTGGAGCGACAAGACTCCGGCCAATTCTATCAGGCGCTCGCGAGGATAACCTTGCACTGGGTAGATTCCGATAAACAATCATTGGTATAAATTCACGCGGCTACGGCCGCGTTTTTTTGTGGACTCGGCGTCGCGGCAAATAAATAGCCTTCACCATGAATAGTTACAAACAATGCTGCACTGAGCTTTTGGCGTAACCGCCGAATGATCACATCGATGGTTCTCTCATTCACATACAAGTGTCGATGATGTGTTTGCTGCATTAATCGCTGACGACTTAACACTTGTTGTGGATGACGAATAAACGCTTGCAACAGCTCAAACTCAGCCTTAGTCAGCGCGATTGGCTGTTCATTTTGTCGCAACTGGCGCTTTGAAATTGATAAATGATACTCGTCAAAATAGAGATCATTTCCCTGACAACTGATTTGTTGTAATTGATGGCGCGCCTTTTTAAGCAACTCGTGTCGCCATATTAAATTACGCATTCTGACTTGTAACTCACGCAATACCCAAGGCGCCGTCATAAAATCATCGGCGCCCATCTCGAGCGCTATCACAATATCAAACACATCGCTTTGTGGGCTGAGCACTAAGATGGGCGTTACGCTCTGGCTTCGAATATCTCGAATGATGCGGATATTATCGACAGGCATGGCGTGGGTATCGAACACAATTAAGTCCGGCATTTGCCCACTGAGCTCCTGCCAGAACTGCTCTTGGCTGCGTACCACCAACACACCATAGCCTAATTGCTCAAGGCATTGCCGCGGTAAGTGCGTCGCACTAGATAACGCTTGAAAAATAAGAATGGTGGCCAAAATTGTCTCCCGAGTTCAGACCACCAGTGTATTCATAATTTTTCACAAACTCAGGTTAAAATTTAATAATATTTTGATATTTATGATTAATTCGAATTCACATTCCGCTGGCATTGCCAGCGCATTCGCGCTTAAGTGCAACACCTCGCTACCCAGGCTCATTAGCGAACCCCAGCCTAACTTTCGCCATCGGTGCCCTCGCCTTTAATAGCGCAGCCGCATTCACTCAACGAAATAACCTCGCAATTGCGCGCCTTCGACGTGATAGGGTATATACTTAGGGAGATTACAATGACAGTAAGGTAAGTCGACATGGATGATAGACGTAAATTTTCTCGGATTTTTTTCAATGCCAATGCGTATATAGCCCAAGCAAATATTCGTTGGCCCACACGAATAATCGATCTTTGTTTGAATGGGGCTTTAGTTGAGCGCCCTCCCCGTCTCAATCCTGATAGTGATGACTTAGTATTGCATTTCACCCTACCAAACTCAGATGTGTCTTTGCAGATGAAAGTAGAAGCTACCCACCAAGACACGGATTGGTTAGGCTTGCGTACCCAGCATATTGATGTTGAATCCATTAGCCATCTTAGACGCTTGATTGAGCTCAACCTTGCCGACACTAACTTACTCGATAGAGAGCTAAATCACTTTATTGAGCAGCATCAAAATGCTAATGCTGCCCCTAAAAATGCCGAGTAAGAGGCGCGTCCGTTAGCGAAAAAAGATAGGGTCAAAGGATAGCATCGAGTGCTTGACTCAGTTTAGACACACCCATCACCTCCATGCCGGCGATGGCTTTTTTGGGCGCATTCGCCTTCGGCACGATAGCGCGCTTAAAGCCATGCTTGGCCGCTTCGATTAAGCGCTCTTGGCCGTTAGGCACCGGCCGGATCTCACCCGATAAGCCCACCTCACCAAACACCACTAAGTCTTGATCAAGTGTATGATTACGAAAACTCGACACCATCGCCAAAAGTAACGCAAGATCGGCACTGGTCTCAGTGACTTTAACCCCACCAACCACATTGACAAACACATCTTGATCGGCCATCTGTAAGCCACCATGGCGATGCATCACAGCTAATAACATGGCCAAGCGGTTGGCATCCATCCCCACTGCGACACGCCTTGGGTGCGACATGGCTGAACTATCAACCAATACCTGCAATTCCACCAGCAAAGGCCGAGTCCCTTCCCAGATCGACATGACTAAAGAGCCCGGCGCGGCTTCATCGCGGGTTAAAAAGATGGCGGAGGGGTTAGCGACTTCCTTCAAGCCTTTTTCGGTCATGGCAAACACGCCCAATTCATTGACTGCGCCGAAGCGATTTTTATGAGAGCGTAATGTTCGATAACGGCTATCACTATCCCCTTCAAACATCACCGAGCAGTCAATACAGTGCTCTAGCACTTTAGGACCGGCTAAGCTACCATCTTTAGTCACATGGCCAACCATGATCACCGCAATGCCTTGCTGTTTGGCGAAACGGGTTAAAAATGCGGCGGACTCCCGAACTTGAGACACGCTCCCAGGCGAGGATTGAACATCGTTAATATGCATCACTTGAATTGAGTCAACCACCATCACTTTTGGCTGCTCTTTTAACGCCACCTCGCAAATTTGTTCAACACTGGTTTCTGACAGCATCTTTAACTTATCGATAGGCAAGCCTAAACGATGGGCACGCATGGCGACTTGTTGTAAGGATTCCTCACCAGTGACATACAGGGCTTCCATCTGTTGCGATAAACGGCACAAGGTCTGCAACAATAAGGTACTTTTGCCCGCCCCAGGATGACCCCCAATCAAAATGGCCGAACCTGGCACGATACCGCCGCCCAGCACCCGATCGAATTCAGTAAACGAACTGGCTAAACGCGGTAAATCATTTAAATCAATTTGATCAAGGGTTTGAACCTGACTACTGCCTGAGCCTGCGAATCCACTAAAACTTGCCCCTCGATTGGCCGGTGCGCTCCCTAGTCGCACCTCGGTGATGGTGTTCCATTCTTTACATGCGTTACATTGACCTTGCCACCTTGGAAAGTCCTGACCGCACTCATTACACACAAAGGCTGTTTTATTCTTTGCCATAATTCTCTAAAATTCGTATAAGCTAAGATAAAGTAAACAAATTTACTGCCGACATAAAGCTTGGATGCTTTAATAAGAAACATAAATGATAATAAAAGAGTACAGCAGCCTGATAGACCAGCTCAAACCTTTGGTTATGGAAGAGCACTTTCAGGAACTATTTGACCAATTAACGGCGAATGAATCCAGTTCAGATCGCTTTCTTATCAAGATGGAACTCAACCGTCTTGCCACTTTGTGTACTCGCAATATTGATTTACGAGAAAAAACCGAGTTGCCTTGGGAAGCCGTCGTTCAGGGGCAGCAAAAGCATTTTCTTGATGAGCCCGCCAAAGCCATCCTATTGGAATCATTATCCCTATATCAGCAGCATTATACGCTAGGGGTCTATGAAGAGGTCATCAATAGCCATAAACGTCGCAGAGAAGCACTCAGAGACGCTGCCCATAAAAAAGTGACTGCCAGCCAAGACTCACCATTTGTCGTGCCACTCACGGTTCTTGGCAGTTATTTTAATCGCGAAGAAGAGCGGATGCATTATAGCATCAAGGTCGACATTCAACATCAAGACCAAAGGATCACCGCCAATTCGACCGATCTGTCCGTCAATGGGATCCGCATCCGCGCGCCCAAGTCTCACAACCTGCAAACCCAAGCCAAGGTTAAGCTCTTTTTACTTGAGCTTATCAAAGATGGGATTTTTGAGGTTCTGCAACAAGGTATTGACTATCAAGTGGTGAAGATTGAGTCCAAGGATGATTCTGATTTTATCAGTCTCAAACGCCTCGACAGCAACGCTTCATTGTCAGAATTACTCGAGCAACTTATCCACGCCTACAAAGGCCGCTATAAGGTCGATGTCAGTGATATTATGCATACCGCAACGGGGCTGGGATTAGAGCGGCAATATTTGCCTCATTTTCCACACTTATCAACTTTCGCGGGCACCAAAAACCAACAATGGCACTTAAGTCACTTATTATTGAGTCAGGAAAATCAAACCATTCTCAATGATTTTGTCGACCAAAATGACATTAATCAATTACCAGCGATGTTGACGCATCAACGCATTGAAAAAATACTGCAAGAACCGTCGAACCCTGCTCATAAGATGTTTGTGTGTTTTTCTCACAATGCCAGCGGTAAACTCTTTTTTTACTCTGCCACCTTATGGGAATTAGAACAGCAAACCCTGACCAACCTCTTTTTAGGGTTTGGCGCGCGTAAAACCAGTTTTAGAATTTATCGTCTAGACCATTACGCCATTGACCATCAGCGCCCCTATAAAGCCTCGGTATTACCCCAAGAAGACCGCCATTACAGCAGTGCCATTGAAGCTGAACTCAAGCAATTACAATACAGTTTGGTATTGCAAGATCTCACCAATGAACAAGTCAGGCGCCTATACCAATCACGGTTAGACACTGAAAATGTCAATGCCCTTAAAGTATTTGCCCAACCTAAAATTAACTCCCATCAAATTCGTCAAGTGGCGATGGAGTTCTCGGAGCGGCGCATGGAGGCGAGATTTGCGTTTAAAACTTTAGTGCACATCCGCCAAGGCGATATTGATGTCAAAGCCATATCTCAGGATATTTCTGGCCGCGGAATGCAGCTCAACCTTGATGACATCATCGAGTTTAATAACGATGAACCCTTATTATTGAGCTTTCCTAAGCTCCAGCCGCTCGCCGGTAAGCTTAAACTGGTCGAGATGCCTTATAAACTGGTGCGTAGCCGTCGTAATGGCCAAAGTTTACATTTAGTGTCGGTGATGGGGAATGAGCCGCATATGGGGGTCGCTTTCCTGAAAAAGCTGATTGAAGCCAATAAAGAAAAGCTGCAAAAATTGACCGAGAATAATGCCGAAGCCAAAGAACTGGCTGAAGCCCTAAAAAATCTGATGATGCGCCATTTACCTGGGGTGTTATGGTTTGTGGAGAAAACCATCAAAAACGCTAAGCTCTCATGCTTAGCCGCGACCAGTGAACGACACCTATTAACAGATATCTTTGACACCACCCCTTATGGCTTAGATTTGACCGCCTTACTTGATCACGGTGTACTTAAGCGTGATTTATTGGATCCGGTACGCACCATGAATCCGGACTATGAGATGGATTTCTTCGAAGTGTTTATGAGCCTATTGCCTAGCGGGGAATTACTGTGCCAACAACCGCGCATTATCGGCGACATCAACGCTCAGCTGAAATTTATTCGCCAAGCCCAAGACCACGGGCAATTTTATGCCATCAGAGTCTATCGCGGGGCGGCGCATAAACCTGACATGAGTTATATCCGTCGAGAAACGGAATACATGCTGCCCTATGCCCCTCACAAGGTTAAACAGCTCGAGGAGATGTTGTGGCAAGTCATCGGTCTGGGCGAAATCTTAGATATCACTCATGAAGTTTTACTGCGCTACCCTAGCCTCAGCCAGCACTAGTCCCCATAACACCCCATCATTGACCAGCCATGGGGCTGGTCAATCAAGGGTTAACCACCAATCTTTTAACCCAGGGAAATGATCCATAGTCGCTAACGGCGAAGTCAGCATATCGGCATGGCCATAATCGAGTAAATGCCCTGAGGCTTTGGCTAATAAACTATATTTGGCCGCACTTAAGCCACACTCAGCCATCATATCTCGCACATCCTTAGGGTTGCCCAATACCGGATCATTAGCGCCGGCAAAGAACCAAGCCGGTGGCCACTGGCACGACTTCGCCGCGTGGGCATAATCAAACCCATCCTGATGACCAATCCAAGCGCCACCCACCCAATCAATCGACTCCAGTAACGATGCCCGACTTTCGTTATCCATTCCCATGCGCCATTGTCTGGCATCAAAATACCCTTGCCGCTTAGCCAAGGTTGGCGCTAGGCGATTCCAAATCAAATCAACCATTAAGCGCTTTTTGAATGATTGCGTTTTAATCGTACGTTTGCTGCCAAAGCAGACTAACGAGGCCACCTTTGCCGTCAATTCAGGAAAACGAACTAGGCTACTCGCCATCAAGACGCCGCCCCATGAGTGGCCGCCCCAATGCACTTTGTTTGCCTGTGGGTGTCGATGCAAGATCCATTCATGGATCAAGGGCAATTGCTGGCAGATAACCGACTCTTGCTCAGGATTAATGTCAGCATTGAGGCTTGGCTCACTTAAGCCACGTCCAAAGGTATCGAGCACATACACAGGGATCCCATGCTGCGCTAAATAACAGGCCAAGCCTTTACCCGATTGACTATAAAACACCTTGCCGTTGGACATGGCGCCATGGAGTAATAAGACTGGGGTCAAAGGAGCGCTAATCTCATCGTCAGGGCGTATTTCGCGCAAGTGCAATTGACCATTCTCAAAGGGAATAAAATGAGATACTTGCTTAATCTCGGGGATTTTAGTTGGCATTTGAGTCATTATTTTCTTAGCCAAAACAATAAAGTTTGCAAATCTAAGATGCCAATTTTAGCACTGGCGATCGCATTTAATGCAGGCTTAGCATGAAAGGCAATGCCAAAATCTGATGCCATAAGCATCGGGATATCATTGGCGCCATCACCAATGGCCAACCGTTGTCCGGATGCGATATGCCACTGCGTGGCACATCGTAATAATACCTGCGCTTTGCACTGGGCATCCACGATGTCACCTGTCACATGACCGGTGAGTTTGCCGGCAATGATCTCTAATTGGTTGGCAAAGGCGGCGTCAAGCTGCAATGCCTGTTGCAAATATTGCACAAACGGGGTGAAGCCGCCCGATGCTAACACCAGTTTCCAGCCATTGGCTTGTAAGGTTTGGCACAATAAGGTCAACCCAGGCGTCAGCGGCAGTTGCTGGCACAGTGCATCAATAATCTCGGCACGGGCCCCTGCCAGCAACGACACCCTTAACCTCAAGCTTTGCTCAAAATCGAGTTCTCCTTGCATCGCACGCTCAGTGACCTCTGCGACTTGCGCGCCAATTCCCGCCATCGACGCGAGCTCATCAATACATTCTATTTGGATGGCAGTGGAATCCATATCCATGACCAACAAGCCCGCTTGAGTCAATTGTGGCAATGGTTGGCTGACCGCTAAGGTCTCGGTGCCTGGCCACGCGCTCAGTATGGACTGTAACGCGCTAAGGTCATCGCCGGCTAGCTCAATGCCTGCGTAATCACCAGGTCGCTCAAGGTAAGCTATGGATAAACAAGAGCTCGATTGCAACTCGCCGACTAAGCGGCTGATGACCGCAGTATCAGCGAACCAATCGTGGGGAAATACCCAGCGGACACAGGGCAATAATGTCCCCTCACAATGACGATTGATCCGCGGCAACTGCGATTGTATTTGACCTAAAAAAACATCAAATGCAGCACTTTTTTGACTAATTGTTGGGGCTACTTCCATGAACTCGTCTCTCCGGCTGTGCCAACGCTGCAATATCAATTATGATTAGTGCAGGGAATCGTAAAGGTTGGTGATCAGTGTTACATCTTAAAGGATTGAAAAAAAGCCATAAGTTTATCAGGGTAGTGCAATTTATCGTTGCGCTACTGCTGATTTTTGCCTTAATACACCTCTGGCAAACTAGCCTACTACAAGGGCAGCTCTTGCTAAAGACCCAATCAGAAAAGATGGCAAGACTCTTGGTTCAACAAGCTGCACAGGGGGCAGCCCCCGCATTACAACTTCAAAATGATGAACAACTTCAATGGCTCGCAACCGCTTTGGTACAAGATCCAAAAGTATTAGCCGTGAGTATTTATAGTAGTGAAGGTCATCGCTTAGCCTACGCACAAAATATCAATGACAAATTGGAAGTGGATGCTGCGCTGCTAGTGGATATTTCCAAGCAATATCCCGCGTATGTCGAACCCGTGTACCAAGATGGGATCCATTTAGGCTATGTGGAAGCCTATTTGGTCAAAGGCTCGATGCTCAAACAAATTAAACAGGCCCATACCATTAATATGGAGCAACAAGAAATCATGTTGTTAGTGGCGGGATTAATCGGCTTCTTACTGTCTAGAGCCTTATCGTTTAAGCGCGCAGATTATGATAGGCGCCGCCACAAGATTAATAAGCACCGCCAAACCAAACAAGTGCCGACCAATGAAGAAGAAGCTAGTAAATAAAAAGGGCCCAAATGGGCCCTTTTTCATCAGCACGCAATATTACAGAGTCAATACCGCTTCTAATGTCATTTCAATCATTTCGTTAAAGCTAGTTTGACGCTCTTCCGATGTGGTGGCTTCACCCGTGCGGATGTGATCAGATACAGTCACAACACACAGAGCGCGAGCACCGAACTCGTGAGCAACGCCATATAGACCCGCCGCTTCCATTTCGACGCCTAATACACCCATCTTCTCCATGGTATCGAACATGCTAGGATTTGGGGTATAGAACAGATCTGCTGAGAATACGTTACCCACGCGAACCTTAGTACCACGAGCTTTAGCAGAATCAACGACTGCGCTGAGCAGGTCAAAATCGGCAATCGCAGCAAAGTCTTGACCTTGGAAGCGTAATCGGTTCACTTGAGAATCGGTACAAGCACCCATACCAACCAGAACATCACGTACTTTTACGTCGGTGCTGATTGCGCCACAAGTACCCACACGGATCAGGTTTTTAACGCCGTAATCTTTAATCAGTTCAGTCGCATAGATTGAGCATGACGGAATACCCATGCCAGAACCCATCACAGAGACTCTTTTACCTTTATAGGTACCAGTGAAGCCCAGCATGTTACGAACATCGGTCACCTGCTCAACATTTTCTAAAAATGTTTCAGCGATAAACTTGGCACGCAGTGGATCGCCTGGGAATAATACGGTTTCTGCAAACGCGCCGTCTACTGCATTAATATGTGGTGTTGCCATCGATTTTACCTCTGTTTATTTCATTATTTAATCACCGACCTCATGCCGGCTTAGTACATTAACGGTGAATAAAGGACTCACCGTAAACCATTGGCTCAAGCTGGTAATAGCTCGCAATGGATTGACCAATGTCGGCAAAGGTTTTACGTCTGCCTAATGAACCAGCATTTAAGCCAGCCCCTTTAACCAGTACCGGAACATGTTCACGAGTATGATCCGATCCCTTCCAAGTAGGATCACAACCGTGATCAGCCGTCAGTACTAATAAATCTTCATCATCAAGCAGCGCCAACAATTCAGGCAAGCGGCCATCAAAATACTCGAGTGCTCTAGCATAGCCTGCCACATCACGGCGATGACCATAATGGGAGTCAAAGTCGACAAAATTAGTAAAGATAATCGTGCGATCGCCCGCTTGCTTGATTTGCGTTAACGTGGCATCAAATAAGTCTTCTAAACCATTGGCTTTGACTTTTTTAGTGATACCGCAATGGGCATAAATGTCTGCAATTTTGCCGACACTGACCACTTCACCACCGGCTTCTTTCATCTTGTCCAACACGGTTTTTGCCGGTGGCTCAACCGCATAATCACGACGGTTGCCAGTACGAGCAAAGCCGCTATCCTTATCACCCACAAACGGACGGGCAATCACCCGGCCAATATTGTAAGGACCTAACTCTTCGCGGGCGATTTCACACAGACGCAATAAATTATCTAAGCCAAAGGTTTCTTCATGACAAGCCACTTGAAACACAGAGTCTGCTGAGGTGTAGAAAATAGGCAAACCCGATTGCATATGCTCTTCACCTAGTCGGTCTAAAATCTCGGTGCCCGAAGCATGGCAATTACCCAAATAACCTGACAAGCCTGCTCGTGCAAGGATTTTGTCGGTCAGCTCAACCGGAAATGAATTAGTTAACTCAGAGAAATAGCCCCACTCATATAAAACAGGGACACCCGCCATTTCCCAGTGTCCACTCGGTGTGTCCTTGCCTGAGCTAATTTCTTCAGCATGACCATAAGCACCAATGACCTCATGATCACCATCGAATCCCATCGGGAACTCACCGGCGCTTTCCATGGCGGCATACGCCAAGCCTAAACGCGATAAATTGGGTAACGATAATGGCCCTTGACGTCCTTCATTAGCACGGCCTTCGGCACATGCCTTGGCAATAGAACCAAAAGTATTGGCCCCAACGTCACCAAAGCTCGCCGCATCGTGTGACGCGCCTAGACCAAAAGAATCTAACATCAAAATTACTGTACGTTTCATAACACTACCTCAAAGATCGCTGGCGCGAATGGCACAATAAATATCGGGAGTCGCAACCGGCGGGGTATCCTCGATAATAATAGCTTGTTTAACCAGTTGCGCAGCCACGGCAAACGCCTGCTCAGACTGCGCATGGATCATCAGCAAAGGCGTTTGATCATCAACGGTCTGGCCTAATACGCAGACTTGACTCAAACCAACACTGTAATCAAGTGCATCACCGGGTTTACGGCGTCCACCGCCCAAACTGACCACCGCCAATCCGAGTTCGCGGGTATCCATGGCATGGACATAGCCAACTTTGTCAGCATAGACAGGACGCACTATGCTCGCCTGTGCTAAATAGCGGCTAGGGTTTTCAACAAAATCGACTGGGCCACCTAAGCCTGCCACCATCTTAGCGAAGACTTCGGCGGCACGGCCGTTGTTAAGCACGGTATCAAGCGTTAATTTTGCTTGTTCAGGCGTATCGGCAAGTCCTGCTAATAACAACATTTCCTGACATAAGCCCATGGTGACATTGTATAAACGCGGATGGCGATAGTGACCGGTCAAGAAGTTCAATGCCTCCATGACTTCCAAGGCATTGCCTGCGCATGAGGCCAACACTTGGTTCATGTCAGTCAACATTGCGGTAGTACGAGTACCAGCGCCATTAGCCACCGCAGTAATACTGCGAGCCAATTCTTCTGATGCCTCATAGGTCGGCATAAAGGCCCCGCTACCAACCTTAACATCCATCACTAAGGCATCGAGGCCTGCGGCCAATTTCTTCGATAAAATAGAGGCGGTGATCAGAGAAATCGATTCAACGGTCGCAGTATTGTCACGGATAGCATAAAAACGTTTATCGGCAGGCACCAGATCGCCGGTTTGACCAATAATGGCCACCCCCACCTCTTTAACCACTTGGCGGAATAATTGATTGTCGGGCTCCGTTTGATAACCTGGAATAGCATCAAATTTATCTAACGTGCCACCGGTGTGGCCTAAACCGCGCCCTGAGATCATCGGCACATAACCACCACACGCGGCGACCATAGGACCTAGCATTAAACTAATGACATCGCCAACACCGCCAGTGCTGTGTTTATCGACAATAGGGCCATTAAGCCCAAGACTATCCCAATTTAGCACGGTACCAGAATCACGCATCGCACTGGTGATGGCGATACGTTCGTCCATGGTCATATCATTAAAATACACCGCCATACCAAAGGCAGCAATTTGACCTTCTGACACACTAAGATCGGTTATACCCTGAACAAAGAATTGAATTTCCGCAGCACTTAACGCCTGCCCATTACGTTTCTTACGAATAATTTCTTGAGCTAAAAACATAGTTTGGCCTCCAAGGTTGCCGCGACTAGGTTTGCAAAGAATATGCGTTAATCACAGTGCTGCATGATAGCTAAGTCAGGCTTATACCTATCACGTCAGTCACTGTGAAGATGTCATTCACCAACGAAATTAATACCCTTGTGTCGCCGCTGGCGCATCGGCCAAGTCTAAGGTGTGCAGCAAGCTGGTTAACAGGCTTGACGCACCGAAACGGAAGGTACGAGGCGAGACCCAATCTTGGCCAAGAATACGGCTAGCCGTACCTAAAAACTCTGCTGCCGCCGCCGCGTCACGCACGCCACCGGCTGGTTTAAATCCTACCTGGGTATTTTTTTCACTGATCACAGTCAACATGATTTCAGCAGCTTCCAGAGTCGCATTAACAAGGACTTTACCGGTAGAGGTTTTAATAAAATCAGCGCCGGCATCGATAGATAACTCGGAAGCTTTACGGATAAGCTCAGGCGTTTTCAGTTCACCGGATTCGATGATAACTTTCAGCAATACGTCTTCACCACACGCTTCTTTACAGGCTTTAACTAATTCGAAACCAACGGTTTCATCGCCAGCCATCAGTGCACGGTATGGAAACACCACATCGACTTCATCAGCGCCATAAGCTACCGCGGCGCGGGTTTCTAATACCGCAATCGCGATATCGTCATTGCCATGAGGGAAGTTAGTGACCGTGGCTATCTTGATATCTTCAGCACCCAGCTCAATCAAGGTTTTGCGAGCAATAGGAATGAAGCGCGGGTAAATGCAAATAGCAGCAGTATGACCTGCGGGCGTCAGGGCTTTATGGCATAAATCGATGACCTTTTGATCAGTATCATCATCATTTAATGTGGTTAAATCCATCAATTCGATTGCGCGTTGTGCCGCTAATGTTAAATCGCTCATGTTGCTCTCCAAGACATTATTCAAAAAATAAAAATTCTGGCATTTAGCAGCGTCTGGCTTGGGCTTTTATTGGTATTGTTGGTGGCCGGGCCTTCAGACATTGCCAAATGCTAACTAATACTAGTCAATCGTTAACAGCAAATTGTCGGTATTCAAACTTGATAACGAGTACCACGACTTGAATCCATGAAGACCGGAAGGAAGTGTCATACACACTGTGTATGTGTCTGCCTTTCCGCGAAAACTCCGTTTTAGCGCGAGAAAATCATAAAGCTTACGTAAAATCAGTTCAGCTAATATAAACCAAGCTTATGTAAAATTTAACTATGTATCTTTATTGCCACGTTCGCTGTTGCATAATGGGAGCTGCGGTGGCAGCTCCCTGTCATCTAGCTAAACTTTCTTAGAAGTTATATTTAGCAGAGAAAATCACAGCATTTTGATAAGTTGCTGCACCTAACTTATGGTCAGCATAACGGTATTGAACACCGGCAGTGAACTTAGGCGTTGGAGTCCACCACAGTGCAACGGCACCGTTCAGACCCGTACCATTACCGTTGGCACCTTTATACTCATCAGCGCGGTCAAATTCAATTTCATTCCAGTTGGTAATCATCATTGATTGACCAGCCAGTTCGAAGTTATAACCTAACACCCAGCCACCCATGTAACCGTTGAATCCGGCACCGATGAAGTTGTTATGCACATAATGTGCGCCGATGAATGGCTTAACCCATAAACCGAAATCAGTGTTGTAATCGTAGCTCACACCTAAGGTCACGTTCTGCTCGTAGAAACCTGAAGAGTCAGACAAAGAGTACAGTTGACCATAGTAGTTAAAGTTGCTGTCACCCATGTTGATGGCAACAGAACCTTTAGCGGCAATACGGAAAGCTTCAGCTTTCTCTTTCACAGTTTCGTCGGCCTTTCTCCATTCACCCTTAGTTGGGTTTTCGAAATCAACAAAACCGTAAACATCACCCCAGTCATAACCCGCGCCACCTTCAACTTCTAAATACACGAAGTCTTCTTTGTAGCCACCAGTGCGCTCAGTAGTACCGTCAGACCAATCTAAGTAGTTTACAGATACGTTAGAAAAACCGTAGAACTGTTCGGCTTGAACAGAACCAGCAGATAAGGCAGCAGTGGTAGCAGCGGCTAAGGCGAGCATTTTTACATTTTTCATCATCAACCCCATATTTTTGGTTTTATTTGCTGTTGTCAGCAATATTTTTTTAGCGTTCGCATTTTACCTGTCTTGACATAAATCTCAACAAAAATGAGAACAGTAAATTCTAAAATGTGAACAAAGCCCAGCAGTTGTTAAATTTTGATTGCAACTATCTGATCAGCCAAACTGATGTCAGGGCTGCTAATCTCAATTTAACGTTGAAAATACGTTGGAAATAGTGGATATGTCCCGGCACTTGGCCGGGACATGATGACATTAGAGTGCTAAGAACAAGCCAGCTAATGTCGCGCTCATCAAGTTCGCTAATGAACCGGCGATAACCGCACGGATACCCATTTTAGCCAGATCATGACGACGGGTTGGTGCCATCGCACCCAGACCACCGAGCAAAATTGCAATCGATGATAAGTTAGCGAAACCACACAAGGCGAATGAAATAATCGCCTTGGTGCGATCGGTCATCACTTCACCGTTGATCAGTAAGCCACCCTCGGCAACATCTTTCAGGTATGGAGCAAAGTTCAAGTAAGCCACGAATTCGTTAACGACGATCTTCTGACCAATGAATGAACCTGCGATCATCGCTTCATGCCAAGGTACGCCGATTAAGAAGGCTAATGGCATAAAGACATAACCTAAGATCAGTTCCAGAGTCAGTTCTGGCATATCGAACCAGCCACCAATGCCACCTAACATGCCGTTGAGCATCGCAATCAGACCAACGAAAGCTAACAGCATAGCACCCACGTTCAGCGCTAAATGCATACCGGATGAAGCACCTGCAGCCGCAGCGTCTAACACGTTAGCTGGCTTGTCAGGATCCTCTGGTAACTCATCCATTTCATTGATGGTTTCTTCAGTTTGCGGATGCATTAACTTCGCCATCAACAGACCACCAGGAGCCGCCATAAATGATGCCGCAACCAAATATTCGATAGGTACACCCATCTGCGCATAACCGGCCAATACTGAACCCGCGATAGACGCTAGACCGCCCACCATAATGGCGAACAGTTCAGATTGAGTCATGGTTGGAATGAAAGGACGAACAACCAATGGCGCTTCAGTTTGACCAACGAAGATGTTGGCAGTCGCAGACATGGATTCGGTACGACTGGTTCCCAGCGCCTTTTGCAGAGCACCACCAATGATACGAATAACCCACTGCATAATCCCTAAGTAATAGAGAACTGCAATTAACGACGAGAAGAACACGATGACAGGTAACACGTTGACGGCAAAAATAAAGCCCACTTTAAACTGAGCTAAATCACCGAACAAAAAGTTGATACCGTTTTGTGCATAACCAATAACGCTAGATACGCCATCAGACACGTTTTTTAGCACATCTTTACCAAATGGTACGTACAGAACAAAACCACCGAAAGCGGCTTGGATAGCAAGAGCGCCACCCACAGCGCGAAGACTAATCGCTTTACGGTTGTTTGATAGTAGATAACCAATTGCAAGTAGAGTGACCACCCCTACCAAGCTCATCAGAATATTCATTAACCATCACCCTATTTGTTAACTTATTTTGTTTGTGTTGTTAACCAACCTATTTCCGAGGCGAATTATATCTGAGATAACGGGATAAATCGCCACTAAGTTCAAAGTTTTGAAGTTTAATTTCAGTGTGTTAGCGATATTGTGCAGCCACTAAAACCGCCGTTCAAACAAAAGGAATTATAGGTCAAAGAGTTGGGTGACATTGACAAACAACTGTTCGCGCACCGGAACAGTAGAAGATTTGTGCAGTCGCGCAATTTCCGCCAGTATATCGGGCAAAATAAGCGGGGTATTGAGCTCACCAGCCACGATTCCCATTGACGGAGAGTCAGTTTCTAACAGCAAACTTGTTAATGGCAACGCAGCCACCACACTGCGGAGTTTATCAGCGTTCTGTCTAAGAATGACACCGCCAATCCCTAATTTAAAACCGAGTGCAATATAAGCGTTGGCGGTTTGCTGGCTACCAGAGAAGCCATGAATAACTCCGCCGCGACTCAATCGAGCCTGCTTGAGGATTGGCAACAAAATGTGATGCGCCTTAACACAATGCAACACCAAGGGTAAATGATGTTGCTGGGCTAAACTAATTTGCCGATGTAACCAAGGCAATTGCGAGTCAATCGTCCCATGTAACTTGTCGAGCCCCACTTCACCAATTGCCACTAATCTGGCCGCAGAATCCGTTGGCGCCTTAAGTTGCTGCTCGATTAATCCTTGGAGCTTATCACACTCAGTATCGATATCGCCCTGGATATACCAAGGATGGATCCCTAAGGCATAGGGCCATTGATACTGCTGCGCGACTGCGATTTGCTGCTGCCAGGATGACGGGCAAATGCCGGGCAGTAACACCCCCGCAATCCCGCGTTCGGCCATAGCCACCACTAATTGCTCGCGGCAGTGATCAAACGCCGCCATATCGAGATGGGCATGACTATCGATCACCACGGCCACCGCACTGATGGGGACGCCAACAACACACATTGTCAGATGTTAAGCCCATACATTCATTCCTCACAATCCACTCCATGGCGCGTTTAGCCAATCATACATAACGCCCCAGCCTGATAACTCCAGAACTAAACTCAAGTGTTACCCTTAACCTCATCGTAAGCAATAAAAAAGCGACCATAGGTCGCTTTTGTCTCGTCAGACGCGTCTAGCGCAGACTGCGATTAGTTTTCGCGTGTTTTGGCAAACGTAATGTCCGGATAACGTTCCATCGACAAGTTTAAATTAACCATGGTCGGTGCCACGTAGGTCAAGTTATCACCACCATCCAAGGCCAAGTTTGTGCTGCACTTACGGCGGAACTCATCGAGTTTACGATCGTCACTGCAGTACACCCAACGTGCCGTTGACACGTTAATGCCTTCATAAATCGCTTCGACGTTGTATTCCGATCTCAGGCGTGCCACAACCACTTCAAACTGGAGTACACCGACGGCCCCCACAATTAAGTCATTGTTATCCAACGGACGGAACACCTGCACCGCGCCCTCTTCAGATAATTGCACTAAGCCTTTTAACAATTGCTTTTGCTTTAAAGGATCTTTTAAGCGAATACGACGGAACATTTCTGGGGCAAAGTTCGGGATACCGGTGAATTTCAAATCTTCACCTTGAGTGAAGGTGTCGCCAATACGAATGGTGCCATGGTTATGTAAACCGATAATATCGCCAGCATACGCTTCTGCTGCGCGCTCACGGTCGCCCGCCATAAAGGTTACCGCATCGGAAATACTGACGGTTTTGCCGATACGAACATGCTTAAGCTTCATGCCTTGCGTGTATTTACCCGACACAATGCGCATAAAGGCGATACGATCGCGATGCTTGGGATCCATGTTGGCTTGAATTTTAAATACAAAGCCAGTGAATTTTTCATCGGACGCTTGAACTTCACGCGCGTCAGTTTCCCGTGGCATCGGCGCCGGTGCCCACTGTACAAGTCCATCAAGCATGTGATCGACACCAAAGTTACCTAAGGCCGTACCAAAAAAGACTGGCGTTAATTCACCACTCAAAAACAGCTCTAAATCGAACTCATTCGATGCACCGGTCACTAGCTCTAATTCTTCACGCAATATCTCGGCCAAATCTGAACCGACTGCCACGTCAAGCTCAGGGTTATCAATACCCTTGATGAACCGCAGCTCTTGGATTGTATGACCGTGACCGGTTTGGTACAAAATGGTCTCATCACGATGGATATGATAAACGCCTTTAAACGACTTGCCGCAACCAATAGGCCAAGTAATAGGCGCACACAGCATGTTTAATTCGGTTTCCACTTCATCTAACACTTCCATGGGATCGCGAATATCACGGTCCAATTTGTTCATGAAAGTTAAAATAGGGGTATCACGTAAGCGAGTCACTTCCATCAGCTTACGGGTACGATCTTCTACACCTTTAGCGGCATCGATCACCATCAAGCATGAGTCAACCGCGGTCAACGTGCGGTAAGTATCTTCAGAGAAGTCTTCGTGGCCTGGGGTATCAAGCAAATTCACTAGGCTGTCACGATAAGGAAACTGCATCACCGAGGTCGTGACCGAAATGCCACGCTCTTTTTCCATTTCCATCCAGTCAGATTTGGCGTGTTGGCTTGAACCACGGCCTTTCACCGTACCGGCGGTTTGAATGGCACGTCCGTGTAATAATACTTTTTCAGTGATCGTGGTTTTACCCGCATCCGGATGCGAGATGATAGCAAAGGTCCTTCGCTTATTGATTTCATTAAGAAAATCTTGGTTTGCCATGTATAAATTCTTTTAGTTTGTACACGGATTTGTACACACTTTTGGAAGTACTCTATTTTCAGTTCTTCGCTTGTCAAATCCGTCGTGTTAATCGTAATTGGCCGCTATTTTCGCTGATCTTGACTTTATAAACAATCAATGGTTATCTAATCGGTTACCATTTACTCTCAGCGTGCGCCAATGCTCAGTTGTAGCTGTTTGCAATCGTTGCTTCTTCAGCTCATGAACAACTGTGGCTAAACCACAAATTCCTTCGCTACCAGAAATCGATGATAGCTTGTCGTACTACACCGATGATGGTGCAGTTGCCGTTGATCGGTATTGCAGGGTATTGGGGGTTCAAAGGTTTTAGGTACTTCTGTTCACCATCAATAACTAACTGCTTAAAGGTTGCTTCTTTCGAATCATCCAAACGCGCAACAACCAATGAACCTGAAGAGTAAGGTAATTCAGGATCAACAACGATCACTGCTCCCTCAGGTATGGATTTTTTTCCGCTTGGATTTTCCATACTGTCGCCTTTTACGCGAAGTGCGAAACAACCCTCATGTGCTTTCCCTGTGACTTCACGCCACTCCTCAGCATCTTCATGGGCAAATCCCTCCGCTATTTCAGTCCAATCACCGGCCTGAACCCAGTTAATGAGAGGAATTCTTCCCTTAATGTCAGGCCCAACTTCTACATTACCGACCCCCAAGCCAATCTCGCCATCACCTGTGGCGAGCCAATGAGCATTCACGCGAAGCGCCTCCGCGATCTGCATGGTGTAACGAGATCTAGCCGATTTACCAGAGCAAATCTGGCTGATCGACTGCTGTTTGATACCAATGCGACGAGCCAACTCAGACTGAGTCACCCCAGTAAGCTGCAAGGCATGGTTTAGTCGTTCGGATAAAGTTTTCATAAGCCCGTATTCTACAAATAAAACTGTAGCCTTTCAACAATTTTAACTGTTGACTTATCTACAGTTTAAACTGTAACATTCAATCTTGTAACAGTTATTATTGTAACAGGAGACGGTATGGAAGTGTTCAACACGACACAAAAACATCTCCGCCGTGCCATTGACTTGGTCGGCGGGCAATCAGCATTAGCACGAGCCATCAACTCAAAACAGCAAAACGTCTGGTTTTGGTTGAATAAATCAGGGCGTGTTCCCGCTGAATTCGTTTTACCCATCGAACAAGCTACGCAAGGACAAGTAACCCGATCTCAGTTAAGACCGGACATCTACCCCGAATGCCCAAGCGAGCTGAAAGCCAGTAACCAGTAGGATTAAGGGCAAGTAATGGTCAGCATTTTACGTAAACACAAAAGCGAGTAACTCCATGCGTGATTATGGCAAGGTCTATACCCGCTTTTGGCTAAAGCAAAATGTTTTGTCCTGGAGTGACTCAGCGAAGTTGCTAGGACTGTATTTGCTTACATGCCCGCATTGTAATTTGCTTGGCTGCTTTCGATTGCCGATTGGTTACGTTGCTTCTGACTTGAACTGGGATGAGCAACAGGTTGCCAAGGCTCTAAATGAGTTAGAACAAGATCAGTTCCTCATTCGTTGCGAGGAATCCGGTTGGACTTTGATTCGGAGCTTTCTGAAGCACAACCCAATCGAAAACCCAAACCAAGGTAAGGCAGCCTTTCGGTTGCTTAAAGATGTACCTGCCGACTTCATTGGTATGGCATCGCTTTTGAAATCTCTTGCCGCTTTTCAAGCTCGGCTACCAGAAGAATTTTCATCATTGTTTATGCCTGATGGCAACCCGGCAAGGGACTCTCAACGGTCGGATGACTCTGAGAGAAGCAATAAACCAACAGTTAAAACTGTTGACCACATACAGTTTGAAGACTTCTGGGATGTACAAATACGCAAAGAAAAAAAAGCGAAAGCCAAAGAAGAATGGCTACGCATGGGCCTCAATGAAGACCATGAACTCGCCTTGGAAGTGCTAACACGCTGGAAAGAGCAACGAGACAACCGATTGCAGTATCAAGATCGGACTAAGACCCCTATGCCACATAACTGGCTTTTAAACCGGCAATGGGAAGACGAGTACGTTCGCATTGATGAAGTACAGCAATCATCGACGAGCCTAAAGGGCAGCAATCACCAATTGAATATTGAAGAAAGCAATCGCCGCATTGCTGAAAGCTGGGCCGGACCAGGTATTCGGGAGGTTCGTTCAAGTGCAGGAGGTTGATAAACGCGAGTTTGCTGAAGTTTGGGGAGCAGCTTGGGCCATGTATGGCAAAAGCGTATCACCACAATTGCTATCCATCGCATTTGAAGCCCTTCGTGCTTACAGCATTGAAGAAGTGCGAATCGGTCTGACTCGGCATATTCAATCCCCGGATACTGGGCAATTTTTTCCAAAGCCCGCTGACGTCATCAAGCATATCGATGGCAACTCTGGCTCAAGAGCCATGGTTGCTTGGAACAAAGTTGACAAGGCTGTTCGTCAGGTTGGCGCTTGGACATCCGTGATGTTTGACGATGCGTTTATTCACCGCGTTATTTCAGACATGGGGGGATGGGTTGAACTCTGCAAGGTTGACGACAGGGAATACCCCTTTAAGCAAAAAGAGTTTTTAGCACGCTACCAGGCTTACTTGCTCCGGGACGAAGTGGGTGAATACCCAAGGCTATTACAGGGTATTGCAGACCATCAGAACCAGCAAAAAGGATTTGATATGCAAGCGCCGGTTGCCGTGGGCGACTGGTCAAAAGCGGCACAAGTTTATACGAGAGGCATCGCCGACTTTAGCGCAGTGCCATTAAAAAGAATAAGCCCGAAAGCCATTCAGGCGCTTCTCGGAAATCAATTAGAGGACAAAAATGAAAACGATTAAAGCAAAAACCATTGCCCTAGTGATAGCCATGTCCGCAAGCACTTCAGTCTATGCGTTTCCGGGCTATCAGTGGGAAAAAGCAGCAAAAAGTGTTGGTATTGATCCAGTCATGCTCTACGCCGTTGCCTTGGCTGAGTCCGCCTCACATCGTGGTCTCAACATGACCAGTCCATGGCCATACGCAATTCGCAATGGTTCAAACGCAACCTACGCCAAATCTAAGACAGAAGCTGAGCAACTGTTAAACCAGGCACTGCAAGAGAGTGAAAAATACCAGCTCGATATTGGCCTAATGCAAATCAATTTGCATTGGCACGGACATCGGGTGAGCTCAGCGGCAGAACTGCTAGACCCCATCACCAACCTTACCGTCGGCTCCAGTATTTTGGCCGAAGCAATCAAATCTTCACCAAACGATTTAGAGCTTGGCATAGGCCGCTATCACAGTTGGAACGAAGAGCGTGCACGCTGGTATGGGCAAAGAGTGCTTTCTATCTATCGTAATATTTTACATGAACTGGAGGTCCGTCAATGACAACCAATCAACAAGACTTCTATCAATTAAATTTGGCGTACCTGCACGCAGCACGAGAATTAGCGCGAATTGATCCGCAAGAGGCCGTCTTGCGCTTTGGACTTACACGCGACGTGGTTGATGCTTTGATTAATGCTGGTGTTGATGACCTGCAACGAGTGGCGACCTCATCATTCATGCTGTTTCAACCAAGGGGTAACCAAAGCCAACTGATTGAGATGGTGAAGAGCAAAGGCACAGGTATCCCAAGAATCGCTTATTTATTATCAACCCTAAACAACAAGGGGGATGCATGATTGATAACCTGTCCAAAAGTGAGCTGTTTACCCGAGCCTCACTGCTTATTAAATACGGATTTCGAACAACGATCATCGCGCTCGATACTGGTTTGCCAATCCACATTATCAGAAGGCTGCACAAAGAAGTGACTGGCAAGTCACCTTGTCCTGGTCAATTACCAGAATCTGATGCCATTGTTAAAAGCAGAAGAGCCCTAGTTGAAGGCTCCCTGCTGATGGCGCTTTATGTAAATATTGGTGGTGATAATGTCTACAAGCAATTAAATATTGATGCTTTGATGAAGGCTTACGATGCGTACTTGGTTGCAAGGGAAGAAGCAGATCTTCCATCTGAGATCCCCTGGAAAAAACTAACCATTAATGAAGGTTGGGTTCTAGCTCGTGATTTAAGATCACAGCTAGCATCCTTACACCGGTGTCGATGCGGCAGTCTGTATTTGACGGTATCTCAACAGCGCATTCAGCTTAAATGTCCTGTGTGCGAGATTATGGCCGAGCAAACCACTAGAGCACTTTTTGAGGACTAACATGCTGATGCATGATTTGATTGGGCACCGCCCGTGCACTTTGAGAGTACTAAGAAGATGACAAACTTACTTAAATCTTTACCAGCACGCTGCTGGTTTATATCACTGGGGCTTTTTCTGGCGACTTTGGCAGCGGCTCATTTTTTTCCATCAGAAATATTTACGGCATCTGCCAAGTTAGCGGCTTTGCCATTTCTGATTTGCACCATCGTTTTTTTCAGCTACTTGGGATTCAAAGCAACTGCTAGTCCTATCGGACTTATAACCATCACCACTATGTGTTTAGCAATCGCATATTGGCAAGCGAGTTGGGCAATTTTATGTGTCGGTTTAGCTTTCTTAGGCTTAAGCGGACTAATCCATTTATTTCAAAGACAACTGAAAGATACCGGTCGAGAACTAAGCCTGAGCGAAAAAAAATATTGGTACTGGGTAAACGAATTTGCAGACGGTCGCTCATCTATCCTCCCCAAAAGGCCAAAAAAATAGCCAGCCCATCACAAGCTGGCTACCTTCTGTTTTTAGTTCCTTCCTGAAGCCTGGTTATAGGCCCTAATATCGATCAAGTTGTTCTGAGCATAATCTCCAGCAAGGGATGCATTTGAGATCACTGCAATCTGCTTATCCACAAATGCTTTATCTTCTTCGGACACACTGTCGGGGATGTAAGCACCGCTCTCATCTTTTTGACGATACTCATTTAGCATTTGCTCCCTTAGACCAAGCATTTCAGGCGACCAACTCGATGAGTCTTCAGAGTTGAAAACGCGCCCCGCCAAACCTTCATTGAAAGCTTGAGCGAACACTTGACTTTGAATCGGGGTCAATCCCATTCTCTGCCCTTCGCTGTATGCTTCCTGTTTAAAATCATCGGCATACTGTTCTAAGAACTCACCATATCGATTGTTAACTGCCGCACCGAATGCCCCAGCCAACATGGCTTCAGACTTAGTACCCCAGTTTACTTCGGAGGCATACTGCGCACTCGATCCACTGTATGCATCATTAAACGCCGTCAATGGGTTTTCCAAAGAGGTTCCGGCGTCAACGGCTGCTTTTAAGCCATCCCAGGTTGATTTACTGGCCACCGTTGCATTGTGCAAGAAACCTCGTGAGCTAGGGTCTTCAAGTGCTTGCTCCTTGTAACTCTCATAGTCTTCGCCAAAGTGATTCAAGGTATGCAGTGCTGCATCAGTATGCTTGCCACTGAAGTCACCAATAGCACTGGCGCTGTTGAAGAACATTTCAGCACCAGAAACTCCGCTATCATCAGCCATAATGCGAGATCGCCACTGAGAGCCAGCTTCACTGTTTAGTCCAGATTGATAGGTACTTGTGTCAGAAACTACGGCCTGTTGGGCTTGTTGTTGATGCGCATTTAGTTGTCCATCAACACCAGACAAATTAGTTTGGTAAGCTGATTGAGCTGCGTTGAACTGAGTTTGAACAGTTGCAGCATCCTCGTAGCCTCTCAATACACCCGATTCCACTTGGCTTTGAGTGCCACCAAAAGTAGGTGCAGTTGATGACAAGCCTTCATTAGAGCGTGGCTGAATAGATCGTAAATCGGCTCCGGTAGCCATGGCCATAACAGTCATTGCTGCTTGATAGTCATTGTCTCGTTCAGCGGGCGTTGAGGAGTTGCTATAGGTTAAAGACTCCATAGCTGCGGCCACATACGCCTGATTATCATCAGGTAGCAAGCGCTGATACATTGGAAGGTTTTCACGTAATCGGTTACCTGCTTCAACATGCTGGTTCATATAGCGACCTAAATAATCCATGACTTCAGGATTATCCGCTGCTAATCGAGTTAACGTCGCACCATCCGTGTTCCTTTGTCCTGATAGACTGTAGCTGGCCTGATCAAGCTCACTAAAGCGGTTTGATGCCGTGATAACGTCTTGTGCTGAACTCTGAAGTGACTGATAGTCTTGATTAGACAACGACATCTCAACGCCAGAGCGTCTTGAATCTGAAAGGTCTTTAACCATTGCATCGCGATACTCAGCACGTCGTGAATCACTTGATGCCAAGCTTTGCATCTCCCCAGTGAGCGTATTTGCGGTCGTTGACCGAGAACTGCCCTCTGATGACTCAACTTGGCCACTAAAGTTACCACCTAAATCCAAGCCTGCTCGTAACCGTGATATTTTTGGCACTCTTGATGATTCAGGCTTATCCACTCCTGGTAGGTTGCCTTGTGGGGAGTCATTCCCCCCTGTACCAAGTAATCTTCCCAAGAACCCTTTATCTGCTACTTCTTTATCACCGGTATTTGTAATGGTTCCATCTCCACCGACCCTAAGGCCTCCCGATAACACGCCCGATACCAAGCCACGTACAGCGTCTTTTTTATCGTCTCCGAAACCATACCGTGTTTGCAGGTCATCAGTAACCTGATTAACAACGGCGCTAGATGCGGAATTAGAAGAACCGATCTGACGTCCAACCGAAGAAAGGTTGTCGTAACTTAGCTTTTCACCAAAGGTTCGACTCATGGTATTGCCAACCTGACGGCTAAAGGCTTGAGTTGCCTGAGTCATGGATTCTTTTGCAGAGCCGACCATTGAACCCACTGCGTTTCCGACAGAGAAACTGCTTAGTAGGTTTGACGCGCCGGTCATAGCAGAACCAGTGAGGGCTGAATTTTGGAACATTGACTGTGATTGCATTACCGGGGCATTTTTCGCGACATCTGGACTTGCCAGCTTTTCATCAATGGCATCACCGTTTTGTAGACGCCCAGCCAAGTGGGTAGCGGTTATTGCTGAGCCATAAACGAGCATGAGCGAAATCGCCGGAACACTCGACGCCAACATGCCGCCAGTAGCTATCCAGGTTTGCAGCACTGAATCCATCTGCATCATCCCAGCAAAAGATGGCACTTCTGTACCTGCAAAGGCATCAAGAGCAGACATTTTCCCTGCAACGGTTAAATGAATATATAGGTTAATGATGGCCATGACAGGCATCCAAAGTTGAATCCAAAGCAGGATTAACAAGTACTTCCCAGCCATTCGCATCCCGATTTGGCCAAGGGCTATCACAAAGGCCATCAATGGGGTGATGGCGTAAATGAACCCCTCAAAAAACGTCATCATCGGACGAACGATACTCTGGAACAGGGTCTGCTCCGCCGCCCATTGCGTATTACGCTGCTCAATCGCTTGGTTAACCATAACGGCTGCGGTGAAAGCTTGATCATCCATATACTTGCCCGTCACGCTTTGCTCATAAATAGGCAAAAGCACTGACGCGGTCATATACTCTTGGGTGTTAACCGAAGCCAAACCAAGGTTATTCAGTGCATTTCGGATCACGTCATCAGTGTCCGTTGCTGACGAAGTCCCCAATGAGGCTGACAGAACCTGTTTAAGCCTTGGAATGAAGGTTGATTCTGTCATGAGTTTCAGTTGGCTATAGGCATCGGTGCAGTCCAGATCGCTACTGCTACCACTGAGCATGATTCGAGTGCCATAAATGCGCGAATCAAACCTAATCGCTGTCATCGGGTTAGGATCACTCAGCACCTGATCGAGGTTCTTTTGGCCGATGTCGATACCAATCAAGGTGCACTCTTTGATGTAGTTAAACCACGATTGCTCGATGTCCGAGCCGCCGACACGATTTGCATCACCCAACCCAGAGCGATCCATCACCTGTTTTCTCACTTTAATCAGTGACTGTAAACTGGATGCAAAGCCGTATTCCGTCATCGCGGGAGTTGAGAAGGCGGTTTCAAACAATCGCGTGATTTGAAAGCCAACAGTCGAAATCGTACTACCTGCGGCAGCAACACCGATGGGCACATTATCAACCACTCGAACTTGTCCGGTGTACGCATCCTCAATGCTCACTCGGGTACTGGGTCCAAACATGGTTGCAAAGACTAGCCATGAGACTAAAACGTGTTGAAAGTTAATCCCACGACCGCCTTGCATTAAGGCCTGGACAGAGACCATCAATACCCCAATGAGCAAGCCAATGCGAACCATTGAAGTAAAATCGCCTGTACCAGTGATCATCGCGACAGCGTTCAGGACCTGCTCTAAAAAAGCCGAATCCCCGATGGAATAGATTTCCCACATGACCTATTCCCCCAGCGCCGTAGATTTAACGGTGTAATAACGCTGTTTGCGAATGGTCTGAATCACCTGGTTAAAATGTGCCAGCAACTCTTGCTCTGAGCCGTATCTTCGCTGCAACGCGGCGTACTCCTCATTGATTTGGCGACGTGCACGTTCAAGGTCTTCAGTTAATAACTTCGCATAGGCATGATCTTCCACACCGGAGGTACTTCTAGCTGCATTGAGCATGTCTTCAACCAATGCTCGGGCCATCTCAACAGCAATAAATGGTGCCGCTCGTGAAGCAAACGACCTAGCGGCCCCTTCATTTAATGCAGAAAGAGTTCGAATCATGCCCCCAATGCTGGCAGGAGCCGAGGTCATAAAAGCCTTTTCGGTGGCGCTAGCAGCCCCTGTATTTCGAGCAAACTTAAAAATAATGCCGTTACTAGAACCTGTACCAAGAAGTAAATTTTCTACCTGAGTTGATAACCCGGTAAGAGTCACGTTAGTGATTATTGGGTTCAGACAACCGTCTTGCGTCACTGTGTCACATCGGTACATAGCGACGTTACCGCCATGAATTAGATGCTCAATAGTCACTTTATTGCCATTCAGCCTGGTCAGTTTTGGGGCTTTACCTTGGCCATCAGCGGCATTAGCTAGATCACCAACAATGATCGAACCAGTCACCGACATAACTGCTTCAAGAAAACGGTCATCCCCCGATGCAAACCAGCTTGATGCCGAATGACGTTTCAGTGCTCGCCAGACCAAGTTACCTTTAATCGTTCTGTTTACATCAGATGCCGCGACACTCGAAGCGTTCTCATATGGGTTCTTACCATTGGACTCACTCCAACTGGTAAAAACGTCTCCAGCCCCTTTTAGTGAGCTCAACATGCTGGCTTCTGTTTGCCCCTTTTTACCAAAAGCAGCCAGGGTATCGTTCACGACTCCCTGAGCCATTTGACAGGAATTGCCAAAATACTCGTTCAACTGCTGGATTTTCTTTTGCAGTGTCTCCATGTGCTGGGAGCATTTCTCACACATAGCACTGAGCGCCAATTGGAATGCGTACCCCTTGGCGTTTGCAGCAACAGAGCGAAGTAATTGAACAAACTGATCCGCGTTAACAAATGACAAACTTCCCGCGAACATATCAATGCCACCACAACCGGCTTGGAATGACGGAGGCACCATAGAGACGAGGTTCTCGTTCATGATCCTGTTACGGACAACAACGCTTCCACCAGATATAACGCCACGCCGCTGACTCTCGAATACACCTGGCGCAGTGGCGTTGGTCATTGAACCAAACAACTGGTTCATCTCCTGTTGCAAGCTTGCTTGGCTCATAGATGAAAAACCAATCGCACAGGCGATTAGCGATACTCGGAATACTTTTTTCATCGTTATAACCCTCCTTGTGCACGCAGATAGCGAACAAGGAACTCAGGGTCCTGTAATATCTTTTCGTTAAGCTCTTGGGCTGACATCGCGAGTGACACGCCGGGTTGAACAGGTCTGGTGGCATAGTAAGTTTGATCGTCAATCCAACCGGCTTGATGGGCTGCGAGAATGATTCGATTATTGAGCTCATCAAGGCTCATTGCGCCTTGGCCAATCGGAGTGATGACATTAGGCGGATCAACTAAGAACACGGCAGGGACAGTCGTAACGGACAAGGATTGTGCTTGTCCTGAATCAACTTTGTAATTGGGAAACTCTCCACCGGGTAAAGGCAAGCCATCAACAGCAATAGCAAACACCTCAAAACCGTAGTTCAAAGCCATGGATTCGATAATAGGCGCTTGAGCATGGCAGTAAGGGCAATCCGAACGATAGAAGAAGAACAAGCCAGCTCGTTTTGCTACCTCACCTAAAGCAACATCCCGTTGAGTGCCAGCTTCTCTATCCATCCGATTGGCGGCATAAGTCGCCAAGGGTCTTCGACTGATTTCATCCAAAACAGGATCGCCCATGACCACCTGCTGACTAACATCAGCAAATAGTGAGCCCTTATCCATCATGACGCGCTGAAGATAAAGATAGGCTCTGACATTCTCACTCGTTGGCTCATCAATTGCCTTGTCCATAAACGATTGCATATGCTCTCGGAACCATGCGGCACTGAAGGGCTTTAGTTCGCTCTGACTGGACTCCAAGACACCAGCTTCCGGCTCTATCAGCTCATCAGGCTGCTCAGGTTCAGGAATGACCTGATACCAAAACCAGCCTTCCTGACCACGCTGATAGAATGGCCCATCACTGGCATGGGCGGGCAAGATGAATAGAAAGAAAATAATGATTGGGATGGTCACCCATAGGATGAACCAAGGTAACAAGGGGGTTCTCATTGTCAGCTCCAGAAAATTTCATAGAGCTACATGCTAAAGATCCCCATAAGAGCGATTGGCCAGATAGATGAAGGAATCGTGTGTGTTTCTGACTATCTATTAAACACTGTTACTAACGTAAGTACGTTAGCTGATGGCACCATAACAAAGTGCATACCAGAGCTGCCATGACACCAAAACTCAGCCTGTACGAAGTATTTTTTGGCTTTGTTTGAAGCTATATATTCTGGCAATAATGATTTTGCCAATTCTGTGCTACACAATTTGGCGCACAAAGCCTTCCAAGGATGCTTAGGAGCACCGTCTGAAAGCCGTTCCACAAACCGTTCCAGTGCATGACGAGTCACCACGACAGGTCCAATGTTCGGAACGTTGATGACCTCATCGATTTCTCTCACTGTAGCATTATCGACGCTGTATTCTTCGAAGGAATGTGAGAGCCAATCGTCCCGCTTCTCTACCGATATCTGTGCTTCTTGGTAACGGGTGAGCAAGAACCTGGTCAGGCTGTATAGTGAATGCTGAGTTGAGCGTTGTTTCTGTAACTTTTTGATAGCTCCTTTACTGACCCGGATTTGAAGGCCATTGCCGCTTCGGTTACTCCCCATCACCTCTTTCACTGACAATAGGTGGTGAATCGCATAGAGCTCAGCTGCAATTGGCTTTTGCTGCTCAGGTAGCTTGTCGTATTGCTCACCTAAATCGACCTTTAGCTCACCACCTCTTCGAAGGCCGGTCTTCCAGTAAACCGTAAACTCACCATCAATCTGCTTTGTTAACAGGGTTAATACCATCATGTTTGTTTCTCCTATTGGTTATCTATTTTTCATTCTCCATGTTTTTTCAAATATGCAAGGCGCAAAAAAAGGGGCCGAAGCCCCTTGGATCAGATATGAACTTTAGGAAAGCCCATGGCACCGTAAACATTCAGCACATCATTCCAATCCCAACTTTTCACGCCAAGTGACGTTGGTATCGGAGGGATCAACACTTGTGTCAGAATGCCTTTTTGCCAGGCTTTTTTCTTGAGTTCATTCGCTGCATTCAGGCCGGTCTCAGAGAGATCGTGATCTGCCCAGATGTACAGCATTTTCACATTACTTGGTGGTTCAAACCTAGCCAGTAGGGTTGCATTCACAACCGACCAACATGTTTGTCCCGTTGCTCTGGTAACCGCTAAAGCTGTTTCGATGCCTTCAGAAACACCTAATACTTCACCAGGCTCACCAATCGGAATGGCACCGCCAGTGATTGTTCTGTCACTTGGTATGGGCATCATCTTTTTAGGCTTTTCAACCGGCGCTTTGAATCCATCTTCACTTAGGTAGATCCGATGAAACGTGGCCGAACGCCCTTGCTGAGTAACGATTTTACCTAGCAGCGCTGGGTAGCTATCGATAAACAGACCATCTTCATCATGGTAAGGCAAGTTTGGATGAAACCTCAGCACCGAATCCCATTCAGGACGAAGCCGGGTAACAATGCCACGACGATGCAAGTAGTTCCAAACTGGTTGCGCACGAGCATCTGCAAGAGATAGCGTTTCTCCCCAGGTTTGATTCAAGCGATGGATAATCGCTTTGTCCTCGTCCTGCTTTCTAGCCTTCCAATCAACAGCGTTACGCGTTATTGCCCGAGAAGGTGCTTGTATTTGTCCGGGTTGAATACCAAGAACTTGGCCAATTGCTTCAATAGACTGAGCAAAGTTCCACCCATTAATCCAAGACAACAGTTCAAAGCCATCATGAAAGATACCGCAGGTATTACAAACGCCACCACCGGTATATTCAGCATCTTTGAACAGCCTAAAGCCATCACGACCGCCATGAACAGGACAAGCCACATGACGGCCTTTTCGAGCAATAGCGGCATCAAGTTCTGGCACCAACGCCGCCAGTATTTGAAGCCATTGGCCATTAAGATATGGCCTTACTGTTTCAATTTGTAAAGGTAACGCCATATAACCTCCTTCAGTAAAATGCCGACTCCTACCACAGGTGGTAAAAGTCAGCTTGGGTCCTGCATTAGCCGTTCGGTTAATACAGGAGCGTTAGTCAAGCTGGATACCATGTCGTCTTAATAGCCACATGATGGACTCACGAAGCACATCAGGATCGACAACCGCAGCCATCGCGCAAACACGAAAGCAAAATGGCGCAATTTCGTCATTTTGAATCCACGACAACACATCCTTGCGCAACCGAGTACTGACACGACCGTCCAGCAATACACGGATCGCATCCAATAGAATGCCTTCGCGTAACTGCCAGATTTCCGTGTCAGACCAAGTGACTGGGGCATCATCAAACTCAAATAGAAATTCGAGCTGTGATAACGTGTGTTGATGGGACTGCTTTTGTGATGAAGGTGAATGGGCAATGCCCCCATTCATTAAAGATAACCGCGTTCGGCAAGCGAAACGCAGCCCTCGTATGCGACCACGACATGGTCAAGCGTTCGAATATCAACAAGTGACAAGGCGTCACGGAGTCGATGAGTGATGCGTTTATCAGCTTCACTGGGTTCAGGATCACCCGATGGATGGTTATGAACCAGTATCACTGCTGCCGCATTAAGTTCTAGCGCTCGTTTTGTTACTTCCCTTGGATACACGCTCGCCGCATCTAAAGTGCCTTTGAACAGCTCTTCAAATCGAATGACACGATGCTTTGTATCAAGAAACAGCACGCCAAAGACTTCGTGCTCATACTCGTGCATCAGTGTTTGCAGGTATGAGAACGCCGACGATGGCTGTTCAATTTTTCGACCTTTACTCAATCGACCACGGGCAAGCTTGAGCGCCATATCTAAGATATCCGCTTCAGTCACTTGCTCAGGAACGATATAAGTACCGGCTTCTTCGCCAGCTAAGAACTTTTTGTTTTTCATAGGAGTCTCCCCAAAAAAAAAGCGGAGACGAACCCATGCCCTGAAGGGGACGGAATCGTCCCCGCAGGGTGGTAAAGTTGATGTGGTTACTGAATTAACAGTTGTTGTGTTACTTCGAATAACTCACGCTTCAGATCTTTGACGTCGTTAATCACGATGCTTTGAGGAAAGAATTTCTCAACACTGCGTGTTTGAATCCCGATCCCCAGCAGCTCAAAGCCACTGCGTCTGCACCGGTCAACAATGTCATGCGTGGCAGCCCAATCATCTGGGTCACCATCGGTTAGCACTATCATTAGCTTTCGCTTCTGTTTTTGCGCTAACAAACTGTTTGCCGCAAACCACATCGCTTGTGCCATAGGCGTACAACCTCGTGTTTTTTGGTCAAAACAGGCGGCCCGATGTCGAACCGATTGCTTGGGCAATAACGCGATAGAAACTTCCTGATGAATACCAGGAAAATAACTGACCGCAGGTACAACACCCGGTATGCCTTCCAGTGCCATGGCCAAAGCCAAAGCGGCTTCATTGGCAACATGAAAGTACTTTCGATTACCTTCGCCAATGGGTTTACCCATTGAACCCGATATATCGACCAGCAAGTGCACAGCAGCATTAGGCGCAATGCGAGGTTGCCTTTGAATAAACAATCTCGACTCACCGGCTTGTGAAGCGGCAAGACGATGGGTTGCAACTCGAAGACCGTGCCTTTTGGCATGATTCCGATTGTCCTGACTGGACTGAACCATGCCCCTAAGTCGGGCTCGAATTTGAGCGGACTCAGACGCCGATAAGGTCAAGATGGCCTCATCACCCAACATAGCCTGCTCTGCTTGGGGCAAACTGAGTGGAGTGACACCCTGATGTCCTTCAGCTTGTTCCGACAACACTTCTGCCACTTGTGCAAAGGTATCGGATTCAAACTGAGCGGCACTGGCCTCTAAGGCTTGTCGCAAATTGTCAGCTTGATCAGAGTTATCAGAATCTCCCGTTTCAGCAGCATCCCCCGTTGCAGACGAACCTGTTTCCGGGGTTTGACTGTCACTACTGCTATTGCTGTCATTACTCGCATCTTGTCCAATGTCATCACCGTTATCAGCATCCGACTCATCCTGTGGTGGACGAGATTCTTCTTCCAACATGGCAACGATGGCATCGACAAGTTTCAGCACTTCACCTGTAGATGCCAGGCTAGGCACTGCTGTCAGCATGGCGCTTAACCGGCTCATCGCTGCGGCAGGAAAGAGTTGTCTCACCCTTTCATCAACAGCTTGATACAAAGGCGTCAGTGCTTTCTGGCCCAGAAAATGGCATCTCAAGCGAAACAACAACCAGGCTTGCAAGTTAGATGCAGGCTCAGGCTGTTCAGGTACACACATTTGCTGTGTGTCCACCATGTACTCAATCACTTGCGAAATACTGCGCCGGGTTCCGGGGTAATCCTTTGCCAATTCGTTTTCAATGCGCACATCCTCAATAATATTGAGAAGTGCCTTACGGATCGGCTTAGACGACGCCTTCTTCACCATGTCAAAATTGGTATGCCGAATATGCGCCGCTTCATGAGCCAGATAACCCCAAGCTATCTGTTGATAGTGTGGGTCGTCTGGGTTTGCTGTTGGGATCACAATCCGCTCACCATCGGTAAACGCATCTTGTCCTTGAATAAGCACCTTCACACCAAACTTTTCGCCATAAGCGGCGGCAACGATTGGCAGTGCGTTTTTTAATGGATGATTCATGGGAGTCTCCTAATCATTAGGGGGAATACTCCCTCAGCGGGAGCGTTTCCCCGCTGGGAATGTAAGTGTTTAAACCTGTGCTTTTAGCTTATCCAGGTCATATTTTTGACCTAACCAAGCCACCAATTGAGCTGGACTCTCGTGCTGCTCAAATGACGTTTTAAGCTGGTCTAAACTCAGGATGTCATCCAATGTCAGACCGTACTGGTCTTGTAACTGAGTAGACACCTCGTGCTGATATTGCAGCCAGGCCCGCTCAAAAGCGGTTTGCTGCAATGCCATGTTTGGAACAAATACCATGGCCGTTACCCAAACTCCTTGTGCGTCCGCATCTGCGATCAAAACAGGGTTCTTGGGGATCAAGACACTATGTGTTGAGTACGACCGTTGTACTAACGTTCGACAACACGCCACTTCTGGTATCGATTCACTTTCAACCGCATCAGTCACACCACGAAAATGCGGTTCAAACTGGTTCAGTTGGCTGGGGTTATGGATGGTTGATTGCATAATTTCCTCTTACATAGTTCAGAGGACATGCGCCCTTAAGGGCAACATGCCCTCAAGGACGTTAGAAATAAAATGAGTTTGGTACAGTCGAACCAAGGTTTGGTCTGACGGTTGGTTGTGGTATTGCACGTAAGTTATCTGCCTGAGCAGATACTGGCTGTGCGGGTTTAGGTTCAGGTTTGGGCATCAGTTGTCTGATATCCAATTGACCTTCACCGTGCATTCTCATCTTGTCTGGATCAGACAAAATTAAAATGGTCGCCATCAGTTCGTGATAGAGATTGTCTGTCACAGGGCCGGTCTTCGGCAGACGAACAAATAAATTGTCCATCGCTTCAACCATCGGCTGAACTCGATGATCCAGGAAGGACAAACCATCCAACTTGTCTCTTAATCGCTTGAGCGGATTAAGGGCTCGCTGACTGATTTGATTCTTGCCTGCAACGGAACGCTCAAACAGTTCATTGGCATCACGAGCCACCTCCCTAAAGAGGGTGTGTCCCATACCATTGACCTTGTCATCTAAGCCTCCAGCTTGTTCAGCCGGTTGCATTCGATAGATGGCATAATCGAACTGAAGCCGTTGTTCCACGTCTTCGATGGGTGACAGCGCACGCCGGATTGCATCTGCAAATTCCGGGTGTTTCGCAACCCAGTCAAACGTCACCTGATCATAGTTGTCCAAGAACAACTGCTTACACTGCGCAAACTCCTGACCGATCCGGTCAAGCTCTGGAACAATCTGATCAATTCGGTCTTCAGGGACGGCATAGCCACCTAAAAACCGCACACCGACTTGCTCACACAAGCGCTGCGCTTCTTTTTTAAGCCGTTCAAAGTTCGCCAATGCCTCTGGGTCGCAAATTTTTTTACTCCCTAAGCTGGCAACATCCTTCGGTGGAAGTTGGCTGCCATTGGCTAATCTGAAATCTTCAGGCCTTAGTTTTTTTCTACCGCTCCAGATGGAACAGTCGATGTGACAAATCAAAAGTTTGTCGAGGGTTTGAATACTCATAGTGCATCCTCATGCGAGATGGGGACGCACCACTCCAAACAGGAGCAATGGCCCCCGTTTGGGTGGTAGTAGTTGACGCGCTAATGGCAATACCACTATCAGAAATAGTAATTTTGCGAATCAGGCGACGATTGGTTGAGATCGATTTTCGCAGGCATTAAGTCCAGTGCTTCAGCAATCGGGCGAACCCGCTCTAAATCACTGCCTAGCAACCGCAATACATCTTTTTCCAACTTCAGTTGGTCGGATACTTCTATCCCTTCAGGACTCGCTACTGTGAGCGAACACAATGGTGGTAATTGACGCTTAAAGGCCAGTAACAGCAACAATGGCCACGGGCCATCATCAGTGTTAACAATGCCAGCGCCTTCACCTGACACCATGCTGATTTGATTGGTACTAGGTAATCCGCTTTTGCAAAACCCTAATGACCATTTTCCAATCCTGACCTGGTTATCATCAATAACAGCCAAGCCATAGGCTTCAAGCAGCTTTGCCATATCGAACAACGCTTTTTGAGCCAGCGAGATTTGGCCATTGACGTCCTTGCGAGTACGAAACTCCCAACTGACGTTATTGGCGCACGCGACGCTATCTAGCGCATTTGAGAGTTCAAATGGCCGCCCTTGATGATCAATGCCGACTTGTCCAACAAATCGATAACCCTTGTTGATTTTCTCATTGATTCGTCGGTCTGCTTCAGCGTTAGGATCAGTCGAGTCAATCAATCGCTGCTGCGACATTTGACCAGCTTTTCCAAACCGAACTTCAATCTCCTGGGTGTCTGATCCAACGTAAATGGCCCATTCTTTGGCTGTCCCATCAGAATGACTGTAACGGTAAAGAGCAAAGCACTTTTCCATCATCAATCCTCCCAGTGGTCACCGAAGACATCAGCGGCAATACGGTGAATAGCTTCACGTTGCTCCAACTCAGCACGAGCCGTCAAAGACCGAACCAGTGCATACTCCACTGCGTTAGGAGCACCTTTGAAAGCAAGTGTTAACTTTGCCCAGCGCACCAAGGTCCTAGTGGACATGGTGATACTAAGCTCAGCACCGCCATCCGCGCCCCCAATAAAGAGACGACGAATGTCACCAGCCACTTTCACCATTTTCTGGCGAAAGACTTCTGGCAAGCCCGGCGCAACGTTCTCCAGAATGGCTTCCTCTACAGAAGGCTCTGCATAGGTCGCTTCGATGATTCTAAAGCGATCAAGAAAAGCCAAATTCTGTTGGAGCACACCTTGATACAAGCCCGTTTGGTCACCGCTGCCCGCACTGTTGCCGGTAGCGATAAAACGAAACTTGGCATGTGGCATGATGATCTCACCGCCATTTTGTGCGATGACCAACGGGGCACCTTCCAAAATGTCATTGAGCCCAGCCAGTTCAGCAGGCTCAGCAAGATCCATTTCATTAATGATCAGCAAATGGCCATGCTTGACAGCCAGTGCCAGCGGCCCATACACAAAGGTCATGTTGCCATTAACCAGTGTGTGGTGACCGATAAGATCGGACAACTCCAATCGACCGTGCGCAGTAATTTGCTGAACAGGCCAATTCAATCGAGAAGCAACTTGGCAAATTAGCGAGGTCTTACCGCATCCCGTGGGGCCTGTAATATACAAACCGTCACCGTCTGGGTGAGACAAGAACGCCAATACGTCACGTAAGTCTTCTTTTCTAAAAACATACTCGTCCTTGCGAACGGGAATGTTTGGATGGGTAGTGTCGGCACCATATCCTTCCAGAACGAAAGCATCAGGAGCCGGGACATTAAACGCTTGATTCACTTGAACCAAAAATGGGGATTGTTCTGTCATGGTAAACCTCATTAGTTTTAACGAGGCCCCATGCCCCAACAGGGAATGAAGTCCCCGTCGGGTGGTGTGTTGATTGTGGTATGGCTGTGTATGTAAGAGTTCAGCTCGCTCTATCATTCGTACCCAGCATTGGCTACGAGTGAAACTGCTTTCTGATGCACTCGATGTAAGCGCATGAGAAAGGAGCCGAAATCGGCTCCAAGTGAACGTTAAAAGTAAAATGAGCTCGGCGAGTCACCTGGCAGAACCAAGTTATCTTGCTCAAGACTGATTTTGATTGGTGTTTCAACGGGCTGCTCTGGCTTATTGGTGCTAATGCGCAACCGCTCTTGTGGCGCTTTTCGGTAAGCGGCTAAAACCTGTTCATCCAGCTCGCCTAACTTATCGGTGGCCAATTGCTTATAGTCCACCGTACCCGCCATCATGTAGCGGCTGAGTTTGACCCCAGCATAATCGGCATGAGCGTAGTTACCCATCATAGCGACCAATTTCGACTGAGCGTCTCGCATTTCTTCTTTCAAAGATTTGATGTAATTTTCCAGTCGGACCACTTCGGCATGTGCTGAGCAATACTGGCGAGACAACGATGTCCAGCGGTATTGAGCTTCACCCTTGGGAACAAAACAATCTTGCTCTGGGCATTTTGACGGTTCTTTTTTGGTCTGTACTAACTCCCAAAACTGAAGCGCTGTTTCTTGCAACTCAGTTAAGAACGCCGCGTCTCGTTGTATTTCAAACTCAATCAGTTGGTCCTCAAAATAGAAAACCAACCAACCACGCGTGCTATTGGCGACCAGTATTTGATGCTGAACTTGCACCCAATACAACTGGTACGCCTCACTTTGTTCTCTGTGAGCTTGCACATCCTCAAAAACTGACTGGCAAGGACATTTCAGTTCAACGGGTTCGCCCGCATCGTTGACGCCATCAAAGCTGGCTCGAAAGATTGCGTTATGATCGGCTTCTGCACATAACGGCAGAAGAAAGTCATTATGCGCATTCTCAAATGCTCGCCTTGCTTGAGGCTCCAACCGTATACCGCGAAGCACATTGGGATTATTAGACAGGTCTTCCGGTAATACGAATCCGGTTTTTTCTGCCCATAATCGCCAAGGTGTTTTGTAGGGTGAACGCCCCATAATAATTGGGGCTTCAGATGCCGTAACCCCTGCAATGCGCCACTGGTGCCATGCAGGAGTACGTTGTGATAGGTCGATAACCTTCATATTGCCTCCTTTGAGGGGAGACTCCCCCGAAGGAGAGAACTCCCCTTCAGGGTTAAGTGGTTACTTTGCAGCTTGTGCTAACGCTGTTTGGTGCTGAACAACACTTGCTTGAACCGAATCAATTGCCGCTTTACCGGCTTGAATCGAACCTACGACAAGGGCAACAACCAGTACCAAGCGAAAAAGTGAGGCTGATTTAGTCATGGAAGATCTCCAAAAAAAGACGAGACCTTCCCCCTGACGGGAGAATAATCCCGCCAGGGTTAGTAGAATGAATGCGTGGCGCTAAGAAGCTAAAGGCTGTGTGAGCGCTTTGGCTGCTTGTTGCTGTGCATTAAATATTTCTTGTTTCGCAAACGTCAGTTCAACACCTTGAAAATGTTCATTGGCATATTCCAATGCACTATTCCAAGCGTTTGAAGCTTCCGCCCGCTCGATAAGCTTGTAAACAAGCCCTCGGGTTCGATCATCAACTTGCTCGGGTGGAATCACAGATGGCTCAACAACATGTGTAGCTTGGCCTTCGATAATTCGCTCCGCTTCGTCTTGATCGAAAATTCCCACAAAGCCAAACGCGATGCGGGAACACTGGATCATGGATTTATGTCTTAGCATTCGCTTAGTGTGCGTCTGCCATGGACCATCTACACGGTAAGGGCCATTTTTGCCGTTACCTTCAAAAGGCGGCCGATAGACTTCATCCAGATACTCAGTGATTTTGACTGGGTGCGAACGGTCGCGCCGGTAGATGATGCATTCCATCCATTCAGGGCATTCTTTCGCGCCATCCAGTGAGACTTTGTTTTCTGAAGTCTTAAACTCCATGCCATCAAACTGGTCGTGTTGATTGATGATGCGAGACCATCCATCGACACCTACCACTGGAATAATCCCAGCTTGTTTATCAGGGAACGCAAAAATCTCTTTGGTGAAAGGGTTCAAGCCGTACTGATCTGCAACCACCAAGAGCGCCATCATCTGCTCATTGGTCGGTGCACTACCGTCACGTTGCTTGAATGCTGTTGCTTTTAGGGTATCGAACAACTTGTTTGGATCGACACTAAAGCGCTCAGCAAAGCGTTGGATTAGCTTTGGTTTTTCCATTGTGGACTCCGACAATCAAAGTGGGAGTCTGCCCCTGACGGGAAAGTACTCCCGGCTGGGTTTAAGCGTTTTTGCTCGGTTAAAAATCTGGTTCAGGATAAGTTTGTGCCCAATTAGCTTGGGAGCCCGCATCATCCGCCGCTGATGGCTCAGATGTTTTGTTCACACTATCAAGAAGCAGAAACTCGTCCGCGTCCACTTCGGTCAATCGATGCTTAATACCATCTTTCTCCCATGAGCGCGTGCGCTGAGGACCTTGAACAAAAAGCTTCGCTCCTTTTTGGATTAAATCTTTTGCTCTTAGCCCTAACTTAAATCCACCACGATCTCGAAAAACGACCCGATGCCATTCCGTATGCTCTTTGAGCTCATTGGATTGACGGTCGCGCCATTTCTCAGAAGTGGCCAGTGAAATGCTGGTCACTAAATCACCTGATGGATAGGCTCGTGTCTCTGGCTCAGAGCCAACGTAGCCTATGAGTGTTACTTGGTTTTTCATAATGTTCTCCTCGTCTTAGTTGAACTCTGTGCACACAGTCGTTTCTGCCCGGCTGGGCAAAGATGACTGACGGCGCAGATAGGTTGGTATGTCGAGTAAAGCCATGTCGTACTGATGTGGCTCTTTGTAAAACGCAGATGTCAAACGGGGCATACCAGGAGCTTTAGGCACTGCCATTGGACGACGTTTTGGTGTTGGTGTGAGCAATCGCTTGATTTGAGTAAGTACAAATCGAAACGGGCGCACGCTTTGACGAGCAAGCAATCGCAAAAGCGACCAGCTCAGTTTTGCAAGCAACATAATGCCTGCGATTTGGATAATAAATCCGAAGATATATTCCATTGGTGACTCCTTAATTTGGTTGTGAAGGAGTCACCCCCAACTGGGGAAAACTCCCCCAGTTGGGTGGTGAAAAGGCGAACCGTAAGGAACGCATGGTTGAGCATGTAAAAACATGCAGGCTATTTGTTTAGGGAGGCTAGCTACCTCTTAGTACCACTGAGAATACTCAGCGGCGGGCTTCCTTTGAGCTCATGCTCTCAGGCGCAGATATCACTGAAACAGATCAGCAATATTTGAAAGTCAGTGTAACCGTCTTATCCAGACAGGATAGTCAGAAAGATGCTCAATTCTTCCACCTAGCTGAAAGGCCATTACCGCACAGAGGATTAGGCTAGGGACTGATTTTTGTCATATCAGGAGCAAACTTATGGCCCAAGCAAAACCCAATTACTCAAAACCCATCTTTGAACAATCATTCACAATTAACAGCTTACAGGCGCAACGTGTCGTTGACCGTGTTTTTAGACGGACGGTCAGTGCGCTTTACGGAATCGATGTCATCCTGCGCATCATTGGCGATGAGAACGAAATTGATGAAGTGGAACAGATCATTAGCCAATTGATCGAGGATTGCGCTAAAGCGGTAGACAACGAACAAGCTCGTTTGGACAAACTGATGGAGTCCAACGGTATCGATGAAGTACCTGACTACACCGACCCGATTACCTTCAACGCCAAAATCAGCTCGCCTCAGGTTGGCCAGTTTGTCGGATTAGTTCGCAAACTCGATGCGTTGATGCTCTCAATGGACACACTCTGGTTGTCTAGCGTGCTTAGCAACAAGCAACGTGTTGATGGCAACTACGCATGGCAACAGCGCATCATCAAACTGGCTCGACGCATAATTGATATCGAAATTCGAGCACGAAAATCAGCCCAAGCTAAGGGTAAAGAAGCAGAAGTTGAGCAAGCGGTGCCTTCAACCGATGACGATATCACTGAAGAGGAAACAGATAACCCCGCCAACTAGCCAACTAGGCTCCCATCAACCAGCCCCTCTCGAAGGGGCTCTTCTAAATTGCAGTTGTGAACTTTGTAAAACAGTTTTGGACATTTTTGAGTCAGCCGAGAGCGCATTGAAACGTTGATAAAGCAATCATTGCTCAGAAATTCTGTTTTTTAACAAGACTGATATTTAATCAATAAACTCCATATACTTAGCCCTCAGCTAAACCTACTAGGAGTATATTTGTGAAACACTGGTTATTCTTGACAATAGCAATACTTGGTGAAGTGATTGCAACCACTACATTGAAATCAACCGATGGTTTTACAAAGTTGATTCCTTCATTCGTTGTTTGCTTAGGTTATGGTATTTCTTTCTATTTTCTATCGTTATCCCTTAAATCTATACCAGTTGGCATCGCTTATGCTGTATGGGCGGGCTTGGGCGTGGCCATTGTTACTGGCATTGCTTGGCTTGTATATGGACAGAAAATGGATACATGGGGGTGGATTGGAATTGGATTAATCGTATGTGGTGTTGCTGTACTTAATCTACTATCTAAAACCAGCGCTCATTGAACGAATGACAAAGTGATAGGATTGAGTGAGTCAAAATCTTAATCAATGGCTTAACTTTGCCCCGTAGCTAACACAAAAAAGGGCAAAAGCGCGTTAGCTGAAATTGTTCGATCTGTGATCACAAAGTGCAAAAATGGTTACTTTAAAGCGTAAAATCGCATTAAAGTAACCAAAATGGAACATTATTGTCGCTGCTATTTTAGAAGGACGAGCTCAATTATTCCCCGAAATTTCTTCCGTCGCCTCCTGACGCAGTTTCTGTGCATCCATTCCGTTTAGCCGTTCAATGGCTCTATCTGCGGCACTTTGACGGTTCCCATCAACGTTTAGCGTACTTCCTGAGCCTGTGAGTCGTTCCAGATCCAGTGACGGTATTTCGGGTAGGTTGCCCGTGATCGACAAGATACCTATCCATTCATCCAAATTGACTTGGCTCCAATCTACCTGGTTTAACTGACTCGCGGTCAAACCTTCACAGTTTGGTGACTTCGCACTGCCCCAGCCAAGGCCTAATTGCGGACGTACTTGTTCTTGAATGATCCGTGAAAGTGGCGAAGTAAAGCAGCAATATGACTGCCGTTTTTCAACACAGGCACCTAAGAACTTGGACTTGCAGTAAGAGCCCACGTAATGGCAACTCTTCAATACCCGCTTGGCGTTCATCTCAAACTCACTCTGCTCACATTTCCAGATAAGCTGAATGAGGATCATGGTGACTGAATAAATCATGTAGGCCGTCATAACCGTACTCAGAACTGCGCCCGCTGCGCCTCCCAGTGCAAAGTTACCACCCGAAACGACACCATCGGCTCCAACCGCGCCACCAACGTTACTAAACAGTGCCGATTGCGCCCCCGAACCAAAGGTCGTACCTACCCATTCAGCCGTCTTATTGGTCAACACCTGCATGAAGCCAGTCGCAGCTTGCTCCGCTCCCGCGCCAGCAGCCGTTGATGGCCCAGCTCCCATGAGAGAGTCCCATGCTGACACAAAAGGCTCTTTGACCGCACTCCAAGTGCTCGTGATTGGCTCCCTGAGCGTATTCCAAGAACCATAGATTGCCGAAGACGGATTCATGGCCATGACTGCCGTATCAAGCTTGTTAACCGCCACTATCATCGTGATGTAGTCCGATAACGACACGCCGCTTGGCTTTTCACAGCAATCCACTATGCCGCCAACGGCTTTTTTGCACTGGCCAGCATTACCTTTAAAAACCGTACACTCGACGTTATCTTGGCCATCAGCTCCCGTACATGACATATCATTGGTCATAAACTGCGCCGCATTAAGCATCGCAGCGGCTTCTGCAAAGTTAGCCTGCTTGATTGACTCTGGCTCTAAACAATCTGTGCCCATACAGCGAACTGGCCCCTCACAGTTGTATTGAGTTTCCATTCGTGCATTTTGCACTTCTACGCTTTGTCCGCAGTCATACACCAAACTTTGGATATAGCAGAAGCCTTCATGACCAGCCCCGCCTTCAGTGCATTCGGTTCTGACATATTGGCAAGCCAGATTTTGCTCTAGCGCGGCACACGTATTGGTGGTCGTGTTTTGTCCGTTATTGACGATAGTTTGAGTATTACCATTGGCATCTACCCAGCTATCTGAGCTGCCCATGTTGAACTCAGGATGAGCAGTCGAAGCATTGTAGGTCGCTCTTGCCCTCCAGCATGAGAGTCCCAGTCCATCAGAACTGCCGCGACTGGTTAAATGAGCAGGAGACGAAACAACCGCAGGATAAAGGCTTCCAAGATTAGCCAACTCGCCACTACCAACCGTTAACCCGTCGATTCGTTTTGTGCCCGTATCCAAACACTGCCACTGCACCGCAGTAAACTGATCCGTTTGCATCAAGCATTGCTCTATGCCCGGATCACTTGATTGATGAACAATGTCTTGCTCTAAGTACTTGCCAGAGAAGGTCAATGAAGCGCTCAGTTTCGCAGGAACCAAACACTTCTGAACTTCTCGGCTGCAAGTGTCGAAATCGACTTTGTACCAGCCGGATTCGCATCTGGAACGAGTGACTTCCTGAGGTTCATGCCACGAAATAATCGACCCATTAACGACCTTGCACAATGAGCCAACCAAGGTTCCTTTTGGACAGGTCATTTCAGGGTACTTAATGGACGGTTTCGTCTCTGTGACCGCTTCTTTATTGCCCGTCAGTGAGAGTGTCGTTTTCCAACCATTTGCCTTTGACGGCGACTCGGTGATTTTTATCTCAGTATTTTGATTATCAAAAATCCTCAGTGTCGCGTTTCCAGTTTGCATAGTACTGCTGTGCTGTGGAACAAAGCTGAGCGTTTCAGAGCTAAAGCAACCGCGCTCAATGTACAAGCTTTGTTGATGTGTTTCGGCGGATACACGTCGCTCTAACTGACACTGAGTAAGCGTGCTGATCTTTTCGCACACCTGGTAATCCGGTACATGCTTGGTTTCAGTAAATGGCGTAATAGTCTGAGTAGGCTCACAGGCCTCAAAACTACTTGGCATAAGGTTGGATACCACACACTTTGGATCGCTGGTTTGCAATCCACAGTCATAGGTATCGGTAAAACGAATGCATTCACCTTTATCATTGGTTTCGGCACATTCTGACGACATGAATCCACAGGAAGGATTCGCTTCAAGCACTTGGCAGGCCTGATTTTCAATCCCCTTATAGCTTTCGTCATCCACACTGACTTGTATACGCCGACACAAAGGCGATATGCCCGCCACAGGGCTTGGGGCAAAGTAGGATTCACAAACTGAAACACCATTGACCACCGTACATCCGTTGGTTGAAGACGGCTGATCCGTGCATTGAATGCTGTAGTCTGAAAACTTCGTCGGGATATCCGCTGCTTGTTCGATACAGGATTGTGGCGACCAACTATCATTCATCACCACCTTGGTTGGATCAAAGCGCACCTTGATGCGTGCATACCCCTCACCACTACCAGTAACCGATACGCGAATTTTTACCGGCACTTCTAAACCTGGTTCTACCGCTTTTAGCTTAGCAGTGAGATCGGTATTTGGATTGCGCTCCCAACTGGTACTGAGCTCGCAGCGGCCAGCCGTTTCTGGTGGAAAGTTATTGTTCGGCCCAGACCAGACTTTCTGATCGCCAAGCCAAACTTGCATGTAGTCATCCCATTTGGCGTACTCAAGAACGGCTGAGGTAATCGCATCGGGGTTCACGACTTTGAGTGTGATGGCCTGTTCAAACACTTTACAACGGCCACTCCAGTAGTTGTCGCCAATTCGTCCAATCCAAACTTCAAGACATCCCTCACCACAAGAGCGAAGGTTCATTGGTCCTGAAACATGCTCAATAATGCCTGCCGTGTAATCGTGAGTAATAGTGCAGCTGTTAACCGCTGTATTGAGTCTGTCACATTGCTGGTAGTTTGGGCTTCCTTCACCTTGAGACTCACAACCTGGGAAGCTTTGCGTCAATAGATTAGGGTCAGTTTGAACCGCATCAGTTAATGCCCAAAGGGGATCATTGACCATATCTGGCCGAGACCTGTCTTTGATTTGTTGTAGCGAACGAAATGCCTCACCCGTAGCGCCACTTTCGGATACCATGCTCTCTTGGCGCTGCGTCCCCAATTGATTCATGCTGGCATCAGAGCCATAAACGCCTGTTAAGACATCCAATGAGCCCTGATCCATACCTGGGAAAAGCTCTTGCAAGTTAATGGACTCATTACCACTGCCATTCGGCACCGACAATGTATTGCCATTGAGTGCGGGCATCGTCCAGTTTTGCAGCAATTGCTTACCTTCTTGTTGTCCGCTTAGGCCGGATTGGCGCTGTACATCAGCGGCCACACCATGTAAGGGCAAGCACGCCATAGTGATAGATAAAATACCCGCTAACACTCGGGTAAAAAATGTTGGTTTCATAGTTAACCTCCCGAGTTACAGCAGTCTTGCCAGCGCCACAAAATGTAGAGCGCATCTTCTCCGGCACCGGGGATCGTTCGCCACTCTCCCCATTTCATGGTGCTTTCACCGATGACATGCGCACTTTCAGTTTCTGGTACAGGGAAGAACATACTCATCTTGTATTGGGATTTCGGCAGCATGGGTTCGATAACAGGTCGGCATAGCGCACTGTTCCCCATTGTTCGTCTTGCAAGACCACGCCTGTGTTGAGCCGCGATTGCACGCGCCGCTAAATGGCTGGTGTTTTCTGCTAATGAACCAAAGGCTAAGGTGTGGCCAGATAACGGATAGAGATGGCCCCAACTGCCAGCACACCAAAACAACTGATCGATGGGTTTACCAAGCGTTGATGAAGCAGCGTCAGCGGTACAAGCAGAGATAGCCAATGGATTAGCAACAGCAGCAGCTTCAGGCTGAGTAAAAAAGGCCAGTTCATCGTTCAGCCATGTTGGGTCCAATTCCGACAAATACATCAAGTCAAAATCCATGTAACCATCGGCATTGCAATTGCCATCCATGAACAAATCGAGCATGACCAAAAGCGGAAAGGCGTAATAATGGTAATGGTAGAAAGCAAGATCACCGGTATCGTATTCACCTTCACCATGACCACCTTGCAATCGCCTATCACCTAACGGTAAGCGAATCCCTCCCAGTGAAGGCGAACAACCTGGCGTTCTGACCAGTTCAATCAAACGCGCTGGCTCCCACATACTGGTAACAATACCTGGCCTTGGCACGCCTAAGTTGTCTTCACATAAGCAAAATGACTTATTTGATGCGCCGCTTGGGACATTGCCAGAGCCAAGAGGAAGACCGGCAACCCGGATAGGAAAAATGCATGACCAGCAAACATCCGTCAGCAACTTGCCGGACAATAACCCCGCGTCTGGGCAAGTCAATTCGGCTTTTGCAGGAATAGAGGCGCTTAGGACAAACATGACAACGAGAGTCCGCATCAGACGATACGTATTATTGAGCTTTTTCATGAACAAGCTCCTTTGCTGGAATTTCTTCTATTTCAAACGCGAGCCCCTTTGCTTGAACAAACGATGGGGTGACTTGCAGATCAAAGCGCTGCTTTAGCGAGGCATTGAGAAGGTAAACCGGACTATCCAATGTCTTTTCGAGCGCATTGAGGCGATTCCAGCCTTGGGCACGGTCGAGCTGCGTGGTGATAAGCGTAATGCGGCGCAGCGTCCTATCTTGCGTCTCAAGCCAATGCGCTACTGCGTCCACTTCTTCAGCGTTCGACGCATTAAACACCACGAGCTGCTGAGTAAATGGCAAGGCTTTGAGCGGGTTAATACGCGTTCCTGCTGGGATCAATGTTCGGCCATTGGCATCCAATAGTGGCCGCTGCATGACGATGGTTGGATCAACCGTTCTTATCCGATACTGCGTGGCTTTGGGTAAGTCAGTGAATGTTTGGCGAGACCAGAAACGCTCAATGGCTTTTTTCTTTAATGCGCCCAGGTCAATCGACTGTAATCGCTGCATCGCCACTTGCATCAAATCCGGTTCTAAAATCGAATGAATCGGACCGCGTTGACCCAATGAACCGGTATTGCCGGTTTCAATTTGGCGTTGCAACCAGTCCTTGCTGTAAACCCCTAGTGCACTTGCAGTCACCTTGTCATCGTCTATGCGAAAAATGGCAGGCACGCTAGTCACCCGCCAGTGCACAAAGGCTTTCGGATCGATTCGAACCTGAGGAACAGGATCAAGCCCCGTCATCAGGGTATGCCAATCACGGATAGCTGCCCCCAAGGTCTTTCCTTCAGGAATTCCCCGAAACAACACAATAGCGCCGGTAGCACTGGCCTCTTTGAAAAGCTGCTTCAGTGACGAATCTCCCAGTGAGGACGACGCAAATATCAACCATTCATCGCTGTGTTTGAGCGACGCAGGTTGTTCAACCGGTGCAAAAGGCTCTATAAATTCAGATGCACCATCCACAGCACTTTGTAAAATGCTGCGGCTCATTTCGACGATCTTTTTGTCCTCGTCAGACAACGGATAAGGCTCTTGTGCCCAGGACACTTGCACCCAAGCCAATGGAGCAACCAACAAAAATAAGAGGCATAGTCTTCTCATCATCCACCTCCTACCAAAGCGGCCAAGCGCGACCGACAATCTGCTCGCGCTTAACGGCATTCCAATAACGGGAGTCGAAACTCGTTGCGGCCTCACCGGAAAACCAATACTCGTTTTCTTGCAGCGTCAATGAGCGGCTAAATTCTGTTTCAGCCACACCAAGACGCTGGGCTAATGCCATGCCGGTAGAGACTTCAGCACCATTCACCAGCACATGCTCAGGCGTCACCTTGACTTCATCCCCTGGCATCCCTGTTAGGCGTTTCAGCATCCGAGTACCGTCGTTATATAACGGAGCGAGTCCTTTTGAGTGGAAGGCATACAGACCATCCTTAACGGGCTCTTTATTCCATAAGTCAATCAGATATACCGTGGTATCAGGAAGGCAGCGCTCTTGCTGGGTATCAATACCTATTCGGTAGCGCATCATGGCATAGGTGCCTACCAAGGCCATGATTAACGCAAGAATGGTCAGCCGGATGAGATATGGCCGCCAAGGCATTCTTTTACGGAGTATCTGCATGAGACACCTCCTTTGAGCCTACTGGCACGAAAACAGAATCATCAGCGCCAACCACCGCTTGGGCATCCAGCACGATAAAACCGGCTGCTTTTAACTTTTCAATTTGCTGATTGGTCTGAAGCAACCTGGATTCGATGTCTTGTTCGCTGGCATTAGGACCCAGTGACAACACCGCATCCCCAAAATCCACGACTGCAATGGGCGTACTTAACGCCAACTGGCTGTGGATGGGTTCGAGTGTTTTCATTAAAAGCCAGCTGGTCATTAAACCGCTACCAGCAATAGACAAAGTAATAGAGGCCATAAATGGCCAAAGCGTGGTCTTATTCATCTAAATCCCGCGAGAAACCCCGTCCTTCTAGGGCGAGGAGGGATAGCGGTTGCTCCGAAGGAGCAAAAACTACCCGATTGGTTAATGTTAATATTTACTTTCACAAAAACAACTGTATTCTTGTGAACTATGAAAGAGATCGCTATTAAACAACGCTTTTACCCAACGACTGAACAGGCTCAATTGCTTGCGCAGACTTTCGGCTGTGTGCGTTTCGTTTATAACGCGATCCTTAAATGGCGTACCGACGCTTTCTACAACGAAAGCAAAAAGGTTAACTACAACACGGCAAGCTCTAAGCTGACCGAACTCAAGAAGCAAACTGAGTTTGAATGGCTTAACAGCGTGTCGTGTGTACCGCTCCAACAATCTTTGCGCCATCAACAAACTGCGTTTAAGAACTTCTTTGAAGGAAGGGCGAAGTATCCAGCCTTTAAGAAGAAGCGCAGCAAGCAAAGCGCAGAATTCACGAAGTCGGCGTTTAAGTTCAAAGATGGCAATATCTACATTGCCAAGTCCAAACAGCCGCTTGATATTCGCTGGTCGCGTGAACTTCCTAGCGAACCAACTACCGTCACTATCTCGAAAGACAGTGCAGGCCGCTACTTCGTGTCTATGCTTTGCCGCTTCGAGCCTAAACCACTGCCTGTTACCAAAAAGACAACGGGTATTGATTTGGGTTTGACCGACCTTGTGATTACCGCTGACGGGTTTAAATCTGGCAATCCCCGCCATACTGCAAAGTACGAGAAGAAATTGGCTCAGGCGCAACGCCGCCTTTCCAAGAAGAAGAAAGGAACTGCCAACTTCCACAAAGCCAGAATCAAAGTTGCTCGCATTCAGGCGAAGATTGCCGACTGCCGCCGCGACTTTACCCACAAACTCACCACTACGTTGATAAACGAAAACCAAGTGATTAGCTGTGAGAGTTTGAGCGTTAAAAACATGGTCAAGAATCCGCGACTTGCTAAGGCCATTGGTGACGCCAATTGGGGCGAAATGGTTAGGCAGCTTGAGTACAAAGCAGAATGGCGCGGCAGAACACTTGTCCAGATTGACAAGTGGTATCCGTCTAGTAAGCGTTGTAATTGCTGTGGTCACGTAGTTGATTCTCTACCGTTACATATAAGGCATTGGACTTGTCCAGCGTGTGAAGCGCGCTTAGACCGTGATACCAATGCCGCTATTAATATCAAAGCCGCTGGGCAAGCGGTGTTAGCTTGTGGAGCGTAAGTAAGTCCCGATTGTTCTAATGAACTTCGGGCATAACGCCTTGAAACAAGAATCCCCTTCCTTTAGGGAGGGGAGCAGTCAAAGCCTCGCTCCTTCAACAACTGAGAGATGGCATCAGCAACAGAAAGGCCTTTGCGCGTTAACTGTTTAATCGCGTTTACATCTTCTGCACGGGACGAGTACAACAGCTTGTGAAACGGATCGACGATAAGGCGGCCAATCCCGGTGCCCATCTCGGTAATAAAGAAAATCTCGGAATAGACACCCGTGACGGTATGAACCGTTTTCAGGTATTCGTAGCCGCCTTCACCTAATGGCAAACGGCCTTCTTTTTTGAGCGCGTTGATGGTTTCGGCTTTTTGGCCAAGCAGGTACATATTGGCCGAGTTTTCAGCGATGGCTTTACCTGTAGGGCTGTCGTATAAATCGTTGACCGACTGCGTTACTGTTACAGCACTGCCGCCATATTTTCGAAATCGACGGTAACCCGTCTCGATAAACTTACCGACATCACCTTGAGTCAGCAGATCCCAGGCTTCGTCAATGAACACAATCTTGCGACGATCCCGCTCACCTAAGTACATCTCCTGTTGGATTTGGTAGATAAGCTGAAGCAACACCACTTGTTGCAGATGCTTACGCCCCTTGAGCTCTTCTAACTCCAGAACGGTGAATCGGTTTTTGAAGCGAATATTGTTGTGACCATTAAAGAAGCGGCCATATTCGCCCTGTGTCGTAAACGGATAGAGCTGCTCACCCACGTCCTGCACACGTCGGTCTTCATGATTTTTTAAAGCCTCTGCCACATCATCAACCAACATGGCACGACCTTTTTTCTCCCACAGTTCACGGGTCTGACGTTTTAGGTTGGCCATCTGAAAATCGGTTAATGACTGCGTAGGTGCGGCCATTGCGGCCAATAACCCAACCAGTACATCCGCTTCTTCGTCATAGTCCTCAACGATTTCAAACGGGTTTAAGCAAATGCCACTGTCCCGCCCGAACTGTAAGAACTCACCATCATAGACTTCACACAGCTTTTCATAAGAGCGGCCAACATCAATTACCCAGCATTGCCCGCCTTCAGATAAGTAGGAGGAGATGATTTCGTTCACCAGGAATGACTTGCCCGATCCCGATTGCGCCGCGATGCAACAGTTGTAATTACTGCCCGAGTCATAAAGGGACACACTCATGATCTGGCCATTGCGGGAAACAAAGTTAATCACTGGCGTGCCCGTGCCTTTCCAATCTGCAAACAAAGGCAACAGTGGGATCACATGTCGTGTCGCCATGGTCTTAAATCGAAACAAGTCGTTCATCGCCTGGCGGTCGGCACCAAATGGCAAGGCATTCAGGAAAATGGGCAAACAGAAGTACTTGTCTTCCATCAGCTCAAACCCGAGTTCTTTGAAATAAGTTCGAGCATTTGAAACAGAGCTGATGGACGCCTCTTCCGTCGGGGAAAACAGCGTTAAGGTCATATTTGCCCGAATAGGACGATCACCTTCTTGCAAGGCTTCAAAAAGAACATCAAACCCCTTTTTCTTGGCTGCCAGCACCGGCACAAACTTGAGCATCGGGCCATAAGCCTGATTGACCGCCCATTGACGCTTCGTCTCTAAACGAGATCGCATCGCCTCGGCTGAAGGAAAGTGAATGGTGACATTTAGCAAAAAGCTGCCGCGTAAGCCGCGACTGCCCGTCATCATATCGCCCGCAAAACTTGCGGCATGACCAAACCAGATCCGCTCAGGCAAGCGCTTAAACGATAAGGTTTTAACTCGGTAATCACCCAGCATCAGACCTTGGCTATCCACCTTGATAGCTCGGTCATAATCCAACACTTGCTCTCGAAGTGGTTTATCTGCCTCACTGCGGATTGGAGATGGATTACGCCAAGAAGCATCTTTTCCCCAGTTAAGTTGCGCACTTAATGCCGCGAGCCAATTTCGGTCAGTCATCTCAGTGACGCGAAAACCAACCGTTGCCAACGCCTGAGAGAAAGAAGCTCGAAGCGCGGATGCTCGACTCAACTCACGCTCCGTCGGTATAGGACTTTCCAAAGGCAATTTGCAGGTGACGATCAGTTGAAAGTTGCGTACCTGAGTCTGGGTCGATTCTTCTATCGATTGAACCGTGCCCCCATCGAGGAAATCCGCACGTTTGCGTATCGACGCCCTAAGCAATGGATCGGATTGACGATGCCGTAAGCCCATCATGCGCTGAAGGTCGGTTTGAATATCAGGCGAGGCGTACAGGCCAAATTGCAGCAAAGTGTCTTTTGGCCAGTCGTTGTTGAGTAGAACATTAACCCTGTCTGCAACAGACTCATCACCACCAGGCAATGGGTCACATAGAAAACCAAAGCCAACACTCTGGTCTTCCATGAAAAACAGTTGCTCATCGTCGGAATAGGCCAATACTGGCAAGAGCTCTGAAGCGCGTTGCCCTGAATACAGAGAGGCTTTCATTAACGCCCCTCCAACCAAGCAGAAAGATCATAAGGACGGCCTCGGCTGATGCGACCATCATTGGCGACGATGAAAGGCACACCTTGAATGCCCAGGATTTGAGCCGTCACCAAGGTACGCTGCATTGGTTCTAAGTTGCAGGCATCATCCTGTTCTAGGTTACCAATCCGGCCATTCAGCAATGCATCGGTGGCCGCTTTTTTGTCACGCGCACAGCCAAGCTGGCGAACCTGACGCTCTGAATCAGGACCAAGCACTGGCACAGGGAGTATTTGGAAGGTGTATTCTTTGGTTAACGGTAAAGCTTGTTTCAAAAGCTCATGGCAGTGCGGGCATCGTGGGTCAACAAAGACCACCACTTTCTTTTTGCCTTCACCCAGCGTCAGTGGATTCAAATCATCCATTTTTAGGCCAAGACGACCTAAGTCCAGCGTGTTCCCCGCTTCACGAATTTCTTCAAGGCTGGTAAGCGGCTTTTTGGACCAGGCATCATAGAGCGTGCCATCAATGACGAACCGGCCACTGTCTGACATGAAAACAATACGGCCATTGCTTTCGACCGCTTTCATACCCGTGACAGGTAAAGAAACCATGCCGTCAATTTTGCCAACGGGCGACACTTCAGACACAGGTTCAGCTTGAACCAAAGGAGACAGCGCAAGCGCCAGAATGATTGGAGATAGTTTTCGCATGAGGAGTCCTCGTTAATGTAAATCGAGGCTCCAGTCTATGCAGTTGTCCTATGTGGACTCGGTTAGATAGATTGAAGAAATCGCAATCTAACTAGGGGGCTTATAGCTCGTTGAGGTTTGTTATAAACGAATTACTCGGCGTTTGCGTTAACAAGCCAATCATCAAGCACTTGCTTCAATTTATCTAATTGCTCTTGATGTTTTGCTTGATTCTTTGCCAATTTGTTTATGTTCTGCAACTTCCAACGAATCGCTGGCAAGTCTGCTGCATTAGGATAGTCAAACAATGCCCAGTCAGGTTGCCCTCTTTTGAATGACATAAGGAAAGCATAATCCCTTTCTGTGAAATGTTTTTGCAGCGAAGTTAACATCATAGGCCTAACAGAAGCTAAGTCTTCGCATTCAACTTTTTCAAAAGTCATTCCATCAAATTCTGCCTGAAATTTCTCATTCAGCGGCTGCCAGTTTGGCGACATGACTTCATTAATAGGCCGAGGATGACTTAATGTATAGGTTAAAAAACCCACTAAAATCTCTCTCGAAACCCCTTCACTGCCAAGTAACATACGCACATCAAATAAGTCGCGAGGATGTTGGCGATCCATTGCAGCACACAATTTCCCACCATACAGATCGGGAAGACTGACTACCTGAATCTCAGCATAACCAAACTCGTATTCAACAGACTCTTGAACTGCCATTATTTCTGCACTATGCAATGTACCTCTGGCGACGGGCGACACTTCAATTTTGATCGTCGCAACCGGACTTGATACAACTATTCTCAGTTCATCAGCTTTATTATCCTGAAATGCCGCTCTGATATCTGGTTGAGTATTGATTCTGTCTGTAATGCGCTGCAATGCAGCCCTGACATTAATCAAAGCCTCATCTCTTGGTTCAAGTGGAAGATAAGCAAGATCAATATCTACAGATAACCGAGGAAAATCTCTCACAAATAAATTAATGGCGGTGCCACCTTTAAGTGCAAAAACCGTCTCTGTTGCTACCACAGGCAGCATTCTTATGAGCAAAGAAACCTGTTTGTAATATGGGCTATCTTTATCCATTATGTTGTTCACCTTTTTTGACGCTTAATATCTCTGGCACTGTGATTTGATATCGCTCATCAAAACGTCCTTTTTCGACAACCTGCCGCTTTCCTGCCCCCAATTTAATTCTTGTTTCATCTATGCGATTGACCCACTGGTGATCGTAGTATCGACCCAGAAATAGAAATATTCGGTTTGCCTGAACAGAGCTGCTTCGTTCAAGAATATCTTGTACTTTTCTAGGGCTAAGATTGACTAAACCCTGAAATAATTCTGCGACATGCTCAAATGAAATCAGCTTTCCAATCGCATCTACCACTTCATAGGCAGCAAGTTCTGCACAGCTGACAGTGAGTTCTTTCTCTTTAACCGTGATCCTTTTCAAATCTTTCTCGGGATTCACTTCAAGCTTATGGTTTCCACAGTAAAACCAATTCTGATAAGGGAATTCACGAAACCATTTCGGTAAGGACGACTTGTTTTTAACGCAAATCCAAACTTGCTCTTTGTTCAGCTGTAAATAGTGACTCAGTCCTTGGTGAGTTAAGCTGCTCAATCCAGCCAAATGAACTGAAACGCCCAATTGCACATCTAATGCTTGAATGGCATCAACCCAAGTTGGCTTTATATCGCCCCGCGCATCTGGACGATAATACACGCCAGAACATAGCTTCTTTAGCCAACCGTTCTGCGCGTACTTTTGAGCCAAGGAATAGCTCACACCGTTTTCAGTCAGCCATTGCTGAAGTACTAGCGCACCAGGAGAAGTATGAGCAACAAGCCAGTTTATCTTAGATGACATTTTAACACCCAAAGTATGAATATCACAAACAGTATAAACCATATAGTTTATTGTGACAGTGATTTTAACACTTTAGGTATTAATATACCAAATACTGTAAACCAAGCCCGCTAATGCGGCGTTGTTGAAATGAAAAGGTCTACACAACATCACCAATAACCCGATGTTGTGTAGACCTAGTTTGATTACCTTAAGTGAACTGCCTACTATGGCTCACATTCAGGTGCCCAGTAAAACGGCGCTGATTGCTGGAACAGTTGTGCCAATAACTTCTTGAGTGCTGGCAACAACAGGTAAGGTTGCAGACATAACACTTTCAACGACGGTTGGCGTATTGTAGAGACCCATACCGCCACCAATGCCCAAGGCAAAAGCCATCAAGCTTTGGCGGGCGATACCGCCCACAATACCCACCAGTACCATGGCTCCCGCTACGATCCGTCCCAAAGTACCTTGGGTCCAATCTTTTAGGGTATCCCACACATCAGTGAAAGCATCACCACCGGTGCCCGCAAATGAGGGCTCCGAAATCATTAACGCCATTAAACCAAGCGCACCAATGGTCATTAGGCGCTGAGTCTGAATGGTGCGAACTGCATTTGTCATTCGTTAGTTTCTCCGTAGATACTCAAGTTATCGCGCTTACCATCAGCTCCCGCTGAGGCTGAATCGCTTTGAGTCTGAAGTGGACGTAGCACTGGCGAAACCGTTCGAGGTGCTGACACCCCAATATCCCACCGGCGCGGTTCAATTTCGGTAAACACGTAGCTGGATAAATTCAGATCTCCACGGTCATCCTCCCAAGGCGCAATCCAAATCCGCATTACCCTTGAAGGAATGCGAATAGGTGCAGATTGCTGCGTCTCAGGTAATGCTGGATGGCTCAGCAGTCCTGTCTCTAAATCAGATTGTGAATACCCAGAGGGAGAACCAATTCGAGTCGCCACAGCATCAATCGTCTTGGGTGCAGCGCCATTACTGGTCAGCTCATAGACTTCACGAGCGGATAAACAGCGCACACCGTCAGGCATACCTGGGCATCCATATTCACTACTCCCAAGACCCAATGAACTACAGCCAGACAATAAGGTTGAGCCGACTGCCAATAAAAGTAATCCAGCTTTAGACCACTGTTTTGACTGGTGCTTTGGGTTGTTCTGCATTGATGTCGTCATGGTTAACTCTCCTCTGGATACACATCTTATTGTCTGAAACGGACTTCGATCGGTTAGCAACATGCAGGATTTTTTCATCTTCTTGCACCTCCCCCTTGCGAAGTGGCCAACGACAACGAGGCACCACGAGTGACTATGACTTCAATTTTCCTGGCAGCGTCTACCTCTATGACTGGGAACATATTTTCAGCCATGTCCAAATAGAACTTGGCCACTCGATCCAATGCTTTACCTGTGCCTTTAATCGCAGCGCCTTGTAATGCTTCTTGGCTCATGACTTGCTGGTACAGCTGAGTATCACCGGCATTACCCGTCTGAATCGTTGGTACAGGATTCACATCAAATGCGCCTGCCAAGCCCTGTAGGAATCCGGCCATCATCGATTTAGCCACCAGTTGGCCTTGTTTCGACACTAATCGGCCACGAATACCGGCTTTGCCGTCTTCACCTACGGCATAAGAATCCAGTCGTGTTTCAATGACGCCGCCATCTTCTCTCACACATGAAATGGTCTCGCCTCGCAAATAGGCACGCTCAGAGCTCAAATCACCGTAACCTGCGGCGATCAAGAAACACTCTTTGATATCCGCTCTAAATCGGTTGGGTAAAATGGCTTCCTTTTGAATCCTCAGCAATGCTGGAAAAGGCTCGCGTCTTGCGGACTCGTGAGTGGGGGCATCCAAACCTGTGATCAAAGTACCTGAGATGATGCTGCCCGCCGGTAGATACAAAGGCGGCGCTTCTTGCACAACAACCTCTGGTTCAGCAACCACTTCAGGCTCAATCATACGAATCGTGATTGGCGGCAATGGAACATCTCGTGCTCGTGTACCTTGGCCATTGGCTGGCTGCTGATAGAGCGGATCAGGCAGCGGCGCATTGGCAAAATAGTCGTCTGGGTTAGACGGCAGAGGCTTTTCGTCTTTGGGTAATTCCATGGCAGATAAAGGCACTTCAAAACGGCTATTTTTGCCTTCAACTGCTGCATCACCTCCTGCGCGAACATCATCAAGTTCCGCTCTAAGGCGGGCCAGCTCCGCATTGACCTCACTTGGTATAGAAGGCGAACCTGGGCTTAGCCGTCCTGAATCGACGTCGCGACGCAAGCGCTCAACTTCACGACGTAACTGTTCATTGCGCTCACTGAGTAGTTTTACGTTCGCAGCCAAACTATCGACCCCAACATCACGAGTATTGGTATCCGTAAGAATGTGCCGAATTGTTTCCTGTCGGTTCCGACTGCTTGAGCCATCGTCAGGATTAGGTGAAAACACCATCACCATAAGAATGAGACCACCAGCAATACCGGCAACCGATAGGCCCCGCTTCATGTTCGGGCTCATTTGTTCCCATTGTGCTTTCATCGTTACTTACCTCCCACAAGAAGCGAAGGTCGCTGACTTTCCACTGGTTCTTCACGATGATTGCGAACAACCACATACAACTCAGTCTTTTCACCCGGCAACAAGATATTGCGAGGCCAGTAAGCGCTTGCCACTATATCTGGTGCATGACAGGCTAATTCACTGGCTTCTATCGGCTCATCGGCAAAGCTTTCAACCAGTCCTACATAGACGGTGAAGTAATGTCCCGACACAATTTGCCCCTGCTTAAAACCAAACTTTAAGCCCGGCTGAAAACATTTCGGGCTTGTGTCAGTTTGGCCAGCTAAACGGATGTCATAGCCTTGTGGTAACTCATTTAGTGCAAGGCGTCTCAGTAAGTCACGTAGGTTATCGACGTAAGGTTGAGCTGTTTCCCAAGTGGCGGCTTTGCGGTTCACGACGCCCTTAATAGGCCACTGCTGACCATCAATAGCTAAGGTGATTTCACGCGGTGGAATACGACGAGGTACTAAGGTGACAGATAACGCGGGCGCTTCCAGACCAGGCGGAGTGATGTAAAGTGAAACCGGTGATTCTTTGTCCGTGGCCACATATACAACATTCCCCTTGATTTGCGTCTGAGCATCACTGGTTGTTCTCACCTGAGGCGATTCAAACGGCGTCACAATTCGATTCAGATGACCAAGTGCTACAGGGATCAGTTCATTAACCCCCGGTGTCATCAGTAGCGTTGTTGGCGTATCCGCTGCAACCGAATTGCTTTGAACCGGTGGATTTGCAGTAGCAGACTGCTTCATCACACTGGCTGGCACAATCGGCAATTCCACGTCTGCATACGACGCTTGAGATAACAGGACGCCACTCAAGCTCATTGCGATTAAGCTTGGTGTTATCCATCGACTAATTTTGGTTCGCATCATTCACCCTCCGGTTTTGCTCTTGGGTCAACTTTTCACGAACTCCCTTCGTTCTAGCTTGCCCCTCATACGTATCCATCCAACTGAGCTTTGGACGGTATTGCTCAATATCGATGTCAAACTCATAGGTGCGAGTTTGGCGCTGTTCATCTCCAGATGGCCCAGAGACCAAGGAATAACCGGTCACAAAGACATGGCCGGTTTCATACTCATACTCCACTTGTCTGGGTTGGAATTTGAGCGTGACTCGGTCTTCACGGATCTGTCTTGCCTGAATCTCCAGTGCATCGACCACTTGCTGGTACACCGCTGGAGAAAGTAGCGGCTCAATGGCAACCCGGATGAAAGACACATTACCCGGCGTCACGTTGCCCATAAGCTCAGCCAGGTAGAGTCCCCAGGATTCAAGGTAAGGTTGAGTGGCTTGGTTTCGTGACACTTCAGCCGTTTCAGACAAGGTTGGTGGTTGAATAGCTACCACGGTATTGCGAGAAAATGCCGCTATCGCAAGCAGCAAATTAGATAGCACCAGCACCGCAATCAGGAACCGCTGCCATCGGTTCTCTAATTGCGTGCCTTGCCATGATTTTAAAAACACGTCGAACTTCACGGCAGATAGCTCCTGATAAATGGGTTAGGGATCGTCTTGGCTTTGGTTGGCAACAGCCCAGCCCAGTAGATGGCGTGAAGAATAAAACCATCTGGGCGACCATCACGAAAACGCCGATAGAGCTTGGTTGTCACCAACCCCAGCAGGCATAAAACCAAGGCATTACCGGTAAAAATGCCGATCACTAGCCCCAACAGAATGGGAGCCATCTCATCGGCACTCCAAAGCAGGAAGTGCGGCGGGTCATCGATATAGGACGGAATACTCACAGGTTCCATAGTCACTCCTCGTTGTTTGAATTGAGAAGTGAAGGATGCCTTGGGATTGGCAGCTTCAGTGGTCAGCTAGATGCCGAATTCTTGAAGGTTTTGAGGGTTCTACTCAGACAATACTAACAATTAATCTTTTTGATGCGGTTGATATGATGGGGATATTGGTCGTGTCGAGACCAGCTGCCCACTTTAGCAAACCCGGATGGGACGACATGCATATCAAATTTATTTTTTGCTTAGGTTTTTTCTGCGACCTCTGCAGTGGGCACCGTATTCGCTAATAGGAGAAACTCAATGCAAATTACTAAAATCATTTCCTCTGACACGGTTGAACGTTTAAAGCAAAAAGCACGAAAGCTTAAACGTGAAAAATCCATTACACACACTCAAGCACTCGATGAAATTGCAATCTCTGTTGGCTTTAATCATTGGCATCAGGTTGTACAAGCCAATGACGTACTTAAGCCATCAGAGGTGGCGTTATCTTCTGGATGTGTCATGGCTTTTGATGTCAAAGATGGTATGGATGTCGATACCAGTGATGGGGTTTTAATTGAAGACCATTTCTTGGAGATGCTCACTGAAAAGCAGCTATTTGAAATTTATGCCAACTCCCATGATGAGGACGACGAACAAAACAGGCCGCTAAAAGAAACGCTATCAGATTCAGAGCTTCAGGAGTACTTTCGAGATGATTACTCATTCATGTACTTTCGCCTTGCCGAGCCTCATGCAAACAAACCGCTGAAAGAAGTATTGGCTCTTATACGACAGTACTCGTTTTGGATGCCGCAATATATTTGGCTTCAAGGTCACCTTATTGATACTTATCATTTGCCAGCGGAAGACGAGAATGGCAATACCGTAGGCGTAAGGTTTTAGCTCTACAAGATGAGGCCTAACTGGCCTCATATCTTCTTCTGCAAGTGGCTTAACGCCAACCCTGCCATCAATGCCAAGCCGATGATCATCGACGGTAGAACCACCGGTGGAATAGCCAGCGGGGCGAACAATCCCATAAACAGCAAAATGACACCTGAGCCCAGGATAATCATGCTGTAGCGGTGAATGATAGGGCTCGAAAAATCAAAGGTTGTTTTCTTAATTTTCCAGGTCATTAAGCCATCCCACAACGCCGGTAACATGAGAATAAGCGCAAAGGGCAACCAGACCATCAGCAAAGCAAATCGAGTGAACACTTGGTACAACACATCAAAAAATGCCTGAATACGGTCTTCTACCCACACAAACCAAAAGCCTCCCATGTTCTCCATCCCTTTAGAGCGCAGTCGTTGCTCTTCAGTGGGGATTAGAAAATCACGCACAGATTGCTCCATCTGTGTATCCACAATCCATGACTGATACCAGCCATGGCTAGTTTGACCAATCCAATAGCTTGTTTGTGTGCCCAATTGGTTTTGAATCATCTGCTTCTCTTTATTAATAACCCGGCCAGTCCAATCACCGGGCACTAACACGCCAATGGCAATAATCTCCAGCATCAGTGCCAGACACAGCAGCCAAACCGACTTATGCTTGCTCATGCCAAACATCCTCTTCTACTCGTGCCAGCATGGCTGCAACGGTTGGCGTCATAATCCGGGCTTTAATCACTTGTTGAAGCCGCTTTGTCGTCGTATGACCACTGACATAACGCACCTCGATGCGTCCTTCAGCCAAATACGTCATCCGATTTGGACGATTACGAATCCAGGTGTAGAAATACACACCATCCACGGCGGCCCACTCGAAATGGTCAGGATCACGCAGACGAATCCCCGTTAAAGCACTGGCGGCAGTCCAGGTCAGTGCCTCAATGAAATGCCAAAGGCGAACACTGTCATCATCACAACTGACTTCTTCATAACTACCCAAGCCATTGCACAGACACAAATCAAAGATGGAATGGCCATCTAACGTGAGCGCATCCGTTAAATAGTCCGCCAAGCAATACACCGAGGCCAAAGCATGAGGCCAGTCGGTTTCAAGCAGTCTTAAGGTTTCCTTGAACTGGGGGTTATGTTGCTGCCACTGAGCGAGCATTTCTTTACTGGTAAGTGTTGTCATTTTCAGACAGACAGAATGATGCATACAGACTCCTTATGCTGCCTGTGTAGAGCTGGTTAAAATAGGAATGCGGCCTTTGATCACGCGGCCACCTGAAAGCTTGGCGATGTACTCCAGGTTGGGAAGCTGGCCTAATAACTGCGGTGGAAACATATCGCCTTCTTCCTCCATCAAGCGTTCGCCATGATTGCCGGTAAACAACGCGGGGCTGTCCGAGTTGGACGACATACCTTGAGTTTGCATGATGTACTGCAACCGAGTCTTAGGCAGATTGTCGGTAATGTACTGCTGTGTTTCGGCGTCCATCACCCGAAGAGCTATCAGGTTGTTGATGTTACCTAACACCTGGCGAGCCTTAGCTTCACTGCCTGTACGAGCGGCAAAGTCAGCAAAGGTCTGAGTAGCAATCACACAACGCATTTTTGCGCCACGGCCTTTGTTGAGCAGTTGAATGAAGGGATCGTTGACGACTTCAGCCGCCTCATCGATGAAGATATTTACGGGACGATTTTCAACACCATAGTTATAGCGGTCACCGGCCACGGCGGTGAGATCGGATAAAAGCAACGAACCAATGGCGCTGCCAACCATGGCGTCGGTCAATGAATCCAAGCCGATATACGCCACTTGGGCATTGTTGATAATTCGGCCAGAATCCGTAATTAACCGGCTGTCATCCACATCGTTTGCAATCGGTGATAGCAGTGGGCCAAGTTCACTTGATGTGAGCATATTGAGCACCGGCATCAATGAGGCCACCATCTTGGAATAGTGGGTTCTGTCATGCTCAAACATACTCAAAAGGCCTTCCAAATCGGTATTGGCGGCAACGGGCTGAATGCGTTCGTAGTAGAAAAGCAGCATCGCCATGGCCTGTTTAGCCAAGGTGTTGGCCTTTTCGGTAAAGCGCTTAATCTCCACACTAAAGTTCGGATATACCTGCTCACCCCAAGCCGTGACAGCTTTTACTACCAAGCCTTCTGGGCCACCTTCCAAGAATCGCCTCAGTGTTTTCAGATCAGGGCGTTGTGACGTAAGCAACAAACCTTGCACGATGTTATTCAGTGCCATTTGGCCAAAGGCTTTAAATGGATCAGCACCGGTTTCAGATGGGATTAATGCCGCAATACGACTGGCAATTTCAGTGCCCCTATTAAAGTTTCTCAGGGGATTAAGACGTACTGAATGCTCTGGAAAACCTGGATGAAAATACACAAAGCGTTCAGGACTACCGGCGGCAATACAGGCTCGCTGCGCATTATCCTTAAGTTCCTTGTCTCCCTTAGGGTCAATAATAATCACGGCTTCATTACGCAAAATGGCCTGAGTGATCATCGCATCAAAGCATCGGGTTTTTCCGGCACCGGTCGTTCCGACAATTAAGGTATGCCCCTCGGTGTGACCAACTGGCTGATACACATCTTCTTCTTTGGGCTCGACACCATGAATCCAGGTCGAACCCATTTGTTTGCCGTGACCTTGGTTAAGCAAGGTTTGCTTATCCCGCTTTAGGATTTCATAAGCGCGTTGGGCATGACGTTGATCCCACTCAAAGCCATACCCTAACCACAATTCATCAGGATGTTTTGCCATCACCTTTTGCAAATGCGACAGCTCCATAAATGCCAATGGTTTGCCTTTTAGCCCCATCTGCAACTTATAAAGGCGATAAGCCTCAGGAAGGCGATACAACGCCATGCCCGAGGAAATCCCTGTCATCCACCAAAATGGTTCAGGTGGTAACTCAGTCAGCATTTCTGCGGCTATTGCCCCTGTTGCCCCAACCAGCCAACCTGCTGCGGCCATGGCTTCATAGTTCGTGCGCCAGGGCATCTCGTATGCGTTTTCTTTCATTCATGCTCCGCAAAATAACCGTTTGCAATCCGCTTAATTTCAAATGGATTAACGTTCAGCGTGAGCGGTAAACAGAACCGTTTCCCCCTCATCAAACTGGCATTGGTCACTGGCCGAGATCCCCCGAAGCAGCTGTCCGGCTGGAATGCCATGCTCATTGGCGACTTGGCGTAAGGTTTGAATCGTGACGCGAATACCATCGGCACTATGATCCACGTCTGGGTAATCGCCATCGGTCAGTAAGATGGGCAAATCTTTCACAAAATTAACCATCTGTTGGCGCTGCGCGTGTTTGGGGTCGATACTTGAGTTCGCATTGGGCGCAATCGGCTTTTGCTTACACTCCGCTCTTTTGGAGGGCTCTTTTGCTCGGGCATTGGTTGTCTCAGTTCGACTCGGTCGCGGTGAAGCCTCTTCGTTCTGAATTGCTGCCGCTGATTCTGCGTCTTGTTTGGGAAGGTCAATCAGTGCAGTAAGCCCTTTAGAAATCGATACTTTCAGCAGTAACCCTTGCTCCTGAACGCCACCTTTCGTAGTCACAGTTCTGGCTTTACGCGTCGGGTTTGCCGGATCTATTTCAAGCCAATCCAATCGACTGAGTTCAGCAAGCAGTTTTCGGGGAGCACACCAATGTCTTACGGCATCGGGATAGCGGACCAGTATCTGTTCATCAACCATAACCAACGCACTACTGGCCTCTGGGAGCCATGCCAAAGATTCAGGCAGATTCAATGCTTCTGCATCGTGCTGGTTTACGTTATTTGAGATAGCGCCATCATATGAGTTGTTAGGCTTTTCGCATTCATCACCTGGAGCATTTTCAGTTGCCTGAAGGTGATTAACATCACTGGCAAGACGACGTTCATCATCTTGTTCGGACGATTTTGTCGATGGCGACTCAGCCGAATTATTGAGTTCAATTGATGATGACGCTTCAGACAAGCCTGGCTGCTCACTGGAACGACTCTGAGGCTCTGCTTGTGTTTGCTGTGTTGCTTCCCACTCAGATTTGCTAAACAGCCTCACACCACTTGGTACATTCGAACTGAACAATAAATCGGCCTCAGATATATGCAGCATGGGTAACCAGATTGGCTTGCCGTCTTTGATCAGCACTTCAGGGGCAAGGCTTTCATATCGCTCATTTGAGGCTGATTTTGTGGCTAATCCTCGCTCAATGAGGATGTCCGCAAGGGTATCGGGATCTCTTGGAATGCCAGGTATCTTGTCTTTGGCCAACAGCTCAATGATTTCCTTAGCCGCGCTTTTCCAAACCAGGTAAAGATTGGTTGATTGATTCGATTTTCGTATCCAAACTCTGGCATCTCGCTGATTGACCAACCACTGGGAACTGGCAAGCAATCGCCTCATGGCATCAAGTAGATAGCGTTCGACTGGGACACCAATGGTGTTGTCGTCAACGGAAATTCGTTGAGCTTTCAGGTCTCGCTGGACACTGGTTTGGTCAGCTTCAATAACCAATTTAGACAGGACATGCTCGGGATCGGTATTGCCAATTGCCTCCAGCATGGCTTGCAAAATTTCAGGGCCCGGTTGGGTTAACCAGGCGAGCAACTCGGGTGTCATCACCCGGTTTAAAACCAAAATTGAAAATTGCTCGTGCCGCTTGCACCGTCCGTCGCGCCAGCGAATAAAATAGCGTTCAATGCTGTTATTTGTGGTCCACTGGGATAAGGTTTCTAAAAAAGGGTTCCACTGATAGCGTCCATCTTCGTCTGTAATAGACAAGTCTGAAACAGGCTTACCAATATCATGGAACAAACCGCCTAATGCCGCCGCAACACGCCACCTTGGTTCCAGCTCTTTTTTCTCAACCGGTGTGCCACTGGCAACAAAGATGATCCCTTCAGCAGCTTGTGCAGCCCAGAAAGCAACTTCCAACGAATGACGTAATAAACCACCAGCGCCACTGTGATGATGATGCTCAGAAGCTGGCAACAAATGAACATAAGCAGCCAGATGATCAATGCAGGGCTGAATTAGCCTTTGAAAATCACGCTGGTTGAAGCCAAGTACCTGACGCAGTTTGGCTATTAGCTCGTCTTGTGTGGACTGCAAATCCTCGGGTGACGCTGCTGGCAACCCCTTCAGAAATGGCGGATAGCGAGGAATTTCTGTATCCAGTTGCGATGACAGCTCTGGTAGTGCTTTGGTTTGAAAAAATAGGTTTTTGAACATAGTGAACCTCCGACACGATAGTGTGAAGGTTCTTTAGCAACTGAAGATGTTAGATAGCCGAAAGAAATATGCATTTATCTGTAGTTGTTTTCGTTCTAGTGAGAAAACCGACAGTTACATTACAGTGTGGGGTAAGACAGCTTTTCATTGTAAGACTGGGCATCATCCTCCCAAACTAGCCGAACAACATGCTTTCGTTTCGTTTGCATATGAACAGCGGCTATTAGCTCAACGGCTTGATACTTTTCGAGGCTTTCCATTGGAAATTTGTCAGTCACTTCTGATTCAATAACTAAATCGTTACCTTCGGGGAACTCAATTCTGACGTTTCTTGCAGTAGCAGCACCTTTATTCCAAACCTTAAGCCGATACTTACTGCTGCCAAGTTTTATAATTGATGCACCAAGGTCAGCTTGCTTTCCTTTCAGAGCATCTTCATTTTCTTTTTCCAAGAGAATGGTGTTTAGCTTTTCCTGGCTTTCGACAAGTGACTTCTGCCTCTTATTAAAGCTGACCGTTTGCCATGTTGCGTAGCCAGATAAAAGGAAAGCTAATCCAGCTATCACATCACCTGCATCAATAGTTACTGGCATTACTTAATCCTTATATTCTTGCTACCAGAAAAAGCCTTTTTTAAAGATTTACGTAGTTCGTCTTGAACGTCTTTTAAAACTTCTTCCTTGATTTCAGAAAGGTGCTCGTCAATATTTTCGCTATTCTCTTGAATAAGCTCATCTTTATTAAACTCTCGGTCACAAGATGCACAAGTCATTACTTGTATTGTTTCATCGCAACCGTCTTCGTAGGAAAAGTCCGAACAACCACAAGTCGGGCAAAGCAAGCTTATACTTCTATTGTACTTTTCAGGATTCATGCTATTTCTCCGTCACGTAAACAGCCATACTTAAAATTTAACCGCATGAGTGAGCGACATTTAGACTCAATCTGCTGGCTGAATCTTCCAATTATTGTTATGAAACTAAAAGTGAGCTGTCAGCCAGATGAACTGACAGCCCGATATAAAAACGGAAACGACTAGCCGCTTACGACTTCCATCAATTTCGAGTAACTCGTTACAACATCATATTTGACGTTTTCACTCGTTATCTCTGCATTAATTTTTTCAAAGAATTTCCTAGCACATTCAATCTTGCGATCTTCTATGCCACGCAATTCAAGCGAAGACATCGTTCCTTTAGTCTCTGCAATAAAGTAAATGTGTTTAACACTTCCTTCTTTGAAAGAAATCGCCCAATCAGGGTTGTAGTCGCCAACAGGCGTCGGTATCAGAAAACCACGAGGAAGTTTTGCATAAACCACGACTTCTTTGCTTGTATCAAGCTCGGTAACAAAGTCCCGCTCAATGCCTTGTGAATCAACGACAACATAATCATAAATATGCTTATTAACGCCACTAACGGCTTTTGTCATATCAGTGATTTTTTGCTCTGCCGTAAATATATCAACATCATAAGATTCGTTCGTTGGATCATATGATAGCTTCTCGATAATCACAGATGCCTTTTGCTCTTTCACAAGCCGTGAAGCTTCAGCTAGAAAATGCTCAGGGTTTTGCTTAAATTGTGCAAATACTACAGGTTCTGTACCAATCAGTATTTCGGCGACTGTTTTGCGAGTCAGCACACAATTTTCAGCCAACTTACCAACCAAGTCATAACGAACAGCAGAATGAATGCTCGATTGATGAGTTTCAGTCTCAGTGTTTTTCACCTTGAAACTTTGTCCAGCTTTGAGTTGTTCGTCGGTAATGCCATCCAATTGAACACCATCTTGAATGGTGTATTGAAGAGGCGTTACCTTAAGTTCTTTATTGAGTACCCGAATACAATTTTTAATCAACTCAGACGAATCAAAATCAACCTTATAAACCGCTTTACGATTGATTTTGTGCCAAAGCTCCTGAAACTCTTTCTTATCAAAATTAGCATTCAACGGATTGATTTTAGGTTTACGATCATCACCAACACCTGGCAATTGCGCTTCACTATAAACACCGTCTATCAGCGTCAATATTTGCTCGCGGTAAGGCTCTAACTCAGCAGGCATTGGCGCTAACTGCCCACTAGCCTTAGCCTGGTGGAATGATGGCGCGATTGAATCGTCAGCTTCATTGGTATAATCATTTTTAAGCAAATACTTATAAATTTGCTTAGCCATGACAGCTGTTACTTCTACAGGTCCATCAGCAGTTGTAATTGTCTTACCCGTAAAATAAGCTTCATCTGCTTTTCTAGGTCTCGCTGAGAGAGACTCGCTGATTTCTTTTTGTAGATTCGTGACAAAGTCTTTATAGCTTTCACTTGCAATCACCGACAAGACATTAATTTCATGCACAGTTGCCGGATGATCTTGTCTGTCACCATGTCTATTGACGGCCAGACGTAAACCACGTCCAACTTCTTGACGACGAGAGATAGTATTGTCGCTGTGTTTCAACATACACATGACAAATACGTTTGGATTATCCCACCCCTCGCGTAAGGCCGAGTGTGAAAAGATAAATCGAGTAGGCTCATCAAACGAAAGTAACTTTTCCTTATCTTTTAAAATCAAATCATAGGCATCTACATCGTCTGATAGCCCGGCATCTTCACCACGGACTTTAAAGCCTGGGTTCTGAAGACGATTTGATTTCTTATCAATTGAGAAGTAACCATTATGCGTTCTAGAGCCTTCAATGGCCGATAGATAGGCTTTATAGGCATCAGTCTGCTCACTGGGTAAAAGAGATAACTCATCAAGATACTCCTGTACAAGTAAAGAGTACTCTTCTTCAAAGACACGAGCATAATCACCTTTCTCATCGGCTTGAGAGTAGTCTCTATACTTTGCGACTTCGTCAATAAAAAATAGAGAGAGAACCTTTATACCTTGGCTGAAAAGAGTTTTTTCTTTTTCTAGGTGCGCTTTAATTGTCTCGCGGATCTGTATTCGGCGAATGGTCTCTTCGGTCACGTCTCCCGTGGCATCGCCCGCGGTTAAAACATGGCCATTTTTGAATTCAACCGTGTCGTTAATCGCGTTGACATCAGTAACCACAAAGTCACGGTACTGGTCCAGACCATTGCTAAGATCAAAAAGATTATCGCCCTTAGTGACCTTCTTGGGTATGCGTTTAATGCCATTTTGTTGTTTAACTTCGATCTCAATGCGAGCCACTGGCATTTTTTTCGAGATCTCGATGGATTCCAAATATAGATAGGCTGTCGTTCCCGCCAAGCCTTTTACTGAAATACCACGAACGGCAATTTTCTTAACCAGCTTATTGTTATAAGCGTCAAGCGCATCCAGGCGATGCACTTTATTATGTGTTGTCTTATGCGTGGCCGAATATCGAAGTACCATCAGTGGTTTGAATTTGGCTAAGGCATCTAATGTCTTCTTGCCTTCCATCTTCTGCGGCTCATCCAAAATCAGGATTGGGCGGTTTGCACTAATAACGTCAATAGGTCGCCTAGACTGGAAGTCATCCAACTCTTCATAAATTCGTCGATTGTCTTTTCCTGAAGCATTAAAGGCTTGAATATTAATGACCATCACATTGATGCCACTGTCAGAAGAAAAACTCTCTAACTGGTGCAATTGTTTCGAGTTATAGATAAAGAACCGGGCCTTTTTACCGTCGTAATTCTGAGCAAAATGCTCACCTGTGATTTGCAGCGACTTGTAAACACCTTCACGAATGGCGATGCTAGGCACAACGATAATAAATTTGCTCCAGCCATAGCGCTTATTCATCTCAAAGATGGTTTTGATGTAGCAATATGTCTTACCAGTACCGGTTTCCATTTCAACATCGAGATTAATCTTAGAGCTAGCATTGCTGACTAACGCTTCTGAAACAGGGAGGTTCTGTCTACTTTGAACACCATGGATATTTTGCAATAGCTGCGATTCAGTGATCGCGAGTTCAGCATTTTTAAAACCGTCTTGGTCGCTCATATCCCAGCCAGCATTACCAAATTTATCTTTGGCAACACCAGGGTCGATTCGGTAGGTTACGCCGGAGCTATTAGGTTGCCCAGCAAAGCAGTCAACAACCGACTCTACGGCAACAGTTTGATAAGGTTGGACTTTGAACTTTAACTTCATGCTCCCTCCTTAAATCGCTTTAACTTCAGTATGCGGCGAAACTTGCTTGAAAATCTGCTCAGCATTAATTTTTACCGCGTCAGACTCAAAGCCGTCATCACGGAACACTACGCGAAGTGGTTCTTTTGCAGCTAACTCTTTAATCAAAGCTTCATTTATACGCAGATCAAAACAGGCTACCAGTGCATCATCATCAACAAAGAAAACCGGCTTACCTTGAATCGTTTCTTTTTTGATTGGTAAGGTTAAATCGACGCCCCAATCAAGTAATACTTGAAAGAGTAAATCTTCATCAGTGCGGTCTGATTTAATATTATCTACCAATAAGTCTAGCGAACCCTGAGTAACTTGATCTGGAGAGTAGTAAACATCCGTCATGTTTGATGAATCTACTTTAAGTACTCGAAAGCCAAAATCCTTTGCATTTTTATAGTTGCTTCCTATTTTTCTGATACGAGCTTTGCTTACATCAGCAATAGACCTACATCCCAGCTTAAACCCTTCAGATCCTTCTTTTAATGGCTCTGGAATTTGCACCATTATAAATTTACGAGAACCTAAATCTTCATTATTCAGTTTAATAACTGCCTCTGCGGTAGCACTTGAACCAGCAAAGAAATCCAATACCAAATCATTCCCGCGAGTAGAAATCCTCAAGAGTCTTTCTATTAATTCAATAGGTTTTGGTGTCTCGAATACCACGTAACCATCGAACAGTTTATTCAGATACTTAGATGCTGTACTGTTTGTGCCAACATCATTAAGCAATGTTTGGGCAACTGTACCGTCTCTGGTTTGAGATAAAAACCTTTTATCCATAGGCTTACCATCACCATTTTTCCCCCAATAAACAGTTCCTTCTTTGATTTTCTTTGCCATGTCCTCCTGATTTACAGCCCACATCCTACCTTCTGGCGGGAAATGCTCCTGTCCCGTATTCGGATTAACAATCTTGTAGAGTAAGCTCGGTGTAGATCGACCACCTTTAGCAGCCGCAGTCAAGTTATCAGGTTTCCATCGTCCTCTTGGATCGTTATCAGGATTTTTGTAATCTTTATCTTTAGCTGGATCTCGAGGTAAAAGATACAACTCTGCTTTAGTAAAATCTTTTACGTACATCAGAACATATTCATGTACAGAGCCCACAACGACATTATTCGGTGCAGTTTTCTTAACCCAGACAAATGTTTCTACAAAATTCTGCTCACCAAATATCTCATCACAAATTTTCTTTAAATTCGCATATTCTTCATCATCAATTGAGATAAAAACGACACCACTATCAGAGAGCAAGTTTTTAGCTAACTTTATTCTAGAGTACATCATAGATAGCCAATCGGAATGAAATCGTCCATTTGATTCCATATTAGCCACCAGCCTATTCCCTATCGAATCGGCCTGTAATGAGTTTTTGAAATATGATTCAGTATTTTCAGAGAAATCATCATCATAAATAAAGTCTCGTCCTGTGTTATATGGTGGATCTATGTATATTGTTTTGACTCTACCTAAGTATGTTTCTTGCAACATCTTTAGCGCATCAAGGTTATCGCCTTCAATAAAGAGGTTTTCAGTGGTGTCAAAATTGACACTTTCTTCTCGACAAGGTCTTAAGGTCTTGGCAATAGGTGCATTCGCTGTTAGTAGTGCTTCTCGCTTACCGGGCCAGTTCAGCTGATAGCGCTCTTGCGGGCCTTCAACGATTGAATTTGATAGCTCTTGTTTAAGTTGGTCAAAATCAATGGCTAACTTTAGCTCTCCGTCAGCCCCTTTTGATTCCGTCACGCAGTTCGGAAACAACGCCTGAATTTTCTCTATGTTTTGCTGCGTCATGTCGGGGCTGTGCATCTTTAATTTATCCATGTGTTCACCTTTTGCGTGATGCCTTGCATAAAAAGCATGTAGCACCATTTAACTTATTGAAATTGTTTATTCTTTATGCGAGTAATTCTTCAAGCTCGCACCTTAAATTCTTTAACTGCTTATTGAGCTCAACCTTGCGGTTAAACTGTTTCTCAGCATGAACCTTCTTCTTATATTGCGAGATTTGCTTTTCCAATGCCTGAATTGCCATCAAGCGTTCAATGACCTCTTCAATACTCTCTGCGGTTCGTTTGGGTATGGGTAACAAGCGAGCAAGAAGCTTTTGATACAGCTCTTCCATATCGATTGCAGTTGGCAAACCCAATACTTCAGAAGTTACTGTTGATGCATTAACTAAATAGAACGTTTCTGAGAACAAATAACGGCTACAAACCCATTTGGCCTGATCGTTCTCTGCCTTACGCTTATAGCAAGCGGCGTAATGGCCTTGCTCACCACTAGCACCCCATACCTCAAATAGAATGGGAAAAGGTATGGCCAAATCAATCGCTTTAAGTACGCTGTCGTCTATCGAGTCACCTTTAAGCTTCACACTGAAAACCTGTATTTCACTGACCTCACTGGTTTGGGGAATATTCAGCGTGCTAGGCGATAGCTTGTAAGCCCAAAGAATTTGATCTACTTGCTCTACAAAAAGTGACTTCAACCCAGTGGTTGCCGCGCTGTGCTCATATATTTTGTTCTTAGGCACGACTCGACCGAACTTTGCGTTGTCAGGAAATATCCAAGGTGAGTTCATAAACTAGCTAACCTCATCCTGAGCACTATTCTCCATCAGATGCTTTTGCTGGATCACAATAAATGCCAGCAATTCAAAGTCATCAAGCCCGGCAAATGTATTCACTAAAGCAGAGGTAGCGCCACCACTGAACAAACTATCAATATCTTTTTCTTCCTTAACTTCAACCATGCTTTTTATGGCATCGGTTAGAAGGTGAGAGTAACGCTGCATATCTCGACCGTCTTGTGTTAGGCGATTAAATAACGCACAAATATCACTGAGCGGCTCTGTTTGCCCTTTGCAGCTACTGCGGATTAAATCTAATAATCTCTTTACCTCAAAATGATTAGCGACGATGTGCCCCTCATTCGATACATAGACAAGGTAATAAGGGTGGAGCCTGTTTTGCAGATCTCTATCGATACTGTTATTGACGTTTTTCAGCGCAAACACCACGCCAGGCAATAACCCTAATTCTGGCTTAGCTTCAACCACCGCATGCATGCCACTTGGTGCGTTTCTTGGTTCGCCGTAGAGTTTCATTAAATTAAGTAGGTCCATCCGAAATTCGTTTAGACCTAGATCGGTGATAGAAACCCCCGTTTTTAAATCTTCAAGCTCAATGACTTCTTCTTGCAGCTTCTTTAACTGCTCTTTACGATACGACACATCGTTAGCTTGACTACTTAAGACGTTATCATCACCAGTCGCTGTCACGTCAACAATCGTCATTCGACTTTCAACACGTTCTTTTAAGTTGATGTACTCATCCAGCGATATATCAGGCCAGTAGTTAACTAACTGAATGCATTTATTCGGCGAGCCAATACGGTCAACTCGACCAAAGCGCTGTACAATCCGAACTGGATTCCAGTGAATATCAAAGTTAATTAAGTAATCGCAGTCCTGTAAGTTCTGTCCTTCAGAGATACAGTCTGTAGCAATCAACAAATCGATTTCAGCGGGTTCATCGGGTAATACACTGGCTTTCGATTTGGAAACTGGCGAAAACAAGGTGAGCACTTCTTGTGTGTCGTAACCTTTTCGTCCGGTTTTTAAGGTGGTCTTAGGTAAACTGGAACCACCAGTGATCATCGCAGTATGGATTCTATGCTCGCTTAACATCACAGGTGACAACTGCTCGTACAGATATTGAGCGGTGTCCGCAAACGCCGTGAACACAATGATTTTCCTGTTTCCAGGATTTATCGGATTATTTATTTTTGCAGCAATATGTGATTTCAGATGCTGCAACTTGGCATCTTCTTCTGGCTTAATTTTGCTAACAGAATCTAGTAACCCTTTGATCAGCTCCAAATCGCCATCTAAATCCTGCTGCCAGGATGGAAGATCCATATCCATTAGCTTGATTTTGATTTTGTTACCGATTTCCATATCGTGATAAGAAGGCAAATCGTCTTCATCTGCTTCAATAGACTCTAGCGCTTCAACGAGACTGCTCACTTCGGTTTGCCCGTCTCGCTTATAGAATTCGTCGATAATACCTAGAACACGAACATGGTTATCATGGAGAGATTGCAAGGTGCTTCTGAACGAGTATACGGAGCTCTCAAGACGCTTTAGAAGGTTGGTTGTCATCAGTGCAACTAAGCTTTTTTCACGGTCGCTTTGCTTTAACTTACCTTTTCCGCCTTCAACTTGCGTGTCATACATCTCCTCGTATTTCTTCAATCTACTCGGGAGGATATAACTCACTGGCGCATAAACAGATAGTTTGAGTAGCTTAAGCTGTTCAAAGATCTCATTCAGGCTAACTACATCCGAACGAGTAGTAAGCGGACAATGAAACGAGATTGGCTTGTTACGTTCAGGGAAATGGCCAATATCTGTTGTGTCGTAGAAAGTTGTGATGTGCTTTCGTGAGCGAGCGATAGTGACGCTATCAAGCAGTTCAAAAAAGTCAAAATCCAAGGCATCGAGAATGGCTTTAGCTGTTCGCGTCTCTGGGTCTAGTTTGGACCAAGCGTTAAATGCGGCTTGTGCTTGGTTGAATATCTGTTCCACGCTTTTTGTGGTTTTAAGATGCTTTGTGAGATTGCTCGACTCGCCTTCATAAGCTAGCGCAAGCTGGTTTCTTAAGTCAGTAAATCTATTATTCACTGGTGTCGCTGATAGCATCAGCACCTTGGTTTTTACGCCAGCGCGAATAACTTTATTCATCAGTTTCTGATATCGAGTTTCTCGATCTTTCACTGCATCGTTATTTCTAAAGTTATGCGACTCATCAATGACGACCAAGTCATAGTTACCCCAGTTGATTCTATTTAACGGAGTACCGAAGGATTCGCCAGAGGTTCTGCTCAAATCTGTGTGACACAAAACATCGTAACTAAAACGGTCTTTAGCAAAGATATTTGTCTTTAAGTTTCGATTAAAGTTGAGCCAGTTATCCGCTAACTTTTTCGGACATAGAAGCAGCACAGATTTGTTTCTGAGCTCGTAATACTTGATGACGGCTAACGCTGTAAATGTTTTACCAAGACCAACACTATCAGCCAGAATGCAGCCGTTATAGGTCTCTAACTTATTGATAATCCCAGTCGCGGCATCTTTTTGGTAGTTAAATAATTTTTTCCAAATCAAGGTGTCCTGATAGCCGGTTCGATCATTTGGTAATACATCCTCTGTAATATCATCAAGAAATTCATTAAAAATGTTATACAAAATAATGAAATAGACTTTTTCGGGCGAGTTTTCTTGGTAGACAGATTCTATATGCTCGCAAATGGTTTTAGTAACATCTTGAAGCTTCGCAGGGTCTTTCCAAATTTGGTCGAATAACTGTAAGTACTGTGCTGTGAAATTTGGCTCATCGATTTTTTGCACAAAATTCGAAATAGCATTGCCTCGCTGATACCCTAGATCAACCGCCGTAAAACCGCTAACCGGAGCAAAAACTGCACTTATTGCCTCTGCTTGCTGTCTAGATGCTTCCGTCACAACAAACGACTGCATTGGAGAATCAGTTTTGTTTGATTTGAATGTCGCTTTCTTTCTGATCCAGTTTGCACACTCTTTAGCGATCGCTTTTTGAGTGAGCTTGTTCTTTAACTGTATTTCAAAGTCAGTTCCGTAAAGGCTGCGTTCACGCCCAGCTTTGGGGATAAAGAACTCTCGTTTTTCTTTTTTGAATTTATCGGTAACTTCATCCGCGACAAAAGTAGGTGATGTGAAGATGAACTCAAGTGAGTCTATCTTCGCTAACTCTTTTTTGAGTGCCTCATACGCATAAATAGAAAAGCAAGACGCAGCAATCTTTAACTTTGTATTAGGTGTCAGCGTCTGTTGAAGCTCGTCACCTAATAGGTTGTTAAGGTTATCGATTATTTTCATCAAAATTTATTCCCTGCGCCAAGTTCGTTTTTGTGTATTAGTTACCAAGTTCTTTTTCAATCCCTGGAGCTAGCATGATGTTTTTAACTCCATAAAGTGTTGCTCTGTTCTTTAAGTACAAATGAGCTCCACCATCTTGGAGTGTGGCGTTGGTAGAACAATCCACATTCCATTGTCTGAGTAAGTAGCCTGCCGATGCCGCTCTAATCTCAACCTTTAAAACGCCACCCTCCATACCATAATCCAGTTCAATCGCTTCGCTGTGCTCAATACGAGGATGCGGCACTAACTCCAGCTCTACAAAGCGGTTCCATTGCCGGTCTTGGGTTTCGAACTCGGTTTCAGATAAAGTGGAATCTTCAAGCACAACCGCTGCTTTAATTCGGGTCAGTACAAAGTCACGAAATTCACCATGTTTGCGATCAAAACCACGAACGTGCCAACGCAGGCCATTGTCCACCAGCGTATGCGGCACAATTTCACGCGTGGTTTCACCGCTCGATAACGACACATAGGTGATACTCAAGGCTTTGCCTTTGTGTATGGCCTCGGTGACTTTCGCTACTATCGATAAGCTCGGCTTGTTAAGGTGATAAGGCGCTTCACACGCAAGAGGTGGTTTTACCTTTCCAGTGAAGCCATCTCCGTAGCCTTGGCTAATGGTTGCCAGAGTTCTCACAACGTCGTAGTCGAACAAGGGTTCAAAAGCTTCACCACGCTTATGCAATTTGAGCTTTTGGTCATATTCAATATTGCCTGGCGCAAGCTCTCGGTACATGGTGAAGTCTTTCGTTGCTTGTGCAGCGGCTATGCTGAAGCGATCGACTAAGTCCGCCCGTACCGCTTCTCCCTTAAACAATAAGGTGAAATCGATGTGTGCAATGCGATCCCTGGTTGCTTGTGGCAACTGCGCTATCTGCGAAAGCCTATCTGGCTTCGCCACTACCGTTTGTTTCAGACCATCATTTGTCATGCGTCTTGTTTATCCAATTCAACCAGATTCTTAAAACTCTGTTTATAAAGTACGGTCAGACATCGCGTAATCACATTGAATAGTGTCACTCAATGCTGCTCTTTATCCGCAATGACTTAGCAATCTCTACCGGTTGAAGCTGGACAGATGGCCATAAAACACTGAATAGGCTTCAACCTAATTAAATTTATTAGGTATCATCCTATCACAAATTATTTTGTAGGGAAGACTAAGCGGCAACTTTTTGATCTGGATTACAATTGCCGCTGAGTCATGAGCGTGAAGACCTTGTTTTGTGCCAATGCTGATAGCCGCTATCAATGCGCTACCCGAACCAGTGGCACCACGATGTTACCGCGATGCGATACCCCTTTGTCCGACTCTGTAGAGGTCAGGGCTCGTTGCTCACTCTCTCGAACACGCCTGGCAACTTCTGCCTGGGCTGGTAGCAATGGCAGCATCCCTTCAGCGATCGCGTCTGGGGCAGACTCTTGGCCACAGGACATCAAATGCTTCCATGGATCTTTAAGAAAGCGCTCGAACGTGATGCCAAATTCAATGATGCGGGCAGAGATGAAGATTTCGCCCCAGTATTCAATGTAGGTGTCTTGGTACATGGAAAGATTCCTCTTATTGGTTAAACCATGAGTTCACTTTCCATTTTCCAGAGATTTTCAAATATGCAAGGCTTACCTTGTAGAGAGCTACAAAGCTTTAAATCGATTGCGGGCATCTTTGTAGTCATAGTGGGCATGTTCTGAGCCACGATGATACAAATCATCCAGGTAAGTTTGTTCCTGCGGCAACTCGTCTTCGCTGATTTCGCGCCACCAATGTTTGTTGGCACCTTTAACACCGTCATGCCAGCGGTAACCACGCTCTTTTAAATAGTCCTTTACGTCAAACGGCGCACCAAACGCACGAACTAACACAGTTCGCCTGTCTGCTTCAAACAACAAGTTTGTAACGGACTCGGGCAACAATTGAAACAACCATGCCATCGCCAAACAATCGGTTGCAGCTCGGTGTCCTTCATAGAACCAACCTAAGCGAAGCAGCAGGTACTCAAGTTTCCGACTTTCAAAGCCCAGTGCTTTCCAATCTATGCCGCTAGCTGAACAGGCCCAAGATAGATGGCCTAATGCAGCAAACCGCTTTTCAAAGAAAGGACGATCAAACTGAGCATTATGCGCAACCACCAGCGGATCATCGGATAACCAACTCGCTACCAGTGAATCATCAATGTGCTGGCCTTGCACCATCTCATCGGTGATGCCGGTTAACTCGGTAATCAGCTCGGGGATTGGCTTGCCGGGATCTTCATACAAGCTGATCACATCAACAATCGACACAATCCGCTGAGCAGAGGGGCTGTAAAGCACCTTAACCATACCAAGCTCAATAATGGACTCATCATCGGCAGACAGTCCGGTTGTCTCTGTATCGAGCAGCACCATTGGCTGTTCATCACCGACCATAGGAGAAAGTTCAAGTGGCCAGGACTGCGGCTCACGGGTTAATGGAATACGCTCCAGCAATCTAAAATCTTCTGGTCTTTCTGGAATATCCGCGAGGCGCTCTAGCGGAAATGGCGCAGGGGCTCTTGTCATTGATGGTTCCTCTTCAATTCTATTGTTCGCTTTGGGTTATTTCACTGTGCCACAGGTTTCTCTAAATGCACCTTGGATACCTCAGCGTTTTTTTGATCTTTCTACTGGGTGACCCATGTATGAAGGCTTTGGCTAAGCCTTTCAGAAAGCCTTAGCTAAACCCTTTAGGTAACCCTTACCGATACCCTTTAGGTATGGCTTAGCCAACCCCTTTTCAAACGGTTGAAAAAGGCTTGAACTGAGTTCGACTGAGCATTTTAATGATGCTCCTGACTTCGCTTTAAGCCAGTAAATTCAATACGAAGCAGAATTTTACTAACTGTTTTTAAACCCTTTGCAAAGGGTTCAACAAGCCTTGTTTGACGGTTACTTGACCCATGCGTTAACCAGTAGCAGTAACAGGATCAGTAACAGAAACAAGAGCAGTAGGCAGAAGCAGTATTGTCCAAGCCTTGCAGGCTTTGACGAGGGCGAGCAATCCCCACATCAAGCTTTTCAACACAAAAAAGAAATCACCCACGACACAACGTCTTACTCGAACAACTACAGTTTTACCTACAATTTTACTTGTAGAAATCAGCATAGCATCAGATACTGTATAAACAAACAGTATTAATTCTATTTTTTCGAGGTTCGTCATGAGTGTCTCGCTGATAGGCCGTAGCGGCGCACTTGCCTTCATCAAAGCCAAGCGCCTTCGTATTCCATTGTTCATGGAACGTGTTTCTGCTGGTTTTCCCTCCCCAGCGCAGGATTATGTTGAGCAAACGCTCGACCTCAACGAGCTGTGCATCAAGCGACCGGCTGCAACGTTCTTTGTGCGTGTTGAAGGTGATTCAATGATTGATGCTGGGATTCACCCAGATGATATTTTGGTGGTTGATCGTTCTGTTCAAGCAGAACACGGTGACATTGTCATCGCTGGCATCCATGGAGAACTCACGGTAAAGGAGCTTCAACTAAGGCCGTGCGTCAAGCTGATCCCAAGAAACCAGGCGTATGAGCCCATTCATATTCCTGAAGGGGCAGAGTTAGAGATATTTGGTGTGGTCACCAATGTGGTGCGAAACATGCGCCGTAAGTCGTGACTGTCCCATGCCTGTATTTGCCTTGGTGGACTGCAACAACTTTTACGCCAGTTGTGAGAAGCTGTTTCGTCCTGATTTAAAAGATACGCCGGTTGTGGTGCTGTCCAACAATGACGGCTGCGTGGTTGCGCGCTCGCGTGAAGCTAAGTTACTCGGTATTAAAATGGGCGTACCCGTCTTTCAGATCAAAGCCGAAATGCAGCGCCATGGCATTTTGGCATTCTCCTCTAACTATGCGCTTACAGTTGGGAAATACTTTAGACATCACATGTTGTAATGTTTCAGGTTGTATAAATTAGACGTCGAGATGAGGGGTGGTTACAATTTTTACTATTGGTTAAGAAATATCTTGAAAAAGTAGATGTATGAACGCGTAACCCCCTGGGGGAAGGCTTAGCAGTGTGAATAACGGATGATTTAGGTGTTAATGTGATTGAACAAAATAGGTCGTTTCCAGATGACTTCGGCTTTGACTATTGTCTTATGTGGATTAGTACGGAGAAATATCCCTCATTTATAAGTAGGCCACACCCTGACAGTGGCGAGATCATCCATGACGTTAGGGACAACTCAAAACCATTTGCTCATAAACTTCCAATTTTAATAGACCCCGATGGTATCAATGTGGTGCCAGTGAATCTATATCTTCACTCTTTGTTGGCAGATCCAGATATATCCTCCGATAAGACGATTCAATCCCATGCAGTTGCGTTATTGAGCTTCTATCGGTGGTTGAGCACGGAAATCCCCGAACATACACACCCAAGGACTGGCCTTCTGGTTGATGAAAAACCTCCGTTAACAATATATGACTGCACCGAGAAGGTAGAGGAAAGTCCAATCGTGAGATATCGAGACTATTTATTGGAAAACCTTTATACCAAGGATGAAACTGGAAAAGTCGGTGGTTCTCCAAGTACAGCCTCTTCAGTGGTCCACCGAATGCGATTTCCGTCTGCATCTGTTGAAGTTGGGCGACGACGGCTTCTGAGCCTTTACCGGCCTCACATTCAAGGCACAAGAACACCTGCCTTAACAGTTGCTCCAGGAGATTGCATTGTTCATCGTAATGTTGCCACTGGTACTCTTCCACGGTCCGTTTCTGTTTTTTCAGGTAAAGGCAGAGGGTCTGGATATCCCTGTCATTCA
>NZ_JAHUTT010000079.1 GCF_019209865.1 Shewanella sp. NIFS-20-20 | reverse complement strand
TTTTGGTTGATGTCCGAGCGAGTATCTTCTACAACAGATAAGTGTTCAATAAGGTTCAAAATGACTGTGCTGCTGAGGGTTTGGCACAATTAGATCATATTTGTTAACAAAGTGCGATCCCGCCCTGATATCGAACTGACGTATATCGGCGCTTAAATTATTACGAAGTATAGGGGGTATTTTTCAAATGAATTACACCGGTGTCGGGTCCCTTTTTTTCCTCATTCTTAGTGTGGCAGTAGCCTGGTTCGTCTGGGAAGATTCTGACTCCAGCACAGCAATTCCGGATTACTCGACGACCAAATTGTTGGCTGAGCAGGGTGATGGTGAAGCGCAATATCAGCTGGGTTTATTGTTATTGAGAGGACTGGGGGTAACGAGTGACCCCGAGGAGGCTCAGCAGTGGTTCCAGAAATCTGCAGATAGCGGTAATGCTCACGCACAGTTTCAGGTTTCACAGTTTCATGATCGGAAGTTTCAATCCTCCGAAAATCCAGAGCATGGCATAAAAGCGTTTAACTGGTTAAAGAAGGCCTGTGACAAAGGGAGTTGGGAAGCACAAACAAAGATGGGACAAATATACCTGGACGGTTTACAGATTGAGGGCCTTGAAGTTAGTCCGGACCAAGGAACTGCTGCGTTTTGGTTTCGTCGAGCGGCGAAAAATGGCAGCAGTAACGCCAATTATCAGTTGGCAAAGTTACTCGATGCAAACCCTAAACTGGCAAAAAATGGCGAGGAGAGTCTTGATTACTATAAAAAAGCTGCTGAACAGGGTAATCCGGATGCCCAGTATTGGCTTGGTGTTATCTATCTTGAAGGTAAGTTAACGCGACGAAACCATGGTTTGGCGATGGAGTGGATGAATAAAGCTGCACAGCAGGGGCAGCCATATGCGGAATACATGGTAGCAACAGAGCTTGAGAGAGAAGGTAAGATACAAGAAGCGTTAAACTATTATGCTCGATCAGCCGAGCAAGGTTTTGCAGAAGCTCATTATAAAATTGGTCTGATATACCGATTTGATACCCTCATTGACGCCGACCTTGAGAAAGCTGAATTTCACTTAACCAAGGCTACTGAGCTTGGACATAGTAAGGCGAAAGAAGAGCGGATTGGTTTACTGGCGGAACAAGGTGATGCGGAGAACCAGTATTACTTTGGTAATCTTTTAAAGAATCGCTATTTTGACGGTGGTGCACGAAAATCATTTCTGCATGACCAAGCCTATGTTTGGTATGAAAAGTCAGCAAATCAAGGTTATCCGGCGGCGCAGAATGAAATGGGCAAGCATCTATATTTGGGTAACCCTGAAAAAGCTTTTAGTTTGTACCGCCAAGCTGCGCATCAGGGGTTAAGCCCTGCGCAATGGAATCTTGCGATCATGTATATGAAGGGAGAAGCCACTGAGCGAGACCGAATGACAGCAAACATGTGGCGCATAATCTCGGAATCTACCAGACCCGCAGGGGACATGTATAGTTATGGCCGAATGTCCGCTCGTTTTCAGTTTGCCCCACTAAATGAAACGGAAATGGCGGAGGTTCAGGCACTTGCTCAGCGATGCATGGAAACTGACTATGAAGTGTGTGCTGGAACTTAATGTGTGGTTAATCGATGATAGGTAATAATGATTCTGCAGCCAGATGTCCTGATGGGGTCTACACAAGTCTTAAGCTCCAACGCGCCGTTGCAAACGGTCACTGTCGCCCCGGGGCGTTATTTGCGGTTTGAATCTGTGGGGGAGTTTCCCGATGCTGTCATTAAGGCGTGGCAAACGGTTTGGCAATACTTTGTATCTCCAACTTGCCGTCATACCCGTGCCTACACCACAGACTTCGAATGTTATGAGAGCGCCGATAAAGTCGCCGTATTTATTGCACTGAAATAGTGTTTCGATTGACAGCCAACATTCATATCCGGTCGAGTAATAGAGCGCCTATTTAACAGTTTTAATCGGTTTTCAGGACAAAGGTTAGCTATTCGAAGGGGATGGATAACAGGAGGTAACAGTGATCAGGGAAGCGATGCAAAAGGATTGTGAGAATCTGGCCGCCTTGTCCATTCAGGTCTGGTTGGACACCTATGCGACGCAGGGGGTTAACACCGCGATTTCTCAATATGCACTTTCAACCAGCACCCACAATCATTTTAGTGACTTACTTAAGCAGCCAGCTATTAATACATTCATATATGAAGAAGATGACCACCTGGTTGGATTTGTGACTATCAATCTGGCGTCCAGATTTAACGACAATGACGCGTTTGGGTATGAGATTGCTACGCTGTATGTCTCGCGTGACTTTCAAGGCAAGGGAATTGGGCGAACGTTGCTTGATCATGTCTCTCGTTTGTATGGGCGTGACTATTGGCTGTCAGTTTGGGTGCAAAATCAGGGTGCTCTGCAGTTCTATGCTCGACTCGGTCTACTGGAAGTTGGCAAGACACAGTTTGAATTAGACGGTGAGGCCCATCAAAACCTTATTTTAAGTCCCACTGCAGCTAAGTGACTCGACTCCCCGCGGCTCACCTGAATAGCCTAGCTAAGCTTGATGTTAAGTGTGCTTTTAAACCACCTTTGATTGGGCTCAATCAACACTCATGTTATTGGTCACGAATACCTGGAAAGGGGATGGATTAAAAGGCTCTTCGCATGCTACAGGGGGACATACGAAGAGCCAGGGGAAGGGTTACTTGGCAGCGGCTGCCATTTGGCCAGCAATTCGACCGTACACAATGATGTCGCTGTAGGCGTTGCCACCCAGACGGTTAGTGCCGTGGGTCAGGCCGGTTACTTCACCCGCTGCATACAGACCAGGAATGACCTTGCCCTTGGTATCGATAACCTGGGTCTTGGTATCCGTTACCAGGCCACCCATGGTGTGGTGTACCGATGGCGTTGCTTTCATTATCCAGTATGGGCCTTTGCTCAGGTTGACCAAGCCCGCACGATGATTGAACGCTTCGTCTTTACCTGTGGCAGCATAGTGATTTACGTCTGTAACCGTTGCCATCAGCGTCGCCAGCGGGATGTTGAATTTGGCGGCGGCTTCTTCCAGCGAGTCCACTTTAAACATCAGGCCACGGCTGTGCAGATCAGCAAATTCACCCGGGTGCATGTCAACAGTGCCGGCGATATCGTCAATGGCTTGATTCCACAATACATAGGTATAGCTGCCGGTTTGCTCAAGAATTGTATTACTGATGACGTCACGACGTTCCAGTTCTTCCACAAAACGACATGTGACACTGTTTTTTTTATACAGTGCTATTGGTGATTAAGCAAGTCAGAGTCCTGTTTTGTTTGTGACAGTTTCCCGGTTATTACATGGTGAGAGAAATAAGTATATGATTAGTCGACGTAAATTTGGTACTGTTATTGAATAAGCGTGAACTAATCGACTCGATAACAGGAACAAGTGGTTTATATGTAAAGTTATCGAGACATTGACATCGAAGTGCATTGAATTGAAAGGGTTTAACACGTCTTGTTTAATCATCAAAATCTGGATAAACGAGACGTCTCATTATACAAAGGTTATGCATTCTTATGAATAAGTCCATGGATAAATGGGTCGAAGAGATAGGCCACGGTATTCCGGTAGCTATTGCTGCCGCGAGAAATAACTCAGAACACCTTTCGTATATATTCAAGTATGCGATTTCACATGCAATTGAATCAATGGACATACATGATTTGGATGTCATTGAAGAAATAGAAGAGTATATCTCGGAACTGATTGACCTGGATTGGAGTAATGATCCAGAGTCAAAGAGTCAGTATAAATTCCACTATGCTTCAACTTACATATTTGCACATGTTCCAGCAGAACAGATAGAAGAGATGGAGGCCGACAGAATAATGGACTATGTAGTCGAGAAATTAGAGCTATTTCAAACAAATGCATAACAAGGCCATCGAGTTCGCTCACTTCGTTCGCAGGACGCGCGAAAGCGGCCTTCGGCTCGCGCGCCTCTCATGGCAGCGTTATGTGAATTGGAGGTTTCAGTGGACAAGGTAGTCAAAAATCGTTTCGACGAATATCCAGAAAATGCTCGAGTTCGGCTAGAAGAGTTGCGTTCTCTAATCCTGAAAGTTTCTTCGGACTTAGACCTCGGTAAAGTTGAAGAGTCTTTGAAATGGGGTGAGCCAAGTTACAACGTAGCGGCTGGTAGCCCGGTTCGTATTGACTGGAAATTGAAGTCACCAAATAACTATTACGTATTCTTCAACTGCCAAACGAAACTTGTCGACACGTTTCGAGAGTTGCATGGTGATGTATTGAAGTTTCAAGGTAATAGGGCAATCGTATTAAGCTTATCTGAGCCATTACCAGCATCTGAGCTCAAGCATTGCTTAGAGCTTGCCTTAACATATCAACAACGGAAAAAACTGCCGCTTCTGGGCGCGTGATAGGTATTCACATAACAAAGCATTTAAGACGGATTCCCAACGCATCGCGTTTTCGGCTTACTTTAGTTTTAGTGTTTATGTCACAATGGTTTAGGCAAGGTGGTTGGCGTTGGTCTGACCTGGTCAACTGAATTCGGTCACCCTAGTTAAGTTCTTTAAGCTACTTCTTTTAACGGCTTGGTCATACGTTCAAATTCATTAGGACTTTGATAATTGAGGTATGAATGCATCCGTTGGCTGTTGTACCACATAGTGATGTAATTCAATACATCTTGCTGAGCTGCATACCGCGTTCGATAATTGCGCCAATGAATTCGTTCCTGCTTCAAACTACCGAAAAAGCTTTCTACTACTGCATTATCCCAGCAACAGCCTTTTTTACTCATACTGCCTACAAACCTATGTAACTGCGTTATACCGCAATCAATCATCTAACCTTTTCATGGCTTTACGGTAAACATCGCTACGTTCGCGTTTTCCGACGGCTAAGACGGTTACAATGATGACATCGTCTTCAACTTTGTAGACGAGACGGTAGCCCGATTGACGCAACTTGATTTTATACATGTTGTCAGCTCCAGAAAGCTTTGAAGCAGAAACATGTGGGTTATCTAGGCGCTCGATTAGCTTTTTCTTAAACTGTTGTTGCAGAGTAGAGCCAAGCTTTTTCCACTCTTTGAGTGCGCTCTTTTTAAAGTCGAGTTTATAGGTCATCAATATTTACCGAAATGCTCTCTTCAGACTCACGCTCTTTAGCGATAGCTAGTAGCTCAAGATCTTCGAGTCTGTCCATCATCATTTCGTACGCTTCGGCAGGTACGCAATAAAATGCTGGCTCATTTCGGTTTAATACAGCAACAGGTTCGCCGTAAGCACTAGTTGCAACTTTCATAGGGTTAGCTTTCAACTCGGTAATGCTTGCAGCAACATCGGCTAAAATTCTAGTGGTCATACAATCGGTCTCTTAAGTGGTCTCTATGTTGGTCATTTTAGCCTCAACCAAGCGGTATAACAAGGCGTTTAAGAGGGATTCTCAACGCTTGGCAGTTTTGGTTCTGTGTGTATGGCACAATGGTTTAGGTCGGGTGGTATTGCGTTGTTCACCCCTTAACGCGGCGTTAAATGTCAAAGGCTTATATCTTAGGTTAGATCGCCTAATTAGCTTGGGTGGCACGTTAAAAAATATGGGTGGCCGTTTTAAGTCGCCAACTTAAGTAAATACACCTAAGTTGGCGACTGCTGCGATATCAATAAGTCGCTGGAGTGCCTGTTATGGTTTGTTCTGATGACTATTATGGGTCTCGGTCAGGCGGCGCATCAGCGGCAATACGGCCAGAGCGAGCAAGGTGCAACCAATAGCTGCAAAGCCGAGTTTGTTAAATAAGCTCGTGTAAATCGGCAAGGTGTCTAATGGATTGGTTAACCCTTGCGGTACGCTGGCAAAATTGGCAACGACCCCGCCTAAGTACTGAGAAATACCCGATGCCACAAAGTAAGCCCCCATCATAAAGCCGCCCATACGTTCAGGGACATAGCGCGCTATCATGGCGAGCCCCAAACCACTGACTAACAGTTCGCCGAGAGAATAGGCTCCATAGCCCCAAATCATCACCCAAGATGAGGTTTTGCCATCAATAGCAAACTGACCGGCAATGCTGTAAATGAAAAATCCCAATGCAACCACTGCAAACCCCAAGGCAAATTTAGCGGCAATTGAAATATCTTTATTATGTTTACCTCCCGAGGCGTAGGCCCAAGCCAAAACCGGGCTAAGCACCATGATCCAAATCGGGTTTAAGGCTTGGAATTGTGCGGGTGACCAAGTCCATAAATGGTGACCAAACACGACAAAATTCCAATCGACATTGCGCAATGCGAATAAGGCCAGCGAGGTCGACATTTGTTGATAGAAAATGAAGAAAAATACGGTTTGTATGGTCAGTACCAGCGCAGCGATTAAGCCGGCTCGTTCTTTGTCATGACTGCTGCGGATCAAGTGAACAAAGATACCGAGTACCACCACGCCCGCCGAATAGACAAAGATTCTAGCAATCAATTCATATTCAAGAATCACAGCTGACAATGCCACAGCCAGTAGCGAACAGGCTAATACGACCGCCAGTTTTTGTTTATTGACCGGATGCAAATCTGGTTCAGAACCATAGTTATCTAGGGTGCGGCGCATCACCATATAGTTGCTAATGCCGACAATGAGACCGACAAAACACACTGAAAATGCCGCATGCCAACCGTAACCGCCACCATAGGTGTTATTGACATAGTCTTTAATCAGCGGCGTGAGCAGCATTGAAAAGGTAGAACCTATGTTGACCGCCATATAATAAATGGTGAAAGCGCTGTCGATTTTTGAATCGTCACCTTCATAAATTTTACGGACAAGGTTACCGGCATTGGGTTTAAATAGGCCATTACCAACGACAATGACGCCTAGCGCTGAAAATAAAAACCACGTATTTTCAGAGGGAACGGCCATTAAGGCATAACCTAATGTTAAGACGATGGCACCTATAATCATGGTGCGTTTTGTGCCGAGCACTTTATCGCCGACCCAGCCTCCAATCGCGGGAGAGACATAGATTAATGCGGCACAAGCGCTCCAGACTAAATTGGCCCGACTGTCTTCAAAACCGAGGCGCTCAACCATAAAGTACACAATGAGCGCTTGCATACCGTAAAACCCGAAGCGCTCCCACATTTCAATTAAAGACACTGTCATAAATGACTTAGTCTGACTGGCTGCCATAGCCTTCGTCGTCATGGTGTATTCCTATTATAGTTATCATAGTTGGACTCGATTATAGTGGCAGATAGGGGTGTCAACCAATCAGACCATTGACCATGGTACAGCGTGTTCACTGGTTCATTGCATTAATTCTTGTTGAAGTGTCTGTATGCTGTTGAAATGTAGCTTTAATTTAGCGTTTTATTCTGTTTGGAGGTATGGCCGAATCCCTGAACGATGCTGGGATTTATGTTGTTTTTAGTGAGTGTCTTTGGTGGTCAACGGATTTGTGGTATACAAAGTGTTCCGCCATAAAACAATAATAATAATGACGACACTTATCCCACAAACACCGACCACGATAGGTACATGGGCCTTGCTGCTCGCAAAATCGATCGCCAGTTACGGTATCGATCCTGAGCCCATTTTTATGCGGGCTGAGTTAGATTTAAATGATGCCAAACGCGATCATGAGGCCCGCTTTCCGGTGCGAAAAATGGCCAAGGTATGGCAGTGGGCGGTTGAAGAGACCAATGATCCCTGCTTGGCTTTAACATTAACTCGCTATTTTCAGCCCTCAACTTACAGTGCCCCGGGCATTGCGATGGTGTCGAGTCGCAATGTGCTTGAAGGCTTGCAGCGTTGCATTCGATATTTTCGCCACACCACCGATGTGGCCCTTATTGAAACCCATGAACAGGGCAACACGCTGTCGTTAAGCATTAGTATTCCCCCCCAAAATCAACCCTGCGCAATTGAGGCTATCGAAGCCTATAGTGCGACAGCGATTAAGTTGTTTCGATTGATGCTCGATGATGACTTCAGCCCGATATCAGTAAGCTTTTCCCATCAGGGTGGCTTGGCTAAAGCCGCGGCATTTGCCGAGTATTTTGGCTGTGCGGTCGAATTTGGACAAGCTCGCACAGAGTTAACTTTTAATCGCAGTATCTTGTTAACCCCACATTTGTACGCCAATCCCGCGTTGGCGGCGTCTCTTGATGATTGGATTAATGAGCGCTTATCGCAGTTTAGTGCGAATCAGTTCGCTACCAAGGTACAGCAATATATTTTGGATAACCTTTTGTTTCAAAAGCTCGATGCCGACAGTGTTGCCGAGCATTTGCACATGACCACCCGCACGATGCAGCGGCACTTAAAGAAGGATGGTGTCAGTTTTCAGCAGCTACTGAGCGACAGTCGCCAACATATGGCGATCAAGTTGGTGGCAGAAAAACAACTCACGCTCACCGAAATCGCGCATATGCTGGGCTTTGCCGATCAAAGTAGTTTTAATCGCGCTTTTAAAGGATGGACTGGGGTCAGTCCCAAACAATATGCCAGTTAATCGCGGCGCCAGGCCAGATGTCAGCGAGCCATGGCGCCTGTAGGCTTAGTTGGTGGGGATGACCCCAGGTAAAAATTGCTCAACACTATCCCAAGCGCGTACCTCATCGGTGGGCAAATAGACCCGCATATTGAGGCGGAAAATGCCTTGTTGCGGTGTGGGTAACCAATTGGACTCATGGCCCTCTGGCGGGGTGCTTTGCAAATACAGGGTGAGTGAGCCGTCATCGTTATATTGCAAGCCTTCGGTGCTTTTGCGGATGGCGTAGCGATCGATGGCATTGTCGACTAACTGATAGTCGTCACCATATAAGGTAATCGACCAAAAGCCACCGTCAAAGGAGGTCGGTAGTTGGCCCTTGTCGAAGTGCAAGCGATACTCATGCTTGCCACCTTGGAGCAAATCGTTATTAACATCTGAGTAAGTGTGAAAATACACGGCCTCTTCGGGTGAGTGCACAAACAAGCCTTGGATAGCGCCTTCTGCTCTGGCTAAGTAATCGGTGCCATAGTCACCACCCACAAAATCGACGTTCCATTTATTTTGTGATTGAGTGCCGCGGAATTTCACTTTCCATTTAACGATATCGATGCTGGCATTTACTGCTCGGGCTAACCCGCGCTTGGTGGCCTCATCGAGCTTGCTGGGATCAAATGGTGTGGTATCACTGAGGCCAATTTGATTAAAGGTGTTAAGAATGGCGCGGTTGTCACCAACCGGTGGATTCTCCATTAACAATTGCGAGAAGTAGCGATAAAACGCCAGCGCTTGCCCTTGCTTCATTTGGGTCTCTGCCAAATTAAGCGCGACCGGCGGCAATGCCGCGCGTTGCGCTTTGCTCATGCCAAATTGTGATAACGGCATGGCATCAAATAATTGCTGCAACTCGCGAACTTCGGCTACCTCCGCCTCTGCGTTTGAATATGAGGCGATACGTAGCGCTACAATGGCGGAGTTGTTGGGCATGCGCATGGCGGTCACGCCATCTGGCAGTTGCCCCTGCCAATCTGGGCCGATTAGCGCGAAATAACCGCCTTTGCCTTGGGTAGCTCGCGTACCAACATAGTGTTGATTGACTAAGTAGGCGTCGGCAATCTGCAGTGAAAAATATCGGTCATCGATATCAGGCACCTTAATGATATAGGGCTCTTGTGCTAGGTTGGCATATAGCCCTGAATAGACGGTGTCTGGGTTGGGGGTGTAGGGCATTTTTGATTTTGCCGTTGCCAAGCCGGAATAATGGCCCCACTCGCCCGGCGCTGCACAAGGACAGGTGTGTTTGATCCGAGCGAGTACCGCAGGGTTCATGCGAATGTCACGTTGGATATCCATCATCACCATCGGGATGGCAAACATAAAAGCTTGGATCCCAGTGGCATAAGCCCACTCCTCTTTGGCCTTGGCATCGGCATCTTTGATGATGCCTTGGAACTCATGATTATTGACTCGAAACAGCGACAAAATAGGATGAGTCGGTGCTGCTTTTAGTGGCGCTGAGGTAGCCTCATTGGCACTGGCTGGCGAGGTCATCGCAATCGCGGCGACTAGGGCGCTATAGATGAGAGAGTGTTTTATTTTCATTATTATCCCTTATAACTCGGAGGTCAGTTCACGCCGTTAAGGCGTGACTAGCGTAAATTTGCCAGTAGGCTTGTCGAATAAATTAAAGAAACTAACCAAGGTTAATGGATTACCATCGACACTCAGTTCGTCTGCAAAGAGAGTCTGTTGTATCCCCAATTGCCCGGTGAGCATATCGACCAACATTGGCTGAGTGAGTGTCAGATGAACATCGGCCTCTGGTGTGCTAGCTGTTAGAGTGACAGCCTTGAAATGCAACACGGCATTTTCAATCCATAGCAGGTAATGTTGGTCTAAGTCACTAAATGAAATCAATACCTTAGTATCTTCACCTTCGGCATCTTCTGCCTTAAGTCGCACGGCCATTGATTGAAAAAACTTATCAACCGAGGTTTGGGCTAACACCTCTCTAAAGGCCAGTAAGTCCACACCGCGATCCGGGACGCCATGCAACAACTCTTGAGCCGCCATCAGGTAACTATTGCGCCATGAGCCAGCTTCGGACTGATAGCCCAATTGTCGGTAGGTGTTGGCCAATAGTTGTTTGGCTTCGCTATTTTCTGGCAGGCTAAAGACTAAGTGGTTCAGTAATTCGGCGGCCCAGCGGTAGTCACCATCATCAAAGGCTTGCTGGGCAGCATTCAGCACGGCTAATTTGCCGCCCATAAGCGCAATATAGCGTGATGCGCTTTGGCTGGCGGGCAGCGGGTTAAGGTTGGCAGGATTGGCGTCATACCAGCCAAGATAAAATTGATATACCGCTTTGGCGTTATGACGCAGTGAGCCATGGTAGCCCCGAGTCGACCAGTTATTCGCAAGCGAGGCGGGTAGCTCAAGCCGTTCGGCAATTTCATCACTACTGAGCCCTTGGTTTAACCAGCGCACTGTTTGATCATGAATATACTTATACAGATCGCGCTGTTTCGCGAGGAAATCTTGGATTGGCGCCTGACCCCATAACGGCCAGTGATGGCTTGCAAAGTAAACATCGGCCTCGGCAAATAGGCTTCTGGCTTCATCGATGTAGCCGCTCCAGCGCAATGCGTCACGCGCTTTAGCGCCGCGCAGGGTATAGATATTATGCATATTGCGCGACACTAACTCGGAGCCGCAAAAGGCATTGTATTGAGGGAGGTAGAAGGTGAATTCTGATGGCGACTCGGTTTCAGGGGTGAGCTGAAAGACCATATCTACGCCATCGACATTAATGGTTTCTCCTGTATATTCAATCGAATGAGATGGAGACAATATGCCAAATGTTCCCATGACAGGGCCTTTGCCTAAGCCTGAGCCGATATAGCCATCGGCGGCCACCGGTAACTCGGTGCCATACATCATTTGCGCACGGCGGCCCATGGCAATACCGGCGATAATGTTTTCGCTGGTAGCCGCTTCCATAAACCCACTCGGAGCAATGACTTGCACCTTACCACTTACCACATCTTGTTTGGAGGCGATGGCTAAGGCGCCGCCAAAATGATCGATATGAGCATGGGTAAAAATAATCGCGCTAATCGGCTTTTTTTCAAGGTGTTCAAAGGCAAATGCCAAGGCTGCCGCTGCTGATTCTTTGGCGGTCAGTGGATCGACGACTATCCAGCTATTGTTCGCTTCAATGAGGGTCATGTTGGATAAATCAAAACCGCGCAATTGATAAATCCCAGGAACCACCTCAAACAGTCCTCGGATATTATTGAGCTGTGCTTGTCGCCACAGGCTTGGGTTGGCTGTGGCCGGCGCGTCTTCGCTCAAGAAACTAAAGGGCTCTGACGCCCAAAGTGTGCGCCCGTCTTTGGTCAATTCTACTTGTTCAGCGCTAGCAATTAAGCCGCGTTTTGCCAGTTCAAAATCCGTGGTGTCACTAAAGGGCAACTGTTGCTGTACTTGTTGATTGGCGGCTAGGGTGGCGCGGGTGGCACTGCTGTCTGACATCGGCGCGGGCGAGCAGCCGCTAACCAGCAGCGCGAGTGCTACCAATGGCCATGAAACTTGGCGGATTTTTGATAAAGATGAAGACATATATATCCTTAAAACAGCAACTAAAGGGATTAATAAAAGTAATATCGCAGTTGTAAACCCACACTGCGTCCAGGTTCAATCATTTGGCTGTACACCCCTGTGCTGAAGGGGGTATCAAAGGCAAAATTGCTGGTCAGTTCATCGGTGAGGTTTTTGGCCACTAAGGCGACTTCCCAACCGGCGTCTGAACTAATGGCTGTTCTGGCATTGATTTTGGCGTACGCCCCTTGTTTAGTCAGAGGGTTAAGATCAGTTGAGGTAAAGACCTCTGATTGATAATTGACGTCTAAGCTAGTACGCCATTGCAAGTCGCCAAAGATGTAGCGGATATAATCGACATTAAGACTGGCGCTGACCTCGGGGGCGAGAATATTGGTGTCACCGGTTAAGTCGCAGGTGCGGCCATTGGGCTCAATGTTGTCGGGTATGAGTACGGTACTGGTAAAGCATTTAGCACCTGCAAATGAATCCCAGTTGAAATCCATTAAGCCAAGGCTGCCAGTGAGCGTTAAATCCTCGGTAATGAGCCAGCGACCATCAAGCTCAACCCCTTGGCTGGTAGCTTGGCCAGCGTTTTCGACCATAAAGCCCACCTGGCCATCAAATACGGAGGTTTGGAGATCATCAAATTTCATCACAAAGGCGGCGATATTTAACTCGGCAATGCCGTTGGCTAGCGATAATTTGCTACCCACTTCATAAGCAATCACTTCTTCAGGGTCAAATTCAAAATTTGCTGCTAGATTTGAGCGGGCATCAAATCCTCCAGCTTTGACCCCCGTGGCGACGGTGGCATAGACCATGCTGTCGCCTAAGTCATAGCTAAGGGTCACCGACGGAGTGACATGGCTATCATCACGTTCCGCCCTGATGTTGTGGGGCTCAATGGTGCCAAAGAGCGGGTTTTGAATATTTTGGCTCGCTTGGCCGAGTAATAGCGGATCTAAATAGGGCAGTGAGCTGCCTAACATGGCGACATAGGCCGGCCCTGGTAATCCTGGGATCCCCAGTTGGTTTAATGTGGCTGCCAGAGCGGGAGGCTTGATGAGCGCCAACTGATCCACCGCGACCCCAGTGACAGGATCGACCAAAGACATCTGTTTGAAGCCTTGCTTATGTTCGTCTGTGTATCTCAGGCCAAGGCTGGCGCTGAATTTGTCGGTGAGCGCGTAATCCATTTGGGCAAATACCGCCCATAGGCGCGAGTCGCTGCCGTAATCCCTAAGTCCCCGTACTTGCAGTGGATAAACGGCGGAATTTTCTTGATAGCGAAGATCGCTGGTTTGGTAAAAAGCGCCGGCAATATAGTTGAGCGGACCGCTTAAATTTGAGGCTAGGCGGATCTCTTGGCTAAATTGTTGGTAAGATTCTGAAAACTCAGGAGAGTACATCAACACTCTGGCGGTTGAGTCTTGATCTTTGCTGCCATCAAGATCATAACTTTGCCAACCTGTTGTCGCACTCAAATCATGGTTATCCATGCCATAGCTGAGGTTTAAGGTCACAAAATCGACGCTGGCATCTTCTTGTTCTTTTTCGCCTAGGGCCGGTTGGGTTCTGGCGGTCTCATAGCCTAATTGGTAATAACCGAGCTGATCGAGGATCGGCGCCTGAGCGGCAATTAATGCTGGCTCAGCCACCACGATGAGTGGTCGGCCGTGCACACTGTCTTGATCATGTTGGATTTTCAAATTGGCATTGAAATCATCCGTTGGCTGCCAATCTAACGTGAGGCGTGTGACTAGGCTTTCGCGGGCAGGCATCGTGTCATCCGTACTGGCATTGTAAATATAGCCCTGATCGTTTTCGTATTTAGTGACTAGGCGGGCATTTAAGGTGTCGGTTAACGGTCCTGAGATAAAGCCTTCAACATCAACCTTATCGCCTTCAGTAAAATAACTAGTGGCAATGCCGGCTTCAAAATAATCATTGGGGTTGTTGGTGGTTAAATTGAGGGCGCCTGCCGTGGTATTCATGCCGAATAATATACTTTGCGGGCCGCGCAAAACTTCAACCATGGCTAAATCGACAAAGGCGCTGCGCATCAACACACCGCGGCCGCGGTAAATGCCATCGACATAGGTCCCGACGGTTTGCTCGAAACCTTGATTCGGCCCTGATCCTAAGCCACGCATATAGATGTTGTAGCCTTGGCCAGACTTAGTCACAGCAAAATTGGGCACATAGGCCGACATTTCTTCCATTTGACTGATGTTATTGCTTTGGAGCATATCGCCATTAATGGTGGTAATGGATACCGGCACATCTTGAAGACTTTCTACTCGTTTTTGCGCTGTCACCTCAATGACTTCTAAGGTCTTTTGCGGTTTTTGTGGGTCTTGTGTTTGGGCGACTGTCATCGGCGAAAAGCTCATTGCTACTACACTCGCCAGCAAGGTGGGTCGAAAGAGAACACGAGTATGTTGAGGGAATAGGTTCATAAGCTCACGCCTTTTAGGTGTTATGTGATTTAGAGCACGCTTTGGTGGCTACCACCCTAGCGCTAACGAATGTTAATAAATTGTTTGAAGCTGACATTTTTTTGTTGTTTAGCGACATTTATTGCTAAATCGGCCCTGCTGCGAGGCGGTCAATAGGCTGATTAGCGTGATGACTAATAGCGGCTTCATGGTAATGAGCCTTAATTATCATCACGTTAGAGGTGTTGATGGCCGGAGGTTAATGGCGGCAGGATTAACGACAGATTACCCTTGCTGTTTGTCTGTTTTTGTCTGGCGTAAATGGGACTATGCTGTAGAAGCTAATTAATTAACAGGAGTCGTTATGATAGCCGTTGGACAGTATTGCCAATAAACGTTAGAGGTATTCATCAGTTATTCAATGGTGAGATCAATACCAACATTTAACTTAGTGATTTTAGTCAAGGCTTAACCAAAATATGCATTCACCATCCGTTGCTTTGATAGGAAAGCGCAGAGGCTGTATATCGTCATCAAAAACAGGGGCAGATCATGAACGTTTTTTGCCCAATGGCAAATCAAAATTGACCTAATGAGCTAGCTGTGATCTTATGCTCCTCTTTTGAGGAGTTGCCATGAATATAGATACCATCAAAGAGCATTTCAG
>NZ_JAHUTT010000078.1 GCF_019209865.1 Shewanella sp. NIFS-20-20 | reverse complement strand
CTTGGTTATATTGCTTCCAGTTGCTGATTTTGTACTTTGCCTTACCCATCATCGTCACCCATCTCAAAGTTCTAATGATCTGATCGTGGTTCTGATGATTAGTTCAATGATTTAGGAAACAACGCCGGTTATAACGACACCGTATTCAAGCAATCTGAAGGTGGAGTTGATTTATTTGGTAACACCAACGCCGATATCGATAGAATCGTTGCTGGTCAAATCCGTGGTGCCGATGGTATTTGGTATTATTCGCCAAAAATCGCTGACCTAATTACCATCAACGCCACCTACTTAGTGGCTGATAATCAAAAAGAGACTCGTGACACTCAGTATGCATTAAGCGCTACTGTGGGTGATAAGAAGTTGAAAGCCCAAAACTACTATGTAGCTGCGGCTTATAACGATGGTATCAGTGGTATCGAAGCTTACCGCGTAGTCGGTCAAGTTAAACTGGCTGATTTCAAATTAGGTGGTCTGTTCCAGAACACTGAGAGCCAAAAGTTCTCAAACATGGAAGGTAACAGCTACTTCGTTAACATCGCCTATAACTTAAACGGTGTAAACTTAAAAGCTGAATATGCTAAAGATGAGTCAGGCTTAGGTAAGTACTTCTCTAATGCCGGTACCATTGGCGCGGATACCACCGATGTCAATGTTAGCAGCTACACTGTCGGTGCCGATTATCGTTTAAGCAAGTCAACCATGGTCTTTGGTCACTATGCTTACTACGACGGCGATTACAAACTGTCTGGTGTTAAAGTCGATCTGAAAGACGACAATGTGGTCACCGTCGGTCTGCGCTACGATTTCTAATCAGAGAGCTCTTCTCTTATCAAAGCGGCCTTTAGGTCGCTTTTTTTATTTTTCACTCAAATGAAAATTCCTCATTCTTGACTACACTGTTTCAGTGGCTCCACATCACACCGACAAATCAACACCATGGGGTCTGCACCTCGCTGCTGCAAGCCGCGAATAATCAATGCTCTGGAGGGAGTGAGAATGACACATTTGAACAAACTGTTATCCTTGTCGGCGATTTCCTTAGGGTTAATCTCGGCCAACGCTTGGGCGACAGGGCCAACAATATACGGTAGCCTAGAACTCGCGGTTGCTCATACCGACCAAGGCCGTGCGGTTAATCCTAACCCCAATGGTCGCGGTGTCGTGGTGGTGACAAATCCTGAAAGCGGTACCTTTTTAGAAAATAATTGGTCATATGTCGGTTTTAAAGGCTCCGAAAAGCTCAATGATGACTTTTCGGTGATCTACCAAATGGAAGTGTCGGTGCAAGATGGTGATATTGCCGGCGTAGAAGATCCGATTTCTAGCCGCAGCACTTTTTTAGGCTTTGATACCAGCTGGGGCACCTTAATGTTTGGCCGAGCCGACACCGCGTTTTATAACGCCGAAGGTAATACCGACATTTTTGATAATACCAATGCTTGGATGGCGCAATTAATGCCTGGCGAAGACAGACAAAGTAATAGTTTTAATTATGTATCCCCCAATTTCGGCTCGCAGCAATTTGCTCTCAGCGGCACAGTGCTGATGGAGGATAATAATTCAACCTCAGACTACCCTTTCTCGGTGGCAGCAACGTTAGGTGATATGGATCTTGAAAGCACCATCTACTTTGTCTCCGCCGCCTACAGCAAAGATATTGAGGATTTCAAAGGATATCGCGGCGCCGCTCAAGTGCGTTTTGGTGATTTAAAACTCGGGGGTATTTTTCAAAACGCTAAGCATGTGACCTTGCAAAATATCGATGGCAACATGTATTACGTTAATGCCCAATATAACCTCAACAAGCTCAACCTCCACAGCGTGAATATCAAGGCGATGTATGGTCAAGATCAAACTGGGCTAGGTGATTATTTTCAGGGAATTGTGGACTTAAACAGTGAGATAACGGATGTCAGAGTGCAGCAATTAACCTTAGGCGCCGATTATCATGCCTCGCAAGCGGCAATCTTCTATGCGTTTTGGGCCAATTACAAAACCGACTATAACCTCAAAACTGTGGCGCAAGATGTCGGCACCGAAAATGTCTACACCTTGGGCCTGAGGTATTATTTTTAATCCCTAGGTTAATGTGTTTTCCCCAAACTTTACATGAGCCGCCTAGCGGCTCTGTTATTTACGCGCCCCTGCGCGTCAGCAAATAGGCATTTTCAGTTAACCGCGGCACCTGCTTTTTTAAAAACTTGGGATTGTCAGCCAGTACATCGCAACTTTCTAATAATTCGATATCAAAATACGGACTCACAGACTGATGCAGCCAATCTTGACTCACCGCAAACGGCGGACCATCGAGCATGGCTTGCGGATAATCTAAAGTGATCAGTAAACCCTGGGTACCGGCGCTAACACTTTGGGCGAGTTGCATGGCATAGGCTTGGCGCATGTCACTGGGCATGGCAATCATGGCGGCGCGGTCATAAAACGCTACGCAACGGCGACTAAGTTCAAGGGGAAAAGTAAAGTAATCGCCTTGCCACAATTCGATTTGCTCACAACGAAACACCTGATGTTGGTCATGGCAAATGGCGCTGAAAGTTAATTGATTGTCGCTAAAAAACTCACGAACGGCGAGTTCACTCAGCTCGCAGCCAAGCACATGATAGCCTAACTCCGCCAGATAGAGCATATCGACACTCTTGCCGCACAAAGGCACCCATATTTGACCTTGGCCATCGAGTTGTAACCTCGGCCAATGACGCTGCAACAGCGGATTAACTTGGGTTTGATGAAAACCAATTTGACGATTGTGCCAACGCTCATGCCAGAAAGCAGCATCCATAAACTTATCTCCTCTAATTGCAGGCCACAATGTAGAAGATAAGCGCGCCTAAAGTAAAGGGATTATTCCGTGGCGGCCAGGACGCTTTGGACTTGCTGCAGCCATTGGCAGTTTTCACACTGACACTGGCGCCGAGATAAATGATAAGGCGATAAATTGGAGTCAATAAAATCGACCGCCATTAATAGCTGCTGGCGCAATTCACTAATGGATTTTTCCTCTAATGACACTAATTGGTCATTGTGATTCATCCATACGCACTCCATCCCTTGATGACAGAAGGTGCAGGCATCATCCACGGGATTATAAAAACCCGCATGTGGACATTGTCTTAGTTCCATCGATTGCACAATACGCTGACGCGCAAACTCGAATAAGGATACTAATTGTGCTTTGTTAGCTGCTGCCATAAGACCTCCTAGAGCGACGAGGGTGATTTCACTTAACGCGGCTCAGTTACATTTGCCATTTACTCAAAGTTTACGCAAACTGCTTACAAACTAAGCTTAACGAGACTGGGCACCGACGAGTTTGATTTATATCAATAGCGCCATCAATTATACCCTATCAAGGGATTGGCCCCTCGGTCGTAAACCGCTTGATTCATTCCATACTAATATTTAGCGCCAGCGAGACAAAGCACACCTTAGTATTTGCAGGTGGTGGATCACATTATTTTTATCGCCAGTATGATGGACACTTGCCGCGACGGCGGCAACAGGAGAAATTGGCTTGAGCACAGCACAAATCCAGCAGTTTTATATCTCTGAAGAGCAATCTATCTACTTGCTAAAGGCCAATGATGCCCGTAAACACAGGGCGTGGATCCGGCTGTGTAAGCAACAATTAACAGGGCTAGGTTACCAAGATATCAGCCTATTGGGTAAGGGCGCGTATGGATTTGTGTTCGCCGGGACAAGCCCGCAAGGGCAACCGCAGGTGTTTAAGTTTTCACGGATCACCCTCCCCCAGCACATTCAGGATCGCTTAGAAGAAGAAGCCTACATGCTTGGCCGGCTCGATCACCCCAATATTCCGCCATTTATTAGCTTCGATCGCCCCAGTCGCCAAGGGATCTTAGTGATGGCCCGAGCGCATGGGGAAGATCTTCAGCTTTATAGCCGCCGCCATGGGCCATTAGCGGCGCCAGTCATTTTGGACATTGCTCGGCAGTTAGCGCAGATCTTAGATTACTTACAGCAATGCGCCATAGTGCACGGCGATATTAAACCCTCAAACCTTGTTTATGATCCCGCCTCAGGTCGATTATCACTCATTGATTGGGGATCGGCCGTATTTGCCCAACAAGATCGCCATGGCCACAGCCTGATCCAAGATGCGATGGGATCGCTCAGCCAAGATCTGCAACATACCAATGCCCGTATGGGCGATGTGTATTTTATTGGTGATGATCAGCTAAATGGAGCGCAATCGAGCGCCCGCTTTGATGAACAGGGAATTGCCGGCACCTTATATGCTCTCGCCTCTGGCCAAGCCAGTCGCTTTGGCAGTCGAGTCATCACGCCAATGAGCCTTGGCTTACCTAAGGAGCTAGCCCTAACCTTAGCGGCCATGCTGAGTCAGGACAGCCGTGAGCGCCAACGGGGCGGCGATCATTTTATCAAAAGCATGCAGCATGCCCATCTGCTATTTTTACCCGCGTTAGCCCCTGCCACTATCACGCCCCAGATCCCTATCTGGCTCCAGCCCAAGTTTAAAGATATAGAAACGGTGAGCTATAGCTCGAGGCAATCGTTTTTAAAGGAACATAACCCGCAACTGCCCACGACTCCCGAGGCAATGGTGCCAGAATATTATCGCAACTTTATGGTGGGCATGGGGGATACCGAAAAAGCCTTTATCGCCAGTGTCGGCCAATTGGGTCACTATCCGCTAGTAGGAGGGCTGGCCATTCACTGGCAAGAACAAGGCGTCTATATTGACTCTAACTTGGGATTATACGACGCCAGTTTACGGCCAGCATTAGCCGTGGTGGTCAATAACTTGGTGAGTCTTGCGCAAGGCATTAATCGCATCGGGACGTTTAAAGCGTGTTTCTTCAATGCCAAAGATACCTTGCATATTGAAAGCAATGAACACCACCAATTCATTGCCAGCCAAGATCAGCAACTGCCTTTTGAGGTCAGTGATGCCCCGAGCCTCGAAGATAAATCTCGCTTACATTCTTATTTTGAAGATGGCCGCGATCCCGATGAGAGTTTGGAGTTACCCAGTGAAATTATGACCGAACTTGGTTACCTCAACCAAATTCATCACACCGGTTGCATTATCTTTGAAGTATTAGACAACCACATGAAAATCCACAGCTATTTTCGATTGCTCAACCCCAGAAAACAGGCCAGTTTTCGTGCCTGTTTAGACAGGATCTTACGTCATGTCAGTAAGATCCGCGGTAATGGCGTCTCCGGATTTATGAAATTGCCCTATAAAAACACCCGGCGCTTTGATCATCAACAGCAACGGCCGCCGCATTTTTACCCGCGCAACCCCAAGGATCATTTATCCGGCGAGGATGGTTGATCGGGCTGCTGCGTTTGATCGATCACTAACCGCGGGCGGTTAGCATCCTCTTTGCGTTCAAATTCGCCTTCAAAGAAATCCCCGTTAGCCGATTGCGATCCAAAACCATGATGGAATTGATTCGCACCAAACTGGGAAGTAAATTGCCCCTGCATCCGTGTTGAAACACGACTCGCGAGCCATTGACGCGTCCAAGGCAATAGCAAGATAAAACCGATGGCATCGGTAATAAAGCCTGGGATCACTAACAAGATCCCCGCCATCACCAACAAGATGGCCCCCACAATTTCCTGCGTCGGCGCTTCGCCTCGAGCCATTTTTTGTTGTGCTTGGGTCAGGGTCGTCAGCCCTTGGCGTTTGACTAACGTCACGCCAATCACCGCGGTTAAGATCACCAAAGCCACCGTATTTAAACTACCCACCTGCTCCCCCACTTGGATCATCACAGACAATTCCACCATAGGGATAACAATAAAAAGCAACAATAAGGGTAAACGCATGAGCACCTCATTCTTTGACGACGTTGCCATCACCAAAGATAAATAAAAATAAATTAACTATTGTTTAAAACTTAATGGGGTTTTTCTTGTCTGTTTTCAAGAGAAGCCACACGAGACATTCACTCGACAAGTTATCTGGTTCACTGTTTTTAGTAACAAAGGTGCAGATGTGCACTAAAACACGTAAAGTGTGCCAGCGAAATACTATCGACGACATGACCTTAATGGATCTGGCTTAAGCCAGATTTAATCGCCGCGAATAATGGAATACTTTGCCATGAGTACGCCCGAGCTTGATGACTATTTATTGGTGCTAACCACTTGTCCTGACAAGGAAACAGCCCAGCGTATTGCCCACTCTTTGGTGGATTCAAAATTAGCGGCCTGCGCGCAAATTGGCCAAGCCATAGAATCCGTTTACTCATGGCAAGGGCAAACGCATTGCGATCAAGAGTTCCCGCTGCAACTAAAATGTACCAAAGGTCATTATTTGCAGTTACAACATAATTTGTTACAACTTCATCCCTATGAAGTGCCACAAATTATCGCTATACCCCTGTCCTATGGATTACCCGCCTATTTCAATTGGATAAAAGAAAATAGCCCATCATGAAAAAATTGCTAGCTGCACTCGTTACCTTTGCCTTACTACTCTCGCCACTCACACAGGCTGACAGTATTTTCGCCAATAAAAGTTTTGGCTTTTTAAGCCAAGAACCTGAGTTGATGCCCGTTGATCAAGCCTTTGTGTTTGACTTTAAACAACAAGGCAATCAAGTTGCTATTAGTTGGGTGATTGCCGATGGCTATTATCTTTATAAAGATAAACTCAAATTCAGTAGCGAAAACGCTGAGTTAGGTGAAATCCAATTGCCACAAGGGGTGATGCACCACGATGATTATTTTGGTGAACAAGAAGTGTATACCCTGTTCGTCGATATCCCAATCGCATTAAAACAGGCCGGCAAAGACGCGCAATTAACCGTGACCTTTATGGGCTGTGCCGAAGGCAAATTGTGCTTCCCGCCAACCAAACAACATGTGCCGTTGACCGAAGTCGCCAGCAATGACGGCCGCTTACCCGAAAGCCAAGTCGCACCCGCCCCAACTAGCCCAGCGGCGCAAAGTGAAGGGTTTTTAAGTACCAGTGATTACGTCAGCGAACAAGATGGCTTAAGTCAGCTACTCAGTGATGGCAACCTCGGCTGGACCTTGTTGATCTTTTTTGGTCTCGGTATCGGCCTCGCCCTGACGCCATGTGTATTCCCTATGTATCCCATCTTGTCGGGCATTATTGTCGGCCAGAAACAAAAGCTATCGACCGCTAAGGCCTTCACCTTGTCGATGGCCTATGTCCAAGGCATGGCGATTACCTACTCTCTCTTAGGGCTAGTGGTTGCATCGGCCGGACTCAAATATCAGGCGGCACTTCAACACCCAGCGGTATTGATCTTCCTCGCGATTATGTTTGCCGTGCTCAGTTTATCCATGTTTGGCGTTTACGAGCTCAAGTTGCCTAGCCGCTGGCAAGACAAGATGAATACTGCCGCCAATAATCAACAAGGTGGCAAGCTCGCTGGCGTCTTTATGATGGGAGTGATTTCTGGTTTAGTCGCCTCACCATGCACCACAGCGCCCTTGTCTGGCGCATTAATCTATGTGGCGCAAACTGGCGATCTCTTACAAGGGTTTTTAGCCTTGTACGTCTTGAGTATGGGCATGGGATTACCCTTGCTGATCATCGGCACGTCTGGGGGTAAATTACTGCCTAAAGCCGGCCAATGGATGGATGTCATTAAAACCGTGTTCGGCTTCCTGTTAATTGCGGTGTCGATTGTGATGCTCAGCCGAATCTGGCCCGGTGTCTTTACCGACATCATGTGGTCACTGTGGGGGATCAGCTTAATTGGTTACTTGATGCATCAAAATAAGCTGACTGAGTTCAACTGGAAACAGACAGTTCGTTCCGTGTTATTAACCTTATCCTTGCTCGGCAGCTTCTCTTACGGCTTCCAAGCCGTGATGATGTCACTGGGCTATAGCAGCCCGGTGACGGCCTCAAACGCCAATCAACAGCAAGGCTTTATCATGTTTAAGACCTTGGACGATCTGAATCAAGAGTTAGCCACGGCCAAAGCCGCCGGCCAGCCAGTATTAATCGACTTTTATGCCGATTGGTGTGTGGCCTGTAAGGAATTTGAAAATATCACCTTTAAGGATCAACAGGTGCAGCAGCGTTTTGCCAACATGCGCTTACTCAAAGCGGATGTCACCAAGATGGACAGCGATGATGAAGCCCTGCTCAACCATTATGATATCAAAGGCTTACCTACCTTGTTGCTGTATAACGCTCTGGGTCAACTCGATACCGGACTCACAGTGACTGGCTTTATGGGCCCCGAGGCTTTTGCCCAACAACTCGACAAAGTCAGCCAAACGAATTAATAAATACATGCCCCAGTTAAAAGCCCTCTTTTTTGAGGGCTTTTTATTCGCTTATTCATGACAAAAATCACGATAACCCCTTACAATAGAGTCAGATTACTTGGACGTTAGTAGGAAAAATGGAACCAGCAATACTCGTTATAACTCTCGGCTGCGGCTTATTAGTCAATCGGCTCGGTCTACCGCCGCTCATTGGCTATTTAATCGCCGGTTTTGCTCTCTATCTATTTGGCATTAATGAAGCTAGCTTACCTTTACTGGAAGAGCTCGCTAACTTAGGCGTGACCTTATTGTTATTTGCCATTGGCTTAAAACTCGATATCAAGAGTTTGTTTAAAGCCGAAGTGTGGGCGGGAGCCAGTATTCACCTGATAGGTTCGATGCTATTTTTTATCCCACTGCTCAAATTACTCGGACTGGTAGGCCTCAGCCAACTCACCGACTTAAGTATTGAACAATTAAGCCTGCTAGCCTTTGCCCTCGGTTTTTCAAGCACTGTGTTTGCGGTCAAAGTGCTGGAAGACAAAGGTGACATGCAATCCTTATACGGCCGGGTTGCCATTGGTATCTTGATTATGCAAGATATTTTCGCGGTCGCCTTCTTAACCATATCCAAGGGCGAAATCCCCAGTATTTGGGCTTTGGGCTTATTATTGTTACCCCTCGCCAAGCCCCTGATTTACCGTGCCCTCGACAAGGCCGGTCATGGTGAACTCTTGGTGCTCTTCGGTCTGGTGATGGCCTTAGTGGTCGGTGCATGGTTATTTGAAGCCGTGGGACTGAAGCCGGATCTGGGCGCCCTAATTGTCGGCCTATTACTCGCCGGCCACGCCAAGTCATCAGAACTGGCTAAGTCATTATTTTATTTTAAAGAACTATTCCTAGTTGCCTTCTTCTTAACCATTGGTCTCAACGGATTACCTAGCCTCGAAGACGTCGCTTTAGCGATGATTTTAGTGGCGTGTATTCCGCTTAAAATCGCCTTCTTCTGCTATTTGTTGACCCTGTTTAAGTTACGTTCACGTACCGCAGTACTGACTTCATTTAACCTAGGTAATTACAGTGAATTTGGTCTGATTGTTGCGGCAGTGGCCACCAGCAAAGGCTGGCTGCCTTCTCAGTGGCTGATTATTATTGCCGTCGCGCTAAGCCTTAGCTTTTTGTTTGCAGCACCGCTAAATAACTTAGTCAGCGCCTTCTATCAAAAATATCAAGGCAGGCTAAAACGCTTAGAGCACCATCCACTTCACCCTGAAGACCGCCCTATCAGCATAGGTAAGGCCCAATTCTTAGTCTTTGGTATGGGCCGGATTGGTAGTGGCGCCTATGATGAACTGCAAGCCATCTATGGCGGCGGCGTGGTTGGGATTGAACATAAAACCGAACTGGTTGATTACCACAAGAGTGTCGGGCGCAACGTGGTGCATGGCGATGCCGCCGATACCGACTTTTGGGATAAGCTGGAACGGGGCTCCGGGGTAGAGTTAGTGCTATTAGCCATGCCCTATCACGGTGGTAACCTGTTTGCGATTGAACAGCTTAAGCAACGTAATTACACTGGCAAGATCAGCGCTATTGTGCAATACAGTGAAGATGCCGATTCCTTGAAAGCTGCCGGGGTTGATAGTATTTATAACCTCTACGAAGCCGCTGGAGCCGGTTTTGTCGATCACGTTATTCGTGAGCTAGAGTATTTCAAGTCCTGTGATGGCGCCACAGAAAAAACCTAGCTCGCCAAAGTATCGATATAAAAAAAGCTGGCTAAGCCAGCTTTTTTTATATCAATTAATCGTCAAAATCATCAGACCAATCGTCATCAAAATCGTCACCTAGGTCTTCAATTTCAGCCTCAGGCTCAGCTTGCGGTTTCGCTTTGCGCGCAGGTGCGACTTGCGCATTGGCTTCGAGCTCTTCAAGGTTGCGATGCTTTTGCATAAAGACGTCACGAGCAGCTTTCCAAGCAGCTCCAAACTCATCTTGAGCCGCGGCAAGTGCAGCACCGTCTAAGTCATGTAAATTGACCTTAACAATGTCCTCGACATACTCAATGATCGCATTGCGCTGCGTATTAAATAAATAAATACGTCCAGGAGAGGCATCGGGTAGCTGATTATCGTGTACGACTACCGAGGTACCTCTCGCAGTACGTAGCTCGCCAAACCAAACCTGTTTTTTTGCGGTGTTGTACATATATGCTAATACCCTTAAATCAACACATACTTTGGATTTGTCCATTAGATAGCGCTGTCGCTACTGGCTGTCAAGTGTCTTGTGCAGCTGGACCCGTTCAGAGGCGCTATTCTTGCAGAATATGAAACAGAATCAATCCTGAAGACCTCAAAAATTTATCTTTAATTTAGTGAAATATCGCGTCAGAGCACATTTTCCACTTCTCTTTGCAATTTAGCTGAAAAAACCGACCGGGAAAATATTAATTTAAATTTTCTATCAGAACAGCGTGACCACACTCATCCTCTTGGTCATGAGTCACCCTCAGCGCCAACTTACCGCAAAATTGCCGCGATTCAAATAATTGGTGGGCTAAGGGTGCATCCTTCAAGTCAAATATCTGGTCTATCGGCAAAGTTAACTGCCTATCGGCAAACTTCGGCCAGACATGAGCCAAAAGTTGCTGAGCAATGTCGGCTTTGGCCGCCTCAGATTGTGGTCGCAACGTCGATGCCACCCAGCTTAAGCGCCGACGCATTAGCTGAAAAATATCGACCGTCACTTGCCGACCCGTTTGGCAAGCAATTGAGGCTAGCCGGCCATCATACGCCATGCAATCAAACGCCGCAGGTAGCCAATCACCACCGAGCTGATCAAGTACCACATCAACCCCGCGCTCTTGGGTCAAGCGCAACACCTGCTGACTCAGGGTCGCGGAACTGGCACAAAAAACCTCATCGGCACCTAACTCTTGGCAATACTGACGCTTCTCTTCAGTGCTCACTAACGCCAACACCTTAACATCAAAGGCTTTAGCCAAACGTATCGCGGCGCTGCCAATGCCCCCGGATGCCCCTAAGATGAGCAAGGTTTCACCGGCCTTTAGCCCAGCGCGCATAAACACATTGCCCCACACAGTAAAAAAGGTTTCCGGTAGCACGGCAGCATCGACTAAACTCACGCCAGTAGGCACGGGCAAACAATGACGGGCATTGACGCTAACATACTCACTATAACCGCCACCAGGCACTAAAGCGCACACCCTATCACCCAGTTGCCACTGACGGACATCAGCGCCCATGGCCACGATATATCCCGCCACCTCCAACCCCAAAATCGGACTAGCATCACTCGGGGCAGGATAGTGCCCTTTGCGCTGAGCGATATCAGGGCCATTCACTCCGGCCACAGCGACCTTAATTAACACTTGGGTGGCTCGCGGGGTTGGCACCTCACCCTGCGCCAAGGACATCATCTCGCTGCCACCGACTCCGTGACATGCTATGTAATTCATCATCTGTGACCTGCTTTAAAAAACGCCTTAATACTTAGGCTATTAGTATCATGTGCTGGCATTATTTCAAGCATAAAAAAACCGCCGAAATTCGGCGGTTGTCCAGACTCATCCCCAACATTATTTACGCAGCAAAAACCGGACTAACGGTCCTTGTTGCGTCAGAGCGAGCACTTGATAGCCATGATTTTTAGCATCAAGGGGAATATTATTAATGGACTGTAAGCAGTCAGTCACGACTTCCAACACTTGGCCTACCGCCAGTTGCGACATGGCTTCCAGTGTAGCCACCGCGGGGTAAGGGCAAGGTTCACCCATGATTTCTAATTGAAAATCTACCTCGGGTAATGCGGATTGTTGCATTGTATTGACCTCTATTTTCGATGACGGTTGCAAAGTTCCGCCACACTCAACGAGCAAGGCTACGGCTAGAGCGCGCCTGCTGAAAAAAACGACGTTGCCATAACAGGATGAATCCCAGAGCTAACGCCAACAAACCATAGGTGAGCACCACACCGCCCCACGGTCCCAATTCATTCAATAAATTCAATTTTGGCCAACGGGTCGCCAACGGCGTCGCCAGATCATCCCAGCACCAAGCCAATAAGATAGAGCCGATGATATTGCCTATGCCCACGTACCAAAAGTGCACCTGCCCTTCCATCGCGCGGTACATCCAGCCGGTTTCGCAGCCGCCAGCTAACACGATCCCAAAGCCAAACAGCAAACCGCCGATCACCGCGTTTGGGCCGGCCCACATAATTTTTTGGGCGGCCCCTTGCTCGATAAAGGCAAACACACCGATGGCACTGACTGCCATTCCAAGAATAATGGCCTTAGCCATCTGGGTACGGCCAGTGATCCACATATCGCGAAAAGCCGAAGTAAAACAAATCTGCGCTCGTTCAATCAGTAGGCCAAAGCCGACACCAAACAGCAAGGCAATGCCGAGTTTAGGGGCTTGCCACAGGCTGATCAGTCCCCAAGCAACTAAAGCGGTGAACACTAACAGCCCCAACCGGAACTGACGCAAACCCGAACTCACCGCCGCTGGCTTGATCGCTTGACTGCCCGCAGTCAGCTTTAATGGCACGCGCAGCATCGGCAACAAACAAAACTTGGCGCCCACATAGGATCCTGCGGCCGTGGCAATGGCAAATAACCAAGCATGCACACTAAACTGCGGGATACCGGTGAAAAAAGCCGCCAGATTACACCCCATGGCTAACCGGGCGCCAAAGCCAGCAATCACGCCACCGATCAGCGCTTGCGCAATTCGACGCTTGTGCTGGGGAAAGCGTAACTTAACATTGTTCGCCCATAATGCTGCGGCCAGTGCCCCACCAAACATCCCGATAAGTAACATACCGCCGACACGATCCAGCGGCGTCCCCTTGAGCCCGATAATCTGGAAATACTGCCATTGGCTGGCATCAATACCGACCCCTTGTAGCAAGTGGCCGCCCCAACGAGTGAACTCGCCAGTCACCGCCCACAAGCTGCCTGTTAATCCAAAAAAATACGTGGCCATGACCCCCGCGGCAATCACTGCCGGAATGGGTGACCAAAACTTAATTAAATAAGCTTGCTTAAATGCCTGCCAGCTCATCTTGACTCCCCATGCGTTATTGAGCGCGCATCATACGCGAAAAATGTTGAATCGCTTTGCTGGAGATCGCGTTTATAAAACATAATTCATCAAGCTCGGAGCGGCTGCGGGAGCACTAACAAGCTAAGTGTTTGATTTAATTTTAAGCAAGCACAGGACTGGCGCGTTAGCATCGCAATCGCCAGATGGCGCCACCGCCCGCAGCTTGAGCACAAGTCGCTAGCCGTGGAGACCACAAATGTTAAGATAAGGCGCTGTGGTATGGGCATCCGCCCCGTGCACACGATTAACGAGGTTAAGATGAAAACCACTCTCACCCGCGGCTTAATGAATGTTCTGCCGATGGCCTTAAGCTTATGGTTATTTTGGTCGCTGTTTGAATCCCTCGATGCACTAGGCGGGCTGCTCCTCTCCTTGCTTGGGATAATGCATCCTTGGGTCGGTAGCGGATTTATGCTGGTGATCGCCCTAGTGTTTATCGCGGGCTTATTATTTTCAGTGAGTCCTTTCGCCTGGGGCTGGCAAAAGGTCGAAAGCGCCTTAATGCGCTTCCCTTTATTCAAGTCGGTTTATGGCAGTATTCGCGATATTGCTTCATTGATGAACCGCGACGGTCAACCGAGCCACCAACAAGTGGTGTTAGTCAAACAAGCCAACGGAGGCTATGTGGTGGGATTTATTATGACCCATACCGTGCCCGCGCCAGTGGCAGCGGCGCTAGGAGATGATGATTGGGTGCCGGTACTGTTTCAATTATCTTATCAAATGGCCGGTGTCACCAGCCTTGTGCGCCGCGCCGACCTGATCCCCGTCGACTGGCCCTTTGAAGATGCCATGCGTTTTAACCTGACCGCCGGGTTATCAAAAACCTGACACAATATCGCAAGCGGTCAAGCACCAGCAGCATGAAAAAACTGAGACTGATATAAGGGAGCCTCTCAACCCCCTAGCCACTCGATTAACTGTATTGTATTTGGTTACGACCACAGGTTTTGGCGTGATATAAGGCTTTATCCGCACGTGCCATCATGCTGCTGACCGTGTCCAGAGCGACTAACTGAGTCACGCCTAAACTGATGGTCATATTCACCCGCTCATTAGCGGCGTGTACCTCTTGAGTTGCAATGGCGTGACGAATACGCTCGGCCACCGCGAGCGCCTCTTCTAAGCGAGTTCGAGTCAATAAGATGGCAAACTCTTCGCCGCCAATTCGGGCGGCAACATCGCCATCGCGCAGTTGCAATCCAATGCCATGAGCGACCTGTTTAATCACCAGATCGCCGACTGGATGGCCAAAATTGTCATTGATCCGTTTAAAATGATCAATATCAACCAACACCAAGGCGCTAAAGCGCTCTTTGTCACCAAGTCGCAGCAGTTGCTGGCCTAAACACGCTAACATATAGCGGCGATTAAACAGCCCAGTCAGTCCATCGGTTTCACTTAACTTGCGAAGTTTAATCTCTAACTGATAGCGCTCGGTGATATTGCGTGTTAACCATAACACTGCGGGACGGCCGTTGAATAAACTGTTCAAAGGCATGACTTTACCTTCGAAATGCAACATCCCGTGCGGCCCTTGTGGCGCGACGCCCTCCACCTCTTGCACATCCAAATCATACTCGACCACTTGCACTCGCCGCTCAGTTAATGCCAGTTGTATTTGTCGGGTGAACCATGCGGCTTTAGGGGCCGGTAATACCGCGTTTAACGACTTCCCCACCAAGGAGCAGCCATCGTGATAGGCATCATGATCAACCCCACCCAAATAGGCCAGATAAGTGCCATCAATACTTAGAATAAACGCCGGATCAGGCAGTAGCGATACCACCTCACGCAATTGCTCAACCGATAACTTATCCATGTCAGCACCTCAGTTCAATTATTGACCTAATTTACGCTATCTTTAGGATAAATGCATCAAAAGTAACTAATAATCAATTAGATAATCACAGTTTGCTAATACACTTATCCGTAAATACCCCTTGAGCACGTGCTGGCCTGCCTGTCCGGTGCAAGCCAGCACGGAGGATAAGATAAACCCTCGCTGTCGCCAGCCTTCAAGGATTTAAGTGCCAGTGTCAGCAACAAAAAAACCAGCCGTAAGGCTATTGCCGTTCACTTAGTGTGAACGGCATTTTTCTTAGACTTAATGGGATACTTGTTTTTACTCATTTTTAACGCACGTGGATAGGCCCTATCCCGTTTCCCATCAAGCTTGAACTGTCTCGCATTACGC
>NZ_JAHUTT010000077.1 GCF_019209865.1 Shewanella sp. NIFS-20-20 | reverse complement strand
GAGATTACAATGCACAAGTCGGAGAGGTGTTAGCTAACGTCAAGGCAATGAACAAAGTCATAAGACTAGGTATGCCTGTTAGTTACCGAGTTGAGTAATTAGAGTAAGTGTCATTAGATCAGTACGTCACGTGAACTATTTGATCAACAACTCCTCGGAAACATCTAATGCTAACCGAAACCCGCTGCTGGTTAATTCCGCCACCGAGGTTAACCAGCACTGGTTATGATTGGTTTGCTTTTGACTTAAAATCACTTGGAACGCAGCGTCTGCTCGGATATTGCTCCAGCTAAAATTAGCGAGCTTTAGGGCCTGATTGCTGGCGATCTTACCGGCAAACAAACGGGTACCGTCGGATAAGGTATGCTCCCCTGGGGATACCGCTATCCAATGGATATCGGGCATTACCGTCCCAAGCCCAGCGTTGCCAGGAGGATCGATTTGATTAAATCGAAAGCCCGTTCGACTAATATTGCTTATCTGAGTTGAAGACGGTTGATCGTAATTGGTATTGACTGGAGAAATCGTCGGCATCACGAATACTAAAGGGGTAACACCTGACTCGAACGGGCTGGTAAAGCTGACATAGCCATCGCCAGTACTGGTGGCGGCTTTACCAAATTGCAGATGAAAATTTGTCTGCTCAATATTGCTACATAAATCGCCAAAATCCGCATCTTCAAAAATGTCCTCATCGAAATCCACCTCACCATTACCACCGACAGCCAAACTTCCCCCCGCAGCCAAGGCGCCATCGATAGTGGCATTACCACTGAGAGAAACATTGCCATTCACATACACAATGCCATTGATGGTGTTTTTCCCAGCAACACTCAAATTGCCATCGACATAGATAATGAGCGCTGAGGCATCACCATCGGCATTGAGTAGGCTATTGGTGAGTGATAATGTCTTAAAATACAATCGGGTGGTGTTGCCATTGGTATAGATGGCGGAACGATTATTAAAATCGCCATGGTCATATCCATAATCACCGGGATTAAAGTATTTACCACCGTTGCGGTTACAGCCAGTACGACCGCACACTAAATCCGTCACATTATTAAAAATGCCATCAGGCAGCGTCAAGGCATCATCCCCGAGGTTGTCACTGGGAGGATCGGTAAAAATTTGGTCACAAGTTAACCCATGTACCGCTTGACTAAACAGTAAGCCTATCAGTACTGCAAAGACTCTAATTAACACGAGCTTGTACCTCTACTTGGCGATTGACCCGAATACATTGACTGCTGCCACCGACTACCCCACCATCGCATAGACCGCTCTGACAAATAGCGTTACTCGCAATAGTGTACTGGGTCATGCCCGCTAAGCTGGCAGCATTACAGGTAAGCGTGACCTGACAGTCACTAAAACCGACCAGCGCAGGCGGTGTCCATACCGTGCCCACGGCAGCGCAATCAGTCACCCCACCATTGATGGGAAATAAGCGGGCAAGTCCCGCTTCAGCGCCAGAATTGGCGGCAAATAAGGCACGAGTCCCCCACACTTCTAGCACCAAACTTTCCTCGCCATCATTTAAGACTCGCACCAAGGCCGAAGCCAATAAAAACATCACAGTGATCACAAAGATAGCGATCACCAATACGCTGCCCTGCTGGCCGCGGACACTGAGGCGGTAAGAATTATGGGGCATTGATGACTTGTACCTGTTGCTCATACCTGAACGATTCTCCTGCCACGCTAAACTCTGGCGTTAATAACACCAGCGCATTGTCGATCAAATTGGCGGGATTGACGGTCAGCGGTGGTTGCACCACGAGATCATTGGCAATGTTCTCGGCCATCAATACCCCAGCATTGAGCCCATCACTGGGCTGAGGTTGCTCAATTTGGATCCCGTAATTAGCATAGCGCCTTAGTTCAAGCGTAGACGAGCCAGGCTCTCGAATAAAGCAATAGCTAATCGGTTGAGACGCAATGTAAAAACGTTGTCTCGGTGAATTCTCTGAGAATTGGACATCATTGCCAAAGCGTAAGGTTTGGTCATCGCCAACGACCTCGCTGCCAGCTAATGCAAAAATTTTACCTGTGGTTGCCGCAGGATCGCCATATACATCCGCAGCAGTCAGTGGATAAACCAGCATATTTTGGCCGGCCGCGACCGCTTGACTGGTGGCGATGGCGGTGGCAGTCGCCGACGCGGGGTTGGGATAGACGGGCAAACTGGTGTAAGTTGAACTGGCACTAATGGGCAATAGCTCTAAGCATTGCCAGAGATTGCCTGATTGGGTCAAGCGCAGGCTGTTAGGCACGGCTGATCGGATATCGCGGCTCATACGTTCGATGGCAAAGCGGCTTTGACCCAGCATTTTTTCCACCGCATTCGCTTGCACAAAAATCTGGGTACCAAACACAATAAAGCTGCTAATGCCCACCGCTAAGATGCCCAGAATAATGATCACAGTGACCAGTTCAACCAAGGTAAACCCCGACTGAAGCGAGCTGTATTTGCCAAACTGTCGCCTAGATTGGTTCGTCATTAGAAATTGCTCCTAACCGCATCAAAAGCAATTTTTTCGCCAAAGGGGGTGGTGACGACAATAGTGATCAATTTGCTGACACTGTTATCAGCCCCTGCGCCGCTGATGGTGACCAGTAATTGATAATTTGGATAAACATCGGCATAGGTCTGGGTGGAGTTAAGCATGAGTGCCGCTTGGGTCATGCCATTGTAATCATCGACATCGTTATATTGCTGCCGAGTCTCCCCCTCTGGTCCCAGCACAGCAGAACAAGCGGCTTGGCCAGGACCGCCGCATGGCTTGCCATTAACCGGATTGGTGTGTTGATCATAACGCTTACCCCAGATCTCATTCATAACGGCCTGAGCCAACTCGGCACTGCGCACTCGATGTAAGGTTTCACTGGACCTATCCGCCTGAGGAAATAACATGCTGGAAATCATCACCAACGCAATCGCAAGTACCAGCATGCCTACCACTAACTCAATTAAGGTAAAGCCGCTACGGTAGGGGCCTCTATTCACTGTCATGAATATATCCTTGTGACTCAATGCTGATCCCCACAATATCAGAGGCAGTAATCGTTAAGCACGGGCCGGCGCAACTCGGTGAAACTTGGCCTAAATTGTTGAAATCGAGATCCACATGGCGACTGCCAGTGGCATTAAAAGTCACTATGGTGTCGCGTTCAAAGGCTTGGACGGATTCAGAACGCGCTAACGTACCGCCACAGGCATCGCTATAGTGCAGAACTTGATACCCTAGCGGAGAAATGGCAACGCGATAACAGCGATCACTGTTATTGAGCGCCATCAACTGCACTTTACGCAGTTCGGCCACGAGCTCATCACGCACAGTGTAAGCACTCACAGAGTCAGTGGACAGCAATCGAGGTAACACGGTCACAGACAAAATGCTGATCAACATGATGGTGACGACCAGCTCAATTAAGGTAAACCCTTGGGTCTTAATTAATTGTGGTGTTTCCCTTAACATAGTAACCCCATCCAATAGACTAAGCACCAGCCCAGTTATTATCCATTGATATCGATAGCTATTGTACCTATTGATTATGGGCAATGTCTTGAGTAAAAACAAAAAAGGCCTGCAATGCAGGCCTTTACGCAGATGAATGCATTAGCAGTCGCTAGCATCTGGAAGCGCAGTAAAGGTCGGTAAAGCACCGGCGCTCGCCGCTTGAGTGTAAGTAATAAAGCACGTAGTCGGTGCGCCTCGTTGCCAAATTTGTGCACTGCCAGCAGTGGTGGTCGAGTCAATCACCCAATCACTGTTACCTGCCGCCGTAGGGCCTGTCCCTTCAATGGCATTAATATCCGCACCACCTGTGATGGCGGCTAATGTGCCCGCCATATAGCCATACACCACAGCCACATCGTCAGTGGTCACTGGCGGAGTATCATTCGAGTCACCATTAATATCGACCGAACCTGTGGCCGCGTTCTGAATGCCCTGCAGGGATGCTTTGGAATAAATTAAGCTATTAGCGCCTTGAATAGCGCCCTTAACTCCTTCCAATGCAGATGTTCTCGCATCCGACTGCAAATTAATAAATTTAGGCGCTGCGGTGACCGCCAAAATACCTAAAATAATAATCACCACCACGAGCTCAATTAAGGTAAAACCTGTGTGTTGTTTCATAAATATCCCCAGCCGACACAGAGATCAAAGCTAATAATAAAGATAGCAAACAACCCATAAGACTGCGCAGTTTACTAACATCCATTTATCACCGTTATTAAACCGGCACTTACTCAACAAAAATAACTCGTTAAACAACAAATAACAACAAAACCAACAAACATTAATCAAACTTAGGCGCGTAGTCGCGAAAATAACGAAAAAAACCGACCCTAAGGTCGGTTTTTTAGATAACTAGCAATCAGCCGCTAGGATTAACAGCCGCTCTTAATCACGGTAATCACAGGTAATGACGTTGCGGTAGCGGCGGCGTAGGTCACGCGGCATTGCAACTCGGCAGCAACATTTGCACCACCATTATCAGGAGAGCCCTGTTGCACTATCACCAATGGCGTACCAACAGCGTTATCTGGGGTAAATGTCCAATCCGCCGTGCTAATGTCCGTGCCGCTCGTGATGGCGGCTTGTGACGCATCCATATAACCAAAAATGGTTGAGACATTAGTCACGGTTGCACCAGTGCCAATATTCACATCAGTGGCAACACTCTTACCTTGTACACCTTCTAGCGATGCCTTAGAGTAAATCAAGCTATTGGCGCCTTGAATAGCACCTTTTAAGCCTTGCAGGGCAGAGGCTCGCGCATCGCTCTGTAAATTAATAAACTTGGGCGCCGCCGTCACGGCCAAAATACCCAAAATAATAATCACCACGACCAGTTCAATCAGGGTAAAACCCTTTTGTTGTTGCATAATAATCCCCTTAGGACAGCAATACGACAGTGGCAAACGCCACAATACCTAAATCAAATTATTGTAATATTACATGACTGCTATAAAACAATTAGTTAGTAAAACTTAGCACTTGACCCGTGCCCGGGTTATACACCACACCATTGCCCGTATTTAAGGTTAAACTCTCCGTCGGTATGCCGGTTTGAGGATCTAACTTCACCGAAGCCGTTTGATGAAATACACATAAATCGAGACCAGACACCTGAGTCCCATCAATCGCGGTGCCAGTTCCACCGGCCCCACCAATCATACTCACAATAAAGCGAACCTTGCGGGCGTCTTGTCCTTGGACCACATTTCGCGGCGCCGATTGCAATACTGCATTAAATACTTGCTGACAGCTGGCATCAGACATCGAGGTCGCATCAGTATTGGCCCCATTAACCGCATCGGTGGCAAAACCAAAGCGGGGATCAATATAGATGCTGGTGCCATCGAGTACCACATCGGTATTACGACGACCATCGACCTCCCACTGCGAGCGGGTAAAGCCAACCGCGGTGGCTAACCCACCGGCGACACCATCGACGCTCGCATTTTCGGCATCGTCAGTGACGTTCAAGAATCGAGGAATCGCTGTCGCGGCCAAAATGCCTAAAATCACAATAACGATAACTAACTCAATGAGTGAGAATCCGCGATGACTCTGGCGAAAATGGCTCTGGCTGAGTGATGTTTGTCTCATATGCTAACCCCGCGTTTTAATTCAAGATATTCTACTCATTAAATCCAACAATCTAAAGCGTTTCAGTGGCCTTTCGTCAGGAAGTTGACGCCACCGCTATCGAGATGATACAAAATCGCCTCGCCACTAACCGACTGGTAACGGCACAACCTAGAGTCGCTAACATAAACGACCACTAAGTCTTCACTGTCTAAATGACTGCCTAACAGTTGCCACCATAATAGCTGACACCCTTGGTTGTTGCGGCTCTGAGGTAAGGGCCATCCTCCTGCGTCCATCGTCACCACCACCGGTGCTGGATGACTATCATCACCCGCCGTTACCACCCAATTTAATGATAACTGCTGGGGACGATTAACACTGAGCCACTGCGCTTTAACCATGGCCAACACATTAATGAATCGCGGATGCTCTAACTGCAGGCCTTTGCCGCTCATTTGCGGCAAAATATCAAAATAACGAATGCCGATAATCCCCAGCAATAACAAGATCAATATTAGTGTTACCAAACGCTTATATGCGACAACTAAGTTACTTTGTTCAGGCTGCGGCTTAGATTGAGACGACCCCATTGTGCTAGCCGCCCTTGACCACATTGAGCATATCCCACATAGGTAAGTAAATCCCCAGCGCCAGCACTAAGACAATCGCCGCCACAATACCTATCAAAATAGGCTCAAGCTTGGCGGTAAGGTTTTTAAGATCATAATCCACTTCCCCTTCATAAAAGTCAGCGGCATCATTGAGGAGCTGATCGATTTGGCCGGTTTCCTCACCCACGGCGACCATCTGCAGCACTAAGGGAGTGAATAATTTACTTTGATTAGACACCCGCAGTAACGATTCACCAGACTCAATGCCTTTGCGCATATTAACAATGCGATCATGCATATAGGCATTATCGACGGCATCCGCCACTAAGCTTAAAGCTTGCGTCATCGGCACCCCGGCACTGAGCATCATGGAGAAACTGCGACAATAACGACTCAAGGTCGAGCGCTCAATGATGGTACCCACCGCCGGCATATGCAACTTCAAGCGGTCCCACTTTTTTTCGCCCGCGTCAGTTTTTAACCAATACTTGATCCCAAAAATCACCCCGCCAATCACCATCAGCATCAGCGGCCAATAGTTCACGAAAATATTAGAAGTGCTAATCAACACTTTAGTCGCCCAGGGTAAGTCTGCACCAAAGCGGCTAAACATGGAGGCAAATTTGGGGATCACCATGATATTGAGGATCACCATGGCCATACTGATCGCCACCAACACAAACACAGGGTAGCGCATCGCCGACTTGATCCGCTTGCGAGTTTCCATTTCGCGCTCGATATACCCAGACAGCTGCAAGAAGGCTTCTTCTAATTTACCGGTGTTTTCCCCCACATGCACCATGGACACAAATAAGGCTTCAAACACCTTAGGATGGGAATTCATCGCCGACGATAACGGCCGACCCGCCGTTAATTGCTCCGAGATATCATTGAGGGTTGTTTTGAGTAGCTTAGATGATGTGGTATCCGCTAAACCGGCAATGGCTCTGAGCATGGGAATGCCGGAGCGCGTCAAGGAGTACATCTGCCGAGTAAAAATTTGTAACTCATCTAAACCGACGCTCGGGGTGAATAATGCCTCTAAATCCAGTGATTTGCTTTCTTTTTCCAGCAGTAATTCCAAGGGAATAATGGCACGCGACAGCAACACATCGGCTGCCGCATTTTCATTCGCCGCCTCAAGCACCCCCTTGACTAAGGCGCCGTGACTATCTCGACCTCGGTAACTGTAATTAGGCATTTAACGCGTCCTTATTCAGCACTGTCGTTACTACTGCGAGCAATTTGCGAATCTTGCACGTCTTCAATTAGCTTAGCCACTTCTTCAATAGTGGTCATGCCATTAAACAAATACTCGATGGCAGAGACGGCTAAAGGAGTAAAGCTTGGACTTTGATGCACAGCATCGGCAAAGTCCTGGGGATCGCCACTGCGCATGGCATTCACCATAGACTCATCAAGTTCTAAAATTTCAAAAATACCAATTCGCCCACGATAACCACTGCCATTACAGCTTTGACAGCCTAGCCCAATTTGGAATTTATCGGCGGGGATCGGACGCTCAGTGACGCTGCCGATCCAGGCCCGATCTTGGGGCGTGAGTTCATAGGATGTCGCACAGTTGTGGCACACTCGTCTGACTAAGCGCTGCGCAATAATAACCCGCAGAGCGCTCGCCACCAGATAACTGGCCGCGCCCATATCGAGCAAACGCAATGCACTGGTGATGGCATCATTGGTGTGCAAGGTCGACAACACAAAGTGACCGGTCAGTGCGCCACGCAAACCAATTTCAACGGTTTCTTGGTCACGCATTTCCCCCACCATGATGATATCGGGATCTTGACGTAACGTGGTGCGCAAAACGTTAGAGAAATTCAAACCAATCTTGTGGTTTACCTGCACCTGATTAATTCGAGGTAATTGGTATTCCACAGGATCTTCTACGGTAATAATTTTACGCTCGGGCTGATTTAGCTCGGAGAGAATGCCGTACAAGGTGGTCGTTTTACCGCTACCCGTCGGGCCGGTGACCAACAACATGCCATGGGGACGTTTAATTTGCTTGCGCACTCTGGCCAAAATCGCGGGCGGCATTCCGGTTTCATTGAGGGTCAATAAACCGGCCGACTGATCGAGCAAACGCATCACCACAGATTCACCGTGATAAATGGGCATGGTCGACATCCGCACATCGATTTGATGGCCTTTGATTTCCATATGAAATCGACCATCCTGAGGCAGGCGTTTCTCAGAAATATCGAGCCCCGCCATCAGCTTGAGTCGCAGCACTAAGGCCGCGGCGATGTTCACTTCGTTTAGGGTGTTTTCATGCAACTGGCCATCGACCCGCTGCCGAATTCGCAGCACTTTATCACCCGGCTCAATATGAATATCGGACGCCCGCATTTGCACGGCATCTTCAAAAATCGAATGGAGTAACCGGACTACCGTGGTATCACTGTCGCTGTCCGATGCGGTCATCGCCCCTAAATCAAAAATATCATCAGCGGCGTATTCTTCTTCAAGCTTACCGGCGATCGCGGCAATCTCATCGGTGCGGCGATAGAGGTTATCGAACGCATTAAGTAATTGCTGCTCGGGAGACACCACAATTTCTAAGGTTTTCGGCGCTAACAATAACTCGAGATTATCTAACGCCTGCAGATCGGCGGGATCGCTCATGGCCACTAAGACCGAATCGCCACGATCTTCTAAGATCAACGCCCTAAAGCGGCGCGCCTGCACTTCAGATAACAAGTTAACGACTGCAGCTGGGATCGCGCGGCGACTGATATCCACAAAGGCGAGGTTTAATTGCTGCGACAAAAAGCGCAATAACTGCTCTTCACCAATCAAATTTAAGTCGATAAGGGTGCGGCCAAGCTTTTTGCCCGAGACTTTTTGCTCTGCTAACGCTTGCTGCAAGTTGTCATCAGAAATAATCTGTTCTTGTACTAAGAGGTCACCTAGACGCATCTTTAACTTCGGCTTCATCAGTTGCCTCCTAACTGGGATAAACGATTGTCGATATAACGTCTAGCCGCACCAGACAATCCTTGCGCATTAAGGGCATTGCGATATGCCTGAGCCGCATCCTGATAACGACCTTGCGCATCCATGGCATAGGCTAAGCCTAACCACCAGCGGCCGACATCGGGCTCCAAACCCACCAGTTGCCGATAAGCACGCTCGGCCTCTGGGTATTGTTTTGCCTGCTGCGCCCAATCACCCAATTGGATCCATTTTTGTTGCGCTATCGTACTGGCATCCGCAATGCGACTAATGGTGGCAATGGCTTGCATGGGTTGACCATCCGCATGCTCTATGCGTGCCAGCAATAACAACAAATCGCTGTTGCTGGGCATCAAACTTAGGCCCGCAATTAACACTTGCTTAGCCGCATCCATCCGCCCCGCTTGGACGTCGATGGCCGCCAGTTGGATTCGCGCAGCCACTAAACTGGGATCAAGCAATAACGCTTGGCGATATTCCTTAGCGGCACGGCTCATATCGCCCATCTGACTGGCAGCATAAGCATTATCCATCGCGTCTCCGGCCAAGCGCTTTGGTGCCTGAGTGACGGTTGAGACGGAGACTTGTTGCCGACTAGGCGTCTTGGCCACCTCTGGCGGCGGCACTGATTGTGCCGCAACACTCGCGGGCGAAGCTGCTGTCGCCGCCAGCTTGGGTTGGCTCACGGTCACTATGTTGGTCGCAGCGCTTGGCGTTACCGCTGAAGTTGCAACGTTATCTGGAGCAGGCTTGGCAGCTTGTTCCGCGCCTTGGCGCGCTGCAGTTATCGCAGCTGTCGCCTCGGCGTCGTCAAGCGATGCCACCGCGGTGGTGTTATCCCTTGCGCCATCCGCTGGGCTCATGGGCGATGACGCCTCTGTCGCTAGTGGACTTGTTGGGCGCTGGGCAACAGCATCATTGGCGGCAGCGGTGTCGGCGGCAGTGTCGGTGTCGGCGGCAGTGTCGGTGGCAGTGTCGGCGGCAGGGGTAATGTTATTGGCAAATTGCGCCGGATAGACCTGAGGCGTCCCCGTGCCGCTATCCATCAATTTGAGTGTCAACCAGGTGGCAATCACCAGTGCTACCAAGGCAAGCGCTAACGCCATCAACAGCCATGGGCCGCGACGACTGCGTTGTTGTAATTGCTGCCCATAAGCTTGCGCGAGTACCTGATGGGCGGGATCTAACCGGCTCTCAGGCTCCAGCTCTGTGGTCGCCGATGGCGCAACAACTGACGCAGCATCATCGCTTTTGCCCGCGTCTCTGGCATCGAGATCTTTTAGCATTTTATTGATAATGCTCATAATTGATAACCACCTAACCAAGCCGAAACCACGGCTAGACCTAAACTGGCACAGCCAAAAATAGCCAACCACCGCCAAAACTGTCCGCCGGCAGGGCTCGCATCCTCGGTATCAAACGCCGCCGCTTTAATATGTTTCGGGCTTACCTTATGCCCGCCTTCACCAAAACAGACCAGCAGGGCTTTATGGCAGATCACATTAATCAATCGCGGGATCCCTCGCGCAGCAACATGCACCTGCTGACTCACTTTGGGAGAAAATAGCCCCTGACTCTGATTGCCTGCCACGGTTAATCTGTGATGGATATAGTCGCGAGTTTCATTGGCCGTCAACGGCCGCAAACAATAACTGAAGGTGATTCTTTGTCGTAATTGTCGAAATGCCGGGGCAGCCAAACGCGCATCTAATTCGGGTTGACCAAAGAGCACCACTTGAATGAGTTTGCGCGTTTCAGTTTCTAAATTAGTGAATAAACGCAAGGCTTCTAACGATTGATCCGGTAAGGCCTGTGCTTCATCTAGCACCAGCACAATATGTAGCCCCTTGGCGGCCAGCGCCAATAATTGCTGTTGGATCAAACCACTTAATTGTTGCCTATCGGTGTCACTGCTGGGTTCGAGCCCGAGCTCTTTGGCGAGCGCCCAGCGCAATTCATCCGGCTCTAAAAAAGGATTGGGTAAATATGCGCAATAAAAGCCATCGGGCATATCATTCATTAATTTACGACAAATCAGCGTTTTACCTGTACCAACTTCGCCGGTCACCTTAATAAAACCTTCGCCGGTCAGCAATGCGGTACTCAACACCTGCAACGCCTCCTGATGAGGCGGCAAGCCAAAATAAAACTCAGTGTTAGGCGTCAAAGTAAAGGGCGCCTGTTTAAAGCCAAAATGCCGCAGATACATAGACTGCATTACTCCTGAGGCTGAGTGGCTTGCTCTTGCGACTCTGCGGCTTGCTCTTGCGGATACCAACGATTAAGTAACGCTTGGGTTTTGAGTAATTCATTACGCCAAGTATCAGCGCCAACCACCACCGGCTTTAATAAAATCACCAATTCGGTTTTCTGACTGCTGCGCTTACGATTGGTAAAGGCTTCACCTAACCATGGGATATCCCCCAATAAAGGGACTTTAGACACCAGATCTTGCGACGATGTTTTCATTAAGCCACCGATCACGACCACATCCCCAGATGCAGCCTTAATAATGGTATCTGATTCGCGGATTTCACTCTGAGCCAGCGGTAATTCCAACGTGCTATCGCTGATCTTTATCACCTTTGTCTGCTCGGTCACATCAATCACCGATGGGTGAATATGCAGCAGCACATTACCGTCTTTGTCGATTTGCGGGGTCACATCCAAGGCAATGCCGGAGAAAAACGGGGTTAATTCTACATCGGGAGTCGTCACTGGCGTAGCCGACGCCACCGTGGTAGATGAGACGTTAGTGACAAAGTACTCATCGGTACCGACCTTAATCACCGCCTTCTGATTATTGGATGCCGTCACTCTTGGACTCGATAGCACATCCACATCGCCTTGAGTATCGAGTAGGCTTATCATGGCGCTAAAGTCTTTATTGGACACCTTAATCGAGGTCAAGTTGCCCAACATGGTCGAAATATTATCTGTGATGCTAGGCGTTGCCGAGGTGCCAAAGCTGACATCGGTATTCCCTAGGTGGCCGAGCACATTATCCCACTGGATACCTTGCTGGTAACCATCCCCCAAGGTCACTTCCAATACCTTAGCCTCAAGAATGACCTGACGTTGCAAGTGGGATTCCGCCGTGTCTAAAAATTCGCGCACTTGGCGTAATTCATTGGGGTATGCTCTCACCGTGACTAAGCCCGCCTGAGGAGTTAGCACCACTTGCCTACCGCCCCCTGTCTCGCCGATAATATTGACGAGATTGTCTTTGAGTTCGCCCCAAAAATCGGTATCGGTGACCGAGCGAATAAAGGTGCCATTGGTTTCTTGGCTATTGCCATTACCATTAGATGAGCCTGAATTATTATTGCTAAAATTATTACTCGAACCATTATTGCTGTTGCTACCCGAGTTGCTACTGCCATTATCTGACAAGCGTCCAGCCGATACCGATGTCATCGATAACCCTTGACGTTGCATATAGAGATAGTTAAGCGAGAAGGTTTCAGTGCGCATGCCCGCGGGGAACACTCGCAAGATATTGCCGTTCAAATCAACATCAAAACCATACATGTCTTCAACCACTTGCAGCACTTCGCTCAAGGTGACATTTTTCAATGACATGGTAATGCTGCCTATCACCTCAGGATGCACCACCACGCTTAAGGGGGAACCCGCCACTAGGCTTGGGAAAAAGGCATTGGCAGGCACATCATTGGCGGCCACATCAAAACGTCGTTCTTGCGGTTGAAATTGGGTTAACCCCGCCAATAATTGTTGAGAGGATAATTCTTGCTGGACATCTGCCGGCATCACCGCGGGCGGTATCACCTCGGTGGCTTTAGCGGAATCAGGGTTTCCGAGCATCTCGGCGAGCGCCGCTTTTGAGGCAACCGGATCCGGCCTATCTGTGGTTTGGCAGGCAACTAATAGCAAAGATAGTAGTGCGGGAATCGCAGGTTTCATCATCATTTTTCGGTTCCTATCTTACTGGTGATACCTTGGAAAACCACTAATTTGCGGCCATCGGTAAATACCACACTATTCTCTGTTATCTGCTTGATACGCGTATCTCCAATATTATCACCTTGTTGATAAAGCTGATTATTAATCACTGCGTATCTCTGCTTCCCTGAGGTTACGATTGAATGAAGCGTAAATGCACTGACCACTGGGCTGGCGCTGTCCTGACCCGCCGTCATAGCCACTAACGGCTTAGTAGGATCGTGGAGTTGTTGGGCCCAGACCATTTGACTCATACAGGTCAGCAATAACAGGCTGATAGCTCGATTAATTCGCAACACTGATAAAGTCCTTATTGATGCTTAAGGTATAAAATTCGATGGTGACGGTCGCCTTGGGATAGGTGCTGGCATCATAATCAAACCGCTGCCAATACAGCTTATCCGGCAACGACTCTACCGCGGTCACGAAATTCAAAATCGCGAAATAATCCCCTTTTAGCTTCATTTCGACGCCGTGATTATAGAGATTGATATTCGATTCCCCTTCAATCTGCAGTAATGGCACTGGGGTTAGTGAACTAAAGCTTAAGACTTCAATCCCGCGGGTTTGGGACAACATTTTGCTCAGCAGGGTGGGCATATGGTTGGCCGGCACGATATTACGGCTTTCAAGATTTTGATCGACAACCGACATCTCAGCCTCAAGCGCTTGCTGGCGATGAATATAATCAGTATTCGGATCGATTGCCAAGCGTTGCTCATACAAGCTGATTTGCTGATTGGCCGTTTCTATTTCACGCTTATGCTGTGCGAATTGCTGTTTATCCGCGCCATATTGACTGCTATAACTTTCTAGCGGCAAATAAAACAACATCAATAATATGGCGCCAGACGCCACGGCAATCATGACCCGCTCACGTTGAGTTAACAGGTCGAATTTATCGCTAATCTCATGCCATTTTTTTATATTCATTTGCCAGTCTCGGCCGCAGAAGGCTTAGTGTCAGGGTGAGTAATCAAACTAAATGCCAACGGTTTGGCATCATCCCTATCCATGGTCATGGCTGAAAAAGCATATCCTTTGAGGGTATCTGTTTGCTTTAACGTATCTATCCATCGCGGCACGTTTTCAGCTTTAATCGCATAACCATATAAGCTCACACTTTGGCCTAACACTTCAATCTTATTGAGCCACAATCCTTGTTGCGGCACACTGGCTAGTTCGGTCATCAAAGAGGCAAAACCATCACTGGTGATGGTACTGCGTCGATTTAACTCCTCGAGCAGCAACTGCTTAACCCGCAATCTCTCCGTCAGTAAATCCACTTGGGCCACTAACTTAGGATCAGGTTTACGATTGGCTATTTGCTTTTCCATGTCGCTAACTTTGGCTTGCAGCGTCGTTTTTTGGGTTTGATGATGCGCCACTTGCTCCGATAATTGGCCTACTTGCCAATGCGAAACCAGCAGCATGACGACGCCAATGACCGTCATGACAGCGACCGCCTGGGCCAAATGCTGACAGGACAATATTAATTTCGGGGGTAATAATTCAGTGCTAAATAAGTTGATTTTTGTTTTCACTTATTCCACCCCTTTTAATAAATCTGCGCAGGCTAATTGCGCAAATTTACTCCCCACAGACGCCTTATCAATCGACACTACTGTTTGATTAAAATTCGCCCCGACCAGCTCGGCTAAACGCGTGCTAGCGCCATCGGATAAAATACTTATCGTGCTGACGGGCGCTTGACGTAACTGACTTTCAAAATAATCCATCGAACGTTGTAGCTCGAGACTTAAATTATCAGCCGCGCCAAAATTTAATTCATCGGCACTTATTTTCTCAAGTTCGTGGAAGCCCCTTAAACGACGTTGCATATAAAGCTGACCCTGTTTCACCACGGTTAACAATAATTCTTGTCCACGATAATGGCTTAACAGCATTTGCGCTTGCGGATCATCTTCGGGCGCCAATAGGGTCATGGCAATTTCTTCGGTGCTAATGGCGGCAATTTGACCGCCTTTATCATAGATACTATGGACAATGCGTTTTAAGAAGTTTTTATCGGCGACCACCACGTTGAGCTTGGCCACCGAGGCCGATGGCATTTCGTAATAATCGAGGTGTAATTGGGCTGTGGGCAGCGATACCATATCTTTAACCGACCATAATAAAGCTTGGTTCAGTTCTAGACCATCAACCGCAGGCTTATCCACTTGAAGTAACTGATAGCGTTCCGCCGCCAAAATAATAAAACAGCGGGCGGCGCCGAAGTCTTTCAAAATTTGCATCAGCACGACTTCAAGATTGTCATTGGCTAAGGGGTATTCGACATCGGGCTCGTCAGAATCAATCACATGCACCCAAATACCGTCGGCCGCAAGATAGAGGCCAAGCGAGTGCTGGGTCATATTTTTTTGCCAGAAAAAGAGTTTCTGCCACCACGCTTTGTCCATACTGTTATACCTGCGTTAGTTAATTAACGCGCCTAAGTCCATAGGATATTAATACTGTTTGTCGCGGCGTTGTTGATCAAATAGTTCACGTAACGTACTGATCTAATGACACTTACTCTAATTACTCAACTCGGTAACTAACAGGCATACCTAGTCTTATGACTTTGTTCATTGCCTTGACGTTAGCTAAC
>NZ_JAHUTT010000076.1 GCF_019209865.1 Shewanella sp. NIFS-20-20 | reverse complement strand
GATTGATATGAGTACGCGCCAAAGCTTCTGAAAGTTGCATAAAAAAATCCGATGACAAGGGGTCATCGGATTTTGATCCTTTCAGTGAGATCGTCAAGCGATCTGTCTTAACTGATCGGCATTACGCGATTGCGGGTTTTTTATGAGGCCGTTAGGATTACTGGGCCTTGATGGTCTTGACGCCGTCGCTCGCACCGACCAATAAAATATCGGCACCGCGGGCAGCAAATAATCCGTTAGTGACTACGCCAACAATATTGTTGATTTGCGCTTCTAAGGTCTTAGGGTCAACAATACTCATGTTGTACACATCTAAAATCACATTGCCATTGTCAGTCACCACCCCTTCGCGATAAACAGGGTCACCACCAAGCTTGACTAATTGACGGGCAACATAGGACCGTGCCATTGGAATGACTTCGACCGGCAGAGGGAATTGACCGAGCACGTCCACTTGCTTGCTGGTATCGGCAATACACACAAAAGTGTTTGCCACAGCGGCAACGATTTTTTCGCGGGTCAGCGCCGCACCGCCACCTTTGATCATGTCCATGTGCGGATTAATTTCATCGGCACCATCAACATACAAGGCTAAGTCATTGACACTGTTGAGATCAAATACCGGAATGCCTAAAGCTTTCATTTTAGCGGTTGAAGCTTCCGAGCTAGAGACAGCACCTTCAATATCGGCCTTGATGGTGGCGAGGGCATCGATAAAGTGGTTAACGGTCGAGCCAGTACCGACACCGACAATGGTATCTTTTTCAACATACTTCAGGGCGGCCCAGGCGGCGGCTTTTTTCATTTCATCTTGGGTCATGCTGCAATCCTTGTTGGCGTAGAATTATTTGCGGCCAATTATACCCTGAATTTGTTGCATAAGGGCGGCTTTGTGATGACCGCAAGATGAATTCTGTCACCATCGAGCCAGATTAATCCGCCATCATCTTGAGGCTTGTCAGTGGTAATTTAAAAGGGATGGTTTATGATGAATAACCATTTTACTAAAATGAGAGGCCATGATGGCGGGAGCCAGTTTATTAACCTTATTAGATGATATTGCCAGCATGCTCGATGACGTGGCACTGATGAGTAAAGTGGCCGCCCATAAAACCGCTGGGGTATTAGGGGACGATTTAGCCCTCAATGCGCAGCAAGTTGCTGGGGTCAGTGCTGAGCGCGAGTTACCTGTGGTGTGGGCGGTCGCTAAGGGCTCTTTTAAAAATAAAGCCATCTTAGTGCCGCTGGCGCTAGTGATCAGTGCCCTGGCTCCGTGGTTGGTCACGCCATTGCTAATGATTGGCGGCTTGTACCTATGTTTTGAAGGTGCCGAAAAGCTCGCCGAAAAATGGCTGCATAGCGAACATCTGGCCCAAGAGGAAGAGTTACCCGATGATCTTGATGCGTGGGAAGCGCAAAAAATTAAGGGCGCAATCCGTACTGACTTTGTGTTATCTGCCGAAATCATTGCCATCAGCCTTGGCGTGGTGGCCGCCAGTAGCTTGACGATTCAAGCCGCCACCTTAGTGGTGATCGCTATCCTGATGACCATTGGTGTCTACGGCTTAGTGGCCGGGATAGTCAAGCTTGATGATGCTGGCTTGTATCTGATGAATAAACCCGGAGCCAGTCAAAGCAGCCAAGCGCTAGGGCGGGGATTATTGGCCTTGGCGCCCAAATTAATGAAAGGCCTGACCGTGATAGGCACTATTGCCATGTTTATGGTTGGTGGTGGCATTCTGGTTCACGGTATCCACGCCATTGGCGAGCTCTTTCACCAGTGGGCACAGTCCTTTAGCACTATCGCCTTGATTGGGCCTGCCTTAGCTTACAGTTTGCCGACGCTATTAAATGCGGTGTTTGGGGTCATGTGTGGCGCAGTGGCGGTAGCGGTAGTCAGCTTAGTGCAAAAACTACGGCATTCGCGCAATCATGGTGAACACTAAAGCGCAGCTAGCTATTTGGTTTTAAAATCATAACATTGGCTGGGAGTAACCACATAGTCTAGCCCTTGATCCCAAGCTTCTACGGGTAAGGTCGCCACTTGCTGAACATCATGGGCAAAGCCAATCGTAATGGCTTGGCTATGAGCCAGCGTTCGATCGTAATAGCCACCGCCCATGCCCATGCGTTGGCCGTGCTTATCGAAGGCAACTAAGGGGGTGAGGATGGCATCCAGTTGCCCCGCGGGGCGCACATGCCGGCAATCGAGCTTAGGCTCGGCTATCCCAAAACGATTGCGACTCATCTCGGTTTGGGCACGGTATTCCAAAAACAATAAATGGCCATGACAGAAGGGGTGCAGCCGCGGTAAATACAAATGGCAATCGGGTCGTTGCTGGCGTAATAACTGGATCAGGGGTTGTGTATCGAGTTCACTGCCAAGGGTGTGGTATAAGGCGAGGTGCTTAATCGGCAGTCGCTTGAGTAAATCGAGGGTTAACTGCGCGGCTTGCTGAGCGCTAGCGCGTTGCTGTTGTGGGCTGATTGCCGCACGCGCTTGCTTGAGTGATTGGCGCATCTGCTGGCGCTGGCTTTGACGTAGTGCGAGCAAGCACTCGGGCTGGTCATTGGGTACCGCGGGTCTGTCCATGGCGGAGTATGGCCCCTAAGCTTAGGATGCTCCCCAGAATGCCGTTTCGGGTGTAGCCCTTGAACCGTAGGTTCAAGGCGGGATACTGATTACCTCCTAAGGCTTCTCGGAAAACCGAGCATGCTCAATGTCAGTAAAAACAGCAACCCTAAGTTTGTAAATATCGGCACAGGGACATTACCTTCAACGCACATCCCAGGGAGCAAATTTGTTAACCCTTAGAGTGAGGATCATCCTGTCGAGGGGATGGCTCTTGCGTGGTCGAATGACTGCGTTCAACCAGGGCATTTTCTAGGGTGGACTGCAATAGACCAATGCGTTCATCCATCTGTCTAATGTAGTCTTGATTCTTCATTTTTTCTTCATACAACTCATAGCCAATATTTAAGGCGGCCATGATGGCGATATCTTCGCGGCTAAGGCTATTGGTTCTCGCTCGCATTGACGTCAGCTGTTGTTCAAGTTTTACAGCAACTTGTTTTAGCGCGGCTTCCTGCCCCACCGGACAGGCAATAGAGTAGGTGCGACCCAAAAGGGTAATATCTACGGCACGATTACTCATCTTAGCGTTATATCCTGTGATTAGCTCCTGAGGCGGACTATATAAGGGTGCCGCCAAAAGTGCAAGATAACAAAGGGCTGATTTTGTTAATGCTAGCCTAATTGCCGAGCGATTGGGCAGTGATTGCTTAATTGAGAAGCGCTTAGTGGCGACAACAATGAAACGATGGGATCAAAGTCCTTGGGCTGACTTGGCCAATTCTGCTAGCATTGTAATCAATATCTAGTAATGGGAATTTTATCATGGCCACCCCTCCATCTTTATGCATTGAGCAAGTAAATAACGCCTTACGCGAGGCCGAAATCGGCCAACATGCGGTTGAGGTTCACGGCGCGTTAGTGGGCCTGATTTGCGGTGGTGTGCAGTTGACTCCAAACGGTTGGCAAAAGCCCTTGAGTGAGTTAATGAATGATGGCCAAGCCTTACCCAAGAACTTAGAGCAGCTGGTCACTGTGATGTACCAAGATTCGGTGTCACGCTTAGCTGAAATGGAATTTGGTTTCACCTTGTTGTTACCCGACGAAGAAGAAACACTGGCCTCACGCTTGGAAGCCTTATCGTTATGGGTGCAAAGCTTCTTAACTGGCTTGGCCATTATTCAGCCCAAGCTTAAGAGCGCGTCGGCGGAAGTTCGTGAAGTCATTGATGATTTATCTGAAATTGCACGGGTTGAATTAGAGGTCGACGAAGATGAAGAGTCTGAAGCGGCACTGATGGAGCTGGTGGAGTTTGTCCGGATGGCGGCGATGTTATGTTATTCCGAGTTCGGTACCGAACCTGAAATGGATACCGACGCTCCGCAAACTCTACATTAAGGATAATGTCATGAAGCAAGATGCCGAGCTGTGGGATCTCGTTATTGTCGGTGGCGGCATGACAGGAGCCTTATTGGCCTTGGCATTGCGCTCACTGACATCGGCAAAAATTGCCTTAATCGAAGCACAAGCCGTCAGTGCGGATCACCCCGGCTTTGATGCCCGTTCTATCGCGCTTGCCCAAGGTTCGGTCGAGCAGCTTAAACGATGGCAACTCTGGCCATTGTTGGCACCGCTCACCAGCCCGATTAATACCATTCACGTGTCAGATCGCGGCAACTTTGGCATGACCACACTCGAGGCCAAGGCCCCAGGCATTGCGGCGTTTGGTCAAGTGTTAGGACTGGAAGACGCGGGACGCCAATTACAGCAAGCCTTGGTCCAAGCCGATATCGATTTTGTCTGCCCAGACACAGTGGCGCAATTAAGTACTCACGCTGACTATCAGCAACTTACCTTGAGCTCGGGTCGTCAACTACGCAGTCGCTTATTGGTGGCCGCAGACGGCGCGCAGTCTTTTGTGCGCCAATGCTTAGGACTTGAGCAACAGCTCACCGATTTTAATCAAAGCGCCATCATTGCCAATATCAGCCTCGATAGACCGCATCAAGGGCAAGCCTTTGAGCGCTTTACCGCACAAGGGCCATTAGCTTTACTGCCCATGGCCAAAGGGAACGGCAAATGTATGTCGTTAGTGTGGGCGATGTCGCCGGCGCAGCAAGCTGAGTATCTGAATTTGGCCGACACTAAGTTTTTAGCGGTGTTACAAGCGGCCTTCGGCTATCGCGCGGGCGCTTTTACGCGGGTGAGTCAACGTCATGGCTACCCGTTAATTATGTCGGTGATGCCACGGCCAATTTACCATCGCTGCGTGTTTGTCGGTAATGCCGCGCAAACCTTGCATCCTATTGCCGGCCAGGGATTTAACTTAGGCTTGCGAGATATTGCCGGCCTAGTGTCTGTATTAACCCCGGTATTGAATGCTGGAGGAGACGCGGGCAGTGCGGCATTAACGCATGACTATCTTGCCGCTCGCACTCAAGATCGCCAAGCCACGCTCTTGGCAATCGAAACCTTAGTTCGCGGTTTTTCTAATCAGGATTGGCCGCTGGTGCTCGGGCGGAATATTGGCCTGAGATTGTTATCTTGGTGCCCCCCGTTGAAGCGCCCCGTCGTGGCGTCAGCCTTGGGCTGGCCGCAACCAACCGCAGCCCATTAACCCGCATTAGCAAGGACAATAACGATGTTTACAACCCAAACCTATGATGTGGCGATAGTCGGGGGTGGCATGGTGGGCTTAACCACCGCCATCGGCTTAGCCGAAAGCGGGCTGAATGTGGTGGTTATTGACAGCGCCCAGCTCAAAGCAGTCAGTGGCGAGCCTCGACTGCGGGTTAGTGCCATCAACCGCTGTAGCCAGCAGTTACTCGCCAATCTCGGCGCATGGGCCTATGTCGATCAGCAGCGACTTGGCCCTTATCAATCCATGGCCGTGTGGACTAAAAATGGCATGGGCCAGATTGAGTTTGATGCCGATAGTGTTCAGCAAGCCCAATTAGGCGATATCGTCGAAAATGATGTCTTAAGTTTTGCCTTAGGCCGACGCGCGGCCGAACTCGATAACCTTACCCATTTACAGCAGCACAGCTTACTGCGGGTAAGTTTTGGTGAGCGTGAAGCTTGGCTCAGTTTGAGCGACCAGCAAGAAGTCAGTGCCAGCTTAGTGATTGCTGCCGATGGCGCCGAATCGTTGGTGCGCAGCCAAGCGAAAATCCCGCTGACATTTTGGGATTACGGTCATCATGCCATGGTCGCGACCATTCGTACCGAATTGCCGCATCAGGGCTGCGCTCGCCAAGTATTTTCCGAACAAGGAATTTTAGCGTTATTGCCCTTAGCTGATCCGCACTTATGCTCGATGGTGTGGTCACAAGCCCCTGGCGTGACTCAGGCATTGCAACAGGCCCGCACCACCGAGTTTGAGCGGACCTTAACCGCGGCTTTTGATGCGCGTTTGGGCTTATGTCAGCTCGCCAGTGAACGCCAAAGCTTCCCGCTACGGATGCGCTATGCCCGTCATTTTGCGCGCCATCGCTTGTTATTGGCTGGCGATGCGGCTCATACCATTCATCCCTTAGCCGGGCAGGGGGTTAATCTTGGCTTGTTAGACGCCGCGTGGATCATCGATACCTTGGCGAAACTTAACGCCGCCGGTAAAGATATTGGCGAATATCGACATTTGCGCGCCTTAGAGCGACATCGTAAAGCCGATGCCATGGCCATGATTGCGGCGATGGAAGCCTTTAAGCAAGGTTTTAGCGGTAGTCATCCGTTGAAAAAACTGGTGCGGGAACTGGGGTTGAACCTAGTGGATTCATCCTCTGGCCTGAAAACACTGTTTATTGAACAGGCCATGGGACAACATAGCCGATTACCGGCGGTGTGTTTAGCGCGCGATTAATGGCTGCAAAGCCTGTGGTGCTAAGGCTTAGCGCCACAGGAGACCTTGATGAATCCCTGCTAGGTTCGCTCACCTCGGATTAGATAAACTAATTGATACAAGGGTATTGATAAGATTATTTTTTGTATACAAACCGATAGCCCAAGGTATAATTTTGGCGCTTTTTCTATGAACAAAGCGTAACAACGACACGTAATAATAAGCAGATAGCAACACCAATAAATCTGCAATTTGACAGCAAAGCACAGCATTTCTGCGGTTTGACCTTGAGGTTGAACAACAATTCTACTCCCAGGATAAGGGCTGAAAATGGCTAAAACTGTACTCTACAACAAGCATCTTGAATCCAACGCCAAAATGGTTGATTTTCACGGCTGGGATATGCCAATCAACTACGGCTCTCAGATTGAAGAGCACCATGCGGTTCGCCAAGATGCAGGCATGTTTGATGTGTCCCATATGACAGTCGTCGATATCGAAGGCGGCGATGCCAAGCCGTTTCTGCGCAAATTATTGGCCAACGACATCGCCAAGTTAACCGTCCCTGGTAAAGCGCTATATAGCGGCATGTTGAACCAACAAGCGGGCGTAATTGACGATCTCATCACCTATTACCTCAATGATAACTTCTATCGCGTGGTCGTGAACTCGGCGACTCGTGACAATGACTTGGCGTGGATCAATGCCAACAGCCAAGGTTTTGATGTCACAGTGACTGAACGCCCAGAGTTGGCGATGATTGCCGTACAAGGACCCCAAGCTAAGGCTCGTGCCGCCAGCGTATTTTCGCCCGAGCAAGTGGCTGCTGTGGCGGAAATGAAACCTTTCTTTGGCGTGCAGGCCGGTAGTTTGTTTATTGCCACCACAGGGTATACCGGCGAAGCCGGTTACGAGATTATTGTCCCCGAGGCTGAAGCGGCTGATTTATGGCAAGCGCTACTTGACGCTGGTGTACGTCCTTGTGGCTTAGGCGCCCGCGACACCTTGCGCTTAGAAGCCGGCATGAACTTATATGGTCAAGATATGGATGAAAGCGTCAATCCATTGGCCGCCAATATGGGCTGGACCATCGCTTGGCAACCAGAAGATCGTGACTTTATTGGCCGTGAGGCATTAACCGCTATTCGCGCTGCAGGTACCCAAAAGTTAGTCGGGCTAGTGATGGAAACCAAGGGCGTGTTGCGCCACGGTATGACAGTGCACTTTAGCGGCCATGACGGTCAAGAAAGTGAAGGTGTGATCACTAGCGGGACTTTCTCTCCTACCTTAGGCTATGCTATTGCCATGGCTCGGGTCGGAGCCGACATTGGCGATTCTGCTGAGGTGACTATTCGCAATAAACGCGTTCCTGTACGTGTGGTAGCGCCTGCGTTTGTACGCAATGGAAAACAAGCATTCTGAATATAACGAACAAGGAAATAAAACGATGAGCAATATTCCGTCTGAACTCAAGTATGCCGCTTCCCATGAATGGGTTCGTCGCGAAGATGATGGTAGCTATACCGTAGGTATTACTGAGCATGCGCAAGAGTTACTCGGTGACATGGTGTTTGTTGAGTTACCAGACGTGGGCGATACCCTCAATGCCGGCGATGATTGCGCGGTTGCTGAATCAGTGAAAGCGGCCTCAGATATCTATGCGCCGCTGTCAGGTGAAGTGGTTGCCGTTAACACGGCCTTAGAAGATTCCCCTGAGTTGGTCAACTCAGATGCCTTCGGCGATGGTTGGTTTTTCCGTGTGATGCCAAACGATGAAACTGAGCTTGACAACTTACTCGACGCCGACGCGTATCAAGAGGTTGTCGACGAAGCTTAATCTGCTCTAAACAAAGCCCCATCGGGGCTTTGTTTACATTACGCTGTCCTTTAAAAGACCGGTGATAACCGGCATTAGACTACAAGGTTAAAGATGAGCCCTAATACCCTTACCCAATTAGAACAGCATGACATGTTCTTGCGTCGTCACATCGGCCCAGGCCAAGCTGAGCAACAAACCATGCTCAATTATGTTGGTGTCGAATCATTGGAACAGTTGACCGCCCAAATCGTCCCGGCCGATATTCGATTAACCAAGCCATTGATCGTGGGTGAGTCACGCTCAGAAGCCGAAGGCTTGGCCATTATTAAAGAGTACGCTGACCGTAACCAATTGAAAAAAAATTATATTGGTATGGGTTACTACGGCACTTTAGTGCCAAACGTTATTTTACGAAACGTCTTAGAAAATCCAGGTTGGTACACGGCTTACACCCCATATCAGCCTGAAATTGCCCAAGGTCGCCTCGAAGCTATTCTCAACTTCCAACAAGTGTCGATGGACTTAACCGGGCTTGACTTAGCTTCGGCTTCTTTGCTCGATGAAGCCACTGCTGGCGCTGAAGCCATGGCCTTGGCAAAGCGAGTGTCTAAAGCCAAAAAAGCCAATATCTTCTTTGTCGCCGACGATGTTTTTCCGCAAACCATCGATGTGGTTAAGACCCGCGCCGAATACTTAGGCATCGAAGTGGTCGTGGGCAAAGCCAGCGAGGCCAGCCAATACGAGCTATTTGGTGCCTTGTTCCAATACACCAATCGCGTTGGTGATATTAACGATTTATCGAGCTTAATTGCGCCACTTAAAGACAAAAAAGCCATTATCTGTGTCGCCGCCGACATTATGTCGCTGGTCTTACTTAAATCGCCTGGAAGCTTAGGCGCCGACGTTGTATTTGGTAGTGCCCAGCGCTTTGGTGTGCCTATGGGCTTTGGTGGCCCACATGCCGCTTTCTTTGTGACCCGTGACGAGCATAAGCGCTCGATGCCGGGTCGAATTATTGGTGTCTCTAAAGATGCTCGTGGCAACAAGGCATTGCGGATGGCGATGCAGACGCGTGAGCAACATATTCGCCGCGAAAAAGCCAACTCCAACATCTGTACTGCGCAAGTCTTGTTGGCCAACATGGCCTCATTCTACGCGGTATATCATGGCCCAAAAGGCTTGCACACCATCGCATCGCGCATTCACCGCCTGACCGATATTCTCGCGCTGGGCTTAACTCGCCAAGGCTGTCAGTTAGTCAACCAGCGCTGGTTTGATACCCTAACGGTGACAGGACTGAATGACGACGTTCATAAGCGCGCCATCGCAGCAGGCGTCAACCTGCGCCTAGACGCCGAAGGTAGCGTCGGTATGAGTATCGATGAAACGACCACTCGCGCCGACATCGCTCAGTTATTTGATGTCCTGCTTGGCGACAACCATGGTTTAGACGTCAGTGCGCTCGACGTCGAGGTGATGGCCGCTAGCCCAACCTTAACGGCTGCTGAGTTGCGTGATGATGCGATTTTGAGCCACCCCACCTTTAATTCTTACCATAGCGAAACTGAGATGATGCGTTATCTCAAGCGCTTAGAGAATAAAGACATGGCCTTAAATCACTCGATGATTTCTTTGGGATCATGCACCATGAAGCTCAATGCTGCGGTTGAAATGATCCCGGTTAGCTGGCCAGCATTTGCCAATATGCACCCATTCTGTCCACAAGATCAGGCGAGCGGTTATCGTGCCATGATCAGTGAATTGGCCAGTTGGCTGGTGGATATCACAGGTTATGATGCCATGTGTATGCAGCCGAACTCAGGCGCACAAGGCGAATACGCCGGGCTGTTAGCCATCCGAAAATACCATGAATCTCGTGGTGACGGTCATCGTGATATCTGCTTGATCCCGCAGTCAGCCCACGGCACCAACCCCGCCTCAGCGCAACTGGCGGGTATGAAAGTGGTGGTGACGGCTTGCGATAAGCAAGGTAACGTCGATTTGGCAGACTTACGCGAGAAGGCCGCCGAGCTGGCCGACAATTTGGCTTGCGTGATGATCACCTACCCATCGACGCATGGGGTTTACGAAGAAACCGCCCGAGAAATTTGCGATATCATTCATCAGCATGGCGGCCAAGTCTACCTCGACGGTGCCAATATGAATGCCCAAGTCGGCTTAACCGCCCCTGGCGTCATTGGTGCCGACGTCTCTCACCTTAACCTGCATAAGACTTTTGCCATCCCTCATGGCGGCGGTGGTCCAGGCATGGGGCCTATCGGGGTTAAAGCCCATTTAGCGCCGTTTGTGGCGGGCCATGTGGTGGTCAAAGATGGTGAAATTTCGCAAAACAACGGTGCCGTATCGGCCGCGCCATTTGGAAGTGCTGGCATCCTGCCTATCAGCTGGATGTATATTCGCTTATTAGGCAGCGAAGGCTTAGCCCGTTCAACCCAGGTGGCGATGCTGAATGCCAACTACGTGGCCAAGAAGCTGTCGGCTCATTACCCGATTTTATATCGTGGCCGTAACGACAGAATCGCTCATGAGTGCATTATCGACTTGCGCCCACTCAAAGAAGCCTCGGGTATCACTGAGATGGATATCGCTAAGCGCTTAAACGATTATGGCTTCCATTCACCCACTATGAGCTTCCCAGTGGCGGGTACCTTAATGATTGAGCCCACCGAATCAGAAGCTAAGGTCGAACTGGACCGCTTTATCGAGGCCATGGTGTCAATTCGGGCTGAAATCGCGAAAGTGGAATCCGGTGAATGGCCCGCAGACAATAATCCACTGCATAATGCGCCGCACACGTTAGCTGATATTATGGATGCCCAATTTGATGCTCGCCCCTATACCCGGGAGCAAGCCGCATTTCCATCCAACGCCGTGCGTGCCAACAAGTTCTGGCCATCGGTCAACCGTATCGATGACGTCTACGGTGACCGTAACTTGATGTGTAGTTGTGTGCCATTAAGCGATTACGAATAAATGACAATCCTTGTCAGTTGCCAATTAAGTTGGTGACTGTTACATGAGCAAAGCGGATCAGAGATGATCCGCTTTTTTTATTTGGCGCCGCTAACGCGACGGCCTTGGTTTCTGGTTATCTGTCTCTTTTGGTGCCAATGGTACCTAAGTGCGTGTTACAAAATCCTTTTCCATACTTCAAGCCATACCCTAAAGCACGGTCAAAACCAATATGAGCAGCCCAAACCAAACCAATGATTTGCCAGAGTTCATTCGCCGAATGAACAAATAGCGCGAAAACGATGACTGGGCCTATATACGAATGTGCACTGTTATAGGTGGTAGCGCCGACTTTATTGCCAAAGATATAGCCAAGCAATGAAAGATCAGGAACGAGAAAAAATATAAAAAATGTCGCCCAGTTGAAGCCAACAGAATGATAAAAATATAGCGCTAGCGTTAGTACAGCTAAGCATGGTGATATTGAGTGACAAATGAGTATTGAATATGCACTTTAGGTCGTTGTTTTAATTAATGGGCTAGCTATTTTCCACCCGAAAATCTAGGCCAAATTCCTTTAAAAGTTTATCGAATGCCTCTCGATTTTTAGGTGCTAAAATCGTTTGGTAACTCCAAGGGCTAGTTAAAATTTGCGGCGAACTGACTCTAAGTCAGATTGTATTTTTAGCTGTTTTATTGATTGATTCACCGTTGTGATTTCTATTTGAGCTTGAAGCGAAATCGCCAGTAATAACGTGAGTAATAACAATAGTCTAATTAGCATAAATCCCTTATTAGGGGGGGATGTGACGACTTCAATAAAATAGTCACCACCGGCGCTGTTCACTGAGTATGTTATCAAGACGTTATCACCTTCATCGTGCATACTCCATTGAATTCATCGCAGCGTTGCGTTTGTTAGACCGGCTAATCAAGATTTTCTGAAGATAATAAATGGGAAAAATAAAATATGTCGTGGTAATGCTAACAACCGCTAGCGGTGTTAACTCTCTAGTTTAATAGCTCCAAGGTTAATTAACGCCTGGCAATATAGAATATGAACAATAAGGTGCGCGCTTAGCCCTTGATGGCTATGGCTCTGAGTTCGGGATGGGATAGGTTTAGGCAGAACATGACGAGCATCTTAGCCGCTCACGATGGGCCGCATAGACTCAAAAGCTGTCTGCAGCGTTAAAGGGGGGAGTTTACAAATCGGCGTATAGACGAAGTAAGGCAATCGATAAGATGCGCAAGCTGTGGCAACACAGTTATTGGCACCAATACTAAATCGGTATTCAACGGCATCGATTTGCCCACAATCGATGCCGTGTCTATTAACTCAGTAGTGTGATTACTTACTGTTAGTTATTTCAGAGTAGAGGCTATTCACTGGATTATTATAGAGTGAGCTTAACACTGCCTTGGCGTTACCACCGAACACACCATGATTACCAAAGTGAGTAAAATGCTCACTCAACCCAATCGCGTGCGCTATTTCATGCACTATGACATCGTGACTAATTTTGTCCATATTAGTGCATTGGCTGTGAGCTTGCCCCAAGTTAACCCAGTTAAAGCTTTCGTTGGTTAAGTAGCCTTCGTTATCAATGAAGTAACTAGGTTGTCCCATCACCAATGGAATAGAAGATGCGTTAGCTAAACTACCCTCACAAGAGCTGCGAAATACCGTACCCCATGCCAAGATTAAGCCGCCGTTGACGCCATCACGTGCAATCAGTTTTTTATAGCTATCACCTACCTGAGCCTCAGTCGCTGGTACCCCTTGACCTGAAATAAATCCATCCCAAAGATTAGATAACTCAGAGCCGACATATGCATACTCGGCTTCAAATAAAGCGTCATATTGGGTTATCTGAGAGTAGCGAATTTCAGTTTGGAAAATCTGCTGTCCAGCAATATGCTCGATTTGTTTCAACGCATCACGGATCATCTGCTCACGCTGTGGAGTGAGATGCTTATTTTCATTGATATAGACAGGGAGTAAATCGCTATCGGGATTATTGACTTCATTGGCATTACGGAATCGTGTAATCCTTACGTCATCCTTGCTTAAGTTCAATGCGGCCAAATTATCTTCGTGCTGCGGATCAAATTGTTGGTGAGCAGCATTAGAGTGCTCCATGCAAACCATATTCCCTTGACAGCGTCTTGAGTCTGTATGTTCGATATGTTCGTTGCCATTTTCATCGTGACGAACATAAAAAACTTCTTTTTGAGTAACGTTTTGAAAAATACGTGATTGCGTCTCTTTAACTAATTGCTGAACGACTGAATCAGCAATATTACTGCCATCATTATTATCGCTGCTGTCATCACCACCGCCACAGCCACTGACTAAAACCGTTGAGAAGGTGAGGGCCAATAGTTGTTTTTTAGATTGATTGAAAAAAATCATTAATTACACTCAAAATAATATATATGTATGGAGGTTAGTTTTTAAGCGTAAAACTAAACACTGACATTAGTTAAATAACCAATGTTATTAATTGTATGGCTGTCGCTTGTGGAACGTGCGGATAGTACAGATTGCGAACTGTTATGGAAAGTAAAACAATCTGTTCAGTTAATTAACTGAGTGAATTTTATTCGAAATACAGCAGGGTTGATTAATCAAATTTTAGTTATAGCTTAAATAATTCAGCGCCTTTAGTAAAAGAGGCCGTATTTCTCATATTTAAGGTCTTTCTATTATTATCGATAAGTCTATCCAAGTACGATGGAAGTCTTGATCTAACCCATCATGGTGATGGGTGGTGATGATATTGATAGCGGTTATCCCGGCGCAAGTGATGATTCAAGATCTGATGGCAGACAGGCAGTATGAGTTCGGGATGCTTCATCTTTTGGTGCGAGATTTTGCGTTACGAATACGATGAGCACTATGGGTGAACCATGGTCGCTTTGGAGTTATTTATACATGAGATACGTCAGATACTGGTATTATTTAGACGTCGATAAAGTCATGCTCTGCCTTGATATAGCACAGGCTCAACACCAAGGCAGCCTTGCATTTACTGACAAATACAACCACGCTGCTGGCATTAAGGCTCAGCGGCGTGGTTGTATGCGGTTAAAGCAAGTTGTTAATGGCCATCGATGAAGATGAACTTAATCAAGAACAGGATTGCAACCACGACGACGCAAGGGTGAATGTCACGCCATCTTCCGCAGCCAGCTTTGATGACGCAGTAGCTGATAAAGCCGGCAGCAATACCTTCGGTAATAGAGAAGGTAAATGGCATCATCACTGCAGTGATAAAAGCGGGAGCCGCTTCGCTAAGATCGTTCCATTTTACCTTGGTCAGGCCGGCGGTCATCATCACGCCAACGTAGATAAGTGCTCCGGCTACGGCATAGGCAGGTACCATCGCCGCTAGTGGCGACAAGAAAATCACCCCAAGGAACAGTAAACCCACCACGACTGAGGTTAAGCCTGTTCGGCCGCCCACGGCAACACCAGAGGAGCTTTCAATATAGGCTGTGACACTGGAGGTGCCCATATAGGCGCCAGCCACACTGCTGAGTGAGTCTACTTTTAGTGCTTTGCCCATATTCGGGAAGCGGCCCTTGTCATCATTGATGCCGCAGCGCTCGGTCACAGCAATCATGGTGCCTGAGCTATCAAACATGCTCACTAGTGCGAAGGAGAAGATCACCCCAGCTAGGCCAATATCCAAAATGGCACTCAGATCCAGTTGACCAAAGACATGACCAATGGCCGGTGGCATAGAGACGATACCGCTAAACTGTACATCACCGCACAAAGCCGCCAACAAGGTGACCACTAGGGTTGAAATCAGCACCGCTGAATTGACACCACGGTAGGCCAGGATAATGATGATAAAGAAGCCTAAAGAGCCCAGCACCACAGGTAATGAGGTTAATTCACCCACTTTTACCAAAGTATTAGGATCGGCCACTACCAACCCACTGTTCTTAAAGCCCAACAGCGCAATCAGCAAGCCAATACCGGCGGGGATCCCGGTTCTCAGACCCGCAGGAATATTCTCCAGTAGCCATTGACGTAAGCCAACAACCGACACTAGGGCAAAAATTACGGCGCCCCAGAATACCGTGCCCATAGCAACCTGCCAGCTGACGCCCATACCGAGGGTGACTGAGAACGCAAAGAAGGCATTTAGACCCATGGCCGGCGCCAAGGCAATCGGCAAATTAGCAATCAGACCCATAGAGATACTGCCCAGCGCTGCCGCTAAACAGGTGATCACAAACACCGCTTTGGTGTCCATGCCCGCGGCCCCGAGAATTTGCGGGTTAACGAATACTATGTACACCATGGTCATAAAGGTTGTGAAACCGGCGACCACTTCGGTTGATGGCGAACTGCGATTTGCGCTCAAGGCGAATATACGGTTCAGTAATTGGCCAAATCTAGACGTAGGTTGGTAATTGACGTCTGGTGCGTTCTTAACGGAGGAACTTTGCGGAAGTTGCATGAAGGGTTAGCTCGGTTTAAAAAAAAAACCACCGGCAATAAGCCAGTGGATCTTAGTTAATTAAACCTCAAGTTGATGAAAAATTCGATCATGGTGACTTGATGTGTGAGCAATATCACTGTTTCCTATCAAAATAGCCCGCCTATCCCTGCCAAAAGCCAAAAGCCAAAAGCCAAAAGCCAAAAGCCAAAAGCCAAAAGCCAAAAGCCAAAAGCCAAAAGCCAAAAGCCAAAAGCCAAAAGCCAAAAGCCAAAAGCCAAAAGCCAAAAGCCAAAAGCATCGGCGAAAAGTACATGGTGAGTGCCAACTAAACAATTGAGTGTTGCGACGCTAGCTATCTGTTGATATGCGATGTTAGCGATTACCCCTCGGGGGCATCTAATTTAAGTGCCATTTTGTAAACCACAAAAGTTGTGTCAACGATCACATAAACGCTTGCGTAGTTAACAATTGTTGACTGACTAGAATGATAATCCCATACATTAGTAACCCTTTAAGCACATTTTTGCGGCTGCACCTTGTAAAAAAACTCAAAAAAATGCGATGCCACCACAAAAAGATCTTGCTTTTTTGATGGAAATCCCAATCTGATGTGAAATGTTGTCAGCTTTGCTAACTAAGTTTCAGCACGCGCTCGAGGTCACATTTTTTAACTTAGCCTGCGGTAGGACGCTCCCCATAGTAAACAAAACTTAACTGAAATCATCGCTAGGCCTTGCCGTTCTCTGGCACATCAGAGGGTAGATGGGGCAGCGACAGATACCCGGTTTTTGCTTGAGTCGTTAAAGGCTGAACACTTTAGGAAGCATGATATGAACATCACCAATAAAAACGTAGTGTTAGGATGGACAGCGGCTATTGCTGTTGCGGTAATATGGGGTGTCACTGGGGGACACGGCAGGGCGGGATCGCACTTTGTTAACAAATATGATCTAATTGTGCCAAACCCTCAGCAGCACAGTCATTTTGAACCTTATTGAACACTTATCTGTTGTAGAAGATACTCGCTCGGACATCAACCAAA
>NZ_JAHUTT010000075.1 GCF_019209865.1 Shewanella sp. NIFS-20-20 | reverse complement strand
AACAAGATGAAAAGAAGATTTGCCTAAATCGATCCCAATTACTTTAATAGTAGACATGATGGTTCGCCTCTTTGTTTGCCTAACCCTAAGCTTAGCTTAGGGGTGAGGCGGACCATCTAATTAAGCCAGCTTACACGCTGGCTTTTAAATGTTCATCACTCTAGCGATTAGTCTTCGAGCAAGCGATCTGCCAACAGCTGCAATACGCCTTCGCGCAACGCCCCGCCCGACAAGTGCAACTTCTCCAAGCCAAGGCTGTTAAACAGCGCCAATAAGATGGCAACACCCGCGGCAAATGTCGGCGCCCGCTCGGGATTCAAACCGACAATATGGCCTAAGGAGGCATCGTCAGCGGCTAAAATTTCTTGCTGTAAGCCCTTAAGCACCTCAAGGGTGATCAATTGAGGCACTTCACGATGGGCTAATAACTCAATCACAGATTGGACTGAGCCCGACGCGCCAACCACACCATGCCAGCCCAATTGCTTCAGCAGGCGCTTATCATTGCCAAGAATCGTGTCAACCGCCGCCGCGGCCTGTTCAAAATCTTGTAATTGATAAGGGGCATCGGCAAAGAAGCGACGAGTAAAGGTGACACAACCGAAACCGACACTGCCTTTAAATAACACCTCTTGGCCTTCACCGACAATGAATTCGGTGCTGGCACCCCCGATATCGAGCACGAGGCGGCGACCAGAGCCTTTAGTGTTGGCGACCATGCCTTGATAAATCAGCTCAGCCTCGCGCATACCGGATATCACCTCAATCGGGTGCCCAAGTAATGGCTGAGCTTTCTCACTAAATTCATCAGCATTGGCGATGGTGCGTAAGGTGGCTGTCGCCACCACCGCCACATTAGCCGGTGGGACTTTATGGTATTCAAGCATATCGCCAAACATGGCAAGACAGTCGAGACCACGCTGCATGACTTCATCGTTGAGACAGCCGTCATTGACCCCTTCGGCCAAGCGCACTTTACGTTTATATTTTGCAATCACCTGCGGTCGATGACCGCGGGTACGGGCAACTAACATATTGAAACTATTAGATCCCAAAGTAATAGCAGCGTATAACTCGACTCGCATACAGTGTTTAGGCCCTACGTTGACGGGATTGTGTATTACGATTACGCGCAGCACCAGCGCGCGGTGCACCGCCACGATCCCGAGTATTTCTTGGGGCCGGATGCTTGCGATGAATCGCCACCGGCGGCGCAATATCGTCTAGCAAGGCGTCGTTATCGTATTCACTTACCGGAATTTGATGACCAATATATTCTTCAATCGCAGGTAAATTCAAGGCATATTCTTCACAGGCAAAGCTGACAGAAACCCCTTTTTGACCGGCGCGACCGGTGCGACCAATACGGTGAACGTAATCTTCGCAATCATCAGGTAAATCATAGTTATAGACGTGAGACACATCAGAAATATGCAGACCACGAGCGGCAACATCGGTGGCCACTAATAAGTCCATCTCACCCTTGGTAAATTGCTCCAAGATACGCAAACGTTTCTTTTGCGGCACATCACCGGTTAACAGACCCACGCGATGACCGTCGCCTTCTAACGCCGCCCACAGTTTTTCGCACATATGTTTGGTGTTAGCAAACACAATGGCTTTTTCTGGCCAATCTTCTTCGATTAAGCTCAGTAACAGGCGACTTTTATCTTTCATCGACGGGTAGAAGATTTCCTCTTTAATATTTTTAGAGGTCTTCTCCAGTGGCGCAATCTCCACTTTCTGCGGATCATTCATATGATCATATGCCAGCTCTTGCACCTTCATCGACAAGGTGGCTGAGAACAACATATTTAAGCGAGTATTGGCATCAGGCATGCGTCTAAATAAGAAACGAATGTCCTTAATAAAGCCTAAATCGAACATACGATCGGCTTCATCCAATACCACGGCCTGGATTGCACTTAAATTAATGACCCCTTGGCGCACAAAATCAATGATACGACCTGTGGTACCAATTAAGACATCGACACCCTTGTTCAGCACGTTCAATTGCGCATCATAACCTTCACCGCCATAAATAATGGCCGTTTTTAATCCGGTATGCTTGCTTAATAAATTGGCATCTTTGGCAATTTGAATTGCCAGCTCACGGGTAGGTGCCATGATGATGGCACGGGGTTGATTGGTTTGACGACCTTCGGTATCGGCCGTGGTCAGTAGGTGGTTAAATGTGGCCACCAGGAACGCCATCGTCTTGCCAGTACCTGTTTGAGCTTGGCCTGCAAGGTCATGATGATTAAGCAATATAGGTAAGGACATTGCCTGAATTGGCGTACAAAATTCGAAGCCGTTTTCATTTAGCGCTTCCAGCACTTTTGGGTGCAAAGGCAAATCGGCAAATTTTTGTGTAGATAAATGTGTTTCGCTCATAGCGGCAGCTTACCAGTTGGGGTTGCAATAAGATACTCGATCGTTTGAAATAGCGGCAAGTAAAAACGGTCACTTGAAAAGCCGTAATTTGCCCCCAATATACAGCGTAAGCCATTAACAAACCAGCAATGGCCACCAAACTGGAGAATATCATGAGCGATAAAATTATTACCCTGAGCGATGACAGCTTTGAAAATGACGTATTAAAGTCAGAATTACCTATTCTGGTCGACTTCTGGGCGGAGTGGTGTGGTCCTTGTAAAATGATCGCTCCCATCCTTGACGATGTGGCTGGCGAGTACGAAGGTAAATTAGTTATTGGTAAACTGAACGTTGACCAAAACAACGTGTCACCGGCGAAATACGGTGTGCGTGGCATCCCAACCTTGCTGTTATTTAAAGCCGGCGAGCTGGTCGCGACCAAAGTTGGCGCCTTGTCGAAAACTCAATTAAAAGAGTTTATTGACGCGCAAATTTAATCCTGATTGGCGGTGATGATCACAAAACCGCCGATAATAGACTTGGCGATGCAAATAATTGAAAAATTTGTGTCGCCATGCTCGCAAATATCTGGACGATGCAACGCGATAGTGCTACTTTAATAACCAGATTACTGATTTCCACCTCTCGCTGTTCAATCATACTCATTACTTACACTCGAACCAGATTGAGCGCGGTAAGCTCTGTCGCGTACAACAAGACCCATCAAGATGAATTTAACTGAATTAAAAAATACGTCGATTTCCGAATTAGTCTCCTTAGCTGATAGCATGAACCTCGAGAATATGGCTCGTGCTCGTAAGCAAGATATCATTTTCTCTATCCTGAAAGCCCATGCCAAAAGTGGTGAAGATATTTTCGGTGGTGGTGTACTTGAAATCCTGCAAGACGGCTTCGGTTTCCTGCGCAGCTCAGACGGCTCATATCTCGCTGGCCCAGATGACATTTATGTTTCTCCAAGCCAAATTCGCCGCTTCAATATGCGTACCGGTGATACCATTTTTGGTAAAATCCGACCACCGAAAGAAGGCGAACGTTATTTCGCACTGCTGAAAGTCAATGAAGTCAACTTCGACAAGCCTGAAAACTCCCGCAATAAAATCCTCTTTGAAAACTTAACGCCACTGCATGCAGAAGAACGCATTCGCATGGAGCGCGGTAATGGTTCGACTGAAGATATTACGGCCCGAATTTTAGATTTATGCTCACCGACCGGTAAAGGTCAACGTGGTTTGATCGTGGCACCGCCAAAAGCCGGTAAAACGATGTTGCTGCAAAATATCGCTCAGTCTATCAGCTACAACAATCCTGAAGTGGTATTGATGGTGCTGTTAATCGATGAGCGCCCAGAAGAAGTGACCGAGATGCAACGCCTAGTGAAAGGCGAAGTTATTGCGTCGACCTTCGATGAGCCAGCCAGCCGTCACGTCCAAGTGGCCGAAATGGTCATTGAAAAAGCCAAGCGTTTAGTTGAACACAAAAAAGACGTGGTTATCCTGCTAGATTCGATCACGCGTCTGGCTCGTGCTTACAACACTGTCATTCCTTCGTCAGGCAAGGTACTGACCGGTGGTGTTGATGCTAACGCCCTGCACCGTCCAAAGCGCTTCTTTGGTGCCGCACGTAACATCGAACATGGCGGCAGCTTGACGATTATCGCTACTGCTCTGGTAGACACAGGTTCTAAGATGGACGAAGTGATCTACGAAGAATTTAAAGGTACCGGTAACCAAGAGTTACACCTGTCTCGTAAAGCGGCTGAAAAACGCGTATTCCCTGCCATTGACTTCAATCGTAGTGGTACCCGTCGTGAAGAGAAGCTGACCACAGCTGACGAATTACAGAAGATGTGGATCTTGCGTAAGATTTTGAACCCAATGGATGAAGTCAGTGCCATGGAATTCTTAATCGACAAGCTGGCGATGACCAAAACCAATGACGAATTCTTTACCGCGATGAAACGCGCTAAGTCTTAATCTGGGTGAACCCATCATAAAAAAGCCACTCGATTGAGTGGCTTTTTTGTTGGTGAAACAACTAGATGCTTGCCACCATCTTACGACGCAAATAAGCAATCTGCTGCATATGAGGTAAATCTTTAGGGCAGGTATCTTGGCAACCGAGCAAGGTCATACAACCAAACACCCCATCTTGGTTACCAATCACATGATAAAAATCATCGGCAGTGCGGCTATCACGGCTATCTAGCTCGAACCGTGCAATCTTCATTAAACCTACCGCCCCAACAAAGGTGTCACGCATTTGTTTGGTCGCGCAAGCCGATACGCACACCCCGCATTCCACACATCGCTCCAGCTCATAGAGTTTGGCAGCTTCGGCGGGATCCATCGGCGCTTCAAGCACATGGATATCAGGATCGCTCACCTTAGGTTGCAACCAGAGTTGCAAGCGTTCAGCCAATTGGCGCATAAACTTGCCGGTATTGACCGAGAGATCGCCAATCAATTCAAAACCAGGTAGCGGCATTAACCGAATATGACCACTCGCAAACTTAGCGGTTAAGGTGCGACAAGCTAACGTCGGCAACCCGTTAATCACCATGGCGCAGCTACCACAAATCCCAGCGCGGCACACAAAATCAAACTGCAATGAACTGTCTTGCTCTTCTCTTAACCGATTGAGCGCAATAAATACCGTCATGCCAGGGGTTTCTGGCAACTGGTATTGCACCATTTTTGGCTTGTCGTTACTGTCCTGAGGATCATAACGAAAAATCTCAAATGTTAAGGTACGCCCTTGACTCATTGTGCTGGTTCTCCAATAGATGTTTCGCCTTTGGCCTCTGCACTCGGAGCCGCCAAGGTATCACTTAAACGTTGATTTGCTGGGATTAAGCTTGGGGGTAATTCAAACGGCATGATCGCCTGCTGTTGCTGCTCGCGGCTGGCACCCTCACCTAGCTCGCGCAGAATATCGCTTATCTGCTGCTCACGCATAGCCGTGTCTGGGTGAGCAATCGCGTTATCAATGCCATAGCCGCGGTAACCTGGGGGTAACTCCATTGCCATCACGTCCAAGGTCTCATAGCTGAGCTCAGGCGTTAACGCATCGGCATCTGGCCAAGTAGCCAAGGTGCGTTTTAACCAATCACGATCATTGCGCTGCGGAAAATCTTCACGGGCATGTGCACCACGACTCTCGGTGCGAGCCGCGGCGCCACACGCGACGGTTAACGCAACTTTGAGCATACGCTTCAGACGCAATGCCTCCACCAATTCAGGATTGGCATGACGCTTTTTGCAACGTAAGCCCAACTGGCGCGCCCGCATTAACAGCACCTTCAATTCGGCCACGGCCTTATCTAGCTCAGGGCCGTTGCGGAAAATGCCGACATAATCCATCATGATCCGCTGCATTTCAGCTTTGATCGTAAAGACATTCTCTTGCCCTTGTCCCTCAATCAATTCATCAATTTCGGCCTGCAAGGCTTGGCCAAACTGGCTGATAAGCTGCGTGTTGATATCGAGGCTATGCTGCTCACAAAAATCGGCCACATATTTACCGATAATCATGCCACCAACGACCGTCTCCGCCAGTGAATTGCCGCCCAGACGATTAAAGCCATGCATATCCCAACACGCGGCTTCACCAACACTAAACAGGCCTTGGAGTTGCGGGCTTTGACCGGTAGCATCGGTGCGAATGCCCCCCATGGAGTAATGTTGCGTCGGTCGCACAGGGATCCAGTCTATGGCAGGATCTATGCCTAAGAAGTTTTCACAGATTTCCTGTACTTCGCGTAAGTTGGTTTCAATATGCTTGCGCCCTAACAAGGTGATATCGAGCCACAAGTGAGGCCCATAAGGGCTATCCACCCCTTTACCTTTGCGTATATGCTCAGTCATGCGCCGAGAAACCACATCGCGGCTGGCCAGTTCTTTTTTCTCAGGCTCATAATCTGGCATAAAGCGGTGACCGTCTTTATCACGCAGCAAGCCGCCATCACCACGACACCCTTCCGTGGTTAAAATGCCTACCGGCACAATGGCCGTCGGATGAAACTGTACCGCTTCCATATTGCCTAAGGTAGCAACGCCAGTATTGAGCACCAACGCCTGACCAATCCCCTCACAAATAATCGCATTGGTGGAGACTTCATAAAGACGACCATAGCCGCCAGTGGCAATCGTGGTTGCCTTAGCCACATAGGCCCGTAATTCCCCAGTGATCAAACAGCGAGCAATCACACCATGGCAGCGCTGGCCATCATGGATAAGACTTAACGCTTCGATGCGCTCGTGCACTGGGATATTGAGCGAAATCGCCTTGTTATCCATGGCATACAGCAACGAATGTCCTGTACCATCGGCCGTATAACAGGTACGCCATTTTTTGGTGCCACCAAAATCACGCGCATTAATTAAGCCATGGGCGGCCTCGGCTTCCTGCAGGGTCACTTTTTCAGCGTTAACGATCACTTCTCTAGGCCCTTGCGTCACTCGGGTCCACGGAACGCCCCAATGGGCTAATTCCCGCACCGCTTTAGGCGCGCAATGGGCAAACATCCGCGCGACATTCTGATCGCAGCCCCAATCAGAGCCTTTCACCGTGTCTTGAAAATGCACATCTTCGTCATCGCCCATGCCTTTAACCGCATTACCAAGACTGGCTTGCATGCCACCTTGAGCCGCCGCCGAATGGGAACGCTTGGCCGGAATTAACGATAACACTAAGGTTGCTAAGCCACGCTCTTTAGCGGCAATAGCCACCCGCAAACCTGCGAGCCCAGCACCAACGACCAGGGCATCTGTATAAATAATTTTCACTGTTACACCTTTAATGAACTCATGGGCTTATGGCAAACGATACGGGGTCACTGGCAAGCTTAAACTGGAACCGATAGTCAGGTATTCATATAAACTGGCCAATCCCAACACCAACAGATAACCAATCAACACAAAGGCGAGCGTTCTTAATAGACGCCGCGACTGACAAGCCAACCATTTGAGCAATAACCGGTATAAACCCAAGACAGCGTGGATCACCACCATAGGCAACAAGATGATATACAACAGCCACACGCCATCATGATAAACCCGCTCCGCCGACAGATGGGGGCCAATGCTCGGATCAATCAGCATGGTGATAAGATGCATGGGTACCACGAAAAATAAACCAAAACCGGTCACCAACTGCCAAAACCATAAACGGCTGTCACTGTGCTTGATGACTTGTTGATGTTGACGCAAAGCGCGCCACTGACCGAGTTGCACCGGGAAACGCCGCAGAGCCGTGGCCCCGTGGATCACCAAGACCGCCAGCATCAGCGCCGAGATCACTTGAGTCGTCCACGGATATCCGTGACCATCGGCACTAAACCAGCCACCTTCAAGCGCCTGAACTACCTGATAAAAGGCGGCTTTACCAAACAAAATACTCGACTCAAAATGTAGATGAGCCAGTAAAAATAGAGCGAGGATGGCGCCACTGATGCTTTGCCATTTATCTGCCATGGCCGACAACCGGTAATGGCGATCTGGCGGAGCATTGCGATAGAGAGAAAAGAGCTTCATAGGATTTTTTTGTGCTTTTATCACACATATTAGTAGGGTGAAAAAACCATATCAGCCCGAGAGGCATCACAGTCACTTTTCAGGCCATTCCGTGACATCCAGCGCAACATCGATATCAATTTTTCAAGCGAGATCACAAACCCCGCAAAAGTAGGCACAGCAAGCCCAATCGTTTCATGTAGTTAAATTACATTTTGCGGCCAACCCCGCCACCAGCCAGCCTTAGCTTGACCTCAATAACGCGGCATTTGTCGCCTGTCACCCCAGGTTTGTATTAGAATAGAGGTTTTCGTCAAATGACTCGCCACAGGGGCACACAATATGGCTTGGATCCAACTGCGCATCCACACCGGCAAACAAGAAGCCGAATTACTCAGTGATTTACTTATGGAGCTAGGTTCTGTCTCCATCACTTTTGAAGATGGTCAGGATGAGCCGATTTTTGAACCTAAGCTGGGTGAAACCCCACTGTGGAGCGATACGGTCGTTATCGCCTTATTTGATGCTGCAATGGATCTTGCGCCCATCATAGACATGCTTAAGACCTTACCTTATCTCGATGACAACTTTGCCCATAAAGTTGAGCAAATTGAAGACAAGGATTGGGTGCGTGAATGGATGGATAACTTCCACCCAATCCAATTTGGCGAGCGCTTATGGATTTGCCCAAGCTGGCGCGAAGTGCCTGACGAAAACGCCGTCAACGTCATTTTAGATCCCGGCTTAGCCTTTGGCACCGGTACCCACCCCACGACTGCACTGTGTTTAGAGTGGCTAGATAGCTTACAACTGCATGACAAAGACGTGATCGACTTTGGTTGTGGTTCAGGGATTTTAGCCGTCGCCGCCTTAAAGCTTGGCGCGAAAGAGGTCACCGGCGTTGATATCGACTACCAAGCCATTGACGCCTCAAAAGCCAATGCTGAACGCAATGGTGTCGCCGAACAACTGGCCTTATATCTGCCTGAAGATCAGCCCGAGGGCTTAATGGCCGATGTCTTAGTTGCCAACATCCTTGCTGGCCCTCTGCGCGAACTGGCGCCACTGATTGCCGAGAAAGTTCGCCACGGTGGGGTATTAGCGCTTTCTGGATTACTGCGTGAACAAGCCGAAGAAATTAGTCAGTGCTACAGCCAGTGGTTTGACATGGATGAAGCGGTTCACAAAGAAGACTGGACACGCTTGACAGGTGTACGTAAATAACGCTAAAGCAACGCTATCCCGCAGTGGTATTGGCTTCTGACAATTAAATGTCAAGCAAAAAAGTTGTGCTCAGGTCATTTATTAACCTTTCCTCTGCGGGGAAAAAGTCGTACTATAGCGCCCCTTTGAAGCGCAAGGTGATTAAACAATGCAAATTGGACCCTATCAACTGACTAATCAGCTGATCGTGGCCCCAATGGCGGGAGTCACCGATCAAGCCTTTAGAAATCTCTGTCTCCGTTATGGCGCAGCCATGGCGGTATCGGAAATGCTGTTGGCTAATCCAGAAGTCTGGGATACGGCCAAAAGCCGCCAGCGTATGACACACTCTGGTGAAGAGGGCATACGCTCAGTACAAATTGCCGGTGCAGATCCACACATGATGGCGATGGCCGCCCAGTTCAATGTTGAACAAGGCGCGCATATCATCGACATCAATATGGGCTGCCCAGCCAAAAAAGTGAATAAGAAGTTTGCTGGTTCAGCATTAATGCAGAGCCCAGCGCTAGTAGAAGCGATTCTCACAGCGGTGGTTAATGCAGTCGATGTGCCAGTGACACTGAAAATTCGCACGGGGTGGGACCCTGAACATAAAAATGGTGTTCAAATTGCCCAAATAGCGCAAGACAGTGGCATTGCTGCGCTCGCCGTACACGGCCGAACACGACAATGCATGTATAAGGGTCATGCCGAATACGACACTATCAAGGCGATAAAACAATCAATCACGATACCTATTATCGCAAATGGCGACATTAGGACACCGGCAGAAGCCCGCCATGTGCTGGATTACACCGGTGCCGACGCCGTGATGATAGGCCGGGGAGCTCAGGGGAAACCCTGGATTTTCAGAGAAATTCAACACTACCTGGATACAGGGAGCGAGCTAGCGCCAATCTCACTCGATGAGAAACGGCAGGTAATGTTGGAACACTTGTCCAAATTATATGAGTTATATGGCGAATACAAAGGTGTCCGTTTTGCCAGAAAACACATGGGCTGGTATCTGGATGGCGATTCCGAGCGGCAATTTCGCGCTGACTTTAATCAGCTAGAAACGCCAATGGAACAAGCTTCCCTTGTTAAAAAATTTTTTGACGAATTAGTGCAAAATTAATAAAGAGCAGAATACGAATGTTTGATCAGACAACTCACACTGAAGTTCATCAGCTTACCGTTGGTAAAATTGAAACCGCTAACGGCACCATCAAGCCACAGTTGTTACGTGACGCTGTAAAGCGCGCAGTAAGCAACTTCTTCGCTCAGTTGGACGGTCAGGAAGCACAAGAAGTTTATGAAATGGTGCTTTGTGAAGTCGAAGCCCCTCTGCTGGACATCATTATGCAGCACACTCGTGGTAACCAGACTCGCGCAGCGAACATGCTGGGCATCAACCGCGGAACCCTGCGTAAGAAATTAAAGAAATACGGCATGAACTAATCAATCATTCTTAATGAATTGATTTAAAAGGGCTTATTGATCACTCAATAAGCCCTTTTTGTTGGTTATGTACCCCCATATGTACCCCCGTTGGTTTGTTGACCCCACTCTTACAGCCTTTCCTTGCCCCCCAAAATATTTCATGCGGTCATATTTATCCGACCAATAATGCCCCATGAGCTAAAACTCCCGAAAATTTCACGTCCTGAAAATCCTTTATCACAATGGCAGCCTCTGTAATGCAATTGAAACCGAGGTAAGACAAATGAAACACATAGATTTGACCAGCATTGATATTCAAGCTGCCAATGATTTGGTGTTTGACCGCTTAGTCAAAGAAAAAGAAAGGCAGCTCATTACTGGCATAAGTAAAGCCCAAGCTTTTCAACTTGAGCGCCTTGGTGAGTTTCCTCGTCGTCGCCGTATCTCAAATCGTTCAGTCGCTTGGTTACTGTCGGAGTTACTCGATTGGATTGCAGCGAGAGAGGTTGTCATTAGCCCGACGGAAGCAAAGGAGTGATGCGAAATGCATAGTCAGTTTGCTATTAAGGCCAAACCACAAACCGACATGGTTTTACCTACGTTGGTAAGTATCAGTGAAGTTTGCTCCCTGTTAAGTATCAGTCGAACGACTTTGTATCGCCGAGTCAAAGCGAATGTATTGCCTCACCCTGTGATGAGAAATAATCGCACTCTAGGTTGGCGGCCTGATCAACTCATGCACTTACGTCCAGATAAACACCGTGGCTAACCCTACCTCACAAACGCTGGTGGTAAGCGCCACCAGCAATACTTTTTACAACACTCCCTCCCTCAAAATAGCTAAAACTCCCGAAAATTTCGTTCTCGCCTACAAGTTATCGACAATCACGCTATCAGCCCAAATTAGATAACTGAAGCCAAGGAGAGACCAATGAATAGCCTATTTCAAGTTGAAGATATCAACGAGGTTGCAGACCCCATTATTAGAGAAACACAACGCCAGTTTCTTACCGCTGTTAGTCGCTCACACGCCTTCCAACTTGAACGACAGGGGTTATTTCCAAAACATATCGAGCTTGGTAGCGATGCCATTGGTTGGAGACTCAGCGAGATACTTGCTTGGGTACGCTCTCGCCCTGTGGTTGAACTTGGTAATAAGGAGTAGCCCAATGACGAAAGCCACCAGCAAAAAATACGCTATGCCTCTATGTCAGCGTGTAGCCAGTCAACACCAAGTCAAACCAGTACTGACAGTTAGCCAGCTCGCTACCTATTTCAACCGCAGCCCTAAAACCATTCGCACATGGCTACAACAAGGAGTCGATGCCCCTAAGGCGTATAAAATCCATAATCACTGGTACGTTTATTTATCCGATTTAGAAGATTGGGCGCGGCAATAACGCAGCTATCAGATCTGCATGGGCACATTCCTGCCCATTTTTTAGCGCGTAAATGAAACAACTTGGGCTATTAAAGCCACATTGTGCCGCGCAAAAATCGAACACAACTGCGCTTAATGCCAGTACTGCTGGGCAGTTAACTAAAATCGTCGACTAAAAATAACTAGGTTTTTAAATATTATTATGTATGGAAGTAAGCGGCAGCAACCTCAAAAAATGATAGATCCTATGCCAAGCTCTGAGGAGGTTGTCTTTGATGGTTTGGTGTGGAAAGTGATGACCTTTAAACATGGATACAATCAAAAATTACTTTCTCGCACCTATAAATGCCTCACCAGCTACCTTAGTAAATTCTCTAAAGTATTAATGATCCGCTTTGACCTTTCACTTTATGACGTGCCGCCTGACAATAAACTTGTCGCTAAATATTTTAAACACCTCAAGAATCACCTAAGTAATTATTATAAATCACAAATTGGTTACGGCTGGGTGAGAGAGCAAGGCCATGAAAACAACAGAACTCATTATCATTGCTTTGTATTACTCAATGGCCAAAAAGCCAATAGAACGAAAAAGTGCTTCGAGTTTGCACGACAAGCACAAGAGTTACTGGTTGATATTAATGTGTACTTTCCTGATAACCCTAGCTACATGGTCATACGAAGTAATTTGCAAAGCATTCAGGCCGCATTTTTTAGGCTTAGCTATTTAGCTAAAAATGAAACCAAAGATGGGAAACCAGTAAATACAACAAGCTACAGTTTCAGCCGTGCATTGATGCTTGCGTCATAACGACTTTCAGCTACCACTCAAGCCTCATACAAATGCCGTGCTTTTACTACAAACAATGTTAAGGAATTGTTAACCGTTTCATCTTTTTTTTGATCACTTCGCTTGAACGTCCATATCAGATGATGTCCACACTAGCGATAACCAATTAAATTCAAACTCTTACACATAAAAGAGGCTAGTATCTTATCCATGAAAGTGATCAAAAAGCAGAGCTCTCAAAAAAAGTGATCACTTTTTATGATCACTTTTTCGCGCAAAAATACAGCCAATGGCAGATGCTAGGTGAAATAAAGCTACTTAAACTTACAAAAATTAAAGGGGTTATATTTGTAGTAACTGAGCCAGCTAAACCGTTAAGCGGCACTTCAACTTCCGCATACATCACCTTAATATTAATTGGTTCGATACAAGGTGGACGAGCGTTTAAAGTAAATAAACACCAAGCGCAACATCATTAGCAATGATTAATGAGACCAAGGTTCATCACATGCACTCCATACAGACCTTTTCGTAGGCATAGTGGTAACGGTAACCTTTTGCACGCCATTTTTCCGGTACTTCCACCAGCAGTTTGGTAGCAATAGCAGCCAACTATAAGTCGAGGGCTTGGCACTTCTGATTCATAAATTGGCTAAATCTAATTGTGTTTTATCACTGCTTCACGCAAAGTAAGCCTGTTAGCCTACTTGCCTGTTCGTAACCATTTTAATGAATAAAATTACGTTAATTCCGCTCCGATGAGACCATCATGATCCAACCAAGTATCACCCACATTCGCTATACTTCGGACAACTTTGATTTCCTCAAGCATTTTTTGCAACTAGCACAAAGCGCCGAATGTGCCTTTCTAGGCCTCCCTAACCGATAAGGATATAATGATGGCGAAAAGACCAGCGTTTACCCCTTCAAATTTAGCGCCTTTTATTTGTGAACACATGCTCGACTTTCAATGGCATGCCGGCTTTGCAGTATCCCAAAAGCAAAAGTCGATAGCTGAACTGCACCAAGTTATTGTTGCCAAAAACATTGGCAAGCGGCCGCTGGAAATTTCCTCTAAAAGTGAGGCCGCACTTGGTGTTGCATTAAGTGCGTTCAACCTTATGATTCAGCGCAAACAAAAGCCAAGTGTAGCGCTTGAGAATGTATTTCAATCTGCCAAAATTTTTGAGCGAGGGGGACCTTTTCGAGATCTGTTGGAGGTGAGCCCACTTGAAGCAAAGCGAGATCCACGGCTTAAAGAGTCGGGAAATTTAACAGGTTTTCGTAGCCGAGACGAAATTTGGCCAATAGAACCTAAAACCCTATTCTACGATTGGATATACATCAATGCCTTACATCGCAACCCAGAATTAACACAAGCGATATTGGAGTATGATGCTTTTACTGATATTGAGTTTAATCCAGCTAAGAGCTTTAACTGCCAAGCGCGATCTGTTGCACTTTATGTAGCATTAACTCAGTGTGGCCAACTAGAAAAAGCCTTGGAGGATTCTGCGTACTATCGTCAGTTGGTTATAGACGACGACCCATCGTCCTCCATCCCTGTTCAACAAAGTTGGATTTAAGCTTTCTTATATCAATATCTATTTAAGCATTGGGCTTTGGAATATCTCAGGGTTGGCAGTAAACCTTGGGGTACCAAGCCCAAGCATTTTGAAAGCACTTTGATTACGTATAACATCAACACCTGTAGGCAAGTAACTTTGCTTTATCAAATCAATAGCAATCTGGTCTTTTACTAAAACCTCAGCTTGTATATCTGTTGTATAGTGTTTCGGTAGATTATGGCGGGAATAGCTTGCTTGTGATCCCTGAATATTATTTTGAAATAGTGCTTCTAGCCCTTCAACACCAGACTTAACCCCGTACTGCTTAGCCGCATATGACGCAGCATTGCATACAGAATAAAGAGTTGAATCGAGCAATAAAGGGGAGATGTCTAACTCAAGAATACACCATTGGTAGTTCGATAAATCTGGCCTTTCCTTATAACGGCGTAATAAATACCAGTTAGGGCGGGATAAGCTTAAATTGATATAATCACGAAGCCCATCCAACCGCTGTTGATCGATACTTTCAGTATAATCCCCGGTAAAATAACCATCATTCTCAATCTTTAGCTGGTCCATTTTAACGCGAGAATAGATAAATCCTCGCTCTAAAATACTCATATAATTTTCGATAGTCGTGAAATGATACAGCGATGCCAAGTCACGCTTTTGTATAATATCTAAGAGACTCATGCAGATACTTTTTCCACTAGCTCTTTATCAATTTCTTTTAGATAGCGAGAAGCTGTCCCGCAATAGCTTAGCGTTAGTGTTTGTGTTGCCCGAGTCATGCAAGTATAAAGCAGGCGGCGCTCTGTTGTGATGTGAAGATCATCATCCTCATCGCTAAACCCAGCCGCAATAGGTAAGTTGGCATCATATAATGAGCAGATAAACATATGATCAAACTCCAAGCCTTTAACTGACTGCATCGTAGCTAATTTTACACTATTGCCCGAAAAGTCAATTTTACCGCTTCCATTAATTACGGATGTACTTACTCCTTGTGATTCAAGTAGGCCACTCCAATTGTTCACGCCTTGATTGGTGCGGTGTAAAATACAGATCGTATCATTGCTTTTCGCTTGAATCGCCTTAACCGCTTCAACTACATAGGCGTATTCATTTTGCTGTGAAGCTGCTGTGATGATTTTGGGCTTATCACCCTCGCGTTGGTTCACCTCTACTTGAGTAAAGTCTTCAGAATCGCTGTCATGGGCCAACAAAGATAAAGCCGCACGAGCAATGGCCTCTGTGTTGCGATAGTTTTTCTTAAACTCTATCGTCCTTGCACCTGTTACATTTAACCCCACTTCTTTCCAAACAAAACCACTTTTATAAATTCGCTGCGCAGCATCCGCAATAATCGTTATACTGCTGGTTGCTGAAGATACAATCTGAGAAAGAACTGAAACCTGTGCTTTAGAGAGGTCTTGCGCCTCATCAATAACGACGTGAGTGAATGGTGGATGAAAAGAACTACCTTGTTTTTTGATAACATCAAGACACATCAAGGCAAAATCATCAAAATCGCATTTATTGCTTGAGGTTAACTCTTTCTTATATTGAATAAATACATCCCAAAGAACCTCTTTATCTTTAGCTGTTACACGATCAGATGTTCCTCGGCCGCTTCGCGCAGTTGCGAGGTATTCGTCTAGTGTTAAAATTACTTTTCCTTTTAACCAAGCAATTTCATCCATGTAAAAGTCAGTGCTTTTACTAAGGATACGTGCAAAATCAGGTTTAGAGGTTTTAAGCTTAGGTACGATCTGCTCTATTATTTTTTTTGCTTTCCAACTTACAAGCACTCGGTCTCGCATCGTTACGCCGTGTCTTTCGAGGAAACGGTATGCCCAGCTGTGAAAATTGATTACGGTTAAACCACGAGAGCTGCTGCCATCCATTCTCATTGTCAAATCATCTAGATAACCCGCAAGTGACTTGTTAAACGTAAAAATGGCCACTTTACCTGGCTCAAAGAGGTCTTGATAGGTGTCCATGAGATGGCATGCTCGATAAACGGCAACTGTGGTTTTACCGCTACCAGCAGCGCCTTTTATCTGTATAGGGCCTTCATGATTAAGCGTAAGCACTTTCTTTTGCTCACCAACTAAATTGATAGGTTTTAACATTTGATTTTGATATTCCTTTGAGACTTGCAGCGCTTAATAGCCAATAGTCTCAGTTTCACTCTCAACTTGATGCTGTTTAAGCGCTAAACCTAATATTATGTACTAGCGCAGCCTAATAATGACTGCTAATCATCATAGTCCCAAACTCGCCAAGACTTAAATACGTATTCCTTTTCTGCTAGGTCTTTGAGCATCCAAAGGAAATTATTGCTATTTTCAAAATTTCCAGTTATGCAGCCAGCCGAAAACTGATGACAATTATCCAGCAGCATATTGTATTTGCGCTTATTTCCTATCGCAGCTTTAGCATTCATCTCGGCCATATAGTTTCCAACACCTCGCGCATAACCTCCGCCCATATCACTACCAACATAAATGCTAATTGCAGTTGTTCCACTGTAACCCTCCCTTAAAATCAGAATGTTTTAAATAGAGTTTTCCATTTACACTAAACCAAATGGAGAATCACATGAAAAAGACACGTTTTACTGAAAGCCAAATTATCAACATCCTCAAAGAAGGCG
>NZ_JAHUTT010000074.1 GCF_019209865.1 Shewanella sp. NIFS-20-20 | reverse complement strand
AATGCGAGACAGTTCAAGCTTGATGGGAAACGGGATAGGGCCTATCCACGTGCGTTAAAAATGAGTAAAAACAAGTATCCCATTAAGTCTAAGAAAAATGCCGTTCACACTAAGTGAACGGCATTAACCATTAAGGTTGCTTATTGACTCATAGTAAGTCGAGGGGGACCGCGCTAGAAGTCCCAGGGAGAATGATGAACACAAGAAAACGAATTCTATTGTTCACTATGTTTGAGTGCTGGCGAATAGAGAAGTTCAATCATGATCTCAATATTTTTAAATTAATTTTTTTGTGATTGATTCGATAGCACTTTTAATTTTCAGATGGCGCCTCACCACGATAAATCACATTAGCTTGTTTCATTGGAGCTAGCCACTTTAGTATTGCAGCGCTGCAGGTTTGGTCAGGATAGCAATAACACAATGAAAATATTAACGCGTATACGTCATTGCACTATCGGCTTTTTTACAATCCAGTTATAGTGGCGGCCTAGATCCAAGGGAGATAACATTTTGATTGAAAATCAGCAACACCAGGACACTAATGAGACTTTTGTAGGCGATTTCTCTGATTGGATCCAGACGCTGACCTTGCTTGATGGAGAAGAGCAAGCGAAATGCTTTGCTGACATGTTAGCTGAGGCTGAACCCGGTTTTATTGCGATGGCTCTGGAGTCATTACCCCGTGAACAGCGCTTTGAACGTTGGCAGCAGGTGGAAGGGCTCGAACGTGTCGCCGTACTCAGTATGATGCGCTCCGATCCCCGCTTAAGTATATTAAGTCTGTTAGAAGCTGATGACATTGATATTCTGTTTGCCATGCTCTCGCCTGAAGAGCTTATTGATTGGAGTGATAGTCTGCCAGAGTCGCTGGTTGACCGAGCGCTGCAGCAAATGGGGGATCGTCAACGAGAGCGTTATGCGCTGTTTGATCAATTTGACGAGACCCAAGTGGGTCGTTATGCCGATCACCGGATGCTGGTATTGAGTGAAACTTCCAATGTGGCTCAAGCACAACGTTTTTTTAGAAGGATAGCCCTCGATTGCGGTGATAATGTGTTTATTACCGATAACGATGATAAATACTTAGGGACAGTATCACGGCATTTGATTTTTAAGTCAGATCCTGAGGCGCCATTATTGTCATTAATCGATGACGACAAACCTGTGTTATCTGCTGATAGCGGTTTATTTGATGCCGCTGAATATTTGCAACACAGTAACGAAACTGAAATGCCGATTTTAGCCGACGATGGTCAATTACTCGGACGTTTGAGTTTGCGCACCGCCACTGAAATTATTCGTGAACATTTAGAGTCACAATTAATGGCCGGTGCCGGTTTAAAAGAAGATAGCGACTTGTTTGCTCCTGTGCTCAAAAGCGCTCAACGCCGGGCAGTGTGGTTAGGCATCAACTTGCTGACGGCCTTTTTAGCATCCGCTACCATTAGTTTATTTGAACCTGTGTTGGCGCAAGTGGTTGCCCTTGCAGTCTTAATGCCGGTGGTGGCGTCGATGGGAGGCATCGCGGGTAGTCAATCATTAACCTTGATGATCCGTGGCATGGCGATGGGACAAGTGTCGCGCGGTAACTTATGGCCACTGATGCGCAATGAGTTAGGCATTAGCGTGGTTAACGGGATTGTATGGTCGGTGGTGATTGCATTTGTCGCCGCATGGTGGTTTACCGACCCATCGCTTGGGATCATCATTGGTTGTGCCATCATGGTTAACTTACTCGCCGCCGCGGCTTCAGGAGTATTGATCCCGATGATTTTGGATAAATTCAATCAAGATGCTGCGCTGTCAGGGTCGGTGATCTTAACGACGGTAACCGATGTGATTGGCTTCTTAAGTTTCCTAGGGCTTGCCACTTGGGTATATCTTTAATCGTTAATCGAGTTTTTGCAGCAATGGCGGAGTAGTTTTGCTAGACTCTGCCATCATTTTTTTCGGCCCAGTGTAGCTACGAGTTCGCCATGTCAATTTCACATCAATATACCTACATTGAAACCCAGGATCCTGAGTTGATCCGTCAAGCTGCTGCATTGATTGATCAACGTGATGATAATGCTCATCCACTGGATCACGACAGTTTTTGTCGCTCTCGAGCCGTCATTGTGGCACTGAAAACCGACGGTAGTCTCGTCGGATGTGCTGCGATCAAAGAAGGCGCGGGCGATGTGGCTGAAATGGGCTATTTAGTGGTTCATCCAGACTACCGCCGCCAAGGGATTGCTCAACGCTTGACTCAAGAACGAGTCAGGCGAGCACGGGCCGTTGGGGTTAAATTATTGTGGGCGACGGTGCGTGATGAAAATCAAGCGAGTAAGGCAAATTTACTAAAAGCCGGTTGGACATTTTGGCATAGTTTCTACAGTGTTCGCGGCACGGGCAATATTATTGATTGGTTTTACATGCCCTTGATGGACGACGTGGATGTAGACACTATGATGCAAACGTTGGTGGGTAGCAGGGTGATGTTTAGATAAGGTTGCGTCAATATTGCCAGTGGGTTGTATTTGCTGTTTTTGTTGCATTTTTGCGATGTGAGTGACTTAACATCAGGTAAAATCTTGGTTCTCAAAACATTGGAACTTATGGATTTTATGACTCATTTCAACAAGTCGCTGCTGTTATTAGCGGCCATGACGCTGCCGGCTTCTGCGGCAGAATTCAATCTAGGTTTGAATGACGATGTCGTTTCGGCAGAGCTAACCACCAAGATTGCCTATAACGCCAATGCGGGTATTAATTATATCTACTCGGATAACAATGGCCATTTATTGCAAGTGGCCAGTCATCTGACGCATGATGCCGGTGCCCACCATTTGGAGTTTGGGGTGCAGTATTCGCAGTTGTGGTCTGATCTCAGTCCCAATGGCGGGGTCTTGGCGATTGGTGGACGTTATGCCATTGATTTAGGATCAAAGTTGTCATGGCATGCCGCGGGCTACTATACGCCTTCGGTATTGGCGTTTGGTAAGCTTGACGGTCATTATGAAGGCGACACTAAAATTCAATTTGATTTAACGCCAACGATGGGATTCTATGCGGGCTATCGTTATATTCATTTTGAATACGACCATGCCAAAGACACCACATTTGACTCAGGCTTTTATTTAGGGATGAAAGCCAGATTCTAATCGACATAATAAAGGCCAGTGACACTGGCCTTTATTGTTGCTCGGACTATCAACGACTGATAGCGAGATAATCAATCCTGTCCACTAGTATTTAGTGATGGTGATTTTTTTGGTATGCCCCAATCTCCATATCATCAAAATAGCGTTTTTTTGACGCTCTTTGTCTGGGCTTAATCTTTTTTTGTTTTGCTTTGCCGCCTTGTTCCCAAGGTGCTAGCTCATCAAAGTCTTTGTACTGAGACATATTCCTATCCCAAAAAAATGCACGATTGCAGTGGTATTTTTTACCGATTTTGAGACAACTTGAAAGTGATATATTTTGACGCTGAGTGCCAATATATTTCACTGAACTAGCCTCAAAAGTGGCATGACACTTGAGGCTGTTCCTCAGGACTGGGCTTACTGGCGGCGCATGCGACAAACAAACATGCCATCGCTGTCAGCCTCATACGGCCAGACCGTGAGCATGGTGGTCGATTCCCCGGTAAAAGGGTGGATAATGGTTTCGGGGCTGAACTCGGGGTGGGCGGCCAAAAAGGCGTTAACGACCTGTTCATTTTCAGCGTTTGCCAACGAGCAAGTCGCATAAACTAATACGCCACCAGGCTTAACCGCATGACTGCTTCTACTCAAAATATCGAGTTGTAACGCGGGCTTTTGTTCGACCACATCAGTCGCATCTAGCCAGCGCATATCGGGGTTGCGTCGCCACGTGCCGGTGCAACTACAAGGAGCATCGACTAATACGCCGTCAAAGGCTTGGGCCTCAACGGGCAAGGCTTCTGAGCGCCAGCGGGCGAGGGTGATTTGAGTATAGCCGGCGCGTTTGGCGCGCTTAAGTAATTCATCGAGCGCATGCTGACGAATATCCGAGGCGACAATGTGACCACGGCCATGACCTTGAGCCTGCATTAAGGCTCGGAGCTGCAAGCTTTTTCCGCCAGCGCCACTGCAGGCATCCCACCAAGTGTCATTCGGGCTTGGCGCGCAAATCTGCCCAATGACCTGAGAGGCTAAATCTTGAATTTCAATTTTGCCGTTTTGATACAAGGACACTTGATTAAAGTTAATACTTTTATGGCCAAGGCTCAGGGCGTCACTGAAGTATGGGCTGGGCTTGGCATCAATGTCGAGCGCTTGAAGTTCCGTTACGATGGCACTGACGGGCAATCCTTGTGCGCGGGCCCATATGGGCGGCCGAGATGACATCGCGGCGATTAACGCGAGCTGTTGGTCGGCGCGGGGGGTTGTGACTTGCCAAAACCATGATGGCAGTAGCAGATCTAAGCTGAAATTTAACTCAGGGAAGTGCTGCTGCAATTGTTGGCTTTTTTGTTGAATCTCCACACCATCAAGCGCTGGCCATTGAGGTAATTCCCCCAATTCGTGCCAAGCATCGATGATATCTTGCCAGCCGTGTTGTTCCAGCAAGGCGCAGCCACTCAGTTGACGAAACCACTGCGGCGTTAAGGGTTGATCTTTGCCGATAATGTCAGCGGCAGAAAGTTGTGCCAGCCAGCCCCACCAACGAAACAAACCGAATAAGGTTTCACGAATAATGCGTCTGTCTTTTGAACCGTGTTTTTTATGATCGCGAAAGTATTGTCCAATAACACGATCTGCCGGTTGCTTGGTATCGTTAATCGTGGCAAACAAGTGTGAAATCGTGGTCGCATAACTATAAGCGCGCTTATGCGAATGATTGATTTGCGCGGGGATGATGCCGTTTTCAGGGGGAGTTGGATTGCCCATAAATTGCCCAGTAAGATTGATTCAAGTGATGTATATCACTGACAAGTGTAATGAGAGACAATGGTAACATTATCGCGAAAAAAGCTCATCATGATCCCAATGTTTAGTCGGTCAATGGTGGGAGGTTGCTCATTGGTTGTCCTGCGGGTTGGTGTCGTGGCTGCTATGGTGCTGCCGATACCATTGCCAAGCCTCATGAGTTTCCCCTTGATAGAGGCAATAACCCATACTGCTGCCGTTTTGATTATCGATAATATATTGTCCACCTTGGTTCACACAAAAGACGGCTGCCGGATTCGCTAGACCCATGGTTTGCGCTGGGGGTGGCGCTTGGGTTGGTGCGCAACCATTGAGGAGTAAACTGCTTAGTCCAAGCAATACAATGAGGCGAGAGTGTATCATGTCATCTCCTTGCCGATGATCTTGGCTCAGTTGGGGATGAGCTGAGAATATGTTGAAAAATATCTTTGGTAAAAAATACAATTAAGTTTTTAGATGCTAATGCTTTTTAACCAATATTGCTTAGATAAAACGTCAGATGAATCGCAATTAATGGGGATGTTTGTGCCGCCATTGGCTGAGATCGGATATAATTTTGTTTTATTGTGTTTGTTTGAGGTTTTATCCATGTCTGCTTTGCCAAATTGCCCTAAGTGCAACTCTGAATACACCTATTTTGATGGCAGTCTATTTGCTTGCCCTGAATGCGGTCATGAGTGGCTAGAAGGGGCTGAAACAGAAGCCGCTGATGATGAAAAAGTATACAAGGATGCTAACGGTGCTATCTTGCAAGATGGCGACACAGTGACTGTGATTAAAGATTTAAAACTGAAAGGTTCTTCTTTAGTGGTAAAAGTGGGTACTAAAGTAAAGAATATTCGTTTAGTCGATAGCGACCATGATATCGATTGTAAAATCGATGGCTTTGGTGCTATGAAGTTGAAATCAGAATTCGTTAAGAAAGTCTGATAATCAAACGGGTCAAGCTTGACCCGTTTTTTTTCATCTTTTTAGCTGAATTACTTCAATAAGTTGGCCAACTGCTGCGGAATGGCCTCAATACTCGCGGCATCATGTCCGATACTAATGCTCCGATAACCATCGCCTTTAAAGGCTCTATCGAGCTCAATCAAGACGTGAGTGACTGTTTTCTCAGGAACAAACGATAATTCAACTTCCCGTATCCCCAATAAACTTGTGCGTCCAGGTCGGTACTCTAATTCTTGGTAACACCCTGAATTTGAACGGAATTGGCGAGTATTTAAAAAACCTTTTTCAACATCAGCTTTGTGTAACTGATAGCCGGCATGGCGCATGGCTTGCATAAACGCGGTGACGACGTCATTGGGATAAATGTAGAGCGGATCTTTATCGCTAGCATCAATCGCCATGTCAATATTTAAGCCGGTGGCTAGCCATACCTGACATTGATTAAAGCGGGTGTCGAGTTGTGTGATCGGTGTTTCTGGATGCAGTACCAGCTCAAACGGAATGCGGCGTTGTTGTTGCGGAGCGATGGTGAAACTGTCGCTAATATGCCAATTTTGGAGCATGTGATTGACAAAATTATCGCCGTTTTCGCCTTCCACTTTAACCTTAGTCATTAAGGCTAAATCCAGTCCGGAAATCGCTTGTTCAACATTCCCACCGACCACTAAAATCTCGCCGCTAAATGCTTGGCCAGGCAGTAAATGTTCTGTATGCAGTAAGGTATCTACTTTGGCCGATCCTATGCCTATCGACGCCAATAATTTTTTAAACATCTCAGACTCCTTGGTTTAATTTGACTCAGACTAATCAAATGTTGAGTTGGAGGCTAGTGTTTACCAATAAATTTTTTGATAATTCTCAATTGATTGGCGATTTTGGCGGGCAATAACACCACCCAAGGGAATGGGTGGTGTCGACCATTACTGACGAGCTAATCTGTGATTGTCGATTACGTGTTCAAAGTCACTGCGATAAGGATTGATATCTAAGCCTCCGCGACGAGTGTAACGGGCATAGACGGTTAATTTTGAGCACTGACAGAAATGTTTTAGATCCATAAAAATACGTTCGACGCATTGTTCATGGAACTCATTGTGCTGACGGAAAGAGATCAAATAGCGTAAGAGTTTCTCACTATCGATTTTCGCGCCTTGATAGCGGATCATCACGCTGCCCCAATCCGGCTGTGAGGTGATTAAGCAATTAGATTTTAATAAGTTAGATGTTAGAGTCTCGGCAACCACTTGCTTATCATCTGTGCTATTTTCTAAATATTCAGGCTTAAAGCTGTAATCGTTGACGTCAATGTCGAGTTCATCAATGCAGTGACCCGGTAACTCAACAATGCGCTGATGGTTAAAATGCTTTGGCTCAATGATCGATACTTTCACGTCTTTACCAGCACACTGGCTTAAATCGGTCACTAAGCACTGTTGTAACGCGTCTACTGAGTCAAATCGAGTTTGGTTTAAGCTATTTAAATAGAGTTTAAATGACTTGGACTCCACTAAGTTTGGGCTGTCAACTGGCAGTGCGAACTCAGCAATTGCCACCATAGGTTTCCCCTTGGCGTTGAGCCAAGAGAGCTCATAACCCGTCCATAGGTCGACACCAGTAAAGGGCAGGGTTGAGGTTAAGCCGATGGCGCTGCGGTTCAGTGCCCGCGGCACCCCTTGCAATAACTCAGGGGCATATTGGTCCTTGTACGTAGTCGCTTGACCTAAAGTCAATCCGGCGAGTTCCTTTGCGCCGTGATAAGGGTCGTTATGTCGTGTCATTCACTGGTATCCGTGTCAAAATATCCCCAAAGTATACTGCAAATTAGGAATGACTTCAGTGTCCTGCGATATCCAATTAAATGATTTTTTAACAAGATATATTCACAGTTACCAAGAGCAGCTTGGTGAGCTACCTAGGTGCTACCCGCAGGGGATGGTATCTGAGTGTTTGCGTGACCCCTTGGCTGAGGACGATATCAGCATGCAGTGGCAATGGGTCTCACGTTCAAGCGTCGCGGATTTTACCAATATTGAATTGGCTTTAGGTATCAAGTTTTGGCCGGATATGGTGAGTTTTTACGGCAAGATCTATGCTGGCACCTTGTATTTTCACAGCGAGCAAGGCGTTGGCGAACTGCTGCAAACTTGGAATGATGACGACTTAGACATACTGCAAAAAAATCTGATTGGCCACATTATGATGAAGCAGAAACTTAAGCAGCCACTCACATGGTTTATTGGCCTATTAGCCGATGGCGATCGGATGATCACCGTGAATAATCAAGACGGTAGTGTCTGGACTGAAGTGCCAGGTCATGAGCAAGAACAACGATTAGCGGCCAGTCTAGGTGAATACTTACAGCTATTAACCCCGAGGGTTTGTTTACCTGAAGTGCCGGTGGTTGAAGCAATGCCTGAGAGGTCACATCCAGGCATTATTCAGCGACTAAAAATCATGTGGCGTCATTTAACCGGGCAAAAATAACGCATGATGACTATTGATGATCCCAAGATAAGTTAGACACGATACGGCAATCATCACAGCGAAAATGAAACATATCTAATAAGGGTTCGCTTAAGGCCCAGGCATGATTCCCGCAGCGAGGACATGGACGGTCTCGCTCAGATTGCTTATCACTGCCACCGACTCGATACAGATAGTAGTAGGTCGGAATTTTGGTTAAATATTCTACTCGGCCCCGTAAGTCCCAACCTCGCCGAAATAAATCACTACCAGTGTCTGTCATCTCATGCAATGCGGCAAATTCTGCTGCTGTCGCGGCGGCCATTTGTAATTCATCACAGGCTTGCCATTCCGTCTGCCAGCGAATAAGACGTTTATGATCGCCATTAAACGTGGCGGGCAAACGATAAAGTGGGATGGGGCGCAGATCATCACCGCTCCGTATCGGTGAGCACATATGGACATAACTGGTATATAACACCTGCCAACTAGGCGTTGCTAAAGTGGATTCTTCTGAGTTGATATCTTGGCCAATCACTTTAGTGCGTGGTGCCAGAATTTTAGCCTCAGTTAATTGCGCTAATGCTTGTTTTACCCAAGGACTGTTAAAACGATAATTAAGGCTATCTTGCTCTGGCAATAATAATCTCACCCGAAATTCACCGTCATTAAAGGCGATGGCAAATTCACGCCCTAGCACTTGGCCATTGGCGCGATAGGCTTCTAACAAACCATTGATACTGCGTTCTACTGCCGTGAAACTGGTGTCAGCAAAGCATTCAAATCTGAGTTCTACCACAAACATTATTGTTGCTGCTCCAACTGGCTCACACGGCGGTGAAGGGCGTCGATGGTGGTTTGCATCTCTTGCTGTTGAGAGCGCAAATACGCTAACTGTTGCTCAAGACTGAGAGTGTCGCTGGCGGGGGCCTGCGGTGCGAGCAAAGGTTGCGCCTGGCTTAATCGCTGTTGGCGCTCTTGCGCATTAAGTTGTTTAAATGCTTGCAACCCTTGCACAAGGATGGGCATCGGTAATTTAACTTTGCTTTTAATTAGGGCTAGGGTGGGGGTTTTTCCGGCCTGCGCTAATTGGCAGGCTTGATTGATTACTACCTCAATTTGACTCATCGCATGTCGCTTTTTATTAAAAAACTCAATGACGGTGAGTGTATTGTATTGCGCGCCTTAGGTATAGATAGGTACCGCCATTAGGCGCTAGATGTTGCCCCAAGGGAGACTATTTTTGTAATCGGGTCGCGAGTTGATCAACCAGTTCACTCCAATGACTATCGGCGCTGATAGCCTCTTGAAGAAAGGCTTGCTGAGAGGGTGTCCAAAAACTGGCATCACAAATAGATTCTTTAATATCAAGCGAATGAGTGGCGATAAACTGTTCGATGTCTTGTGCTGCGGGAGCCAAGCCTAATTGTTCAAATAAATGACTTAAATTAGCAATGGTGGTGTCCATATCAACCTCGACGTTTAGCTAAGCATATAAAAGGGGTTAAACCTCTAGAGGGTAGCAGAGATTGGCACCAGTCGAAGACAAATAGCACAATCACGAATCAAGTAAACATTTTGTTAACATTAATGCTCGGCCTTGCTAGAGTATGTGAAACGTAAGGAGGGCATATGGCATTAACAACTGAAAACCAATACCGCGCCGTCTATTTAACCGCGGATGATTTGCGTATTGCCGCGTCAATTTTATATACAGCCTACCATGATGATCTGGTGTTTAAAGACGCACTCTATTGTGGTGATGATCACTTATATGAGCAAAAGCTGCGGGGGGCTATCCGCGAGGAACTCAATGAATTGTGGCAACAAGAGCAAACATTAGTGGGCTTGTTTGATGATGATCGCTTAGTGGGCGTCGCTTGTGTGGTTAATTCAGCTGCCGCGGTTGGCCAGAGTCGATATTGGCATTGGCGCTTAAAAATGCTGTTAAGTACCGGATGGCAATCGACCCAAAAATGGGTCCAAAAAGAGCGTTCTATCCAAGAGCATTTGCCGAGTGGCCATAGTGGTATTTTACAATTTTTGGCGATATCTCCTAGTGAGCAAGGTAAACACCTAGGCGGGAAATTAATCGATGCCATCACGCATTGGTGTGACGAGCAACCAGAATTAGAGGGGATTGGTGTATTTGTCACCAACGAACATCATTTGGCATTATTTCATCAATATCAATTTAAGCATTTATCTGATTTAGTTATAGGTAATGTCAGTGGGGAGTTATTATTTTATGGCAACACCAACAACTGAAACTAAGTCGTATCAGAGCTTTGCTGAATTTTATCCATTTTATTTGTCGCAACATCAAGTGGTTACCTGCCGTGTGCTGCATTTTTGTGGCACCTTGTCAGTCTTGATTTTGCTGCTTGGATTAGTCGTTAGTGGTCAATGGCAATGGGCCTGGCTATTGCCTCTTTTAGGATATGGTCCTGCCTGGGTTGGTCATTTCTTCTTTGAGAATAATCGCCCCGCCACCTTCAAATATCCCCTGTATAGCTTGCTCGGCGATCTGGTCATGTTCTGGCAACTGGCCAGTGGCAAAATCTCATTTAAATAAGCAATTATTAGTGTGACAGCAGTCACGCCACTCACCTTGTGCGAGATCTCTTACGTTGGTGTAATCCAATGACCACGATCAATTCATGATAAAAATTTAATCCCTTTAATAACATGGCGTTACGGATTGCCATTTCATGGAGTGGTTATATTTACTCTGTTTGGATGTTTTTTGGGCGCATTTTCGATCCGACTTACTTTATACTTTTGGGGTAGGCGCAGGATAGCTTAAACAGATAAATAAGTTATGGATTGGTTTAGGCGCTATTGCTGTGTGATGGATGTCACGCCATTTGGAGTGTTGTTTCAGGAAGAAACAAAGACAGGACGTCGTTAATTGCAATAGTGTTATATCAAGGATAGCGGGTAGGATACCCACATTAAGACAGACTGGATGGTCTTAACACTTGTAGGGCAAATAAAAACTAGTATCAGGATGACTGAGAAGCCCGCAGGATGCTTGAAGCAGCAAGTGATGCTTATGGATGAGATAAGGATACTAGCTTAACGCTAGCACTTCACTCATGGAAGGATGAAGTCGCAAGGATGAATGTGTACGCACATGGATTTTATGGACAGTAGGGATACAGGCTGGATGCCGAACGTTCGCATGGATGGAGCAGGGAGCATAAATTAGCTGGATGGCTGACAAAGAGAAAATAAAAAAGGTGCAGAAATGCACCTTTTTTATTGCCCCAAATATTAACAATTGTTTAACCTGCCAACTTTTTTGTAAGATATATCTCACAAGCATGTAAGTATTTCTTCTTTTTAATTGCTAAATTTAGGCATGGGCAAATATTTTTTAATTTTTAATCAATGATTTATCTTGATGCTGTGGCTAGTGGCGGGGTTGGCACTTAATAAAATATAAAAAACATCCTTTTTATCTGGTGTGGATGCAGTAAAATTTTAAGTGTCGAGAGATTGATGACAACAAACCCACAGGATGGTGAGTTTGCTGCTATCGAGACAAGGATATTTTTTGATGACATTGTTTGATGTCATTAAAAATAGCAAGATTAAAAGGCAAGGTAGCTGCCAAGGATGATTGCAGTCAGGATGACTGTTTACTAGGAAGGTAAAAAGGAGCCAACTATTACAGGAAGTAATAGTGCTGCAGCCCAGGATGGGATTGGACACGCTCAGGAAAGAGCAGGCCCGAAAATGGAAATGACGGTAGTAAGGGAATACGTCTGAAAAGACAAGGAAAACGACAGCAGTCCAAGGATGATGCAGGAGCACAACGTTCGCATGGATGGAGCAGGGAGCACAATATAGCAGGATAGGCTATCACAAGGTGTACCGGGCGCGGCTTTGCCGCGCCCTTCTTGTATCTGCGTTTAGCGACAACGACCTGAGCTGCAATTACCTTTACTGGCGCCACCGCCGCAACTGCCACCAATACTCCCTTTTGCCGTTGGCGCTTGATGCCACTCGGGTTCGGGAAAGATTGGCCATTGAATTTTGGTCACACGCTTACCATGCATCCAAATATGCGCGCGGAATTGATTAATGCCGTCGGTGCTAAATTCTAACAAATACTTGGTTTTCCAACAGAGTCCACTATGACCGCCGATACTCGGCCGGGCGCTTTCTTGAGCAAAAGCCAGTAATTGGACATTCTGTTTTTGACATTCTTTGTCTGCAAATAACCTCGCTTGTTCGGCCATTTGTCGCAATTGCCAAAAAAAGGCGGCAATCACAGCTACCGCTAACATTAATAATACGTCTGTCATCATGATGTGGTCGCCTGAAACAGGCCGCCAATTGCGGCAGATAAGGTTGCACTTCGATTCGGATCTCGTAATGCTGATAAACAACACGAGCGCAACTCGGGAATGGCAACAATATCAGCAAAGATATGATTAAAAAAGCTTTGCTCATGGGTTGCTAGAGCTTCTAAGTAAATACTGCGGATCGCGTCTTGTTTTAATACCCGCCAGTTTCGAGCTGCAATGCTGATTAATAGCGCTTGAGTTAAGCCTGATTGCTGATGAATGTCGACAATGGCTCTCGAGCTGAATTCGCACGATGATGCCATGGCCTGCAGAAAATAGGTTGGCTGTTGGGGATGAGCTAGCAAGTTTGACCACAACATTGCTAGGATGTCATTGTCGAGTGAGAGATGCTCTAAGCATTGACACAATGCAATTTTAACTTCCAATGGGCTATTGTCTAATCCGTTTAAAATTAATTGCTTATGCTGCGGATCTTGCAAGCGCACGCAAATATCAACCAAGCCTTGTAAACCCAATTGGTGCCACTGCTCTGACGGGATCTCTTGTTGTAAATAACGCTTAGCCAGCGGATATTGATTCGAGGTGTTTAGTGCTAACTGTTGGCGCACTAAACCGTTAAAGACGGCCAATTTGGTTTCACTGGGTTTAAAGCTAAAGGGGTGATTAGCCAGTCGGTCTTGCTGCTCTTGGCTAAGCTCTGTATTAGGGTTTTGGCCGAAGGCTTCAGCCACCATGTGTAAAAACTGCTGAGTGGCGGCGCCGCTTAATAAGCCTCGTTCATCCAAGGGAATTTTTAAAAACCAAATATAGTGTTGGGCACAATCATTCCAAAACACCATCGCAAATTGAGCATGGCCTTGAATTGGGTAAGGGTAAGGGCAGCGCTGTTGTTCGATTTGCTCAAAGGCCATCATATCGATATGTTGCACCCGACGACCAAGATCATAGACTTGAAACTGGGTGCTCGCCGCTTTAAAAAATTGCCCTAAACTGGTGATATCTTGCATACTTGGCTCATCTTAACGTGATTACTGGCGGCATTATATGTCATGCCAGTGCCAATGTTATACCCAAACGAGCATCTTCCATTGGCTTAGATCTATATCCAGCCCACCACAATGTTATATCCTATGACCATTAAGTTTGCTTTAGCCTCAGGAAAAGTATGTTACCCGTCCACACCGTGACGTATTTACAGCAATTACAAGCCTTACTGACTGATGTGGGCTTGTGGCAGCAGCAACCAATTGAGGCCTCGGCTTTGGCCAGTTCTGCCCCATTTGCTTGTGATACTATGACGTTTGCCCAATGGCTGCAGTTTATTTTTGTGCCAAGAATGAATCTCTTGATTGAACAAGGACAAGGATTGCCTGGCACTATGGCGTTGGCGCCAATGGCTGAGCATCTTTGGCAAGGCCAAGACGATAAACAAGCGCTAATCGCGTTTTTACAACAATTTGATGAGTATTTGTCATGACAATCCACGCGGTCTCAGACTGTGAACTGCCAGTATCAGCCGAGTGTCACACTGGCGCTGATGACATGGCCCCAGAAATTCGAGTTCTGTATGAAGATGAACATTTAGTCGCGATCCATAAACCTGCCGGTCTATTGGTCCATCGCAGTTACTTAGCCCGGCGTGAAATCTATTTTGCCATGCAAATGACGCGGGATCTGGTGGGCTGTCATGTGTTTCCTGTTCATCGATTAGATAGGCCAACCTCAGGGGTTTTATTATTTGCCAAAAGCAGTGAGGTGGCGAGGCAGTTGTGTGATCAATTCGCTTTGCATCAGGTGAATAAAACTTACCTCGCCTTGGTGCGCGGTAATATGCATGAGGCGGCAACGCTGGATTATCCCCTGAAAGAGGAGCTGGATAAGGTCGCCGATAAATTTGCCAATTCCGAGGGGGAGTATAAGGCCGCGATTACTCATTATCAGCCTTTACTCAATGCTGAGATCCCGTTTCAATCTGATCGCTATCCGAGCAGTCGTTATGCCTTAGTGTCGTTAACGCCACAAACGGGAAGAAAGCATCAATTACGTCGACATATGGCACATTTACGCCATCCGATTGTGGGTGACACCACGCACGGTGATGGTAAACAAAATCGATTTTTTAGAGAGCATTTTCAGCATAATAGGTTATGGTTGATTGCAAAGCGCTTAGATTTTATTCATCCTGTAACTCAAGAGGCGATGTCTATTAGTACTGAGTTAGAAGCCGAATGGCAGCCTATCTTTAGCGGATTGGGCTGGGGTGAGATTAATGTGACATTGGACCCAAGCATGTAACTTGCGTAAGCGATGACTAACAAGGAAGCGAGCCATGAAAGTGAATATAGTCTTTGGCACGGTGTATGGCAGTGCTCAAGCGGTTGCCGAGCAATTGACTGCTCAGATACAGCAGGCAGGGGTTGAGGTGGAGCTAAGAGAGCATTCACAATTATCTGGCTGGTTGCCACCGGCAGAGCAAGTGTTGCTGGTGGTGAGTTCGACCACAGGCCAAGGCGATGTGCCCGATGATATCGCCCCTTGGTTTCAGGCGTTAAAACAGCAAGCCCCGTATTTACCGGCGGTGTATTATGCCGTGGTGGCCTTGGGGGATTCAAGTTACGAACACTTTTGTGGTGCGGGGCGGCAGTTTGATGAGTTATTAGCGGAGCTTGGTGCTAAGTCCCTGCTAACCCGATTGCAATTAGATGCCACCGAGACCATGAGTCCTGAGCAGGATGCTAGCGCATGGTTACCGAAATTTTTAGCGGCAATCAGCTCTCGTTAGCCATAAAAAGGTAAGCTTAGGCTTACCTTTTTTGGTTGGACTGTCCCGTCCTGAAATAGGTTTACCCATTGGAGTGTTCGTCCCACAATTCTGGACAAACTTCTTCTAAGGTAACGGCCTTTTGCGATATTGTCCCGAATTGTCTGGGCTCGTTCCGGGTTTCAACACCAGGAACAGCGATCACCGGCTGGGACACGCTCACTGTCCCTCGATGTCCTGCGCCGTCCTGTCTTGTCCTATGGGTACCGAGGTGATGCAGGCACAGTGTCATGACCACAGACACGACTTCCAGGGCACTGGCAATAATCAGAACAATGTAATCAGAGACGCTGGCCAACTGACTGCCATCATCAACGGCGACGATATCATCAAGCAAGGTTTGAAGCTCGGCGTTCCGGGTGGAAATAAGCGACTGAGTGTTATTGGCGGCAGTGATGGAGTTGGCATCGAGTTGCTGACGCTGCAGTTGCTGCAAATCAGTGCTCTCCACCTGCAGCGCATCGACTTTATACTGAGCAATTTGGGCGGCCTTGGATGATTGCAGAGCGGATTCAACCCCACTCTGCAGAGAGAACACAGATGCAGTAACAGAGAGCAATATCAGCGCCTGGTGAATAGGTACATCTAGCGTTGAATCTAACTTTGCGACACTACCAATTAACTTCCTCCAAGCGCATAAAATTGAAAACACGCAGATAACAGATTAAACACCTCACAACGTGAGATTATTGTCACGTTTTTCTTGTTCACGGATTGACCACATTCAGCGCTCGCCTGTATAAACCTTGAACAATAAAAACACGGAGTGTTGATATGAAAAAAAGCTGCCTGACCGCGGTATCGTTGGCGCTGCTTACCCTACCGGCCTTTGCTTCTTCCCAGTCCAGTATGCCGCTTAGCGGCAGCTTTCGCGTCAATGAGCAAGGCGCCGCCACCTACACACTTCCAATTGACGCACCCGCAGCCAGAGGCGGTATCCAACCATCTGTTGAACTCAGTTACACCTCTGGCGGCGGAGAGAGCATCATGGGAGTGGGTTGGGGATTGTCTGGCTTATCGGCCATCAGTCGCTGCCCCAAAACGATTGAACAGGACGGTTTACTTAACGGCGTAGAACTCACCAACAGTGACCGATACTGTTTGGATGGCAGCCGGTTGATGCTGGTGTCCGGCAGTCATGGGCAGAAAGGTGCACAGTACCGCAAAGAAGTCGACGATGCGTCCATAGTGACCGTGCTGGGGCAAGCGCAGGGAGGGGGGCCGGGCGCATTCATGGTGGAAACCAAATCCGGCGACACCTTCTACTACGGAGATATGAATGAGGTATCAGGCAAGCACTTCCCCAATGTGCAGGGCAATAGCGGGGATGACGGGTACCGCTCAGCACGGGTAAACAACCGTGATGTCATTTACCAGTGGAACCTCAAAGCCATTGAGGATCCGGTGGGTAACTACATCAGTTACCACTACCAGGCTACCGCCACAGAGCAGTACCTGAAAAGCATTGATTACGCCGGTCACAGTGACGGGCAACTGCCTTATCAACAAATCCACTTTGTCTATCAATCAGTATCCAACCCTAAATATGGGTTTGTCTACGGCAGCCCTGTCACCCTGACCCAGCGCTTACAAAAAGTGGAAGTACGACTAGATGATGCAGTAAGCAAAACCTGGCATTTAACTTACCGGGATGCGACCTCCGGCACACCACAAAACTACCTCGACCAGATTAAAGTATGTCTTGGCACAACTCAAACCGATTGCAGCACGCCGGTCTCATTTGAGTGGAGCCGCCCTGCGGCCACCACGGCTTCCGGCTCTCACACGCCATTCATGGCGAAAACAGCCTTGGGTATTCCATCTGGCAATAATGATACCGCCAAATTTTTCGACATGGACGGTGATGGCCGGACCGACATTGTGTATGTCCGCAATGGCCGCTGGTATAAGCGTACCGTCTCCGGTGGTGAAGCGAGTCTGACCACGACGGGAGCCAGCCAGTCAGCTTTCG
>NZ_JAHUTT010000073.1 GCF_019209865.1 Shewanella sp. NIFS-20-20 | reverse complement strand
ACGATTGATATGAGTACGCGCCAAAGCTTCTGAAAGTTGCATAAAAAAATCCGATGACAAGGGGTCATCGGATTTTGATCCTTTCAGTGAGATCGTCAAGCGATCTGTCTTAACTGATCGGCATTACAGAATACTGCCTGTTTTTTCATGAGAAATCGCCTTAGAGTTTATCCAGTAATCTGTGATAGAGCATGCCTGCTGCCAATAATGGCGAGCGCAGTGCAGGGCCGCCAGGAAAGGTCATATGATTAATCCCAGCAAAGATATCGAAGCGTTCTGCTTGCGAGGTTAATGCTTCACTGATGAGCTTGGCCGCCATATGGGTCGCGTTGACCCCATGGCCTGCATAGGCCTGGGCAAAATAGATGTTATTGGCATCGGGCAGACGGCCAATTTGGGGTAATCTATTAGCGCCAATGCCGATCATGCCGCCCCATTCATAATCAATGTTCACATTAGCCAACTGCGGAAACACTTTGGCAAGGTTAGGCCTAAGCCGGGCGCTAATGTCTTTAGGATCTTTCCCTGAATATGTACATAAGCCACCAAATAACAGCCGGTTATCTGCGGATAAATGAAAGTAATCTAAGGCGATCCTCAAATCAGCAAAGGACATGTTTTGCGGGATAATATCGGCACATTGGCTCTCTGTGAGAGGTTCAGTGGCCACTAAATAGCTGCCGGCAGGTAGCACTTTGCCACCGACATAGGGCTCGAGCTTATGACCGATATAGGCATTGCCGGCGAGCACCAAAAATTGACAGCTGACTTGGCCGAGGGCGGTTTTGACCACGGGCTTATTGCCTTTGATGATACTGATGGCGGCGCTGTCTTCATACAGTTGCACCCCGAGTTGCTTAGCCACAGCCGCTTCGCCTAAGGCAAGATTGAGTGGATGTAAATGGCCACTGCCCATATCACTCATGGCACCTAGGTACTGAGTGGAGCCGATGACTTCTTGAATACTATGTTGATCATATAGTTTCAGTTCATGGGAATAACCCATGCGCTTGAGATCTTCATAATCTTCATGAATTTCATCCATATGCTTAGGTTTTAAGGCCAGATCGCAATAACCCCAACGTAAATCACAATCGATGTGATGCTCATTGATCCGTTGTTTCACTATATCGACAGCTTCGAATCCCATCAGGGTGATGGCATCGACCCCTTCCGCACCGATTTGGGGTTTGAACTGTTCAATATTATGGCCAATACCGCGGATTAACTCACCCCCATTACGGCCGGAAGCACCCCAACCAATTTTTCTGGCTTCTAATAAAGCCACCTTAAATCCTTTTTGTGCCAGCTCAATCGCCGTATTGATGCCACTAAAGCCCCCACCGACAATCGCCACATCGACATCAATATTTTCTTGTAATTGAGGGTAGTTATCGTGCTTATTGGCGCTGGCTGCGTAAAAGGATGCCGGGTAATTGTCAGAATGGACAGGCGTTTTCGTTAACATGGAGGCTCCGTAGTAGTGACGTTAGAAAACGAACTAATTGTTATTTTATTGGCTTTATTATTGAGGGATAACGCAAAGTGTTCGTTTTTTTTAACACACATTTAGACTAGAATACAAACCAAATCTGTGTTTAGTTAGAGCTAAATGTTATTGAGATGTGACCTTGTCACAATTGGGAGGATATTTCACTTTGGATATTGGACATAATCTTAAGGTGGTCAGAAAGTTAAAAGGCTTATCGCAACGTGAGTTAGCCAAGCGGGCAGGGGTGACCAACAGCACGATTTCTATGATTGAGAAAAATAGTGTCAGTCCTTCAGTCAGTTCGTTAAAAAAGGTCCTTGCGGGGATCCCAATGTCGTTAGTCGAATTTTTCTCTATTGAAGAAGCGCAAACCGCAGAGCCCAAGGTGGTCTATCGCCAAGAAGAGCTGTTAGATATTGGCTCAGGCCCATTGGAATATAAGTTAATTGGCCGTGATTTTCCTAATCGTGCGATGTCGGTCATGTGGGAAACCTATGCCCCAGGTACAGATACGGGGGAGGAGATGTTGCAACATCTCGGCGAGGAAGCGGCATTAGTCATCTCAGGTAAATTAGAATTAACCGTGGGGGATGAGGTGTATATTATTGGTGCTGGCGACAGTTACTATTTTAACAGTGAGCAGCCGCATCGGTTCAGAAACCCTTTCGATGAAGCTTGCCAACTTGTCAGTGCCACCACTCCCGCCAATTTTTAATCACGAGGCTGGACAGTCAGCCTCGCGAGATGCCTGCAGCATAACATTGCCTCTTTTGTAAATAATAATAGCCAAAAACCTTACCAGTACTCTAGATGGGAACCTATTGATTTAGTTGGATAAATCAATATTTTTATCATGCCCAAATACTGACTGCTGTTGAGGGGGTGGAAATATTTACCTTGCAAAAACATAAGGTTACAAAACAACCGTTCGCACCAGTGATTAACATGCCATTAACTTCTTGCTTACCTAAAACTTTCGGTGTAGTGTCTAAAAAAATGAACACCCATTTTTGCCACTTATTACAAAATTAAAGGTATTTATGTTGGAGAGATCGATAGCCTTTGTTGGTGTTACCGCCTGCAATCAAAGGATAGGATTGCAGGACTTTGCCATCACTGGCCATAAGTATTTGCGTGGAATTATTCAGGGGACAGATGCTTGGCCTGTGATCATTCCAAGCCTAGGTGCTGACATACCAATGTCCGCATTGCTCAATCGTCTAGATGGTATTCTGTTCACAGGTTCCCCCTCTAATGTTGAACCTCACCATTATCAAGGCAACGCCAGTACGCCTGGCACATTGCATGATCCACTGCGGGATGCGACCACCTTACCCTTATTAAAATTAGCGATTGATATGGGGATCCCCGTGTTAGCCATTTGTCGAGGATTTCAAGAAATGAATGTGGTGTATGGTGGCAGTTTGCATCAGAAAATTCACGAAGTGCCGAGCTTAAATGATCACCGTGAAGACAAAACGGCCCCGATGGAAATTCAATATGGCTTAGCCCACACAGTGACCTTAGAACCTGGAGGATTGCTTTTTCAGGGCTGGGGCCGCACTCAAGCAGAAGTCAATTCGGTTCATACGCAAGGGGTGGACAGATTAGGGTTGGGATTGCGGCCAGAAGCCTACGCAGACGACGGTTTAATCGAAGCATTTTCTGTCGAACATGCGAAAAATTTCGCCCTAGGAGTGCAATGGCACCCTGAGTGGCAAATTGAAAATAATCCCTTTTACAAGGCGATATTTAGCCAGTTTGGCGCCGCCTGCAATGCCAGAGTTCAACAAAGGAATGCATAAAATGAAGAAGTTAGAAGCTTTTTTGAAAGAGCGAAAAATCACTGAAGTGGAATGTGTGATTAGCGATATGAGTGGTATTTGTCGCGGTAAAATTGCCCCTGTCGACAAATTTATTGACGAAAAGGGCATGCGCTTGCCTGAAAGCGTGTTATTGCAAACCGTGACCGGTGACTATGTGGATGATGAAGATTATTACAATCTGTTGAACGAGGCCGACATCGATTTTATTTGTGTTCCCGATGAAAACGCGGTGTTTATGCTGCCATGGACCGTTGAGGCAACGGCACAAGTGATCCACGATACCTTCGATAAAATGGGCAATCCCATTGAGTTATCGCCGCGTAATGTGTTGAAAAAAGTTCTAAAACTCTACGAAGATAAGGGTTGGGAGCCGGTGATTGCTCCGGAAATGGAATTTTATTTAACCATGCGCTCGGCCGATCCTGATTTACCGTTGCAGCCTCCTGTGGGGCGTAGCGGCCGGGCTGAAACGGGTCGGCAATCGTTTTCTATCGATGCTGCCAATGAATATGATCCCCTGTTCGAAGATATGTATGACTGGTGTGAGGCCCAAGGGTTAGATATTGATACCTTGACCCATGAAGAAGGCACGGCACAAATGGAAATTAACTTCCGTCATGGCCATCCACTAAACCTTGCCGATCAAGTCTTTGTATTTAAACGCACCTTACGTGAAGCCGCACTGAAACACGGTGTTTGCGTGACCTTTATGGCCAAACCTGTGACCGATGAGCCGGGCAGTGCCATGCATTTACATCAGAGCATTATTGAGAAATCGTCAGGAAAGAATATTTTCACCCGTGAAGACGGCACCATGAGCCAAGAATTTTACAGTTATATTGGTGGCTTGCAGCGTTGTTTACCCGAGTTTGTGCCTTTATTAGCGCCTAACGTTAACTCATTCCGTCGTTTCTTACCCGGTACTTCGGCACCGATCAACCTTGAATGGGGTGAAGAAAACCGTACCTGTGGCTTACGTATTCCTGAGTCATCGCCCCAAAATCGTCGCATTGAAAACCGTATTCCTGGCGCAGATGCTAACTGCTATTTAGCGTTTGCGGCGAGTTTACTTTGTGGCTATATCGGCATGGTCGAAGAGCTTAAACCGTCTCAACCGGTGCAAGGGCGTGCCAACGAAAACCGAAGTAGTGCGAGTATTCCTCTGCCGCTTACTCTAGAGGCCGCGTTGGAGGCAATGGAGGAGAGCACCTATTGCCGTAAGTATTTAGGCGATGACTTTACCCAAGGTTTTATTGCGGTGAAACGTGCGGAATTAGCCAATTTCCGCCGAGTGGTGAGTTCGTGGGAACGTGCGTTCCTTTTACTGTCGGTTTAAGAAGATAGACTCACCATTTCAAGTGCTTAGTTAATGTTGCTGCGGCGCATTAATAAGTAGCGTGAACGTTGTGAGTTTGTTATTTTGATCCGTGATTTAATCAAAATAGTCAGGTTTAATGGGCTTGTTTGGCAATGGATGCCAAACAAGCGAAGGCGGTGACGAACTAATGAGATGCGAAGGTGTGGTGTAGCGCAGGGCATAGTTTTTCACATGGGGATTATCCCATGCAATTGCACTACTCAGTGGGAACTTCCCACCAAACACGTAAAGGAGAAAACATGAAGCCATTGTTGAAAATGACATCGGTCGCCCTACTGGCCACTAGCATGTTCGCCGGTATGACTGTTCAAGCCGAGGAAGTGGTTAGGGTATATAACTGGTCAGATTATATTGCCGAAGATACCTTAGATAATTTTCAAAAAGAAACCGGTATCAAGGTGATTTATGATGTGTTTGATAGTAACGAGGTCTTAGAAGCTAAGTTACTCTCGGGTCGTTCTGGTTACGATATCGTCGTCCCTTCTAATAATTTCTTGGCTAAGCAAATCACAGCGGGTGCATTCGCTCCTTTATCACGTGATCAATTAACTAATTATAAAAACTTAGATCCTAAGTTAATGAAACAACTCGAAAAGGCCGATCCAGGTAATCAATACTCGGTGCCCTATTTATGGGGTACTAATGGTATTGGCTATAACGTGGATAAAGTGAAAGCGATCTTAGGCGATGATGCGCCAGTCGATTCATTAGCATTACTCTTTGATCCGCAGTATGCCTCTAAGCTGGCAAGCTGTGGTGTGGTTATGTTGGACTCTGCCGACGATATGTTGCCGCAAGCCTTGATTTATTTAGGGTTAGATCCTAATACCAAGGATCCTGATGACTTTAAGAAAGCCGGTGAAGTATTGATGAAAATTCGTCCCTATGTGACGTATTTCCATTCATCTCGCTATATCTCAGATCTCGCCAATGGCGATGTGTGTGTGGCTTATGGTTTCTCGGGTGACGTATTCCAAGCCGCGGCGCGAGCTGAAGAGGCGGGCACGAATCAAAACATCGCTTATAGTATCCCCAAAGAAGGCGCTAACTTGTGGTTTGACATGTTAGCCATTCCGAATGATGCCACTAATGTAGAAAATGCTCATAAGTTTATCAATTACTTACTGCGTCCAGAAGTGATTGGTGAGATCACCAACTATGTGGCCTACGCCAATCCCAATCCTGCCAGTAATAGCGTTGTCGATGAGGAAGTCCTTAACGATGCGCAAATTTACCCAACCCCAGAAGTTTTAGACCGTTTGTATATTCAAGATGTGCGTGGTCTGAAAGTTCAGCGAGTGATCACTCGTATTTGGAGCCGGGTGAAATCAGGTCAATAGCCATGAACAGGCGGCGAGAGCCGCCTGTTTTCCTCAACGAGTCACGAGTGAACTTAATGTAACGCGGCGTCAGATCGCGATACGCGAGTGCGGAGACAGTAAATGCCTAATACTACAGACATACCGACGAAACCTAAGGCGGCCGCCGAGGTGTTGTTAAAAATAGATCGGGTCAGTAAGTTATTCGATGATGTAAGGGCGGTTGATGATGTGTCATTGACCATTAATAAACGTGAAATCTTTGCGTTGTTAGGTGGTTCAGGCTCAGGTAAATCGACCTTATTACGCATGCTGGCAGGTTTTGAAAAGCCCAGCGAAGGCCGGATATATCTCGATGGTCAAGACATAACTGATCTGCCTCCCTATGAGCGTCCCATCAATATGATGTTTCAGTCATATGCACTTTTTCCGCATATGACAGTTGCTGACAATATTGCCTTCGGGCTCAAACAAGATAAATTACCGAAGCAAGAAATTGATGAACGGGTGCAGGAAATGCTCAAACTAGTGCATATGGAATCATATGCCAAGCGTAAGCCCAATCAATTATCGGGTGGGCAACGCCAGCGAGTGGCCTTAGCTCGTTCGTTAGCGAAACGGCCTAAATTGTTATTGCTCGATGAGCCGATGGGCGCATTAGATAAAAAGTTGCGGACCCAAATGCAATTAGAAGTAGTGGAAATTCTTGAGCGGGTAGGCGTGACTTGCGTAATGGTGACCCATGATCAAGAAGAAGCCATGACCATGGCTGAGCGTATTGCGGTGATGTCCGATGGCTGGATAGCGCAAATTGGCTCACCGATGGATATTTATGAAAGCCCCAATAGCCGAATGATTGCCGAATTTATTGGCACGGTGAATTTATTCGAAGGGGACATCAGCGTCGATGAAGTTGACCATGTGGTGATTGACTCAACCAGTTTACCGAACCAGTTTTATGTGGGCTACGGGGTCTCGACCAGTGTGAATGACAAGCATGTATGGTTAGCTGTGCGGCCTGAAAAAACCTTAATCAGCCGTGAAATCCCCGAAGGCAAATATAATTGGGCCAAGGGCGTGGTGCATGATATTGCCTATTTAGGCGGTATTTCCGTGTTTTATATTAAGCTTGCCAACCAACAAATTGTGCAATGCAGCATGACGAACCGTGACCGCCGATCGGATAACCCCACTTGGGATGATGAGGTCTATATCAGCTGGGAGGACACCAGTGGCGTGGTGTTACGCTCATGAAAAAACTCAAGCGCTTTTTTAAGGGGCGCCATCTCACTTTAGGTGCGCCGTATTTGTGGTTATTGCTATTTTTTGCATTACCCTTTGCGATTGTATTTAAGATCAGTTTATCGACGGCGGCGATTGCTATTCCGCCCTATGAACCGAGCTTTTTCTTCAGCGACGATATATTGCAAATCGTGTTGAATTTCAGCAACTACTTATTGTTGCTTGATGATTCCATGTATTACATGTCATACATAAATTCGTTGAAGATGGCCTTCATTTCTACTTTGGGCTGCCTCATATTAGGGTATCCGATGGCCTATGCCATCGCTCGAGCACCAGCCAAAATGCAAACCGTATTGTTGTTGCTGGTGATGTTACCCTCGTGGACGTCTTTTCTTATCCGGGTGTATGCTTGGATGGGCCTGCTCAGTAACACTGGCGTGATCAATAACTTCCTATTATGGCTGGGGGTGATCAGTGAACCGTTACAGATCCTCAATACCAATATCGCTGTGTACATAGGTATTATTTACGCGTATTTGCCGTTTATGATTTTGCCGTTGTACGCCAACTTAGTAAAACTCGATATGAGTCTGCTTGAGGCGGCTTCTGATCTCGGTTCTCGCTCTATCAATACGTTCTGGAAAATTACGTTGCCCTTATCTAAAGGTGGAGTGATTGCCGGCTCGATGTTGGTGTTTATTCCTGCGGTGGGTGAGTTCGTTATTCCTGAACTGTTAGGCGGTCCTGACTCCTTAATGATAGGCAAGGTATTGTGGCAAGAATTCTTCAATAACCGTGACTGGCCGGTGGCGTCATCCTTGGCCATCGTGATGCTGGCCCTGTTGATTATTCCGATCACCTTGTTCCATCGGTATCAGTCTAAGTCTATGGAGCACAATTGATGAAAAAATTTAGCTTTTCTACCACCATGCTCTGGGTCGGGTTAGTCTTTTTGTATGCGCCGATGCTGATCTTGATCATCTATTCATTTAATGACTCTAAGTTGGTGACGGTTTGGGGTGGTTTTTCCATTAAATGGTATTTCGAGTTATTTAAAGATCAGCAAATCTTAGATGCGGTGTGGGTTAGTTTACAAATAGCCTTCTACAGTGCGTCGATGGCGGTGATCATCGGCACCATGGCTGCCTTTGTGATGACACGATTTAGACGTTCGTGGGCCAAACTGACTTTATCAAATATGATCACTGCACCGTTAGTTATGCCTGAAGTGATTACCGGTCTGTCATTGATGCTGCTGTTTGTGCACATGGCCGATTTGATAGGTTGGCCGTTAGAGCGTGGCCGCATGACGATTTGGATTGCTCACTCCACTTTCTGTGCTGCCTATGTGGCGGTGGTGGTCTCTTCACGGTTGCGAGAGCTTGATATGTCTATTGAAGAAGCCGCAATGGACTTAGGCGCCGGTCCTTTTAAAACCTTTATGCAGATAACGGTACCTATGATCACCCCGGCATTAGTGGCCGGATGGTTATTATCTTTCAGTTTATCGCTCGATGATTTAGTGATTGCCAGTTTTGCCTCGGGTCCTGGGGCAACGACCTTGCCGATGGTGGTGTTTTCGTCGGTGCGCCTTGGGGTGTCACCTAAGATTAATGCGCTCGCCACCCTGATCATTCTGGTGGTGGCCATCATAGCTTTCATCTCATGGTATATGGCCGTCAGGGCGGACAAAAAACTTAAAATGACGCCCTAATTTTTGCCAAGCCATAACAACACCTTAATGTTTTAAATACTTTACATTAAGGTGTTTTTTTTGTCTTGCAGACTGGTTTTTAACCAGGCTTGGGTGTAATGTGAATTCAGTGTTAAAAATAATAAACATAAGAAATTGAGGATTCAAGGCTATCATGACAGCACTTCCCCACACTTCATCGTATTACGCTGCATCAGCAAAACCGTTCGAATTACAGGCGCAATTAACCGAAAGCATTGAGGCTGATGTGTGCATAATTGGCGCGGGTTATACCGGATTATCTTCGGCGATTCATTTATTGGAATCTGGCTTGAGTGTGGTGGTACTCGAAGCCGCTAGGATTGGTTTTGGCGCATCCGGCCGTAATGGTGGCCAGATAGTGAATAGCTTTAGTCGCGATATTGACAGCATTGAGCGGACTGTTGGCAAAGAGAATGCGCGCATTTTTGGTGAAATGGCGTTTGAAGGTGGCCGGATTATTCGGCGCTTGGTCAAGGATTATCAGATTGATTGTGATCTCAAAGATGGCGGGGTGTTTGCGGCATTGAATAGCAAGCAAATGCACCATCTTGAAGATCAAAAAGCCTTGTGGGAGCGCCATGGTCATCACGGCTGGTTGGAGTTGATGGATAACAACGGCATCGCCAAAGTTGTTGGCACCGATGTGTACACCGGCGGCTTATTAGACAAGTCAGGTGGCCATATTCATCCGTTAAATTTGGCCTTGGGTGAAGCACAAGCTGTGCTGTCCTTGGGGGGTAAGATGTATGAAGACTCCGCGGTGGTTGATATTGTTCAAGGCGAACCGGCAGTAGTCAAAACAGCCAAGGGCCAAGTGAAAGCCAAGTATGTGATTGTTGCAGGTAACGCTTACCTCAGTAATCTCTTGCCACAATTACAAGCCAAATCGATGCCTTGTGGCACTCAAGTTATCACCACAGAGCCATTAAGTGACGAGGTCGCTCAACGGTTATTGCCGCAGGATTATTGTGTAGAAGATTGTAATTACCTCTTAGATTACTATCGCTTATCGGCGGATAATCGTCTGATTTATGGCGGTGGAGTGGTCTATGGGGCTCGCGATCCGGCGGATATTGAAGCCATTATTCGCCCCAAGATGCTCAAAACCTTTCCGGAGTTAGCATCAGTAAAGATTGACTTTGCGTGGACCGGTAATTTTTTATTGACCTTGTCACGCTTGCCTCAAATGGGGCGGATTGGCACGAATATCTATTACTCGCAAGGGTGCAGTGGTCATGGCGTGACGTATACCCATTTAGCGGGGAAAGTCTTGAGTGAAGTGATTAATGCTCACGCCACACGATTCGATGCCTTTGCGCAATTACCCCATTATCCATTTCCTGGAGGACATGCCTTACGGGTGCCATTTTCAGCCATTGGGGCTTGGTATTACAGCTTACGCGATAAATTGGGTGTGTGATTTATCACCAATTCTTTAGGAGTAAACATGAAGCTCAGCTATTCAGCATTATTTAAGCAACAGTGTTATATCAATGGCCAATGGCGTGATAGTGATACAGGGGAAACCATCAGTGTCACTAATCCGGCCACCCATGAGGTGTTAGGCTCTGTGCCTAACATGGGCTTATGGGAAACCCGCGCGGCCATTGACGCCGCCAATGATGCTTTACCGGCATGGCGGGCGAAAACCGCCAAAGAGCGCAGTCAAATATTGCGGCGTTGGTTTGAGCTGATCATGCAACACCAAGAAGATTTGGCGCAGCTAATGACCACTGAGCAAGGCAAACCATTGGCTGAAGCGCGAGGTGAAATCGCCTATGCCGCGTCCTTTATTGAATGGTTTAGCGAAGAAGGTAAGCGCATTTATGGTGATACTATTCCAGGGCATCAAGGGGACAAACGTATCACAGTGATCAAACAACCTGTCGGGGTGACGGCCGCCATTACACCATGGAATTTCCCTGCGGCGATGATCACCCGTAAGGTGGCGCCGGCGTTAGCTGCCGGTTGCACCATGGTCGTCAAGCCTGCGCACCAAACCCCATTTAGTGCTTTTGCGCTGGTGCAACTGGCCCATGAAGCGGGAGTCCCTGCTGGCGTGCTGAGTGTGCTCACCGGGGATGCCAAAGCCATCGGTGATGAGTTATGTAGCAATCCGATTGTGCGCAAATTATCGTTCACGGGCTCCACTGGGGTGGGAATTAAACTCATGGCACAATGCGCCCCAACGTTAAAGAAGCTGTCGTTGGAGCTCGGTGGTAATGCGCCCTTTATTGTTTTTGATGATGCCGATCTCGATGCTGCGGTGGCCGGGGCCATGATTTCTAAGTATCGCAATGCGGGTCAAACCTGTGTTTGTGCTAATCGTATTTATGTGCAATCGGGAGTGTATGAGGCGTTTGCCGATAAATTAGCCTTGGCGGTGGCCGAATTGACATTAGGAAATGGCATGGATGAAGGGGTCACGACGGGGCCATTAATCGATGACAATGCGGTGAAAAAAGTCCAACAGCATTTACAAAATGCGTTAGAAAATGGTGCCCGCTTGGTGAGCGGCGGTCATCGATTAGAAGGCACCTATTTTGAGCCGACTATTATTACCGGCGTCACGCGCGAGATGCTGGTCGCAAAAGAAGAGACGTTTGGCCCGTTAGCCCCGTTATTTAAGTTTGACAGCGAAGCGGAGGTGATTGAGCAAGCCAATGATACTGAGTTTGGCTTAGCGGCGTATTTTTATAGTCGTGATATTAGCCGAGTGCATCGAGTGGCGGAAGCGTTGGAATATGGCATGGTCGGGATTAATACCGGCCTTATTTCCACCGAAGTCGCGCCTTTTGGTGGCGTCAAATCCTCAGGGCTTGGCCGCGAAGGCTCAAAGTATGGCATTGAAGAATATCTTGAAATGAAATATTTGTGTTTATCGATTTAATGCTTAGTTAGCGGGTGTCGTCGCTTGCCAAGGAGATAGCAATGACGAGTAATAATGAATTAATGGCACGGCGCCAAGCCGCGGTGGCTGGTGGCGTTGGGCAGATCCATCCTGTCTACGTCGAGCGCGCAGAAAACGCCAAGGTATGGGATGTCGAAGGCCGTGAATATTTAGATTTTGCCGGTGGAATTGCCGTGCTCAATACTGGCCATTTACACCCTAAGGTGGTTGACGCTGTGACCCAGCAGTTGGGCGCGTTTTCGCATACTTGTTTTATGGTGTTGGGGTATGAGTCTTATATTGAGGTCTGTGAAAAACTCAATCAGAAGGTGCCTGGAAATTTTGCGAAAAAATCGGCTCTATTTACCAGCGGTTCCGAAGCCGTAGAAAACGCCGTTAAAGTGGCGCGAGCTTATACTAAGCGTGCTGGAGTGATTGCCTTTACCTCCGGTTACCATGGTCGCACCATGGCCACTTTAGCCCTCACAGGTAAAGTGGCACCTTATAGTAAGGGCATGGGCTTGATGCAGGCGAATGTCTTTCGCGCCCAGTATCCCTGTGCATTACATGGCGTGAGTGATGAAGATGCCTTGGTATCTATTGAGCGTATTTTTAAGAACGATGCGGAGCCCAGTGATATTGCCGCGATTATCTTAGAGCCAGTGCAAGGTGAAGGGGGCTTTTATGCGGCCTCACCGAGCTTTATGCAGGCATTAAGGCAATTATGCGATCGCGAAGGCATTATGCTGATTGCCGATGAAGTGCAAACTGGCGCTGGGCGCACTGGAACGTTTTTTGCCATGGAGCAAATGGGAGTTGCTGCGGATATTACCACCTTTGCGAAGTCGATTGCGGGCGGTTTCCCGCTGGCGGGGATCACGGGCAGGGCTGAAGTGATGGATGCCATCGGTCCCGGTGGTTTGGGCGGTACCTATGGCGGTCATCCTTTGGCCTGCGCCGCCGCATTAGCCGTGCTTGAGGTGTTTGAACAAGAGGATTTGCTTGAGCGTGCCAATCTCGTCGGCCGGCAAATTAAGCAGCGATTATGCCAATTACAGGCCGAGCAGCCCATCATTGCCGATGTCCGTGGTCTCGGCGCTATGGTCGCACTCGAACTGATTGAACATGGCCAACCTAAGCCAGAATATTGCGCTAAGATCATCGCCAGTGCACGAGCTAAAGGGCTTATCCTGTTGTCGTGTGGTACCTATGGTAACGTGTTACGTATCTTGGTACCGTTAACCGTCAGTGATGCCGACTTGCAACGGGGCATGGATATTATTGCTGAGTGTTTTGCTGAGTTAATGTCATAATCCCCTTTTGATATCTCAGTAAGATCATCCATTAACCAGCTGCGGCTGGTTTTTTTATAGGAAACGCCGATGCTAACCTGGCGGCAAGTCAAGCAGATGATGACCTCAACAGCGCTTAACCATGGCGCACCAGCGTTTGTGGCAGTGGATTATTGTTTACTTCATCCTGATGGCGAGTTTCACAGTTACTTTGTGGGAGCCGCAGGCGGTGGTGAAATACGTCTATTATTTTGTGCAGGCAGTCTAGATGAGGTGCTGAGCGTTGAAATGATGCAGGGCTCGGCGGAGGCGTTAGTCGTATGGTTTGCGGAACTCAAGCAATGCCGTTTTATCGATGTACGCCACCAAGCGATAGCATGTCACACAGGAGTTAGTCCCATTGACGATTGGCAGGCTTGTGAACAATTACCTATCTTGGCGCTATTAGCGCAATTAGTCCCTGAACGCGCCTATGCTGGGCACGGGAAGTTAACCGCTGCCCATTATAATCAAGCCGTGGCGCTGATTGCTGCCTTGAGTCAATCAGCGCCATTACTGCCAAGCTGAGTTAGTTAAGCACTTAAGGCCAAAGCGGCTTGACTGGCTAAATACTCATCAAAGGTGCCTTGGAAATTGATCAGCTGTTTATCTTTAATATCAATAATTCGGGTCGCCAACGATGACACAAATTCACGATCGTGACTGACGAATATTAATGTTCCCTCAAACAGTTTCAATGCAAAATTAAGTGCTTCAATGGCTTCCATATCCATGTGGTTTGTTGGCTCATCCATAATGAGCACGTTGATATCCATCATCATTAATTTGCCGAATAGTAGGCGGTTTTTTTCACCCCCTGAGCAATTCTTGGCTTTCTTATTGGCGTCATCTTCGGTGAATAACAGACGTCCGAGCATGGCTCTTACCATCAAGTCATTGTGTTTAGGTGTACGCCACTGGCTCATCCAGTCAAATAAACTTAAATCATTATCGAAATCACGGCTACTATCTTGCGGGCAATAGCCGATAGAGGCATTCTCTGACCACTTCATCACCCCAGTTTGGTGGGATAATTCATTCATTAAACAACGTAGCAGGGTAGTTTTGCCCACACCGTTCTCACCAATGATCGCCAGCTTAGCGCCAGCCTCTAAAATCAGCTCACCACCAGAAAATAAGGTATCACCATCAAAACCATGACCAAAGTTTTCAAGCACTAAGGCCTGACGGTGCATCTTCTTAGATTCTGTGAATCGTAACGACGGCGTGACGCGACTGGAAGATTTCACTTCATCGAGCTTAATCTTATCCATCCGCTTAGCCCGTGAACTGGCCTGTTTGGCCTTGGAAGCATTGGCGCCAAAGCGGTTGACGAAGTCTTGCAGTTCTTCGATTTCGGCACTCTTTTTGGCATTCCCCGCCAGCAGTTGCTCGCGTAATAAACTGGATTGAGCGAGGAAATACTCATAATTACCTGGATAGATCCGCAGCTCACCGTAATCGATATCGGCCATATGGGTACATACAGAGTTAAGGAAGTGACGATCATGGGAGATGATGATCATGGTGCACTTACGTTGATTTAACTCAGAAGCCAACCAAGAAATCGTGTGGATGTCGAGGTTGTTGGTAGGTTCATCAAGTAACAAGATATCTGGATTAGCAAATAGGGCTTGTGCTAATAACACCCGTAGTTTCCAACCGGGAGCCACTTGTTGCATCAGGCCAAAGTGAAGCTCTTCAGCAATACCAGCCTCTAGCAAGATCTCGCCGGCACGACTTTCGGCGCTATAACCATCCATTTCGGCAAATTGTACTTCGAGTTCAGCGACGGCCATGCCATCTTCTTCAGTCATTTCAGCTTTAGCATAAATGCGCTCGCGGGCTTGTTTGACTTTCCATAGTTTAACATCCCCCATGATCACCGCATCGATCACTGAATATTGCTCAAAGGCAAATTGATCTTGGCTCAAGGTGCCGACTTTAAGGCCGGGCGTCACCGAGACATTACCTGAGCTTGGCGCTAAGGCACCACTAAGAATTTTCATGAAGGTCGATTTACCGCAGCCATTTGCCCCGATGAGACCATAACGGTTTCCATGGCCAAATTTGGCCGAGATATTTTCAAACAGGGGTTCGGCGCCGAACTGCATTGTAATGTTAGCGGTTGATATCAAGACGGTGTTCCAAGGATAAAGGGCAGGTAGGTGAAAGTGAACTTTCCCAGACATGCAAGGGTGAATAGGATGACGACAAAGCGCGGGAGTATACAGAAACTGTGGGGATAATGTAAGCACAGAGGAATTTATCCTACCTAATATGAGCAAGCTGCTAAGCTATTTGTTATCATGCGCGCAGATGACAGTGGCGATGACGTTTAGCTCGCTCAGTGAGTATTACTTTTTGGACATATGATGATCGAATTACAGCAAAACAATCCCCTGCACGGCCTGAAATTAGAGGTATTACTGACTGAAGTGGTGGATTTTTACGGATGGCCAATTTTATACGCCGCATTAAAATTGCAGTGTTTTAAGACCAACCCAAGCATTGAGAGTAGCGTTAAGTTTTTAAAGAAAACCGAATGGGCTCGGGAGAAACTGGAAAACTTTTACCTGTATCGCTTTAAGCGCATGCCAAGACCGACGGCGGCGCAATATGTGCTAAAACCTCGTGAGCGTGGCTTTATGGATGGGGTGATCCCGAAACCAGCCTTACCGCTGACCTTAGAAAAAATTGCCGAAATGCAGGCGAAAGCTGAAGCCGATTATCAAGCGAATGGCCGTAACAAGGTGTATCCAGGGAAACAGAGTCGCCAAGGCCATAAGCCAAATGCTGGCGCTTCGCGCTCAGGGGCTGGTCGCCAGCGTGCTGAACGGCAAGACAGTTCAGCTTCCAGTGGCAATGACAACAACCCTTGGGGCCGCCATTAAGTCCAGTCGATGTATTTGCGATTAAGTTAATTAAAACCGCCAGTTGGCGGTTTTTTTGTCGTCAATTGGCTGAGTCATGTCCGCAGGACAGACCCTTAGCCATAATTCCTGGGATCTGCCCACGTAGATTTAAGCTGCCAGTGTGTATTGCTCTTAAACTCTTCAAGGATGACAGCGCCATGCCTTAGCTGAAAGCAGTCATTGGTTGGCACTGCCGGATTATCTGGAACTTAACGCCGAAGATGCCTTGGCCCGAAACGCTGGCGCTGAGGCTCAAGGCTGGCGACAAAGCGCCTAGCCCATAGTGCGAAAATTGAACGGCAGTCAGATCTGACTAAATCCCGAGCAATTGAGGCCATTGTGCTTAAGCAAAGAGGGGAAGTTGATAAGGCTCGCGAGACTTTGAATCGAATGTTAGATATGCCCGGCTCAAGGTTTTATCCGAGTCTTCATTGATGCCTGCAACACGATGATATCTCAGCTTAGACAACACAGCGCTGATGTTCGTGAGTATCCGCAGTTTGCGGAACTGCTGGAGACGTTGGAGCAGGGCATTTAGGTCAATCCCGGACTTGGTTTCAGCGAACTTGGACTGTCACACACACGGTCAAATAGCCCCTCTGCTGGCCCGCGGATTGAGCAATAAACAGATAAGCCAACACCTTGGGAACTCAAGCAATACCGTGAAGTTTCATCTGAAAAGCCTGTTCAGCAAGTTGAAAGTGACTCCCCGCGCGGAGGCTGTCTTTGTGTTGCATCCGTATCTTTAAAGATTTAACTAACATATTGACGGTGTCGGATAATTGACTCGCCACAGCGCGTTTCTTAATCAAGAAATAGATGTGGCCGTGATTCGTGTCACGTTTGCTTGGTTATTCCGCCCGAGGTCAACAATCACGAGCGTATAATCCGTCGGCTTATTTACCCAGTTGTTAGAGGTGTTGTTTTGAAAAAGCAAAATGGTTTTACCCTGATTGAGCTCGTCGTTGTCATTATTATCTTGGGCATTCTGGCTGTTGTTGCTGCCCCTAAGTTTATTAACCTGTCTGATGATGCGGAATTGTCTGCTGCCCAGGGGACTGCGGGTGCTCTGACATCGGCAGTCTCTTTAGTGCATTCCAAGTATCAAATTAACGGTGCTACTGCTAATAAGGTGGTAGTGGCTGAAAACGGCGGCACTAAAGTTGAAGTTACTGTGAATAGTGCAGGTTACCCTACCTTCCCAGAAGGTGAGTTAAACAGTGTAATGGAAGTGCCAGATGGGTACATCTATAGCGCTGATGGTGATGAAGTTCTGTTAGCTAAAGGCACTGATCCAGTAAAATGTGCCGTGTTGTACAAATCTGCCGATGCAACAGTAATTTCTGGTTGCGGTGAAGACGCGCCTAAACTGACGGCCGTTCCAGCGCCTTAAATTACGCTAGAAAATTTCGGATTTGCTTTCAGACCCGATGGTTATGCCCATCGGGTTTAATTAGATGGTCCGCCTCATCCCTAAGCTAAGCTTAGGGTTAGGCAAACAAAGAGGCGAACCATCATGTCTACTATTAAAGTAATTGGGATCGATTTAGGCAAATCTTCTTTTCATCTTGTTGCTCATGACTATAGCGGTCGAGAGC
>NZ_JAHUTT010000072.1 GCF_019209865.1 Shewanella sp. NIFS-20-20 | reverse complement strand
TTGGTTATATTGCTTCCAGTTGCTGATTTTGTACTTTGCCTTACCCATCATCGTCACCCATCTCAAAGTTCTAATGATCTGATCGTGGTTCTGATGATTAGTTCAATGATTTAGGAAACAACGCCTGGTTACCCGCATAGTTATCCTTAAGTTTGTGTATTGATTACCAGGTCTAATGTAAATATTTCACTCCCCGTAGATTGCATAAATCAATAATGCATTTGTATTTATCTCATTGTTTACAATCAATTTTTATTTGCATGACATTAGCTGTTGAAGGTTGTTTCAAAAATGTTTTTAAGTTTATTGCTGTTAATGGTTAATGCCTATAAATCAACTAGTTTGTTGATGTTAGTATCAGTCTTGTCTATCTGAGCCCCCGGTGATTGTTATTTCCTTGCTGTTTGTCTGTTTTTGTCTGGCGTAAATGGGACTATGCTGTAGAAGCTAATTAATTAACAGGAGTCGTTATGATAGCCGTTGGACAGAAATTACCTGCAGGTGTGTTATCCGAGTTATCCGCCGAAGGCATGAGCCAGCATCAAGTGCACGAGTTGTTTGCGGGCAAGCGGGCGGTGTTGTTTGCTGTGCCTGGTGCGTTTACCCCCACATGCTCTGAAACGCATTTACCTGGGTACGTGGTCTATGCCGATCAATTGCAAGCTAAGGGCGTTGACCTGATTGCGTGTGTCTCGGTGAACGATGCGTTTGTAATGCGGGCTTGGGGGCAGGCGAATAATGCCGAGGCCATTACCATGCTAGCCGATGGCGACGGGAGTTTTGCCAAGTCGTTGGGGCTCTCAATGGACACCGCCGGCTTTGGTGGCACACGCTCACAACGTTATGCCATGGTGATCGATGATGGCGTGGTCACTGGCTTGTTTGTTGAGCCAGAAAAGTCTTTTGGGGTCAGTAGCGCCGAGGCGGTGTTGGCCAGCTTGTGACCGTTAATTAATGTTCCAAAGCACATTGAGATGATGCCCAGTTTATCTGGGCATCATTGTGTATTAGTCATCCTGATATTGAGCTTGTACCAAAGGTAAGTGAATGCTGGCTTGAAGGCCGCCTTGAGGGCGATTACTTAATTGCACTCGGCCATTATGAATATCGATAATGCGCTTAATGATGGCTAATCCAAGCCCTGAACCTGTGGTGTTGCTGCGAGCGCTATCGCCACGGGTGAAGGGTTCGAATAATTTAGGGATATCAGTGCTGGGGATGCCCGCGCCATTGTCTTCGACGGTAAATTCAATTGCGTCTGGGTGCTGACGCGAGGATATCCTCACCCAGCCATTGCCGTATTTAATTGCATTTTCAACGAGATTAGCGATCACGCGCTTGATGGCAATGTCATTCATCGGCACCATATCGCAAGGCGATAAGGCCAGCTCAATATCGATGCGACTCGATTCGGCGGCGGCCACGTCTTCTAGTAGACGGTTAATGGCGTGCGCCTCGCGTTTGACCGCTAAGTCTTGCCTGACATAAGAAATAAATTGATCGATAATCGCATCCATATCCTCAATGTCATTGACGATGCCATCTTTAAGGTATTGATCTTCTTCGACCATCATCTCGCTGGCGAGGCGGATACGGGTGAGTGGGGTACGCAGATCATGAGAAATACCCGCCATTAACAATGCTCGGTCTTGTTCGAGCTGTTTCATGCTCTGGGCCATATGATTAAAGGCGTTGGTTACTTCGATAATCTCAGTCGATCCACTCAGAGGTAAGGTGTCAGGGAAGCGTCCCTTAGATACCGAAATAGCCGCTTTTTGCAGGCGTCTTAATGGTCGATTTTGTTGGCGGGCAAACCACCAGCCACCAAAGACACTGAGGCCACCAATCACGATGAGATAGAGTAATAACGGCGAAAGTTCGAGTTCATTGAAATCAGAGAGTGGGACCTTGATCCAAATAGATGGGGCTTGTGGCGGTTTAATCCAAATTTGGAACGCCCGGCCTTGGGCGACTCTCACCTCAGCCTTACCTCCTAAATATTCAGACATTTGCGACGAGAGCAGTTGATACGAGGTGGCATTGTCGACCCCGGCCAAGATGGCATCTTTATGGTTATACACCTGCATGCCATTGTCTTTGACCTTGGCGTTAAGTGCGGCCACCAAGGTTAAATTTTCACGGCCAATATCGACCCCATCAGCAAAGAGCATTTGCACTTGGCGGGCAATCAATTGGTTAATCTGCTGATAGCTTGGTTTGATAAAGTACACCGCGACCGTGATGTAGGACACCACTTGATTTATTAGCAGCAAAAAAGCAATTAACACGAAGATTTGGCTAAAGGCGCTGCGAGGCAGCCAGCGCCGTTTATTGGCTGAACTCATTTAGTCTTACTGCCATCGGGCACAAATACATAACCTAAGCCCCACACGGTTTGGATATACCGTGGACTCGTGGCATCGACTTCAATCAGGCGGCGTAAGCGTGACACTTGCACGTCAATCGAGCGTTCTAAGGCGGAATAATCACGACCGCGGGCGAGATTCATGAGTTTGTCACGAGACAAGGGTTCGCGCGGGTGCTTAACCAGCACCTTAAGTACCGCAAATTCACCGCTGGTCAGCGGGATATTCGTGTCCCCTTGGAACATTTCACGAGTGGCTAAGTTGAGGCTAAATTCGCCGAAGGTGATCAGCTCTTCTTGTTGAGCTGGCGCGCCGGGGACATCTTGTACTCGACGGCGCATCACGGCATTAATCCGTGCTAATAGTTCGCGTGGATTAAAGGGTTTTGGCAGGTAATCATCGGCGCCTAATTCGAGGCCAATAATGCGATCCACTTCATCGCCTTTGGCGGTTAGCATGACAATGGGCAGGGTGTTATCTTGTTGACGCAGGCGACGGCAAATCGACAGGCCATCTTCACCTGGGAGCATTAAATCTAACACCATCAAATGGAAATTTTCGCGAGCCAATAAGCGATTCATTTGCTCGGCATTGGCGGCACTGCGAACTTGAAATCCCTGCTCTAATAAATAGCGCTCTAATAAGCCACGAAGGCGCATGTCATCATCAACAATCAAAATTTTAGACGTTTCTTGTCCCATGATAATACCCATGATGTTGTAAGAAGCTGTGTAGCGGGATACAGCTGAAAGTGTGTTGTTATTGTTGCTAATATACAGGCACAATCGGCTAAGTACCAATATAGGCTGACAATTTATCATGCGGGCCAAGGCGATAAATCATCGTCATTAGGCCATGGCTGCTTGCTTACGTTTAAAGAGCATCAAGAGTGGCATCAGCACTAGGTAGGAGATCATGATAAACCCGAAGGTATATACGAAGGCTAATAATGTGGATTGCTGGTGCAGTAACCCAGTAATTTGTGCAATAAAACTCGGGTCCGTGACTGTGGTGTGATGCGCCATGGCAGCTTGTTGCATCAAGGGGTTTGTCGCCGATAAATCGGCACCCAAGCTGTGCCATTCTGCTTGCTGAGTTCGACTAAAATAGGTATTCACAATCGAAATCCCAAAGGAACCCCCTAAGGTGCGGCATAAATTAAACACCACCGCGCCACTGACAGTATCTTGGCGACTTAAGGTGGCATAAGCTAATTGGCTCAGTGGTGCAAACACCAGCCCCATGCCTGCCCCTTGGATTATCGAGGGCAACAAGATCCAATGCAGATCGATATTCATCGAATATTGCATCATAAGATAAGTGCCTAGCGCATTGAGCAGTAAGCCTATGCCAATGAGCATGCGCGGATCGAGTCTATCCATAAAGCGGGCGAGTGCTAACAGTACGATGGCGGACGTTAATCCTCGTGGGGCCATCGCAAAGCCTGTGGTTTCTACGGGGTAATTGAGCAGCTGCTCTAGCATCATAGGTTGCAGTTGGGTAATGCCAAACATGCCCATAGAAAACCCAGCCATCAGCAGGCATGACACCGCCAAGTTGCGATCTTTCAGTAACCACATCGGGGCGATATCGCCCTTAGTGATCCAAGACCGTGCTAAGAAAAATAGCCAAGCACAGACACTGATAATGGTGGCAAATAAAATCAGATTCGAGCTAAACCATCCCTCTTCGTTGCCTCTATCAAGGACCATTTGCAATAAACCAATCCCCAGCGCCATCCCAAATACCAGCGGCCAGTCCACGGTGGTTTTGCCGCGACCATCGAGTTTGACGAAGAAATACAGTAAAGATAAACACAAAATACCTATGGGTAAGTTGACGTAAAAAATCCAGCGCCAATCCATGTTTTCAGTAATGATGCCGCCAAGAGTGGGGCCTAAAATGGGGCCAAGTAAGACACCAACGCTAAATAATGCCATGGCTTTGCCGCGTTCGTTGGCGGGGTATATTTGCACCATAATCGATTGAGATAAGGGGATCACCGAGGCGCCAAATGCGCCTTGCATGATCCTAAACACCACCATCTCGGCCAATGAATCGGCCTGCCCACACAGGGCTGAACTGATCACAAAGCCAGTGACTGAGACTAATAGCAGTTTGCGTAAGCCAATTTTCAACGATAAATAACTGGCGAGCGGAATAAAAATGGCTTCGGCCATCGAATAAGAGGTCAATATCCAGGTCACTTGCTCGGAGGTCACTCCCAAGGCGCCCATCATTTGTGGCAGCGCAACATTGGCGATGGTCATATCCAGTAGCACCATGATGGCCGATAACATCACGGCTAGGGTCACCATAGTACGGGTGGATTTAGGCAAGACAGTGCTTGCAGTATCGGCGCTCATTGTTGGCTGACTATGGCTTGGGTATCAACGGTCACGGTAGCACTTGCGCCGGCACGTAGAGGGGGTTTACCACTGAGTGATCCCAGTTTAATTCGGACAGGGAAACGCTGAGGAACCTTGACCCAGTTACCCGTAGCATTTTCAGGGGGCAGTAATGAAAAGGAGGAGCCGCTGGCCGGTGAGATGGCTTCAATGTCTCCTTGGTAGGTAACGTCAGGGTACATATCTAACACTATACTGGCAGTCATGCCGACCTGAAGTAAGCCCACAGTCGATTCTTTGTAGTTGGCTTCGACCCAAAAAGAGTCTGATTCTACCAAGGGCATCATCGACATCCCCGGTGACACGACGCTGCCAGGGCGGACACCGACCTCGCCTAAATAGCCATCATGGGGAGCTATCACATTGGTATACGACAAGTTAAGGGTGGCTTGACTGAGCGCCGCTGCGGCTTGTTTGACTTGCGGGGCTTCATCGCCTTTGGCCCCCTGTTGCGTGATCAGTTGCGACATCTTGGCGCGCGCGGCTTCTAGGTTGGTTTGGGCGCCGGCCAATTGTGATTTGGCGTTATCGGCATCTTGCTGGGGTAATAAGGCTTGTGTCACCAGATCGAGGGTTCGGCGGTAATTCTTTTGGACATCAGTGAGGTTGGCGTCAGCGGCGCGAACATTGGCACTTGCGGCTAAGATGGCATCATCGGTGGCCTTGTTATTTTGCGACGCGATTTCGTACGCCGCCTTAGCTTGTTGCAGCTGAGCCTCGAAAGGGGCGGCATCGATTTTGACCAGTAAATCCCCTTGATTGACTTGCTGATAATCTTGCACATTCACAGCGGCAATCTTGCCGCTTAATTGCGGCGCCACGTATAAGATATTGGCGTGCACATAAGCATCGTCAGTGGCGGGATACATTTTTTGATGGTGAATATAAAAGTAGCCGGCAATGATAAAGGCTATGACTATGATGGCTAACACCAATAAGTTGCGAGCCGTGTTCGAATTAGCGCCAGTTTTTTCGACTGGAATATCGTTGGCAGTTGACATGATGATCCCTAAAATTTGCGGCAGGCTAAGGACAGAAATAGCAAATATCAGCCTAGTTTAGGAGTTAATTTTTGGCAATATTTGCGTCGATTAGACCAAGATGAAGAGAACTTCTTGGGCGACGGATATCAGCCATTGCCCCCCATGCTCACATTTTTTAGTCAGTATGTGTGAGCCATCCCTCCTTGTTCACCTAACGAGGTTTTTTCCTACCCAAGGCTATTTATACTGATGCAGAATTTTTAGTGGGGAAGGATTATGTACAAAATATTCACCTTGTTTTTGATGCTCGCCATCAGCTCATTGGGTGCGCAAGCCGCCAGCACCGGAATGAAGCCAATGCCTGAAAGTGGCTCACCCTTAGGCTACCTAATCCACAATCCTTATGAGCATGCCCCGCTAACCGCATTACTCACCTTAGACGGTCATCAGATCTCAGGTGTCAAAGTCAAAGTCCATAAGAAGGGCGAGCAAGGCATCGATATTGAGTATGCCGTGGCCGATATGCGCATCATGGATGAAGGTGGGGTGCCCATTTTTGGGCTCTACCCAGATCATTACAATAAGTTCACCATTAGCTGGCAAGAGAATGGGCAAGCAAAACAACATGATTATCGGCTAATGACGCCAGATGTCGACATGGGCTTTTCTGAGAGCCAATGGGCCAAAGCACCGCTGGTGGACGTCAAAAAAGTCGATGCTGATTTTAGCGACAGATTATATTTCCTCAATTGGACTAATCCCGATGGCAAGTCATCGCCGTTAATGCATAACAACCCAACGGCGCCTGGCGCATTTTCTTGGGATGGCAAGCCTGGGTTTTTCATTATTGATACCGCCGGAGACATTCGTTGGTATATGAACCCTTACACCAGCCATGATGCCAGTCGTTATGACGGCGCAGGGTATGCCATGGGCATGAACATCACGGCCGCGGGCAATATGGTGTGGGTTCAAGGTCAAACATGGAAACAAATGACCCTGATGGGGCGGATGATTTCATCCCATCGACTCCCTGGGCAGTTTATTGATGCTTCCCATGAAGGCATTCAAGTGGAAAACGGACATTTCTTACTGCGAGTGGCCGCCAAAGACTATCGCCGCGCCGATGGCTTACTAGTCAACACGGTGCGCGATCACATTATCGAGGTTGATGCTAGCGGTAAGTTAATCGACTATTGGGATTTAAATAGCATCCTCGATCCGATGCGTGATGCCGCGTTATTGTCGTTAGATGCCGGCGCCGTGTGCTTAAACATCGATATTTCTCAAGCGGGTAAGCAATCCTCAGCCCAAGACTTACGCACGGCCCCAATGGGAGATATTCATGGGGTTGAGACTGGCCGCAACTGGGCCCACGTGAACTCCATCGATTATGATCCTAGCGATGACAGCATTATTATCAGTTCCCGTCATCAGTCGGCGGTGATTAAGATTGGTCGCGATAAGCAGGTCAAGTGGATTTTAAGCCCTTCCCACGGCTGGAATGAGGCGCTGGCGGCTAAATTGTTAACCCCTGTTGATGCTGACGGTCAGGTGATCCACTGCACGGTACGCGGTATGTGTGCCGGCAGTGAATTTGATTTTGTTTATACCCCGCATACAGCTTACAAGGTCGATGAAAAGGGCACTTGGACGGTTTTCGATAATGGCGATGGCCGCCATTTAGCGCAACCGATGTTCCCGATGGCGAAGTATTCGCGCGCGGTGGAGTACAAGATCGACGAAGATAAGATGACGGTGGAGCAAGTGTGGCAATATGGCAAGGATGAGCTGGGCTATGACGGCTATTCGCCGGTGACATCTATCGTTAAATATCAAGCCGATAAAGACAGCATCATGAGCTATTTTGCCTCGGCCGGCTTATTTGGCCTCGGCGGTGGCTATGGCAATATGAAACTCGATGACACCACAGGTAAGGTGCATTCTATTTTGGTTGAACATAGATACGGTGAAACCGAACCGGCGGTGCGCATCGACATTAATAGTCACGATATGTTTGCCACTGGTTATCGCGCTCAAGTGATCCATCCAGAGCTAATGCTCAAATAACTGCCGCGGCCAAGACTACCACACCGGCGCTGTTGGTAAACCACAACGCCGGTGTCGTGATGGAAAGTGCCGCGATTACTGCTTGTAAATCACGCCGTCTTTCATAATAAAACTCACATTTTCCAGCAACTCAATGTGCGCGATAGGGTCGCCTTTAACCGCAATAATATCGGCCAAATATCCGGGTTTAATTTGGCCGATATCCGTCTGTTTTAATAAGTCGGCACTATTGATAGTTGCGGCTTGAATTGCTTGCAAGGGCGTCATACCAAAGGTCACCATCCGTGAGAATTGTTTGCCATTATCGCCGTGGGGGTAAATGGCCGCATCCGATCCAAAGACCATCTTGGCTCCCGCCTTCACGGCCGCGCGAAAACTATCGCGCTGGGCCTGTGACACCTGCTTTTCTTTGTTGATATTAGCTTCGGGTACGCCATTGGCTGCGCCATAAGCCAGAGTGTATTCGGTATTATAAATATCGCACGACAAATAGGTACCATGCTTGACGGCGAGCGCTATGGCCTCTTTATCCATAAAGCTGCAGTGCTCTATGCTATCAATCCCAGCGCGGATAGCCGCTTTAATGCCGCTGGTACCATGGGCATGGGCGGCAATCACTAAACCGCGTAAGTGGGCTTCATCGGCTGCGGCTTTAAGTTCCTCTTCGCTAAATTGCTGCACCCCGACCTTGGTGCCTTTAGAAAACACCCCACCGGTGGCACAAATTTTAATGGTATTGGCGCCATATTTAATATTTTCCCGTACCTTAGCGCGTACTTGCCATGGGCCATCGGCCACCCCGCCCGCCAGCGATTTTTTCTCAGGCGCGCTAAAGTTGTCATCACAATGGCCCCCAGTGATCGATACCGAATGGCCCGCGGCCCAAATCCGTGGGCCGGGAATTTCGTCGGCGTCGATACCATCTCGTGTGGCGATGACACTGTAACCATCGGCCCCGAGATTACGCACCGTGGTAAAACCGGCCATTAATGTGGTTTCGGCATTTTTGACCGCTTTTACTGTTTGACGGGGAATAGAGTAATTTTGTGCTTCTAGGAAATTGTCGCTGGCATCCCCCGTTAAGTGAACATGCATATCCATTAATCCCGGCAACAAGGTTTGCCCCTCGAGATGGATAACATTGGCGCCAGCAGGGATCGCCAGCTCGCCTTGCTGGCCAATATCACGAATGCGATTATCCGCAATGATGATGGCGGGGTTATTGATGCGTTTGCCGTTACTCACATCAAGATAAGCATCGGCGGTGAGATACTGAATGGCGGCCAAGTTATCGTCGGCAAAGCTTGGGGTAAGCAGGGCGACACTGGCAATACTGATACAGGTTAGGCGAAGGACATCCATGGCTCATTCTCTTGGTAGGCTAGCAATAGTGACGGCCATAATAACAGTAAATGTTTTGCATTGGTTAACACCTTGTTGCACGCTGAGCGCCTCGCGGTCTTGCGCCGCTGAATTACTCACTTTCCTAAAATGATTGGTATACACTAGCAGCCGACGATATTCCCCGTTAACTAGGGCTGACAGTAAGCAGCATTTATCTTTCGAGCACGAGTCAATACACCATGAAAGCACATCTGATAACTCGCAAAGGCTGGCAAGCGTTAGACACAGAGCTTAAGTACCTGTGGAAACAATACCGTCCAGAGATCACTAAAAAGGTGCAAGAGGCGGCAGCCCAGGGCGATCGCTCTGAAAACGCAGACTACACTTATAACAAACGTCTTTTAAGACAAATAGATAGCCGAGTTCGTTACCTAGTTAAACGACTCGAAGAACTGAAAATCGTCGACTATTCCCCTCAGCAAGAAGGTAAGGTGTTTTTTGGTGCCTGGGTTGAGCTCGAAAATGAGCAAGCGGAGGTGGTGCGGTATCGGATTGTCGGCAAAGATGAACTCGATACTAAACTGGGATATATCACCATTGATTCGCCAATGGCGCGCGCCTTAATTGGTAAACAGGTCGATGATGAAGTACAAGTAAATACCCCTTTGGGCTTGAAACTTTGGTATATCAATGCCATCCAATATCAAGCATTTACTGATTAGTTTTCGGTAAGGTTTACGGCTTATGGTATCTTGCCCTTAGCGTTTGGCCTTACCCCGAGAGATGTGACAGAAATTGACTATGCATAATATTGCTCTGAAAATCGCCCAAGAATTAAATGTCCGTGAACAGCAAGTGCTAGCCACGATCGCCTTGCTGGATGAGGGGGCCACGGTGCCGTTTGTCGCCCGTTATCGCAAAGAAGCCACCGGTGGTCTGGATGATAACCAATTGCGCAGCCTGCATTCACGTTTAGGTTATTTACGCGAATTAAATGATCGGCGCCAAGTGATTTTGGCCAGCATTGACACCCAAGGCAAGCTAACTGATGCGTTGCGCCTTGCCATCGATGGTGCCGACAGTAAGACCCGTCTGGAAGATTTATACCTCCCCTTTAAACCTAAGCGACGCACTAAGGGGCAAATTGCAATTGAAGCCGGTTTATTGCCATTAGCGGAATCGTTATTGGCCGATCGCAGCGGTGATATTCACCAGCGTGCGACGGCTTACCTCGATGTCGCTGCTGGCTTTGGCGATACCAAAGCGGTACTGGAAGGGGCCCGTTATATCCTGATGGAGCGGTTTGCCGAAGACGCCGAGTTGCTCTTGACCATTCGCCAGCATTTACAACAAGAAGCGGTGATTAAGAGTCAATTGGTGACCGGCAAAGAAAAAGACGGTGCCAAGTTCCGCGATTATTTTGATCATCAAGAAGCCATCAACAAGGTGCCATCACATCGCGCGTTGGCCATGCTGCGTGGTCGTAATGAAGGTGTGTTGTCATTGGCAATGCAGGCCGATAGTCAAGGGGATGGCGCCGCGATTTGCGAACATATCATTTTAGACCGCTTGCAATTGAACTTGGGCAAGGGCGAAGTCGACACTTGGTTACGCACTGTGGTGACCGCGACTTGGCGAGTCAAAATCGCGCTGCAAATGGAAAACGAATTTATTACGCGAATGCGTGAGCAGGCGGAAGCCGAAGCTATTAAAGTTTTTGCCCGTAATCTTAATGACTTACTGATGGCGCCTCCGGCGGGTGCTAAGGCGACCATGGGGCTGGATCCTGGCTTACGTACCGGGGTGAAAGTGGCCATTGTTGATAACACTGGCAAGCTAGTGGCTCATACGGTTATTCATCCTCATGCCCCGCAAAATCAGTGGGAAAAGTCAGTGCGCAGCTTAGCTAACTTAGTCAAAATGCATAAGGTTGAGTTGATCGCTATCGGTAATGGCACGGCCTCCCGTGAAACCGATAAGCTGGCGGCTGAAGTCATGACCTATGTGAAAGACACCCATGCGAATGTCACCAAAATTATGGTGTCAGAAGCGGGAGCTTCGGTGTATTCCGCCTCGGAATTGGCCGCGGCAGAATTCCCTGATCTGGATGTGACGATTCGCGGCGCAGTCTCTATTGCTCGCCGCCTGCAAGATCCGTTGGCCGAATTGGTTAAGATTGAGCCTAAAGCCATTGGCGTCGGGCAATATCAGCACGATGTTAGTCAAAGCCAATTGTCGGCCTCGCTCGAAGCCGTGGTTGAGGATTGTGTGAACCATGTGGGCGTGGATGTGAACATGGCATCGGCACCCTTATTGGCGCAAGTGGCAGGGTTGAATAAGACCTTGGCTAAAAATTTGGTGAGCTACCGTGATGAAAACGGTCAGTTTACTGACCGTAAGTCCTTGCTTAAAGTGCCTCGCCTTGGCCCGAAAGCATTCGAACAAGCCGCCGGGTTTTTACGTTTACATGGCGCCAATCCCTTAGACGCGTCGGGCGTGCATCCAGAAACCTATGCGGTTGTCGAGGCGATGGCGCGTCATTATCAGGTGGCGGTTAATGAGCTGATAGGCAATAGCGAATTATTGGCTAAGATCGATGCCAATGCTTTTGTGACTGAGGTGTTTGGCTTACCCACGATCGGCGATATTCTCCAAGAGCTCGAAAAACCGGGTCGCGATCCACGCGGTGAGTTCAAAACCGCTCATTTTAAAGAGGGCGTGGAAGAGATTAACGATCTCAAACTCGATATGATCCTTGAAGGTGTGGTCACTAACGTCACCAACTTTGGTGCTTTTGTGGATGTCGGGGTTCATCAAGATGGCTTGGTGCATATTTCGTCGCTGACGGACAAATTTGTCTCTGACCCTCATACCGTCGTAAAAGCTGGTGATGTGGTGAAAGTGAAAGTGATGGAAGTGGATGTTGAGCGTCGCCGCATTGGCTTGAGTATGCGTCTGGATGAAAAAGCCGCGACCGCAACTAAGGCGATGAGTCACTCGAGCGCGAAAGCATCGGCTGGTAAAAAGCCGGCCAATAAACCTAAGCAGCCAAAACAAGTCAATGCTGCCATGGGTAACGCCTTTGCCGACGCCTTTGCCAAGCTTAAGAAAAACTAAACGGACGTGAGTGGCGTACTAAAAAAACCGGCGATGCCGGTTTTTTTGTGGCTGACGTCGGTTAGATTTGAATATCCAGTTCACCAAATCGCGGATTTGTCACCCCCAAGCTATAGGTGTGCTGAATATGCTGGCGCACTTGGGGCATCAGGTCAGTGGCCAATGGCACTGGCGCCGCTTGGGTGGGTGCCGTTTGCGTGCGTGCCGTCGCCGTTGATTGCACCAAATCGCGACGGGTTAATGCCGGCTTGTTCTTGAGCCGATTCTTTTGGATTTGCTCGATCAGCTGTTGTTGTTTTTGCTGTTGTTGCGATTGCTCTTGGTTGGGATCTTTGTGTTGTTGCTGCTCTTTGGCTTTTTCTTGGATGCTGGGGTGGTTGGTTTGAGGCGATCTATCGTATTGATTGAGCTGACGCTCGGGATGTTGTTTGCTGGTTTCTTGTGGGGGGACAATATGCGGCTTTTGCTGGTTATCCACCCGCGCCAAGTCAGTGCCCACATTCGATGTGGTCAACGGAACTTGTGGGAAATTCGATACCAGCTGCATGGGCTCTCCTGCCTACGGGCTTGTTTAAATAATAACCGCAGACAGGCTCAAATGAAAGGTTAAGCGTCGTTTTTTGCAGGCAACTGAGTTATCCAGTCCGTCAGAGCGCTGACAAACTCCTCGGGGTGAGAAATAAAAGGGCCGTGGGATGCCTTGGCAAACTGATAATCACTAAACAGTGGCTGTTGGGGCATTAATGGGATCACCTTTTTCGGCACTAACCCATCCAACATACCCCACATGCGTAACCAAGGGCGGGAAATTTGGCTGCATTGCTGGCGAATATCTAAGGTGGCTAACCAGTCTAGCCCGATTTCTAGTGCGGGCTTTTGTGGTAATGGCCGAGCCAAGACGTGTTGGCGGATCTGCTTGATGTCGGCTTTGGCGCTGACAGACCCCATGGCCTGGATCGCCAAAAAGCGCTCAATGGTATGTTCAAGGTTGTGATCCAATTGGCGGTGAAACTGGCTTAATACCTGCGGAGCAATTCCCGGCCACTCGGGCTGTGATTTTGCCTGAAAGCAAGGGGATGAAGCGACAGTGATCAGTCCGCGGTAATGCTGTGGGTGCTGATGCACCAATAAACTCGCCAATAGGCCGCCAAGTGACCAGCCGAGAATAATGGCGTGCTTGGGCATATGAGCTTGCAATTGCGTGAGCCAGCCTTGCAGTTCATTGTGAGTCAGCGGGCTATGACCAAAGCCCGGCAAGTCGATTAAATGCACCTTATACTGAGACAGTTGCTCGACTAAGGGCATAAATACGCCACTGTTGACTCCCCACCCATGTAAGAGCACGAGATCTTGGCCGTGGCCAAAACTCTCAATGGCAAGTGGGGCGGTGGCTAATTGCATGGTCACTGGCGTTTCCTTATATAGTGAATATCGGGGGTGATATGGCATGGCTACCACGCCGTTGGCAAGGGCTGCAACGGTATTGGCAACGAGCTCATCAAGCCGTGATGGCGACAATATTGGCCAGTTTACCGAACCGCTGCTTATTGTGTCATCAAGCAATTGCGCCACCAGGCAAAGGGGTATGTGGATTTTGCCTGCAAGCTTGTATATACAAGGGCGAGGTGTGCTTAGGTTGTGGTCAAGCGTTGGTTCAATGCACCGATTACTGTGGCCGTTGTCAGGCTAGCACGCCGACACCCATCATTGCGCCGATGAGTTACCACTCTTACTTGGGGCCGTGGGTGGCCGCGATTAAATATCAGCAGCAGTTCGCGGCGATAACGCCCCTGTGTCGAGCCTTAATGGTGCGAGTGCAACTCTTATCTCATCAGGGACTGATCCGTCCGGTGCAAGGGCTTATCCCCATTCCCTTGCACCCTCTGCGCTTACAGCAGCGCGGCTATAATCAGGCGCGATTGATTGCCGATGAGTTATCTTCCTTGAGCGGGATACCTGTGCTTACTGATCTGTTATACCGAACCCGCGACACCCCCCCCCAAGCTGGCTTGAATGGCCAGCAACGGCGCCAAAATGTCTTGGGAGCCTTCGCCTTACAACGTCGTCCTGAGGTCTTTAGCGTGGCGATTATCGATGATGTGGTGACGACAGCCTCGACCGCCGAGCAAGTGGCCGCGTTATTAACTGCGCAGGGGATAGTGGTGCAGATCTGGTGCCTGGCAAGAGCCGAAGCACCCGGCTTATCTGATTTATGATCTCGGCTGACCGATAAAGGTTGGCACCATGAATAAGGCGTTAGCGACTATTTTTTCGTTTTGCGCCCAAATGTTCCGAAATAACACATTATCCGTCAGCAATATGATGCTGCCTCTTCCTAGTGTCTCTACCCGCATGGCCGTGGTGTCGGCCAGTTTTTGTTGGTATTGCGGGGCGAGAAAACCACTGTCGAGTACGGGGTTGGCGTACTGGGCCGAGCTTAAAAAAGGGCGCGGGGTGGGCTCGATAGCCAATGGCTGATTTTTAAGTACCTGAATTTCACGGGTTAATACTCCAAAGTTTAGGGGGTGAGAGTTATCAATATCCAGGGTGACAATGGCACCGCCAATACTTTGCTTGGCGGCCAATGCGGCTTTATCGGCAAAGCGTAAGTCAGGGCTGGCAAAGAGCGGGCTAAAGTCACTGCGAGTCAAGATATCTGAGCCAATCAAATGTTGTTTGTTAAGCCAAGCTATCGCGCCTTGGTTGGCGATGACGACTCCCCCTTCTTCTACAAATGAGCGCAATTTGCTGGAAAATTCGCTGCTGAGACCGCGGTAATTGCCGTCGGCCAAAATGAGGTGGCTATAGCCTGAAAGGCTCAGGTATTTTTCTCGGCTTAAGCGGTCGATATCGATCCTATGCGTGGTGAGCCCCAAGGTGTTGTCCAAGTGAAACCACCACTCGCCAACTTCGGTGGCTTTGGTGCCACTGCCGGTAATAATTAATGGGGTCACAGGGGCGATAGGGGCAATATTATTACTCCCTAAATCTATGCCTTTGAGGCTGGAAAAACTGTCGGTGCTATAGACGGCCACGCCATAGCGGGCCGCGAGCGTGTTAACCAGACTCACCAATGCTGTCTTGCTGAGCGGCTGGTTAGCTTGAAACACAATTAACGTTCCGGGGCTGAATGCTTGTACGCCGCCTTGGGTCGTTAAACTGAACCCTTGGCTGCTGGCGCGAACGCTAATGCCGGCTTGTTGCAGTTGGTTCAGCAATTGCGCACTGGCTTGAGATTGCCAATCGATAATAAGCGCCGCACCTATGGTTGCTGGTTGCGATGTGATTGGCGGTGGCTGCTGGCCAAGTTTGCTGGTTGCTATCTTGGCCTCAGTCATGTGCAGATTAAAGGTGGCCTTTAGATCCCAGCTCGAGACATCATAAAAGGTGGCATCGCTAAACTGCTGGCGTTGATCAAACAGCGCGTTGAGTAAACTCGATTGAGCTTGCTGACTGGGAATGAACACGCTGGCGCCGCGAGCAAATAGCCCCTGCGAGCTATCAATATCGGTGTTGGGATACCAAAATTCAATGTGATGGCGCGCGAGTAACTGCGTCAGGCGTTGCAATCTGGCGTTATCACCTTGAGTATGAATGAGTAAGCCTTGAGATTGGCGTTGCGAGCTCGCGCGTTTGCCGTGATAAAAGGCGGATTGGTAATCGCGTAATTCCTGACCTAAGGCCAGCGCCCCTTGCAGGCTAGAGATTGAGGTTGCAAAGTGATTCAGGATCCCTTGCTGAAGACTCACTAGAGCGTCATCAGACTGTTGTAATTGACCGCGAGCGCTAGCTTGCTCAAATAAGATCCCGACAGCGCCGTTGATATCGGGGTAGGTCGAGCCTTTGCCATAATAAAAATCGTCAAAAGATTCGCGACTAAAATAGGGCTGATCGCGGGCATCTAAACTTTGGCGGTGGAACTGCGCCAGTTGATTGGTGAGAGTTTGGTTGGTGGCCGATGTGAGCGGATGGGTACGCTCAGGCACCCCAGGCTGAAAAAAATAACTCTGATGATGGCCCATCTCATGAAAATCGGCCACAAGATGCGGTTGCCATTGATGAAACAAGGCCACTCGTCCCTGACTTTCTGGGTGAGATAGGAATAACCAATCGCGATTGAGATCGGCTAAGTAATGATTGAAGCGGCCACCGGGCCAAGCTTGTTTATGTTCCCTATCATAAGGGTTGCTCACTGCTTGCTTGCCTTTATTATCATTGGCCCAAGTGGCAAACCTATCCATGCCATCAGGATTCTGGCTTGGGGTAATTAACACGACCGCTTGATCGAGCAGTTGGGTGACCCAAGGCGCCTGACTGTGACTGAGAAAATAACTTAACGCCATGGCGGCGTGGGCGCCACTGGCCTCATCACCGTGAATAGAATAGGCCAGCCATAACACCAGTTTATCCTGTTCGCCGCTGATCTTGACGGCTTGACGTTGCTGTTTGATGCTGTCGAGATTGGCTTGGTTGGCGGCGGAGGTCACCACTAGGGTTAACTGTTGTCGTTGCTGGTGGCTAACGCCGCTTTGTTGTAGGCTTAATCTGGGACTGCTAGCAGCAAGTTGTGCCAAATAGTGATTGAGTTGATCATGACGTAAGTGCCATTCCCCCAGCGGGTAGCCTAAGAATTCTGCGGGGCTAGGTGGCGGAGATTGGATCGAATCATCATCAATTTGCCACGGTGTCGAAGCGACGACAGGGAGGCTGAGCATTGCTGTGAGGGCAATGAGCACAGTGAATCGTGATATCTGGGTAAACGTCGCCATGAGAAATGATGCTCAAATTTGTAATAAATTCATTGCAAATTAACAGTTTGTTTACCGCCATGGCAAGTGTTGTTGTGTTTGTGTTTATTCGACAGATAGCTCAAAATAGCGCGATAAACTCAGCTCAGGACTACAAAGGCGTCACCAGTCAGAGTATGATGTGAGTTAATTCTTACTAAATCACTCAGGTATTAACCTGTGGAGCAGGATCAGATGATTACGATTTCCGATGCCGCCCAGGCACATTTTGCAAAGTTATTGGCCGATCAGCCTGAAGGCACCCATATCCGGGTCTTTGTGATCAGCCCTGGCACCCCCTCTGCAGAGTGCGGTGTGTCATATTGTCCACCCGATGCGGTTGAAGCCGATGATCTCGAGCTCGAGTTCAACGGTTTTAGCGCCATGGTCGATGAAAAAAGTGCGCCCTTCCTCGCGGAAGCCTCGATTGATTTTGTGACCGACCAGTTAGGTTCGCAGCTGACCTTAAAAGCGCCGAATGCCAAAATGCGTAAAGTGGCAGATGACGCGGCGTTAAATGAGCGCATCGAGTACATGATCCAGTCAGAGATCAATCCACAGTTAGCGAGCCATGGTGGTAATATCATGCTAGTGGAAGTGACTGACGATGGCGTGGCTGTATTGCAATTTGGCGGCGGCTGTAACGGTTGCTCTATGGTCGATGTTACCTTAAAAGATGGCATTGAAAAGCAAATGCTCGAGCGCTTTGCCGGTGAATTAACGGGCGTGCGTGATGTTACCGAACATCAGCATGGCGACCACTCGTATCAGTAACACTGCCAAAACGAATATATAAAACCCGCCATCGGCTAATGCCGTTCACTTAGTGTGAACGGCATTTTTCTTAGACTTAATGGGATACTTGTTTTTACTCATTTTTAACGCACGTGGATAGGCCCTATCCCGTTTCCCATCAAGCTTGAACTGTCTCGC
>NZ_JAHUTT010000071.1 GCF_019209865.1 Shewanella sp. NIFS-20-20 | reverse complement strand
GACGATTGATATGAGTACGCGCCAAAGCTTCTGAAAGTTGCATAAAAAAATCCGATGACAAGGGGTCATCGGATTTTGATCCTTTCAGTGAGATCGTCAAGCGATCTGTCTTAACTGATCGGCATTAAGTCATGGGCAGTTTATTATCGCATCAAGGGGATTATCATAACGCCGAATCAATTCTGACCACCGGCCTCACCCTGTCATTAGCCCAACACGATAGTGCCCTCACTAAACGCTTTTACCAAGCCTTGGTCAGTAACGCGGTCAAGTTTTCACGCTGGCAAGAGGCGTTTGGCTATGAATCTGCGCTCAAGCAATTCTTACTGACTGGCTTTCAGCAACAATTTGATCAAGCCCTCGCCAACAGTCGCGCCTTATTTGAATATGAACGCCAGCAGCAACACATCGACTTACTTGATAAGAAAAATCAGATCAATGAACTCCTCATTGAAAGTAGAGAATTCCAACTTTTGACCTTAAGCCTAGCGGTAATCATTATCGCCTTGATTATCTATGTCATTTTATACCGTCAGCGCCAGCAAAGAATGCGACAACAAGCCCAGCTAGAATCTCAAATTAACTGGCATAGGCAACAAGTGCTACAACTGGGGGTATCTGAAGCGGCCTTGAAGGCGGCCTTCGGTCAGCTGCCGCAAGCATTATTAGTGGTGGGGATTAATCAAGAAATTATTTATCTCAATCACAGTGGCTGCCAATTATTAGAACACACGCAAGAGAGTCTCATCGGCGCGCCACTGGACAGCTTATTTTCTCGCGATCTATCGATGCTATGGGCACATTGGGATCAAGACATTGAGGCAGACAATCAATTGATCCCTGAAGTAGAAATCAACACACCCCATGGCGCCCTATTGATTGATTTGTATCTGACTAGCGTGTCTAGCGGTGAGCCTATTGCCCTGATCAATATGGTCAAACATGGCGAAGTCATCACGAGCCAGCACACCTTGCTGTTAACCGAGCAAGACTTCCAACAAAAGCTGGTGGATTTAATGCTGCATTGCGTCGAGTACTGGCAGGTCGCCACTCAAACCAGTCGCATCGAACTCGCGGAAAAAAGTGGTATTTGGCGGGTATCTATTGATGACGGTCGGTTAAGAACCCGCTCGCTCGATCGCTATTTGGCCGTGCAATCTTTACCTAAAAAACCACGGTGGCGTGAAGTGTTACGCACAGCCCATTATGTCATGGCAGAGTGCCCAATCACCGCCGAACAAGAGGCGGTGTTGAGTCAAAAACTCACCGTCATCAATCAATATCTGCATACTAAGGCCTTGTTGTGAGCGCTGAGATTGGCAGCGATTAATCTTTTGTAGCTCACATGATCATGATTGACCTTTATTTCACTGAAAGGCTGCGTTGGCGGCGACTGACCTCCATTTCACATAAGCCACAGGCAAAATTGACTCCTTGCTGGATGGTGTATACCTCATGATGGTTTTCTTGGGTATTACGTAAACTCTCAGGGCCATAAAATATTGGCTTTACTGAGCCGTCATCCGCATCAATGCTCGTGCGAGCATCACTGTAGGCCAGCGTATGGCATAGCTGCGCTGCGGCCATTCGCGCCACCCCATATTCATCATCAAACTGACCGCAACTGCGGGTATTGATGTCGCCATTGACAGGCTCACATGTCGGCTCTTCATTGCGGGCAAACCGAGAGAGATGCAAAGGCATTATCGAAAACTCACCCAGCACTTTAATTTGCCCCCCACTACACCAGCGCCCTTCGATGGGCTCCTCATGAGCAAACGCCGTCACACTAAAACACACGGCCAAACTCACCAATACGTTTGTCGTCATTGCCTTCATAGTCCAACTCCCTTAGCTCAAGTTAGCCTGAGATATTGCTGTTATGCCATCACAGGCTATGAATGATAAAAAAATGAGCCCAAGGATATTTCGCATGACACTGAGTCGATTTAAGGCGGCGCAATGGACAAGGCGATAGGGCTCTAACAGATGCGCTAGCATCATTGCCCTAACCTAGCCTTTAACGAGATTAATTGACCATAAAAACCGCGGGTAAAAACAGGGAGAAATGGAAAAACCATAACTTAGACGTTGAATATACACATCTATTCTGTGTCTCAGTTAGCCATGTCCCCGATATCAATACAGTGATATTTAGCTTGCATTTGGGTGACTGATAGCTGGATTAATTGTGCCAATAGCGCCAAATCTATCGCGGCCAGGGTGTTGATATACACGCAGGATTTGCCCAATTTCACCTGACCAATCTCGGCTAGCAAGCTCGAATATTGGCTCACACCCGGCATGATATACACCACTAAATGAGGCTTTCTTGGAGAGAAACCAACCACCATGGCGTCGCCTTCGGTGCCACTGTCATAACAATAGTGGTATTGGCCAAAGCCAATGATGTTGCCACTGAGATACGCTCGATAGCCGGTGACTTTGCTGATCAGCTCGGCCAAAGTCCGGCTATCGTGGCGGCGGGTTTGATGCTCAATCGCATCAATAAACTCAGTGACGCTCTTATCCATGGGTAACTATCCGAGTACTGGGCCTAAATCGCCGGTAGGAGCGAATCGGCAAACTCCCACTTATCCAACAAGGTAATAAAGCCTTGCTCTTGTTCTAATTGAACCGCTAAGGTCAGATAGCTGGCATACTCAGAATTCTTAACTATGGTGACCTCTTGAGTATCGATGTTATACACCAAACTGGTGAGCCGACCGGTTTTAATCAACTCCTGCATACTTTTAAATTCAGCAACGCCGTCCGCTGAGAGCTGATACAGGAATTCGGTTTTCGGTAAAGAAGCAAAGAAAAACCCCTTTTCCGAGGCAAAACGTTTGCTGCTGACTTGCTCTAGTTCAAAATTAAATCTTTGATTGGAGGGTTCAGACACAAACGATAACACCGGGTTTTTCGCACTCGCATCTGTGCCAATAAAAGTGATTTTGGCTTGGATCTCTTCCGGAGTAAGTTTAGCGAGATAGTCATCATCCATTAACGAAAATTGCAGCATGGTCAACATCGGCATGCTGGTACACGAAACTAAAAATAAGCTTAGTAACGCTATCATTATCTTCATTTGGAAACCTATTATTATTGTTGCACCCACAATACGCATCATGGGCGAAATGCGCTAATAGTGGCTCGACTCATAAGGAGAGCGAGCCGAGCCAACAAGTCCACCAGAAAAAATCGGTGTATAGCGCCAATGCCAACTTAATATTGCATTGACAACCGCGGTTGTAAATAAAAAGTTACAATTTATTGGCAGCGTAGCGGTTAAGGGTAACCACCACATGCTATCGACTTTATCCTGCTTGAGGATCACCGCCGATTACAAGCAGCAGCCTAAGGCTGCCGCGGATTATGGCGAGGGTAAATCAACAATCACGGCTTGACTTATGAGCGCCCCCCTCGCACAGGAGACTAAATTAAGGCACTGACTTAAGACTGCGATCACCGCTCCAATCCAAATGAAACTTTTGCTGAGGATCAGAATCAATGCGCGCAAAGGTATGAGCACCAAAGTAATCACGCTGGGCTTGCAATAAATTGGCAGGTAAGGTCTTGGCGCGGTAACTGTCATAATAGGCCAACGCTGAACTGATGCAGGGCACTGGGATCCCTCGAAGTACCGCCGTCGATACCGCTTGGCGCCATTGCGGTTGTTTATTAGAAAGGCGGGTGGCAAACGTCTCAGCCAATAATAAATGTTCGAGCTGCTCATCGGTTTGATAGGCGCTAACGATTGACTGCAAAAAGGTGGCGCGGATGATGCACCCGGCTCGCCAAATCTTAGCGATTGCCGCAAAATCTAACTGCCATCCCTGCTCTGCCGCTGTCATTGCCATCAATTGGAAGCCTTGGGCGTAACAACACACTTTGGCGCAATAGATGGCATCTTCGAGAATATCGACCAATGCCGCGCGCTCATCATCACTCATGGCGCTTGGGCTCACCCCTTGTAAACGGCCATTGAGTTGCGATCTTAAGGTTTTCTGGGTACTTACGGCTCTGGCATACACGGCCTCGGCAATGGTGGGCGCCGGGCAACCTAGGTGTAAACTACTGACCGCAGTCCACAAACCCGTCCCTTTTTGGCCGGCAGTATCGAGGATCATCTCCACCAGCGGTTTATCAGTTAGCGGATCGGCTTGTTGCAAAATATCCGCGCTGATCTCCATCAGATAACTATTTAATTGGCCCTGAGCCCACTTGGCAAACACCGCACCGACTTCAGCAGCGGACATCCCCAGACCATCACTTAATACATGGTAGGCTTCGCAAATTAACTGCATATCCGCATATTCAATGCCGTTATGCACCATTTTGACATAATGACCAGCCCCGCTAGGACCAATGTAAGTCGTGCAAGGTTCACCTTCGGTCACCGGCACGCCTGGCTCAAACCGTTCGATAGGTAAACCTGTGTGGTTATCCACTTTAGCGGCAATGGCTCGCCAAATGGGAGCGACTCGCGCCCAGGCTCGAGGATCACCACTGGGCATTAATGACGGGCCAAAGCGGGCGCCCACTTCCCCCCCCGATACCGCAGAACTAAAGAAAATAAATTGACCTTGATAGCTCAACTCACGGGCGATCGTATCGGTCCATAAGCTATTACCGGTATCGATGACAATGTCATCCGTCTCGATGCCTGCTGCCATTAAGGCCGCACACACGCCATCGACAGGATCGCCAGCGGGGACTGACAACACGATGACACGCGGTTTATCGAGACTGGCCAACAGTTGTTTGATATCAAGACAACCTAGAATACGATGAGGATCTAACTGCGGGCTTTCATTGTGCGCTTGAGTGACTAACGCATTGATTTTAGGACTATCGACATCAAAAGCACTGACGCGATAACCATTGTCTGCGATGTTAAGTGCGAGGTTTTTGCCCATCACCCCTAAACCAATAACACCAATGTCACTAAGATTGTTGTGGTTTTTCATGTTATTTTTCCCACGAGTACCGAGGTTTTACAACCAAATTTTAACGGGAATTATAACCATGTGTAACTTAATTACTAGTACGTTTGAGCAGTCGTGTTCATCGCTGCCCCCGACTCAAAGCGTATATGAGCAAAAAGCAGACGGCGCTGACGATTTATTACCCATCGCTAAATGGAGGATCGTCGCAGCGATTTGATCACTATCGATCAAATCGCCGCGGTTAACAGGGCCTAGTCTGCGGCTTAATCAGCTGTGACTAAGGCATCGGCATAGCCTAAACGGGTTAAGATATGGCGTACCAAGTCGAGTGATTGCGGATCTTCAATGGTGGCCGGAATGGTATATTGCTGATTATCGGCAATTTTACGCATGGTCCCTCGTAATACCTTACCAGAGCGGGTCTTGGGTAATTTCTGGATCACACTCACCAGCCTGAACGAAGCCACCGGCCCAATTTGTTGTCGCACCAATTGGATCAGTTGCTGATACAATTCAGCCTCATCAATATTCACCCCAAGTTTAAGCACCACCAGCCCTAATGGCACCTGACCTTTGAGCTTATCTTCGACGCCGATCACCGCCACTTCGGCCACATCGGGATGTTGGCATAATACCTCTTCAAAACGGCCAGTGGATAAACGATGACCGGCGACATTAATAATGTCATCGATGCGGCTCATGATGTACAAGTAACCCTCTTGATCTTGATAGCCGGCATCCCCGGTGAGATAAAAGCCTGGGTACATGGATAAATAACTATCGATATAGCGCTGATCATTTTGCCATAAGGTCGTCAAGGTGCCGGGCGGTAATGGCAACTTAATCACAACATTGCCCGAGGTGTTGGCGCTGACCACTTGTCCTAATTCATCGACCACTTGCACTTGATAGCCAGGCACCGACAACGCGGGAGAGCCGGGTTTGATTGCCACGGGGGCGACCCCCATCATATTGGCAGCCACCGGCCAACCCGTTTCGGTTTGCCACCAGTGATCGATCACGGGTTTATTCAGCAAGCGTTGTGCCCAAATCAAGGTGTCGGGATCGCAACGTTCTCCTGCCAAAAACACTTGTTTTAATTGGGATAAATCACAAACGTGACATAGTTTACCTTGGCTATCTTCGCGCATAATGGCGCGAATCGCGGTCGGGGCAGTAAAAAAGCTGCGGACGCCATATTGCTCGATAGTACGCCAGAAAATCCCAGCATCAGGCGTGCCAACGGGTTTACCTTCAAACATGATACTGCTCGCCCCCATCAATAGCGGGCCATAAACAATATAAGAATGGCCAACGACCCAGCCGACATCGGAGGCCGCCCAGAAAGTATCGCCTTGGCGAATATCATAAATATTGGCCATAGACCACATCAGAGCCACCGCATGGCCCCCATTGTCGCGCACCACACCTTTGGGTTGACCGGTGGTGCCGGAGGTATACAAAATATACAAGGGATCGCAGGCTTTGAGGGTGACACAATTGACCTTGGCTGCCTGAGCGACACTGGTATGCCAATCCAAGTCTCGCCCAGCCACTAGCGACGCTGTCACTTGCGGGCGCTGCAAGATAATGGTGTGTGCCACGTGATGAGTCGCCATCGCCAGCGCATCGTCAAGCAAAGGCTTATAAGGAATAGCACCTGATGGTTCAATCCCGCACGAGGCGCTTAACACCAATTTGGGTTTGGCATCATTAATTCGCGCTGCCAGTTCATTGGCGGCAAATCCGCCAAACACCACCGAATGGATGGCGCCTATTCTGGCACAGGCTAGCATCGCCATCGCAGTTTGCGGCACCATCGGCATGTAGATCACCACTCGATCCCCTTTAGTCACCCCAAGGCTTTGCATTAACCCCGCTAAGCGACTGACCTTATCCAGTAAATCGTTGTAACTGATATCTTCATAGGTATGGGTGACTGGACTCACGGAATGAATCGCGATGGCCTCACCACGCCCCGCTAGGACGTGACGATCCAGCGCGTTATAACAAGTGTTGAGCTCGCCATCATTAAACCACTGATACAAGGGCGCTTGACTCTCATCAAGTACTTGCGTCGGCACAGTCACCCAATCAATAACCTTGGCCGCTTCTCGCCAAAATTGGCTGGGGTTATCAATCGCCGCTTGCTGCAACTCTTGATGTAACTTGAGGTTAGCACTGGGGTCTGGCACATGATCGCAATGCTCGGTGGTGATTGGCATAAGTAGTCCTCATCAGATAATGCTGCAGCGCAGCATATTTCATGCTGTTATGGCGCCATTATTGACCCATCCCTCTTAGGCTCACCATTAGACATTCCGCTAGGTTTACGCGCAGATTGCGCCAAACTCAGTCCTAAACGCCCACGACTGCGCTTAAAATTTCAACGCCAACAGCCGTCACAATCTTTACCTTTACGTAAACTTCATATAAGGTGTTATCAAACCATTTACAACTGTGACACAAGATGCCTCAGAGTTCGCAAATTACTTATTCCATCAGTGATTTATCAAAAGAATTTGATATCACCACTCGGAGTATTCGTTTCTACGAAGATCAGGGATTATTAAAGCCCAAACGCCGTGGCCAAACCCGCATCTATAGCCTCAAAGACAAGGTCAGATTAAAACTTATCTTGCGAGGCAAACGCTTAGGTTTCTCATTATCAGAAACCCGTACCCTATTTGAATTGTATGACGCTGATAAAAGCAGCGTTTCGCAATTGAATACCATGCTGACCTTAATCGACGAAAAGAAGTCATCGCTCCAGCAACAAATGGACGATATCAAGGTGGTATTAATGGAACTCAGTAGCGCAGAACAACAATGCCGCAGCGCACTCACTGATAATAAATAAGCACGACAAAACTAAATAATAATTATAAAAAACATAAATTTGGATCAACAAGACATCAAGGACTCATCATGGAATCATTGTATCGCCCCTTTAACTTTGGTCTGGGAGAGGACATCGATTTATTGCGCGAAGCAGTGAATCAGTTCGCCACCATCGAAATCGCTCCGATAGCTGCACAGGTGGACATTAACAATGCCTTTCCCAACGAGTTATGGCCGGTACTCGGTGATATGGGCTTACTCGGCCTCACCGTCGATGACCAATATGGCGGTGGCGGTATGGGCTATCTCGCCCATGTGGTGGCGATGGAAGAAATTTCCCGCGCATCGGCCTCAATCGGCTTAAGTTATGGTGCTCATTCCAATTTATGTGTTAATCAAATCGCGCGAAATGGTAATGAAGCCCAAAAGCAGCGTTATCTGCCGATGCTCATTAGTGGCGAGCATATTGGTGCGTTAGCCATGAGTGAACCCAATGCCGGTTCCGATGTGGTGTCAATGAAGCTGCACGCTCACAAGGTGGGTGATAAGTACATTCTCAATGGCAACAAGATGTGGATCACTAACGGCCCCGATGCCCACACTTATGTAATTTATGCCAAAACTGATGCCAGTAAAGGCCCCCATGGCATTACGGCATTTATTGTTGAGCGTGACTACCCAGGCTTTAGCCAAGCCCAAAAGCTCGACAAGCTCGGAATGCGGGGTTCTAACACCTGTGAATTGGTGTTCCAAGACTGCGAAGTCCCCGAAGAAAACATCTTGGGTGGCCTCAATCAAGGGGTCAAGGTACTGATGAGTGGTCTCGATTACGAGCGCGTAGTGCTCAGTGGCGGCCCCCTTGGCATCATGACCGCGTGCATGGATATCGTCATCCCCTACATCCATGAGCGCCAGCAGTTTGGCAAAAGTATCGGCGAATTCCAATTGGTTCAAGGCAAACTGGCGGACATGTATACCGCCATGAATGCCGCCAAAGCCTATGTGTATGCCGTGGCTAACGCTTGCGATCGTGGAGAAGCTAATCGCAAAGATGCCGCTGGCGCCATTTTATACAGCGCTGAGCTCGCCACCAAGTTGGCACTCGATGCCATTCAATTGTTGGGGGGTAACGGCTATGTCAATGAATACGCCACCGGACGTTTATTGCGCGATGCCAAACTCTATGAAATCGGTGCCGGCACCTCAGAAATTCGCCGTATGCTGATTGGCCGTGAGTTATTCAATGAATCTAAATAGTCTCACATGGGCGCTTGCGCCCATACCGTCACTGAATTTGATGAGAAGGAAGTAAATGTGAGTCAACTGACTAGCCGAATCAACGCCCGCAGCGCTGAATTTATTGCCAAGCACGACGCCATGAGCGAGTTAGTGGCCGATCTCAACGCCAAAGTCGCCAAAATTCAATTAGGAGGTGGTCCGGTTGCACTCGAACGCCATGTCTCCCGGGGCAAATTATTGCCAAGGCAACGTATTGATAAATTATTAGATGCCGGTTCGCCCTTTTTAGAAATATCTCAGTTTGCCGCCTATGAGGTTTACGATGAAGAAATCCCAGCGGCTGGTGTCATTGCCGGCATTGGCCGTGTCAGTGGGATCGAGTGCATGATCATCGCTAACGACGCAACCGTCAAAGGGGGGACCTATTACCCGTTGACGGTAAAAAAACACTTACGCGCCCAAGACATCGCCAGTCGCTGCCATTTGCCTTGTATCTATTTGGTGGACTCTGGCGGTGCCAACTTACCCCGCCAAGATGAGGTGTTTCCCGATCGTGATCATTTTGGCCGTATTTTTTACAACCAAGCGCAAATGTCCGCCAAAGGCATTCCTCAAATCGCGGTGGTGATGGGCTTATGTACCGCCGGTGGCGCGTATGTGCCGGCGATGGCGGATGAATCCATCATAGTCAAAGAGCAAGGCACCATTTTCTTAGCCGGACCGCCACTGGTGAAGGCCGCGACCGGTGAAGAAGTCAGTGCTGAAGAACTGGGCGGGGCTGAGGTACATACTAAAATTTCTGGGGTCGCCGATCACTTAGCCCACAACGACGAACATGCGCTTGAATTAGCCCGACGTGCGGTGCTGCGCCTCAATCACCAAAAACACATCGCAGCGCAATTAACCGCCATCAAGCCACCAAAATTCGATATGAATGAGCTCTACGGCATTGTCGGTACCGATTTAAAGAAACCCTTTGATGTTAAAGAAGTCATTGCCCGCTTGGTTGACGATTCAGACTTTGATGAATTTAAAGCCAATTACGGCGCGACCTTGGTCTGTGGTTTTGCCAGGATCCACGGTTATCCTGTGGGCATAGTCGCCAACAATGGCATCTTATTTTCTGAGTCGGCCCAAAAAGGTGCGCACTTTATTGAGCTCTGCTGTCAGCGAAAAATTCCTTTGTTATTCCTGCAAAACATCACCGGCTTTATGGTGGGTAAAAAGTATGAACATGAAGGCATTGCCAAGCACGGCGCCAAAATGGTGACCGCGGTGTCTTGTGCCAATGTACCAAAATTTACGGTGATTATTGGCGGCAGTTATGGCGCTGGCAACTATGGCATGTGTGGCCGAGCGTTCGAGCCGACCATGATGTGGATGTGGCCCAATGCCCGTATTTCAGTGATGGGAGGCGAGCAAGCGGCAGGCGTTTTAGCCACCGTTCGTCGTGATGGATTAGCCCGTAAAGGCCAAGACTGGTCGCCTGCCGATGAGCAAGCCTTTAAAGCGCCGATTGTTGCTCAATATGAAAAAGAAGGTCATCCATATCATGCCAGCGCGCGCTTGTGGGATGATGGCATTATTGACCCAAAACAAACCCGAGACGTGGTGGGGTTAGTCTTATCTGCCGCATTAAATGCGCCCATCGCCGACACCCATTTTGGCGTGTTCCGCATGTAATTTGCGCAGGAGATTTATGACCATGGAAACCCAAACGATCCCCCCCACCACACCGGTCTTTGTTGAGCAAAATTTTCAACATATACAATGCCACCTAAGCCTGGGCGTCGGTCAGTTAAGCTTAAACCGTCCGCAAACACACAATGCGTTTGATGACATCATGATTGCTGAAATCATTACGGCATTGGAACTGTTTGCGCGCCAAGCAGATTGCCAAGTCTTGGTGCTTAATGCCCAAGGTAAACACTTTAGTGCGGGAGCGGATCTGGCGTGGATGCGCCGCCAAGCGCAAATGGACTTTGAGCATAACCTTGACGATGCCAAATCTTTGGCCACGTTAATGCATCGACTCGATCAATTCCCTAAACCTAGCATTGCTTTGGTGCAAGGGGCGGCATATGGCGGGGCATTAGGACTGATTTGTTGTTGTGATATCGCTATCGCCACCCCTGATGCCAGCTTTTGCTTAAGCGAAGTTAAACTCGGGTTAATTCCCGCGGTTATCAGCCCGTATGTCATGCGCGCCATGGGGCAGCGTCAGGCTAGGCGCTATATGCTCACTGCCGAGCGGTTCGATGCCGACACGGCCATCAAGCTTAATGTGATCCACCAAATAAGCCCTACCCTTGATGAAAGCGCGCTCCCCTTGATAAACCAGTTAATGGCCAATAGTCCCCAAGCCATGGCTTGGGTTAAGCGACTCGTTAGGCACATTGAAGATGGCACCATTAATCAAGATACCTTGGATTACACCAGTGAGCGCATCGCCCGTATTCGCGTGTCTGATGAAGGCCAAGAAGGGCTAAACGCCTTTTTTGAAAAACGCCCGCCTAACTGGCATGCCACCCGCGTTAACGATACCGGAGCTAACTGAGATGTTTACCAAAATATTAATTGCTAATCGGGGCGAAATAGCCTGCCGGATCATTGTCACGGCGCAGCGCCTAGGCATTCGCACTGTCGCGTTATTTTCAGATGCCGATCAAGAGGCGCGTCATGTGGCCATGGCCGATGAGTCTTTTTATCTCGGGGGCAGTGCCCCGAGTGAGTCATACCTTAACGCCGAGTTAATCCTCAACATAGCCAAGCAAGCTGGCGCCCAAGCCATTCATCCGGGCTATGGTTTCTTGTCGGAAAATGCCGAGTTTGCACGCCAATGTGAAGCCGCGGGCATCGTCTTTATCGGCCCGGGGAGCGCAGCCATTGATGCCATGGGCAGTAAGAGCGCCGCGAAAGCCATCATGGCCAAAGCCAAGGTTCCTTTAGTGCCCGGCTATCATGGTGATGATCAAACTGACGCCACCTTATTAGCCAGCGCCAAGGACATCGGCTTCCCCTTGCTGATCAAGGCCGCCTATGGCGGTGGTGGTAAAGGCATGCGAATAGTCGAGCAAGCTTCAGATCTGCAAGACGCCATTAATTCGGCGCGTCGCGAAGCTAGCTCGTCATTTGGCAACAACAAATTGTTGATTGAACGCTACTTGCGCCAACCTCGCCACGTGGAAGTACAGGTATTTGCCGATACGTTTGGTAACACCATTTATTTATCGGATAGGGATTGTTCTATCCAAAGACGGCACCAAAAAGTGGTGGAAGAAGCCCCAGCCCCGGGACTCTCCGATCGCTTACGCGCGCAAATGGGCGAGGCGGCGGTCGCGGCTGCCAAAGCCATCGACTATGTCGGCGCTGGCACGGTGGAGTTTTTGCTCGATGGCGATGGCAGTTTCTATTTTATGGAAATGAACACGCGCTTACAGGTTGAGCATCCCGTCACCGAAATGGTCACAGGCCAAGACTTAGTTAAGTGGCAATTATTGGTCGCCAGCGGTCAACCATTACCGTTGGCGCAAGATGAAGTGCGAATTTATGGCCATGCGTTTGAGGCTAGAATTTATGCTGAAGACCCCTTAAATCATTTTTTGCCTGCCAGCGGCAAACTCAACTTTTTGCGCGAGCCCGAACAAAGCCAATATGTACGGATTGACTCTGGCATCCGCGAGAATGATGTTATTAGTAATTTTTACGACCCCATGATTGCCAAACTTATCGTCTGGGATGAATCGCGACCACGGGCGCTGCAACGCTTAATTCATGCGCTAGAGTCCTATCAAATTTGCGGGGTAAAACATAATATCGAGTTTCTGGCCAATATCGCCGAGCACCCGGCATTTGCCGCGGCCGACTTTAGCACCGATTTTATTGAACGTTATAGCGAGAGCTTGATTGGCACTAACAATAGCGAGGCGGATTTAGCCCTAGCATTTGCCGCGCTCTATCAAATTCTTGCCCGCAAAGCGCATGCCAAAGCGCAATGTATCAATAGCAGTGACCCACATTCGCCCTGGGGGCAAATCAGTGGCTTTAGGCTCAATACCCCAAGTTTGCATCATGTGGCGCTATTAAATGATCAGCAACAATTGCAACAGCTCTGCCTGGTCGAACAACAAGGAAACTATGTGTTACCTATGGCGGAGCAGCACTGGCAGTTAGGTGGCGCACTCAAACCCGAGTTACTGTTAGCCGAGGTCAATGGCCATAAGAGTAAGATACCGGTCAGCCAAGTGGGAGATGACTTTACCTTATTTTTAGCCTCCGGCAGTTACCATTTTACGGCGGTGCAGCATCAAGTCCCTGAAGAACAAGCCAGCCACGAAGATAAGCTCAAAGCGCCGATGAATGGCACTGTGGTGACGCATTTAGTCAATGTCGGTGATAGCGTCAGTGCCGGCCAAGGCTTGCTCGTGATGGAAGCCATGAAGATGGAGTACACCATTGAAGCGCCATTTGATGGCACGGTGAGCGCCTTCTTCTTTAACGCCGGTGAATTAGTGACCGATGGCAGCGTCCTACTCGAGGTTGAACCTACAAGTCTCAGCCCCGAGCCACAGGAGTCATAACATGGCAACTGGCAATAATGATCACGTCAGTGTGTTTGAAGTGGGCGCCCGTGACGGCCTGCAAAATGAAATCGCTGTGCCAACCTCTGCCAAAGTACAACTGATTAATGCGTTGGCTCATGCCGGGGTGAAACGGATAGAGGCCGCCAGTTTTGTCTCCCCTAAATGGGTGCCGCAAATGGCAGACTCAGCGCAAGTGTTAGCCGCTATCCAACGGCTTGATGGCGTCAGGTACAGTGCGTTAACCCCTAACCTTAAAGGTTTTCAATTAGCGCTGGACGCCAAAGCTGACGAAGTGGCCATCTTCGGCTCCGCTTCAGAGAGCTTTAGCCATCGCAATATTAACTGTTCAATTAAAGAGTCGATAGAGCGCTTTATCCCTTTGGTTAATATGGCGAAATCACAAAACATACCGGTCAGGGGCTATGTGTCATGTGTGCTCGGCTGCCCCTATGAAGGCCGTATTTCTGTCAATGAAGTGGCTCGGGTGTCTGCCCTGCTTTACAACTTGGGCTGCTATGAAATTTCGTTAGGTGACACCATAGGGGTTGGCACAGCCACCGATGCTCGTAACATGGTAAAAGCCGTCAGTGAACAGGTGCCAATATCGCAGTTGGCACTGCATTTTCATGACACTTATGGTCAGGCATTGGCCAATATTTTAGCCTGCTTAGATACGGGGGTGCGGGTCTTTGACACCTCAGTGGCCGGACTAGGTGGCTGCCCTTATGCCAAAGGAGCCTCGGGCAACCTTGCGAGTGAAGATCTCATCTATATGCTCCACGGCCTCGGTATGAGCACGGGTATTAACCTTGAGCAACTGGCGCGCGCGGGCCAAGACATTAGTCAACAATTAGGCCGTAACAATGGCTCTAAGGTCGCCCAGGCCCTATTGGCATAAAGACCTAGAATAATTAAGTGCATACAATCCTACAGGACAAAAGGAACCCCTTATGGCAGGTCTCAATAAAGTAGTGCATAGCTATGAGCAAGCGCTCGAAGGTTTACAAGACAATATGACCATCATGGTCGGCGGTTTTGGGTTATGCGGTATCCCCGAAGGCCTGATCCAACACATGGTTAAAATGAAAGTCAAAGGCTTAACCGCTATTTCCAATAATGCGGGCGTGGATGATTTTGGCTTAGGTTTATTGTTACAACAGCAACAAATCAGCACCATGATTGCCTCCTATGTCGGTGAAAATGCCACCTTTGAACGGCAAATGCTGTCGGGGGAACTCAATGTGATATTAACCCCGCAAGGCACCCTCGCTGAAAAAATCCGTGCCGGTGGCGCCGGTATTCCGGCATTTTTTACCGCCACAGGCTATGGCACCCCTGTCGCCGAGGGGAAAGAAACTCGCGAAATCCGTGGGCGTCATTATGTCTTAGAAGACTCCCTCACCTCGGATTTTGCCCTTATTCGAGCTTGGAAGGCCGATACCATGGGCAATTTAATCTTTCGTAAAACCGCCGCTAACTTCAATCCCATGATGGCGACGGCGGGCAAGATCACTGTGGTTGAAGCAGAACACATTGTCGAGCCCGGCGAGCTCGATCCCGATCATATTCATACCCCTGGCATTTATGTGGATCGGGTGATCCAAGCCAAATTTGAAAAGCGCATCGAGCAACGCACCATCAAAGCAGTGCATTCTTAGGAGCAGGCATCATGGCATTATCAAGAGAGCAATTAGCGCAACGTGTTTCCCAAGAACTTCAAGACGGTTATTACGTTAATCTTGGCATCGGGATCCCAACCTTAGTGGCTAACTATATTCCCGCTGGCATGCAAGTGATGTTGCAATCAGAAAATGGTTTATTAGGCATGGGGGAATTCCCAACCGAAGAGACCATAGATCCCGACTTAATTAACGCCGGTAAACAAACGGTGACTGCCGTGAAAGGAGCCTCATTTTTCTCTTCGGCAGAAAGTTTTGCCATGATCCGTGGCGGTCATGTCGACTTAACTGTGTTAGGTGCATTTGAGGTCGACGTCAATGGCTCCATCGCGTCATGGATGATCCCAGGGAAATTGATTAAAGGCATGGGCGGGGCGATGGATTTAGTGGCGGGAGCTGACAACATTATAGTGACCATGATGCATGCCGATAAACACGGGAACTCCAAACTCCTGCCGGTGTGCGAATTACCCTTAACCGGCTATGGCTGTATTAAGCGAATTGTCACCGACCTCGCCTTTATTGAAATTCGCGACGGTGCTTTTCATTTAATTGAACGCGCCCCCGGTGTCAGCGTTGAAGAAATCATCAGTAAAACCGCCGGTAAGCTTATCACTCCAAAGCATGTACCAGAGATGCAACTGTCCTAATTAGTCGCTATCCCATCATCAGTCAATGCGCTGATGATGGGTTATTCTCGTTGGCTTACGCGCCTTCAACTCTTACTCGGCGCCAAATAATAACCCCTCTACATGCCGTGCGTTGCCCAAACACATCGCCAACGCCCAAAAAATACGCTTAAAAATGGCTCTATACTGGTAATAATCATTACCATGCACTAAAACTTGATTAGCAGATATTAAAAGTTTTTGGACTGTATAGTTCTAGTAAAAGGGAGTTTCGTATGCTATCAAGCTTAAAATTAGGCCAACAATTATCGGTATCATTCATTACGATATTGGCGCTGATGTTAGTTGTATCTGTGGTTGGTTATGTTGGATTATCCAAGGGTGTTGATAATTTTACCGAATATAGAGAACTGGCGAAAAACTCCAATATCACCGGGACATTAAATGCAGAATTACTGCAAACCCGCCTTGCGGTCGTTGAGTTCTTGCAAAAACAAGAAAATCAGCAAGTTGAAATCGCCATGGCCGGGTTAAATAGCATCGACAAACAGATGAGCTATTTGCTTACAACCGAAGCAGATCCCAACCGAATCAAGGAAATTAAAGAGTCGCAAAGTTTTATTGCGACTTATAAAGAAAAATTTAATGAGATAGTTAAAGATTTTAATATTAGTAATCAAATAATCAATGACCAATTAGAGCCCAGTGGCGAGGCTATGTCTCAGGCAATGATAGAACTGATAGCCCTTGCCTCTAATTCGCAAGATATTGACGCATTAAGCAATGCCGCCAATGTGCAACAAAAGTTACTACTCGCTCGCTTATACACGACCAAATTTATCCGCAGTGATGATGACCAGGATTTAGAACGGGCTCAACAAGAACTCGAAGCGCTAATGACGCCATTGTCAGCAATCTTGGCTAGCCTCAACTCAAATGCAGCTCGCCAACTGACCGATGAATTTAGAACGGCTCATTCGACGTTTGTCACTACTCTTAACAAGACCGCCGACCTCATTCATCATCGCAATAAGACCATCGTCAATGGATTGGATAACGTTGGACCTCTGGTCACCACCAACCTCAATGATTATGATGCTTCCATCAATCAAGCGCGAAACGATTTAGGTAAAGAAGTACAAGCTAACAGTGAAATGACTATTACCACTGTGATTATTGTCTCTGTTATCGCCGTGGTCGTCGGCGGCTTGTTAAGCATGTATGTCACTCGCCTCGTACGTAGACCCATAGGTGGCGAACCCATTGAAATCGAACGCATCGCACGCAAAATTGCGGCCGGTGATTTAACCCAACAATTTGCTAATGCCGGTCAAGCCACTGGGATATATGGTGCCATGATTGAGGTGAATACTAGCCTGCAACAAATTGTTGGCCAACTCACAAACTCATCTAGCACGCTCAGTAAATCCTCCAAGAGTTTAGTGACAGTCACTGACGAAACGGTTCACAATTCTGAAGCACAAGCACAACAACTCGAGCAAACTGCCGCGGCCATGCAAGAGATGACTCATACCGTGCTCGATATCGCTAGAAATGCCCAACAAGCCTCAGATGCCGCCACTGAAGCCGATACTTTCTCACATCAAGGGAAGTCGGTGTTGGAAGAAACCCGCACCAGTATTACCTCCTTGGTAAGCAATATTGGCGATGTCAGTAGCATCATTGAAAACTTAGAAAAAGAAACCGAAAATGTGGGCAGTATTTTAGATGTGATCCGCGGCATCGCCGAACAAACCAACCTCTTGGCGCTTAACGCCGCCATTGAGGCAGCGAGAGCCGGCGAACAAGGCCGAGGTTTTGCTGTGGTTGCCGATGAGGTACGCTCGCTGGCCAGTCGTACTCAACAAAGTACTGAAGAAATTCAATCCTTAATTAGCCGTTTACAATCTGAGTCAAAACGTTCTGTCGATTCAATGAAACTGAATGTACTAGAAGCGACTAAAACATCAGAGAAAGCGAATCAAACGCATGAATCATTAGTGGCCATAACCCAATCCGTGAGTAATATCCGCGATATGAATCATCAGATTGCCGTTGCTGCTGAAGAACAAAATACCGTGGTGGTGACCATTAATAACAGTGTGGATGAAATATCTACCCTCGCCAATAACACCTCTAACGGGGCCAGTTCGGTATCTAAACAAGCCTCTGACTTAGCCTCTATTTCAAATGAACTTAATCATATTGTCGGTAAGTTTAAAGTAAGCTAGAACCGTAACATCAGAGTCACTGCATAAAAAATGGATGCCTTAGCATCCATTTTTTTATTCAATGACTGATTGAACACGGCGTTGTTTCCTAAATCATTGAACTAATCATCAGAACCACGATCAGATCATTAGAACTTTGAGATGGGTGACGATGATGGGTAAGGCAAAGTACAAAATCAGCAACTGGAAGCAATATAACCAA
>NZ_JAHUTT010000070.1 GCF_019209865.1 Shewanella sp. NIFS-20-20 | reverse complement strand
CCACACCGGTGGTAGGATCGACGCTGATATCGGCCGGATCCACGGTAAGGCTATTACCGTTGCTGTCAGTAATGATGATGCTGTTGACGGTATTGCCAGGCTCTACTTGACCACTGAGCGGTACATTCGTGGCTTCGCTGTCACTGACCAGTTCATCACCACCATCGTCGAAGCTAATACTGTTTTCAGCATCGCCATTGCCCGGCGCCGTGGTATCAATGCTACCGTTGTCAGTGGCTTCGCCGCTATTACCGGCAGGATCCGTGACAGTCGCTTCTACTGTAATTTGTCCATCGGGTAAAGGGTTGGGGACTTCTATTTGGTAGTTGCCTTCGGGATCTACAATAGCTTCGATGGTTTGAGTGTCACCGTTACTGTCTGTAACCACTATGGTGACAACACTTCCCGCAGGGGCATCTGTTGTACCGGTAATGATTGGTGTCGAGTCATTGGTATTGTCTGGTGCATCAACGGTAATTGTTGGTGCTGTAATGTCTATGCTGCCCTCGTCATTTGCGCTGCCAGTGTTACCGGCAGGATCCGTAACTGTCGCATCCACGGTAATCGAGCCCTCAGGAAGTGGGCTGGGCACTTCAACTTGATAGTTACCCTCAGCATCGACAATAGCTTCAACAGTTTGGGTGTTGCCATCATTGTCGGTAATCACAATAGTGACGATACTGCCTTGCGGGGCGTCAGTCGTGCCGGTGATCAGTGGGGTTGTATCATTGGTCGCATCTGGTGCATCTACGGTGAGCGTTGGCGGAGTTAAATCGATATTACCATTGGCACTACCGTCTATTTGATTATTGTTTGGGTCAGTGACGATGACATCAACATCGATATTCCCTTCAGGTAGCGGATTTGGGACATCGGCGCTGAAGGTACCGTCTGGATTGACAGTGGTAATGATGACCTGTTGGTTACCATTAGTGTCTATCACTGTTATTTCAACTTGACTACCTGGGACGGCATTGGTTGTGCCTGAAATTGTGGGGGTTGTATCATTGGTTTGCGCTGGCACAAATACGCTAAGTACCAAGCCAGAATCATTAGTGATGGCGGTATCTAGTGGTTGATTATCAGTGCTTGTCGCGGCAAAGGTCGTCGTATCTGTGTCAAACCCAGCTGTGGCTAATGTTTCGGCGCCACTGCGACCAACCGAAATAAATCCATTATTTCCTTGTCCACCACCGGCATCACCAGCAGCCGTTTCAGGCAGTTCTGCCGTAGGATCTTCACCGGACTCAATGAGTTGTTGTAGTTGTTCGATTTCATTAAGGCTGGCGATATCGGCTTCACCAAAGCTTGATTCAGAATTATTGGGGGCACTCTCAACATCCATTTGAGCGCTATTGACCGTTGCCGTCGTGCCATCATCATAGGCAAATTCAATCGCGGTATTATTGGCTAAGGTTAGTTCAGAGCCTTGCGCTACACTGTCACCCACGCTAAGCGGTGTGTTTTTCCCAGCAACATCGGTTGTTACTTCGCCGTCTATAAATTTAAGCATCCCAGCTTTTGGTGAGACATAGATAGCCATATAAATCCCTCGAAAATGAAAGCATGTCGCGAGCCAGTTAGCGGCGAGAACAAATGCGCAACAATAGTATCAATGGAGTTTAGTTAGTTAACTTGATGTAGTCAAATTTATGGCGGTGTTGTAACATAATGTTTTTAAAGTATTTTGCTTCAACTTTAAAAGGTATATTGAAGCTCAAAAATCATTGCAATATACCCATGATTTATAAGTAATTATTCAGTATTGCATGTTTGGTGCTAGCTTAGCTATTGACGTGAGCACCCATGGCTTTATGAAAGCATTGTAATGCTTGTTGGTTGTGACCCTGTTGCTCATATACCTTAGCTAAATCAAGCCAGTTAGTTAAGTTATCAGGCTCTAATTGGCATAATTTGTTCAGTGTCTCAACGGCTGCCTTAATGTCTCTATTCTTCAGATGGATTTGAGTTAAGCATCGCTGGAAAGCGACATTATTTGTATATGACGTTGCCAGTTTCAGCAAGTGAGGCACTACTTTTGTATCGTCTATCTGGTAGCTGGTCATCAACTGTTCAAACAGCCGTGGTGATGCCTGATTATCGATGGACTTTAATAGCAGCTTAATTGCTTCGGCATGCTTGCCGCACGCTGACAATCCCTGGGCATAATGGCTGATGAGTTCTGGTTGCTGTCGCTGTTGGCGACTTAACCAGTGCCAGCACGCTTCAAGCTTGTTGAGATCGGATTGTGCGGCCTTGAGTAAGTGAGCGTGAATGCGGGTTTCCAACAGTTCATGCTGCTGATTATCAAGCACTTTTCGTTTTTTTAGTGCGGGTAATAAGAGCTTTAGTTCATCCCAAGCTTGGTGCTCGGTGAGTACCTCAAGCGCAATTTTCAAGACGGCTAAGCTACTTTTACTATCAGGCGATAGTGAATCGAGTTGCTGCTTAGCTTGTGCTATTTTACCTTGTTGCAACCAGTAACGAATTTGGCTAATGCTGGCCCCGAGCTTAGCTTCGGAGAATTCGCTGGCTTTTAGCAGGTAGTTATCTCGGGCCTGATAGTGCGCTTGCTTTTGCGCCGCGCGCGCTGCTGCAAAATAATTCACGGCTGGCCATTCACCTGCCATTGCGCCTTTCACCATTAATTTTTCTGCTTTTGCCCAGTCTTCTTCTGCCAAGGCTAATGCCGCAATATGGGTGTGTTTCTTAGCGGCTTGTTGACGCCAACGATTGGGTAAATAGCGGCTGCGAAAAATCATGCTTAATATACCGATGACAAACCATTCGAGCAGTTGTAAGGCCGCGACAAACACCACAATGGCTGCAATAGCAAAGATCAGACTGGTTTCTAATTGCCAATCCCCAAACGCAACGTAGACATAGCCAGTGTTACCTAAAATATACGGGCTAAGGCTTAAGCCGATAAGAATAATAACTAGATAAACAAGAGATCTAATCATTGGATGTCCTCGGCTGCTATAGGTAGCGATCCATAGTTGATCAGTTGCTTCAGCGGCAAGGTCGATTCAAGCTTGTCGAGATGCAAAGGGGTTAGCTGCAGTTTTTCCAGTGTTTCTAAGGTCGTCAGTGTTTTTGTCACTGAGGCTGAATTGAGGTCGTAATATTGTTTGATCCATAAGATCGCCATCTGTAATGACTGACGATAATTGAGTTGGTCATTGCGATAGAGAGCCAGCTGAGCTTGCAATAGCTTGGTGCGAATATTCTCGGTTAAGTACCAGCGCTGATCCGGGGATAACAGGGGGGTGATATCAGTATTTCTGTGGCTGATAGTCACAAAGTCTTGGGTTATCGCGTGCCAAGTTTTGGCTAAATTACTGCGCCAATCAGTTAATGATTCACTGAGTTCATTATCGGTTTCAGAGGCAGAGGCTTGCATTTTTGCTCGGTTCAACGGCAATGAATCTAATGATTCAATCACTTGACCTAAAGTGAAGGCAGTCCCGGTGATATCGACAGGTTGCATGGCCTTCATGGTAGCGATGTCTTTTGCCAAGGCCTTACGTAAGGGAATTAAGGCGGGATCATTCATGGCCGCAATGCGCTCATCGGCGGCGATGAGCAGTTGTTCCGCAGTCGCAGGGTCGCCTTCTAGCAATAATTTGCGCCCCGCCAGACCCGCTAAATATTGTGCTTCTGAAGCCATCCAGTGGTTAGGATTGCGCTGAGATAACGCCGAGACTTTTTGTGATAGCCGCTGTTGAGCATCTTGCAGTTGGGCCATTTGTTCAGCCGAGTGCTTGGTTGCTTTGAGTTGTTGCTGAAGCTGAACAATGGCAGCGCTTGGCTGAGTTAATTGTTGCTGGAGTTGCTGTTGATTTTGATCCAGTTGCGAGGTTAATGCGGCGCGTTGCAATGACAGTTGTTGATATAACCACCAAGAGACGCCCATCGCGGCAAGGCTAATCAGTAATAGCAGTAGCAGGCAAAACCATACTAATTTATTGGTGCCAGAATGGCGAGGGGTCGGCTGAGAGGCCATTGTTGGAGCGTCAGCAGGCGTACTGCTGTCTTCATGAGTCACTGTCTCGACGGTTTGACGAGCGTTCGCCTCGTGACTGCTTGCGGGCTCAACATGTTTCGGTTTGGTCTCAACCGGTGATTTTTCCATGAAAACAATCCTTGATGCGTAGATTGAACGATCCTCAGGCATCAAGGGGATGTTTACAGGGCTGCCAGCATGGCTTGGCTATGCGCCCCACCGGCGTTGGTGACCCTTAACATGCCTTTGGCGATAGCCTGGCTCTTGACTCGATTACTGGGCACTATGATATGACAAGCTTGTAGCCAAGGAAATAAATCTTTTGGCACCAAGGTGATAAGGTTATCAAGTACTGCGCCGCTGGTGATAACTATGGTATCTATTCCAAACTTTTTCCATGCTATGGCTGTCGCTGTGCCGTCGATGGCGGGGCATATACGTTGATAGACTTGCCAAAAATTAACCTGAGCACCCCGTTGCTTTAGTATGATGCCTAGGTCTTCTCGGCCACCATTACCTCTAACGATAACAATTTGCTTGCCAGCCACTTGCTGTAATTCAGGCAGTGCCAGTAATCCTTCCGTTTCTTGGCAATCATCAGGTGCTTGCAGCCCAGTGATACCGGCAGCGGTTAGGGCCTGCCAAGTTGCATTACCGACGGCAAAATATTGCTTATCACTGGGCCAAGGCTGGCCTAGCGCCTGCTGACCATAGATGACCGCATTGGTGCTGACAAAAATGATGACCTCAGCCGTTAGCACTTGCTCGGGAGTCAGTAAGTGTTGTTCCACTGGCGTTGGGGCAACCGCAAGCAATGGGGTGACTTGATGCTCAATCCCCATCGATGTCAGCACTTCTGCCATGGCTTGATTGCGGCCAAGAGGCCGCGTCAATAGCACTTTCATTAGGCTTGGGCGTAAACCGCATCTAAAATGGTTTTGGCGCCTTTTTCTAGCAGTTCATTGGCCAGATCGATTCCCATCTGCACCGCATCTTGCTTTTGGCCTGTCAGTTCGGCAGTGATAATTTGGCTGCCATCTGGGCTACCGACTAAACCGCGTAAATGCATGCTGTTGCCATCAATTACCGCGAAGGCGCCGATAGGTACTTGGCAGCCACCTTCTAGGCGAGTGTTCATCGCACGTTCAGCCAGCACGCGATAGCGAGTTTCTGAGTGCTCCAGCGGTGCCAGTAAAGCTTTAACTCGCTCGTCATCAGTGCGACATTCGATGCCAACGGCGCCCTGACCGTTGGCTGGCAATGATTCTTCGGTGCTAATAAAGCTCGCGATACGTTGTTCTAATTTAAGGCGGATAAGCCCTGCCGCCGCGAGGATGATGGCATCATATTCGCCATTATCGAGCTTGCCTAAACGGGTGCCAACGTTACCTCGCAGATCTTTGATCACTAAGTCAGGGCGGCGAGCGCGTAATTGGCACTGACGACGTAAGCTTGAGGTACCAACGATGGCACCTTGAGGCAGGTCATCAATCGTTGCGTAGCGGTTAGAAACAAACGCATCACGTGGATCTTCGCGTTCGCAAATGACTTCTAAACCTAAGCCTTCAGGAAATTCGACTGGCACATCTTTCATTGAGTGCACGGCAATATCGGCCTGATTTTCTAGCATGGCGACTTCGAGCTCTTTAACAAACAAACCTTTGCCACCCACCTTAGCTAATGGGGTGTCCAGAATGATGTCACCCTTGGTACTCATGGGTAATAGCTCAACGTGAAGGCCTGGGTGAATGCGCTCTAATTCAGCTTTGACAAATTCTGCCTGCCACATAGCCAAAGGGCTTTTACGGGTAGCAATACGGATGAGTTGTTGTGACATGCTTTCTATTCCATCAGGACAATTAATTTAGGCTAATGCTACCATCGTGGCTGGGGTGGTGTCAGGAGCTGCAACCGAATTCTTTGAAGTCGATAAAGCCTGAATGACCGATTCATGGTGACTTGGGTCACAAATATTTCATCCAGCGCATTAATCTTGTTAAAATACTGGCCAGAAATGTAGAGGTTCTATCATAGGGATTATTGATTGCAGACAAATGAGTTAGTTGATTCCATCGACCTCAAGCATAAAATTCAGTTGAGTGGGCGTTTAAATCGAGTGCGTTTAGCCAGAGCTAAAGCGCTGATGACACCGCTGCAACGTCAATTGCTGCACCTTATTCCTTGGTTATTTCATTATCACCATCCGCAATTGCCGGGCTTTAATGGTTCATTGACGCCTCATGGGGTTGAGGCGTATCAAGGGGGCGAGATTGAAGACAGTTTTGCCAAACTGCTCGATCTGTCAATGGCTAGTTTTGAGTCCAAAACCTTACCCGCGATTGCGGGCATTTACGCTATGGGTAGCACCGCGACCTTTGGCCAAAATAACCAGAGCGATCTCGATATTTGGCTGGTCATCGATCAGGAATTTACCGACACCCAAACTCAGTCGTTAATGGCGAAAGCCCACACTATTTGCCAGTGGTATGAAGGCTTTCAGTTAGATGTGAATTGTTACATTGTTCATGCGAATCAGTTTATTTTAAAGGGGCGTGGTCAGCGTCAATTATTAGCCAAAGAACACAGTGGTAATGTGCAACATTGGTTATTGCTGGAAGAGTTTTATCGCAATCATATTCATCTCGCGGGGCGGCCGGTTGCATGGTGGCCGCAAGCGCGGCACGACCCGAGTGTCTTGTACCTTGGCGATGTCTATCAATTGCCCGCCAGTGAGTATTTTGGCGCCAGCTTATGGCAGCTCTATAAAGGCTTGGTTAAGCCCCATAAGTCACTACTAAAAGTCATGTTGCTTGAAGCCTATGCCAGTGAATTCCCTCACACTTCGCTGATTAGCGAACAGGTGTGGCAAGGCCTGCTGCAAGGGGATTTTTCATCTGCAACTGACCCTTATTTATTGTTATATCAATGTATTGAAACATATTTACTCAAGCGACAAGACCTAAGGCGCCTCGAAATTGTGCGCCGTTGTTTCTATTTAAAGTGCGGGGTAACTCTCAGCAATACCAGCAATGGCAATGATTGGCGTTTTCATAAAATGCAGACGCTGGTCGAGGCTTGGGGCTGGGATCGAGACTTAATTGTGTTACTGGATAACTGTCATCAATGGGATAGTGTGCAGCTGCAATGGTTTAATCAGCAACTCAATGAAGTGATGTTGGAATGCTATCAGGTGTTATTGCAGTTTGCCTCGCGCCAACAATTGAACGAACGTTTACGCTTTAGTGAGCTCAATATGTTATCGCGTAAGCTCTCGACCTATTTTACTGAATCTAAACATCAAATTGTTAAGCTCAATATGTTGTGGAGTCAGTCAATTTGGGAGCCGCGTTTGACCATTGTTGGCGACCCTGGCAAATATCAATTGTGGCGAGGAGAGGGCGATGATGCCCAAGTGGTGTTTCGTGCCGACACAAAAACGGCATTAATTAGCTGGGCTTGTCTCAATGGCGTGGCAGATCAACGTACCCAATGGGTTCGTCAAGCCCATCGCTCAGATCCCAGCGTGTTAATCGACTACGCCAGCATATGCCGCACCTTGGTACAGACCATTGATACAGGACCGCGGCGCATTTCGGGCCGCGATTTATCTAAGCCCTGGTATTTCAGGCAGCTTATCTTCATTCTCAATATGGAAGATGACCCCACAGCGCGATGGCAAGGCCAAGAGATGATGGTGGATTACACCCAGTCCAACGTGTTCTCTTTGGGGCGTGTAAAGCAAAATATGCTGGCCAGTGTCGATGTGTTTAGCGTCAATAGTTGGGGCGAATGCCACTGTGTTCGATATTCTGGCAATAGCGCCATATTGGAAGCGCTGCATAAAGTGAGTCATGGATTGCGGCGTTCACCTGAACGAGTCAATTTAGCTGTTTTATGCCACAGTCAGCGTTTAAAAAATCAATTGAGTTTGGCGGTCAATTGTTTGCTGCAACAAACGGCTCGACTGAGCCATCATCAACAATCCACTTATTTAGTGCAATCGCTGCATTTAGGGGAATGCCATTATCGAATGGTATTTGGTAGTGATGGGATGCATTACCATCTCGCGTCCGATGCTGAATCATCACAGGATTACCTCAAGCCGCAGTTGCAGGAAATTCCACGACCGGATCTCGGCGAGCAGCCATTATCAGGCTTACCAATTGCGGCTAGAGAAATCGCCAGTTTTGGGGTAGTACAGTATTTTTTGCGCGATAGCCGTCAAGGTATCGACGTGTTTATATTAAACGACCAAAATGAATTAAGTCATTATGTGGAAACCCGATTAAACATGGTTACCTTAGTGCGTCATATCAGTGCTAAATCTATTTTTGATGATCAAGCCATGGCTGAATTAGGCTTTAATATGCCGCAATTTTATACCTTGGTGCAGGGGGCGGAGGAATTAGAGGTCATGCCTTTCGGTTTTTCCAATGATGAACTTAACGGCGAATTTTAATCGCCGTTAAGTGTGCACGCGGGCTTAAAAGCTCAGGTGGATATTGCTTTGGCGAGCGATAGACTTTTGAATAAAGGGCATAAATTCGCCAGAATCACTGCGGTTATCTAACCATTGGCCGTCGCGATATTCAAAATGGTGGCCACCAAAACGGGTTGCGACCCAAATCTGATGTAATGGCTCTTGTTTATTAATGACAATTTTCGAGCCATCTTCAAACTCTAGCTGCAGTACGCCGCCGCTGGCATCGATATCGACATCGGCATCGTCATTATCAATGGCGTTTTCTATGGCATTTTCAATTTGTTGAAACATTTCGTCAGCTAAACGGTGAAACTCTGTGTCTGTCATCGTCATGATTATCTGTCCTTTGCATTCTTGCTGATGAATGCGATTATAAGCGCATTCATGGACGCTGCACAGAAGTTGAGAAAAATGAGACTGTTTTTAATTGCATTGCTTGCTAGCCTATTCATCTCAGGCTGTGGCCAAAAAGGCCCGCTGTATAAAACTCCTGCTCCTGATGACAATCGACAACAAGAGCACGTTTCTCCACAGCAATAGACATTAAGGAAGTTGACGTTGGATCACTTTGGATATCGGGACGGCACCCTATTTGCCGAAGACGTCGCGGTCAAGGATATTGCCGCCGAGTTTGGCACGCCCTTGTATTTGTACTCCCGGGCAACATTAGAGCGTCATTGGCATGCGTTTGATACCGCGGTTGCAAGTCATCCGCATCTCATCTGTTATGCGGTCAAAGCCAATGCCAATATCGCGGTACTTAACGTGCTGGCACGATTAGGCAGTGGCTTTGATATCGTCTCTGGTGGTGAACTGGCGCGGGTTATCGAAGCCGGCGGTCGCCCCGATAAGGTGGTATTTTCTGGGGTGGGTAAAACCGTCGCTGAAATGCGCCAAGCCTTAAATTTAGGCATTCATTGCTTTAATGTTGAATCAGCCGCCGAGCTTGAGGTGCTCAATGCCGTCGCGGCTGAACTGGGACTAAAGGCGCCAATATCACTGCGAGTCAACCCCGATGTCGACGCTGGAACTCACCCTTATATTTCTACCGGGCTTAAAGAAAATAAATTTGGCATCGCCATGGAGCAGGCCGAGGCTATTTTCGAGCGCGCGAGCCAATTAAGCCATCTTCAGATCAAAGGCGTTGATTGCCACATTGGCTCGCAGTTAACCGAATTACAGCCGTTTCTGGATGCCATCGATAAGATGTTGGCATTAATCGATCGCCTTGCTGACAAGGGCATCGTTATCCAGCATTTGGATATCGGTGGTGGATTAGGTGTCACTTATGATAATGAAACCCCACCTCACCCAAATGATTATGCCAAAGCCTTATTGGCTAAGGTACAAGGTCGACCCTTGACCCTTATCCTAGAGCCTGGACGAGCCATTGCGGCGAATGCTGGCATATTCGTGACTGAGGTTTTATATCTCAAGCAAAATGCCGATAAGCGCTTTGCTATCGTCGATGGTGCCATGAATGACTTGATAAGACCGTCCTTGTATAGCGCATGGCAGAAAATCATTGAGGTTAGCCCCAATCATGACGTGCCAAGCCACGACTACGATGTGGTTGGTCCCGTGTGTGAAACAGGGGATTTTCTCGGTAAATCAAGGCCATTATCCATTAATCCCGGTGATTTGTTGGCGGTTCGCAGTGCCGGCGCCTACGGTTTTAGTATGTCTTCAAACTATAATTCCCGGCCTCGGGTCGCCGAGATTATGGTGGATGGTCAGCAAGTGCACCTTGTTCGACAACGAGAAAAGCGTGAGCAACTGTGGCAAGGCGAGCAGATCCTGCCGTAAACTAGCGATATTCAGCGACATTTAGTCGGTGCTGAGGCACCTAGCTAATTAAGGACAAAACTTTTGATCCATTTCACCAAGATGCACGGATTGGGCAATGACTTTATGGTGGTAGATGCCGTCACCCAAAATGTTTTTTTCTCACCCGATCAAATTCGTCGTTTAGCGGATCGCCACCAAGGGATAGGCTTTGATCAAATGTTGTTGGTGGAGCCGCCCTATGATCCTGATTTGGACTTCCATTACCGCATTTTCAATGCCGATGGCAGCGAAGTGGAGCAGTGCGGCAATGGTGCCCGTTGTTTTGCTCGGTTTGTGCGTAACAAGGGCTTGACCCATAAAAACAAAATTCGTGTGAGTACCACCGCCGGCAAAATGACCTTACGACTGGAGCGTGATGGCAATGTCACCGTTAATATGGGTGTGCCTAATCTAGAGCCGGCGCATATCCCTTTTAAAGCCAAGCGCGCAGAAAAAACCTATTTACTCATGACCGAGGCCCAAACCTTTTTATGTGGCGCCGCGTCATTAGGCAATCCTCATTGCGTATTGGATATTGACGATCTTGATGTTAACGATTTGGCGCATGTGGATGTAGACCGCATCGGTGCTTCGCTCACTAAACACGAGCGTTTTCCCAAGGGAGTCAATGTCGGCTTTATGCAAATCGTGAATACTGAACATATTAAATTACGGGTATATGAACGCGGCGCCGCCGAAACCATGGCCTGCGGAAGCGGTGCTTGTGCGGCGGTGGTTGTGGGTCAATTTCAGGGCAAACTTGCCAGCAAAGTCAAAGTCGATTTACCTGGGGGGAGCTTAATGATCCAATGGGATGGAGACGGTAAACCCTTGTGGATGACTGGACCTGCCGTCACAGTTTATGACGGACAAATTCAGTTATGAAAGAGTTGACTCTGCCCCCTGATGCATTATTTGATGACGCGCTCATCAAGGAATATTTACACGATAATCCTGATTTTTTTGAGCGTCATCCTGAGCTGTTAACGACCTTGCGGATCGCCCACGGTGAGCAAGGGACGGTGTCGTTGGTCGAACGTCGCCAGCAACTATTACGCACCAAGGTGAACCAGCTCGAAGAAGAAATTACTCGCTTAATGAGTATCGCTAGTCGCAATGAACGCATTTATCATCGCTTGAACGAGCTCTGTTTTGGGCTGCTTAGCTGCCAAGATATCGGCGAAGTGCGCCAACTACTGGCCAGCCATTTGCGTCAGCAATTTGGGTTTAGCCATGTTCGCTTAATCAGCGTGCAAGATGATGAAGGAGAATTAGCAAGGATATTGCGTACTCGCTTGGTCCATGGTCATTATTTTGGGCGACTGACGCAAAGTGAGTCCAAGCGTTTGTTTGGCAGCGAAGTCGGTTCGGTGTCTTTGAGCCTATTATCGGCCGAGTCAGGTCGCACCATCTTTGCGGTGGCCAGCCCCGATGCCATGCATTTTCATCCCGATATGGATCATTTGCTATTGGATCAATTAGTGCGTCTGCTCGACCATTTATTGCCGAGACTCTAGCATGACGAGCATTGCTTACTTCGATGAGTTCAGCCGGTACCTCGCGAGCGAGCGGCGTTTGTCTGACTATACCCTGCGTAATTACCAGTTCGAACTGAAGCGTTGCCAGCAAGACTTAGGCGATACTCCGCTGTGGCAGGCAAGCAGCAAGCAACTGCAATCATTGCTGGCCAAGCTTCACCGTCAAGGGCTCAACGCGCGCTCGTTGGCGTTAACCGTGAGTGCCCTCAAAGGCTTTTATGGCTTTTTATTAAAACGTGGCCACATCACCTTATCACCCGCCACCGCACTGAGCGCCCCCAAGCAAGCTAAAAGCTTACCTAAGAATTTAGATGCCGATGCGGTATCGCACTTACTCAGTGGTACGGGTGACGATCCCTTAAGTCTGCGAGACACGGCCATCATGGAATTATTTTACTCCAGTGGCTTACGTCTTGCGGAGTTAGCCGCACTGAATATCGAAGACATTCATGTCGAAGCGGCCAATGTCAGGGTCGTGGGCAAAGGCGATAAGATGCGGATAGTGCCCGTGGGTAAAATGGCGTTAGCCGCCATTGCCGCTTGGCTGACGGTCAGGATGAGTGACAATGAGGGCAGCGCCTTGTTTACCAGCATGAAAGGTCAGCGTTTATCCCGCCGCAGTATTCAAGCTCGACTGAAACTGCGAGGCCAGCATGCGCTCGATACCCCGTTGCACCCGCATAAGCTGAGGCATTCATTTGCGACTCATATGCTGGAATCCAGTGGTGATCTGCGCGCTGTGCAAGAGCTCTTAGGTCACAGTGATTTGGCCACGACTCAGATCTACACTCATGTGGATTTTCAGCACTTGGCCCAAGTGTATGATAGCGCTCATCCTCGGGCGAAAAAAAACGGCAATAACCAATGAAGATCTATCTGCGGCCGGCGCCTATCGCTGCGATAAGCTTTGATTTAGACGATACCTTGTACGATAACCGCCCGATCATTCGTCGCGCCCAAGGGGCACTCGATGACTACCTCTCGGCGCGATTTTCGGCCGCCAATCATTGGACTTACGGTGATTGGTTACGACTCAAAGCCACGGTTATTTCAGCCAACCCTAGCTTAGAGCACGATGTCACTGCGGCGCGAGCAGCCACTTTAACCATGGCATTGACTCAATGGGGAGTTGCGAATGTTGCCGCCGAAGTTGCCAGTGCCATGGCGGTATTTATGCATCATCGCAGTGACTTTCGCGTCTCAACGGCAGTGATCGAACTGCTGCAGCAACTCAGTCAACATTACCCCTTGGTGGGGATCACCAATGGCAATGTGGATTATCGTGCTATCGGTTTAGAGCCAGTATTGAGTTTTGTCTTGCATCCCTCACACACTCTCGCCAAAAAGCCCGCCGCCGACATGTTCAATGAAGCTTGTCGGCGCCTCAATATCCACCGTTCACAGTTGCTGCATGTGGGAGATCATCCCCAATCAGACGTCGAGGGGGCTCGTTTGGCTCAGTGCCAAAGCGTGTGGTTAAGCCCAGCGTTTGGCGGTAAACAGCGCGCAGCCCCAAGTTTACTGCCTCAACTGCAAATAGCTGATCTCATGGATTTAGCGCAATTACTGCCTTAACTCACTGCAGCTTAAGCATTGTGCGAGAGAACTTGAGCAAGCACGGTGCAGTTTTCCACCTGTAGGTGTCAGCTTAAAGTGAGTTATCGTCAGAAGATTGAGCGGTTTTCGCCTGAAGTAGCATCCGAGCAACTTGCTCATGGCTAGCACGCATATCGGCATCATTGATGCGAAAATAGCTGCCCGAGTAGGCGTCTTCGCCAATGTAAATTGGCCGATATTGCAAGGGGGCTTGTGGGACTCGAATACGAATAAGGCTTTTGCCTTGAATGCTAATTAATTGAATATCGTTAGGTGATAAAAGGTTGTGGCTGATGTAGCGCTTATCATTAAAACGTTGCCACAAGTGTTCGAGCATGGGATCGGGTTTGGGGATCCCTTCGAGAGTAAATTGGCCATTGAGCTCTCGCACCCCCAAGATAATCTCACCGCCAATGGTATTGGCAAATGCGCTATAGGTCTCCCACATATCTTCGGGCACCTTGCCTTGACCATCACGGCCTCTGGCTAGCTTAAACTCCACTTGAACTGATTCGGCTAGCTCGTCGATATTATCTAACGCATAGGTATGAAAGGGCATGACAAGACTCCAGTCTGAGTAAGCCTAACATAGCGTCTTTGCCGCTGGCTGACCAGTGAAGGTTTCTGATCCGTACCAGCACTTTGGGACACCTTGCTAAGTGAGTACAATCGCTTAACTAAGTGAATAATGTCAACAAAGAAAGTCCGCAAAACACATACCGCTGAATTGTTCTGGTCAAATCCCATCGGACACTTAATTTTGAGACAGTATGGTCAATAAATTAAGAGGTCTATATGAGTTTAAAAAAATCACATTAGAGTTATCCGAAGGCATTTAAAGATGAAGCCGTCTTGATGGTGCTAGAGCAAGGTTATAGCGTTGCCGATGCGGCAAAGTCTCTTGGAGTTAGCACGAGCCTGCTTTACATTGACCAGGTCACTAGCTAATAAATAGCAATTCTTGGTATGTACTGTAAGAGGAATAGTGGGAGAGGCAATCAAGATAAATTCTAATGCGAGTAGCTTGCTGTGTATGGGTTTAAATGTGGGTTCATTAAAACAAAACGGGCTTATCATTGCGGATAAGCCCGTTTTGTTACAATCACTTAGACATTAAGTCTTAGTTCATGCCGTATTTTCTAATCTGTGTTTTTTCTTGTTCGGGCTTATTCTGCCTCCTATTTAAAACTTGCTATTTTTTAGTATCTTAGCGAGACTCTTGTTCGTGTTTGTTTAAGCTGGTTTTTCTTCGTTAACCAATCCGTGTGTAGCACGGTGTGTAGCACGGTGTGTAGCGCGGAACGTGGCAGGGCAAGGGTTCATATGGGCGTTATTAATAAACTATCAGACACATTCTTACGTAAAGTTTCCGGTAAGCCTTACACCGGAAAATCAGTTATTTCTGATGGCGATGGCTTAGCTGTACGTATTTCGAAAACGGGTGTTATTGGTTGAGTGTTTCGTTACAGATTGGGTGGCCGCGAAACCAACCCTAAGTGGGCAAGCTTGGGTAAGTACCCAGAAACCTCAATCAAACAAGCAAGAGATAAGCGCGATCAGTGCCGCGAATGGCTGGATAATGACAAAGACCCAAGTGTCGAGTTAGCGCTGGCTAAAGTTGTTCGCAAAGAAGCTGTGACAGTTAAAGAGGCGCTTGAATATTGGCTGGTGGAATATGCCACCGATAACCGTAAAAATGTTGCTAAGCATAGGGCGCAATTTGCACGGCATTTGTACCCGTACATAGGTAAGTACCCGTTAGATAAAACGACTAAGCCTCAGTGGCTAGCCTGTTTCGACCGAATTAGAAAAGGCATACCTAATGAGCAAAGGGCGGCACCTGTTGCAGCAGGGCAAGTCTTACAAGGGGCGAAGCAAGCGCTGCTGTTTTGCCGTAAGCGGGAATATGCCTCCAGCTATGTGATTGATGACTTAACTATCACTGATGTTGGTAGTAAGCAGAAAAAGCGCGATAGGGTGCTTACAGAAGCTGAACTACAAGATGTGATCAATCAAGTCAAAGCCGGTGAGCATCAAGAGTATTATAACAACCTTATTTGGCTGTTGATTATCTTTGGTGCGCGTACACAAGAGGTGCGTTTGTCTTCTTGGGATGAATGGGACTTTGATAAAGGCTTGTGGACAGTCCCTAAAGCTAACAGCAAAACCGATGAGCTAATTATCCGGCCAATACCGCCGAGATTGTACTCGTGGTTAAAGCAGCTTAAGGCTAAAAATCAGAAGTCAGGCTATCTGCTTGGACAGTTAAAAAGCCCTGAGTCGGTTAGCGTTTACGGTGGAAAAATCTGGGAAAAGCTAAAGCATGAGAAGAAGTGGACCTTGCATGATTTAAGGCGAACCCTTGCGACTCGGCTTAACGACTTAGGCATTCCACCTCATGTTGTAGAGCACCTATTAGGCCACTCAGTCTCGGGTGTGGCAGGGATCTACAACCGTAGTCACTATATCAATGAGAAGAAGATAGCGCTTGATAAGTGGCTCGATGAGATACAGGGTGAGGCTGTTGTGGAGAGTGAGAAGGCTTTGTAATTTGTCTTGTCACTTTTTTGTTTTTATCTGCTGTAGCGCGTAAATTAGTTTTAACGGCTCTAGCAGGTAAAGTTGGTTTTACCTGTTTTAGCGTGTAAAGCTTGATTTACCTGTTATGGCGTGTAAAGTTAGGGAGGGATCGAGTGCATAGGTGGGCCAATCATGAAGGTGACAAACTCAAAACAGCTTAGTGCGTATTTAAAAGATGCGCGATTGAACATGAAGCTGTCGCAAAGCAAAGTGGGCAATAAGGTTGGTATTCGTCAGGATACAGTCTCAAGCTTTGAGCAAAACCCTGACTCTACGAAATTAGAAACGCTGTTTAAGATCTTATCTGCACTTAATCTTGAGTTAGATATCAAGGTTAGAAATCCCGAGCTGGCCCATTCTAATGTGAAAGATAAGCCTCTTGATGATCAAGCCCAAGCCACTGCTCAAAACCAAGAGTGGAAGGAGGAGTGGTAATGGCTGTACTCGATATTTATATGAATGGCTATCTGGTGGGGGAGTTCACCAAGTCGACAACAGGTTCCCACTTGTTTGAGTACGCACCGCAGTGGTTAGAGATACAAGGTAGTCGTCCAATCTCCTTATCTATGCCACTTCGAAAGCAAGTGTACAAAGGCGATGAAGTGTATAACTTCTTTGATAACCTATTACCTGACAATATTGAAGTGAGAAACCGGATTGTTGCTCGTCACAATGCTCAATCGACACAAGCATTCGATCTACTGAGTAAAGTTGGACAAGACAGTGTTGGTGCATTGCAGCTAGTACCGCATGGGCAAGCGCCTTTTGAAGTTAAAAAGATTGAAGCCAAACCTTTATCTGATGAGGCATTGGAAAAGGTACTAAAAGGTTACCAGTCAGACATTCCATTGGGCATGTTAAATGATGAAGATGATTTTCGGATCTCCATTGCGGGCGCGCAGGAAAAGACAGCCTTACTTAATCTGGATGGCCAGTGGAAACTCCCTATAAAAGCAACACCCACAACGCATATTATTAAATTGCCTATTGGTGATATACAGAGCCATTCATATCGGATTGATATGTCTGATAGCGTTGAAAACGAATACCTTTGCATGATGATAGTCAGGGAGTTTGGCTTAGCAGTACCACATTGCTCAATAATCAAAGTGGGCGATATAAAGGCACTTGCAGTAGACAGGTTTGACCGTAAGTTATCAAGTGATGGCCAATGGATTATGCGCTTACCGCAAGAGGATTTTTGCCAGACATTAAATGTCCCGCCCGCTAAAAAATATGAAAGCCATGGTGGTCCCGGTATTGAACAGATCATGCCTTATCTAGTGGGCTCTACCAATGCAGATCAGGATAGGCTTGATTTTATGAAGTCTCAGGTCTTATTTTGGTTGCTAGCCGCGACAGATGGTCACGCTAAAAACTTTTCGTTATTTATTGATGCTGGTGGTGGTTATCGGTTAACGCCCTTTTACGACATCATATCCATGTACCCAGTGATAGGTGGTAAGGGGCTCAATATTCGAGATGCTAAGCTTGCTATGGGGCTTAAGGCCAGTAAAGGTAAGAAGTATTCGATAGCACAGATTTTTCCGAGGCATTTTATTCAAACGGCAAAGGCTGTTGGTTTTGATACTGATGTCATGGCTGCCATCTTGATAGAAATAGAAGCTAGAGTCGATGAGGTCATTGACAAGGTTAAAGCTCAGCTACCAGAAGACTTTCCATCACATATTAGGGAGTCGATTCTTGATGGCTTAAAGGATCGGTCGCAGCGATTGAAGGATTTTGAGTGATATGTTTAGAAAGACAGGTCGTGGATTCATCCGTGGTTAAAGCAGCTTAAGGCTAAAAATCAGAAGTCAGGCTATCTGCTTGGGGCAGTTAAAGAGCCCTGAGTCGGTATATAAATGAGAAGATAATAGCGCTTGATAAGTGGCTCGATGAGATACAGGGAGAGGGTGTTGTGGAGGGGGAGAAGGCTTTGTAGTTTGTCTTAGTTGACGAGCAACTTTATAGCTGCTCGTCTGGACAATTATTTATATGGATTACAACAAGCTCTCACATGCTGGACACTTGATGTTTAATGGCTCCATAGGCATTTGCGAGTGATATGACCAATAGTCACCATTTTTGATAAGTCGCGTATTACAACTGTAGCAATGGTTATACACTGTAAAGTGTTTGCACTCATCACATTCATACCAAGCAGACCTTTGATTTCCTGTATTTGTGTCTTTCCTAGTTAGTTGATGTGAGCCGCAAGCAATACAAAAGTTTACAGACTCAACATCATCAGGGCTGCCCGCTAATGAGTTATCTTCAATACCATACTGCAAGAACATCCCAGGGGCAGATCATGAACGTTTTTTGCCCAATGGCAAATCAAAATTGACCTAATGAGCTAGCTGTGATCTTATGCTCCTCTTTTGAGGAGTTGCCATGAATATAGATACCATCAAAGAGCATTTCA